>JBNKMF010000026.1:0-53652 GCA_050292965.1 Gammaproteobacteria bacterium | reverse complement strand
AATGGGAAAGAACTGGGTGCACGGTATGAAGCGCTGTGCTGAAGTTTTTCCTGACACGTAGATTTTACCCATCTCTCAATTTAAAAAATTCAATCTGATAACTCAGATTGTGAGTTACTTTGTTCTTAAAAAACCTCCAGAGTGAAAATACCCGATACGAGCTGTAAAAAGCTTCATTTAGCTCATCATCTCCTGTACATTTAACAGAATCAACGTCTCAATAGCTCATTTAATAGCGTTTTCAATTAGTGGGTGTCTTTTATATTCTTTTTATATTTCTTTGTGGGTGTCTTTTATATTTTATTATATTTTTAAATGAAGCCATAGCTGAATAGCTGGAGTTTAATTTCCTTTCCAATCGCTGGGTGTCTCCAAAGTTCTTCTCTCGGCGACGATACATATCTCGAATTCACCAGAGGTAAACGGCTCTGCCCCAAAACAGTGGATTACGCCAGCAAGAGTAGTGACGAGTTGTGACATTGTGGCGTTCGACAACCTCAAGTCAGCGGTAAGCGCTCCTTAAACCACTGACTTGTTGTGTCTAAGCAGACTTCCCCCGCCAACGGATTTAAAATCATCCGTTAGCGGGAAATTGTCAGCTTCGAGCGGGAAATATCCCATCTAGGGAGAATCTTTAGGGGCACCCATATTTTGAAGCTCTGAAAATTCTTTCAAGCACCAACCTTGTATCACAGGTTGCAGGATCATTTTACCCTTTGACCCAGCCGAAGAAAAACTACCCATTAAGGTTAAATAAAAACAAGTTTTTGACTTAATACCCACTTCATTTAAATGAAGCCATAGCTGAATAGCTGGAGTTTAATTTCCTTTCCAATCGCTGGGTGTCTCCAAAGTTCCTCTCGTCTTTGGCTTTCTGCGTCTCCCTGCCTCCTGCATCCCTGCAGCCGTAGTGACCCTGTACCCCATAAAGGATTATAAAATACAGGCAGCGGTAAGACCGCAATAAGAGATCCTCTATATGTCTTTGCTGTAAGCGACTGGCTTAACGGCTGCCATAACAGACGAAGTAGATGACTTTGTTAATCGTGTTTTTTGCCTCACTTCATGAGACGAAATAATTACTTAGTACCTATTGACTAGCTGGGGGCTCATATGTGTTAAGTTTCAGATTCTGCTTCTAACTCATGTTGACAAAATCTACATACTTTGGCCTTGGCTTTAATAGTTTCGGCACAATTAGGGCAGTCAATGGTATCATCTGATGACAATGATTTTCCCTGCTGCATTTGTTGCATTTGAAGTTCGAATTGTCGTTTCGCTAGTTCAAACTTCTCATCTTCCAGCTTGGACATGAAAAGCAAGACAATTAGCCCTATCAATGGGAATAACGCACATAGCAACCCCCAGCCCAAAGCGTTTCTATTTTTGCCTGAAGCAATTGCAGCACCTAAAATGCCAAATACTATTATTACTACAATAATTACCATGATTTCTCCTAATAGTGTGGTTTGAAAACTTAACTCTTAAGTAAGTGGCCAACCGCTGTTTGGCCGGTCCAGGCGCGCTTTTTGTGCGAGCTTGACTGTTTTGTTAGCTGTATTCTTATAAAATATGTTTAACATTTTCAATTAACCATGTAACTAGAATAAGCAATAATGTAATTGTTCCTATCCGCAAAGCCCAATAGTAAAAGCCATTTCCGGCTCATGGGGAGGCTTATGGGGACGCCACCCTTTTTAATCATCGCCCAGATTTCCTGGTCTGATAAGTGATTGATACTGTCGTACACTTTCATTTTTTTCAGTTCCTGAATAAGTCGATTAACAGCACATGGCAATCCCTTTTCAATATTACACCGAATGTTCGATAGACCATTAAGTTAGCTTAAAGGGTGGCGCCCCCTTATTATCATTTTTATCATAATTCCTATTAAGCACAGTAGCTCACCGTCCACTACGCACTAGAATAACATTATCTGTGTCAGTTCTACGGTGTATGTAATCCCCTCCATTAATGAAAGATATGGTCCAGGACACCTTATCCAGATAAGCATTAGGGGTCGATGTCCAAATAGCATGATTTGGAAATTCAGGAAAAACTTCTTCATTAATAGTTGGGAAATAACAATTATATTCAACTATAGATCCCAGTTCTTTTATATTTGGCAAGCGCCAATCTGTATAACCCGCATAGCCGCCAGAAGAATTCAATGTCTCCGGAATTTGTAATGCCTGTTGCCAGTTATATTTTTCTGCTGTTCCAGTACATCCGTTGCTGGTATTGGAGTTAGTCCAATTCATACCTTGAGCACAAACTTTCCACATCAATCCGGTTCTATTATGCGTAACCGTCCCATCCTGATGAATGGTAAAATTCGAAGTTGGCGTAGTCAGCGAATTTGGGCACACTGCTGCAGCAACTGTAATCGGGTTACACAGGCTAATTAACACCATTCCTATACTAAAAATTTTCATATTTTCCACAAACTTAGTAATTTCTATCATCTAACACTTTGGCTGTTTTAATTATCCTTAATCGTGTACTAATCGTATAAATACATCATCTGAATAAGGGGACTGAGAAACCCCTCCACTGTGAAAAGAAACTGACCATGCAACCCTTGTCGGATTACCAGATACAGGTACTGAGGTCCAGTAAGCTCCAACATCTTGAGTATTAGGGAAGAAATATTTATCAATAGCTGGCCTGGATATTCCATAATTTACTATAGACCTTAGCTCCTCAGCAGTCGGCAAACGCCAGGTATTGCTCCCACAGAATGACGTAGAATTAACCCTTCCAATAAAAGCTGCGGTGTTGCAATACGTTTTTGAATCAGCATCTGAATATCCGGAACAGGTATTTGGAGTTTCACCTTTTGCGGTGCCAAGTGATACCCCATTAAACCAGGTAAATGAATCAAAAACAGAATGAAGGTTTGTTTCAGCAGCATTGTGACGTTTTACTTCCCAAATTAATCCAGTATTATTATCTTTAACACAGCTCCATTGGCTTGAGCTTGCTTCACTTCCATTATTATCCCAGGTTATATTTTGATTTGATATTGGGGTACCACTGGAATTTAATTTTGTGAAATCAAACCCTGCTTCACCCGAACCAACCTTAGATAAATTACCATTCGCATCTCGACCATCTGAGCAATCTTGAGATAGAACTATCTCTCCGGTGCAGGTAGTATTATTACCGCTTGGATAATTTCCACCCCAAGTTACACCCGTATCATTAAGTTGTATTGCTGAAGCAATAATATTTACTGTTCTAGATATTGTTGCTTGATTACCCTCAGTATCAATTGCGCTATATTGAACCTCATATATTCCTAGCTTATTACTATCGACGGTATCCCCTGCTATAGTAACCAGAACAGCTCCATCAATTGCATCTACCGCAACTGCTCCAGGATCTACGAATATATCGCCCTGAAAAATCGTGATTGAAGAATCACCATTTAATAGAATTACCGGGGGGGTTGTATCTGAAATATTGGGGTTTGTGGATTTCTCACTACCGCCTCCACCTCCACCACATGAAGTTATTAGAAAAACTAAAAAATATATACCAATTGGTGAGTGGATATACCGCATGACTCAACCCCTTACTTCATGAGTTCTTAATTTTAAATCGAAGCACTTTCATACTTCTCAGCGCAGCGATAGCTTATTGGAAAACCTTTCATTTCTTTGTGAAGAAGATCACAAAAAACAGACGCATCTAACCAATAAAATCCGAGAGATTTCATCATCAATAAATGAGATAAAAAAGAACTACAAAGTAGTTTTCTGTGTATTTCTTCTACTGTAATTTCCACCCTTAAATAAATATATACTCAACTTGAGTTGCGCAAAATAAACACTCATATTTTCCAAATATATCTGTGCTGACTTTTTTTGTAACATCAACACAATACGGGGTCAGATCACAATTAATTCTAATATTAGAATATTTTGCAATCTGTCCCCAATATAATACTCCACGCACCAGGTGTTCCGGTGTACCCACTATTAGCTTTACGTCATCAACAATACCTAAGGCATCATCCTCTGACGCCATGGCTAGATCATAATTCTCTTTTAGCTTCTCAGCACTACTGGAGCTTTTATTAGAATGCGGTTCAAACATAAATGGAACCAGGTTTAGTGAGCTAAGGTCAGTTAAACCGACAAAGTTTTCATCTCCACAAATATAAGCGCTTTCAATATTTGGAGTTAGCAGCATAGCTCCGGCACTCACGCCTATCAGGATTCCACCATTGTTGACATACTCCACCAGACGTTTTTCAACGCGCCACTTCCTTTGGGAATTTAATAATCGAAAAGTATTCCCACCTGAAAGGTGAATGAAAGGTCGAGATAAAGATCAATTTCATACCCCATACACAGGACTTTCCATTACGGCTTATGATTATGTTTGATTTATTCTTATGATTACTCAGTAACTATATATTGGTTTCTACTGTGTCCCCAGAATGATAAACAGCCAGGTAAAGTGCATTCTATGCACCAAAAACAGCATTAGCAAATGACTGAATATGATGATCGGTTTGGCGGGGTGAAAATGGTGAAATGATGGTGCGTAGAACGCATCCTACGCATCTTGCCTATAGTAATGCACACGACGAAGTCAGCTTTCATTCTAAATCAGAATCAGTTTCTGCGTACCTTAGGCTAGCGCGATACATCTTTACTCTATCGACATCCAACAGACAAGTAGAGTAACGAATGTACAGCTATTCTCTAGCTCAAATATTAGTTGTAGTCCATACAGCTCACAAACTAACTTCGTGCATTTCGTGGTTGAATCTGGGTTCCAGGTTAAACAATAACCTGAAATTCAGCCTGACCTTTAGTTACGCTATCGACCACAAAAATAGCACCATCCTGCGGCCCAGGACGATCCATTGCTTCGCAGGCAGATGTGACAAACAGCTTATCCAAATCGACACCACCAAACGCAGGACAGGTGACCTGGCGGGCTTCGAGTTCAATAGCCCTGACAAACTTACCACTCGCTGAATAACAGGCAACTCGACCAGCTCCCCATTGTGCATTCCACAGATTTCCATCCACATCCACTACACTGCCATCGGGAGCCAGTCCTTCGGCGGTCAAATCGATAAAAGCCTGTGGACTGCCCGTTAGCCAACCGGTTTCAGCATCCAGACACTGGCGCCGAATTATTCCGCTAGGAGTATCGGTAAAATATACAAAGCGGCGATCGGGTGAAAAACAGATCGAGTTTGATATGGTAATCGGCGCTACCAGCTTACGTAACTCCCCCCGGTAATAACGATATATCGCTCCAGCATTCGGTTCTGCCGATTTACCCATAGTGCCAATCCAGAATCCACCCCAGGGGTCGGCGCGCCCATCGTTTGAGCGTGTTAGTGGATTATCACTTTCCAGTTCACATACAAGCTGTTGCACTGACGTGTCCAGATTAAAACGGTATAGCCCCGTTTCAGAAGCGATCAGCAGAGTATTTAAATCGATCCAGCCTGCGGCTGATACACACTCATCAAATTGCCAGCTAAGCTCCTTTCCATCGAGCTGTGAACATAGCCTGTGCGCGAGTATATCAAACCAGAATAACTGCTGACGTTGCGGGTGCCACAGTGGCCCTTCGCCCAGATGATGGATGCGTTTATCAAATAGTTGTGTTGTTGTCATGGACGTAACTCATCATAGGCCGCCACCAGCTTTTCAGCCCGTTCAGACAGCAGTTTCACATCATCACCCTCGCGGTATAACTCTGAGCCAATACCAAACCCGGTGATGCCCGCAGCTATCCACTCTGAAAAATCGGCAGCGCCAACGCCACCGACCGCATACACCGGCAACTCAGGGGGCAAAACGGCCTTATAAGCCTTGAATCCCTCAACCCCGACCTGACTGGCTGGAAACAGCTTTAACGCATCTGCACCTGCGCGCCAGGCACTAAAAGCTTCAGTTGCTGTCATAACACCGGGATAGGATAAAAGCCCCAAACGACGCGTCGTTGCTATCACCTCAAGGTTACAGTCGGGTGATACCACCAGACGTCCGCCTACCTCGGCTACAGCTTCAACCTGTTGCGGCATCAGCACTGTACCGGCACCGATTAAGGCTACATCGGAAAAGGCATCCGCCAATATACCGATACTTTTAATTGCATCAGGAGAATTGAGTGGGATCTCAATCACCGTGATACCTTTATCAATCAACGCCTGTCCAATCTCGCGTACTTCTTCGGGACGGATACCTCGCAGTATCGCGACCAGTTTACGTGTCATGCTGTAACCTCTCTTAATCTCTGGTAAGCCCTTGTTAAACCGGACAGGGTCATTTGCTCGCTGTCAGTATAGATGACCTCTTTACCCTGTGTGGCAAGCGCACGTTGATAAAGAGCTGTTAATTTTGGCGCGCCGATGAGCGCGACTTTTTTATCCTGCCAACTGGATTTGCTAACCGATAATTCATCACCGATCAACAGACCTGACAAACGCGACCCCGCACTTTGTGTAGCGGCATCAGTGATCAGAGATCGTGCACGCAGAGCAAATAGTTTTGCGCTAAAGCTACTATTAGTTTCCAGCATTTCTATCACCGAGCGGTCGAATTCATCAGGGTCAAATTCACTGTTATCTATCGAGTGTCGGAGGATCGACTGCTGACTCAACAAAGCGAATAACTCCCCGGTCATTTGCGTTCTGAACCCGGTCAATCGACCCGACTCAACACTTACCCATTTACTATGGGTACCCGGCAGACAGATCGTGCCAGAAAAATTCGCATGCTGATGCAGAAATCCGGCGACCTGAGTCTCTTCTCCGCGCATCACATCGGCGGGATCGAATTGTTTGACACCCGGCAATATATGTACCGAGAGTCTCTGGTCATCCAGTGTTAGCGCTACCGCCTGAGAAATATCTGATGGACTACAGGGTATAGAAACATAGTCGACTTCTTTCCAGCCCTGGCGCGCACCTACCATGCCACAGCAAATAACAGGCAGCTTATACTCATGGTTTAACCAGGGTTGTAATAGCTCGATAAGTGTCGGCTCAAATTGTTCTCTGCTTAATCGGCTCATGCCCTGGTCTGACTCCAGGCGCTGCAAAACCTGCCCATCTCCGCACATGATCCAGAGACGTAAATTACTGGTACCCCAGTCTACAGCAACCCATGCAATCTGGTTTTGGGACTCAGCAGTCATCCACTCACCACAACACCGCCATCGACCACCATAGCCTGCCCAGTCATCATACGGCTGGATTGAGATGCCAGAAAAAGTACCGAGTCAACAATGTCTTCGGGTTTCAGGTGCTGTTTAAGGCATTGCCTGTCCATGTGCGCGGCAAGCGCTTCGGGTGTTACCCATAGTTTGAGTTGTTTATCAGTTAATACCCAGCCTGGCGCAATGGCATTGACCCGAATATTGTCCGGCCCAAACTCACGCGCGAGACTTCGAGTCATGCCATTAATGCCAGCATTGGCGGTGGTATAGGAAACATAGCCGCTATTCCCCATCATATAGCTGATGGATGAAAAATTGATGATCGAGCCTCCGCCCGCCGCACGCATGCCAGCGATTACCGCCTGACAGGCAAAGAAATAAGCTTTCAGGTTTATCGATTGCGACCAGTCCCAGAAGCGCTCATCCACCTCTTCAGTGCTATGACGTTGATCATTCGCTGCATTATTGACCAGCACCTCGATAGGACCATTAGTCTCAGAAGCCTGTTTGATCGCCTGCTTCAGCGCATCCACATCGGTAATATCGCAGGGTATAAACAGAGGCTTCTGGGCGTACTTTTTTTGCATCTCGGTACAGAAATCCATTGCGTCGGAGCGTTGCACAAAACTGACTTTAGCCCCCTGCTGCAGAAAGCCTTCGGTTAAAGCAGCACCGATACCCGAACCTCCACCCGTGATAAACACACTCTTGCCCTTCAGGTCATGAAAGGTCGCATTGCTATTCATAGATTCCCCTAGATTAGAGATTTCGTAAGTCTGTTATGTGCCAGAGCGAGCTGTAGCAGCCGACAGACATCGACCTTAATATACAGCAACAGATTGCATAGTTTCATTATTTGAAACCACGTTTCATATATTGACAAGTTTGGATAAAACCGTTAAACCTGTCAACCTTGTCATCATACAAATTGTGTTGAATGTGCAACTGGTCTAGATGAATAAATCTTCTACAACAGGCGGTACAGTCGGTAAGGCGCTGGATATTCTCGACCAGATCGCTGCACTGGGTCGACCCGTGCGTTTTTCAGAACTACTGGAAAATAGTCCTCACCCCAAAGCAACGCTATACCGATTTCTGCAAACTCTGAGCGGCCAGGGCATGCTGTCCTATGATGCGGACCGGCAGACCTATTCGTTAGGCATACGCCTGTTGCGACTTGCACATGCAGCCTGGAAACAGTCTTCGCTCGCACCACTCGCCCGTTGCTATATCGACCAACTGGCACAATCCGTTACGCTGACCGTGCATCTGGCTCAAATGGATAATGGCCAGGTTTTATATATTGATAAACGCAATGCAGCTGACCCAGTAGACATGTTTAGTCAGGCGGGAAAGGTTGGCCCTGCTTACTGCACAGGAATTGGTAAAGCGATGATGGCTTTTTTGCCCGCATCACAACAGCAATTAGCCATTCAGCAGCAATCATTTTTTGCGTACACGCCTAATACAATTAATAGTGTCAAAGCACTAAAAAATGAACTGGATGCAATAAAAGCGACAGCAATCGCCTATGATAGAGAAGAACACGAAACAGGTATTATCTGCATCGCCACTGCGATACTGGCCTCTGGCAAGGTTATTGGAGGAGTATCTATCACCAGCTCCACCAATCGACACAGCCTGAGTGATCTGGAAGATTATCGATCTTTACTTTTGGCCACTGCTGCTGATATAGGAAAAGAAGCAGTGAACTGGCAATTTCCGAGTAGTGTTTGACTAGCCACGTCACACTCATCACACCCACAAAAAAAGAGCATAAGTTTTGAGCATTATAAAACAGGCATTTGGAAAGACCTCCGATGGGCACAACATTGATGTGTTTATTCTGGAATACGGCAGTGTGAAAGCCCGCATCATCAACTATGGTGCAACTATAGTTTCAATTGAAGTACCAGACAGGGATGGCATCATCTCCGATGTTGTTTGCGGCTTCGATGACATGGCAGGATACCAGAGCGCCGACAACCCCTACTTCGGGGCCTGCTGCGGTCGTTATGCGAACCGTATTGCCCATGGCAAATTCACGCTTGATGGAAATGAGTACTCACTGGCTTTAAACGATGGCCCGAATGCACTGCATGGCGGACTACTCGGTTTTGACAAAAAGGTCTGGCATGCCAGGATCATAGGCGATGCGCTCAAAATGACACTGGTCAGCCCGCATGGCGAAGAAGGCTACCCAGGAACATTGACGGTTGATCTCACCTTCAGCCTTAATTCCGCTGGGGAGCTACGGCTGGATTACTGCGCGACCTGCGACAGGAAAACCGTTTTGAATCTAACCAATCACAGTTATTTCAATCTTGCAGGGCATGATAGCGGCTTTATTTATGACCAGATCATCCAGATCAATGCTGACCGCTACACCGAAGTAGATGAATTTTCCATTCCGACTGGCAAGCTTGTTGCTGTGACAGGAACAGAGATGGACCTGACGGTCCCGACACCGATAGGCAAACACATAAATGAAGTTCAGGGACTGGGTTACGACCACAATTACTGCATCAACCAGTCTACTCCCAGCACACTCACACTGGCTGCAACAGTGCTCGATCCAGAGAGCGGACGGACGCTGGAGTGCTGGACCAGCGAGCCTGGTGTTCAGTTCTACTCCGGCAACTATCTGGAGAATACCAGAGGTAAAGTTGGCGCGGTTTACAAAAAGCATCAAGGCTTTTGTCTGGAAACCCAGCACTTCCCCGACAGTCCCAACCAGCCTGACTTCCCGCCTACCGAACTAAGCCCTGATGAAATCTACACGCATACATGCATGTATAAATTCGGCGTAGCATAATCCTGGATTACACAGTTGGCCGCTGCGTAACTATAAAAGAGTACAAGCTTAGGATTCAAATCACTTTTTATACGAGGATAACCACAGCTACAATCGCATCTAATTCAACACTGACCGCAGACAGCGCATAACCCGCCGAGATATACAATGAAAAAGTGATGCTGGGAAACCGATAAAATGAGTCCTGCAGCAGCCTGTAAAATTCGTGCTCAATCAGCACCAAGCCTGTTGATAATACGAAAGCCATGCCTCACGCTAAAAACATACCCGCCAGGGTAAAGATAAACGCATGCGTGTCCATATAATGGATGATTAGGACCATTAGCGCACCAAACGAAATTTTCCCCGCCGATTATGCCCAGCCACCTTTTTATCAGGAGGAGAATTGTGATTCAATGGATGGTGAGGCAAAGATCATCAGAGGCATTAATACGATCCAGAAAAACAAATGCAATCTCAGACAGTTGCTGACAACAAAAGGTACAAGAAAAATGGCATTTACGCCCCGGACGATAAATAAGCGTAACGCTTTGATCTGGTTTTCCTGTTTTTTGTTGCGCGTCTGCAAACTTACAGCTTAGTCTTTGTTGTTTAATCTTTTCAATACAAACTTAGTTGCTGTAATTACTCGTTGCAATATCGATAATTATATCGATCAATCATGACAATCAAATAGCCAAATAAACTTAAGTTATACCGCAAACGGTATCACGCTTAAAAAGCACGTTCCTCATATTCGTGTCTTACCAGTGATTTTAGGCGGCATGATATTGGTGATAACTTTCGCCCTTTGACTTGAATAAAATAATAGGGAGAAACTTCTATTTTTTCAGCCACTGGCAGCACAGTAAATTTCGCACCCACATTTTCACTTAGCAGCAAATCAGAAACCTCACGTGATAATGGGGCTATTGCTGACGAGGAAGCTAGTGCAGCTATTATAAGCAGCAATGAGGTCGTATTGATAACGACTGAAGGAAGCTTTGCTCCTGCATTTAAAAATGTCGCCTCCACAGCCTCCCGTATAGGGGATCGTAGAGGTTGCATGACCCACTCATAATCCGATAATTCTTTGACTGATATTTTTTCAGTGCGCATTACCAGAGGGTGGTCCTGGCGTACATGCAACTTAACGGTTTCGTTTTGCGCTGGTTCGATATCAAAATCATTAGGATCAACACCTGAGGGAATTCTCGCTAAAACAAAATCACTTTTTCCAGCGACCAAGTCATGCACAAGCTCTTCGCTAGTGCCCACTTTTACATGAATTTCGGTATGTGGAGACTGCAGTTTCAACTGTTTGATTGCGGGGATAACAAAGCCTACTGCCGCACCGGTTACAGCACCTACTGAAGCCAGGCCTCCAGCACCATGCTTTAACTCTTCAACTTCACGTGATAAATCCCGTAGTTCTACAAGTAAGCTATGCGCTCTTTGCGCCAATGCCTGGCCAACAACAGTAAGCACCATCCCTTTGGCATGCCTTTCAAATAACTTTGCTCCAATTTTATGTTCTATCTCTGCCAGCATACGTGAAGCCGCTGGTTGCGTTATGGCCACAGCATCAGCCGCGATACTCAGTTGCCCATGCTCGGCTATGGCCGCCACCAGTTGTAGCTGACGAATTTTAAAACATCTCGATAAACCGATATCCATAAGCGCACCTCATATCAGATTTGGGATACATACTATAGACAGTAGCATTTTATTGATATGACAGAAGAAATTATTTTAATAATCCACTGATGTAGGTTAAATCTCTGTGAGTAATACAACTTAATTTTGCACCCTGCTAATGCTTTTGATTATATATTTTCCAACACAAACACGAAGATAAGACTATACGCAGTTATTGAGCTTGCGTTTTAGTTTATAGTCGATTGCTATTTTACCCCCTTAAAACTGACTTGCTTTATCGTCACCTCCTTCTAGATTACCCTCTATAGTTCCCGCATTGATATCACAGAATTTAATTAGCTAGCGGTAAACGGTTCGTATTCAAAAATAGTACAAAGCAAAGCAGGCCAGAAAAATGCATGTAGTGACAAAAAGGCAAATCAACAAAATACTTCTTAGTTTTAGGGAATCGATTTCTTTAATCCTAACTCCTGGATTATTCCCTATTTAGCATCAAAGTCGTAATGTCCATAAACCTGTAGTTTCCTAACGGCTGTCAGGAATCCTGGTTCACGTGCCATTATTATCATCTGTTTGACAGGCGATGAGAAAAACACTACTCATATCAGCACGAGCACGGATATCTCCGATCTGATTTTTACTCTAACCTGTTCGCCAACTGCTTCAGAGAAACGGCCTTAATGGTTGTTATCGCTGAGTCCTCTGATTCACCCACTGGTCCTTAGGTTATCAAGTAGCGCGCTAGCAATGGCACTGGCAATGGCTTCGTTCGCCTCATTGGCATCGTGTCCGGTATTCAACAGTTTATCCACCATGGGATTATCGATGAATTCAATCTCCAGCAGACAGGCGCGCGTGGACGCGTCTTCGCGGATATTACCGAGTGAGATATCGTTGAGCACGCCGAGTCGTTGGTTATCTTTGACACCACGGTCACGTGCGCCAGCGTCGAACTGCTGTATAGCATTATACACTGCGTTTTGTACCTGTTGTGCCAGCTTCCGATCTTCGGCTTCGTTGACGTTGCCGTTGGCGGCAGAAAGAATTAGCGTTTCCGTGCCGCGCGCTGAGCCGTTGAAGCTATTGAAATGAATACTCAGAAATACATCTGAACCCTTGCTTCCGGCAATTTCTGCACGCTCACTCAGCCCCATATTCGTATCGCCACTACGCGTCAGGTGAACCTTGACATCAGATCCGGGACGGCTGGCTATCATACGGTTGAGATGCCTTCTTATACGCCTGGCCATGTCAAGGGTCATGGTCTTTTCGAGCACACCACTGGCGCTGGTGGCGTTGTTCGGTGATGATCCTCCAGTGGCGACTGCTCCGCCATGCCCCGGATCGAGCACTACCACACCGCTAACCGTTTGTAATATTGCATCCTCGATAAACACAGTGCCACCACCAATGTCCAGACCACGGGAACGTAGGTGATTGCTGTATCGTTTAAATGCCTTATCCGAGAGTCGGCCCCACATACCATCGATATCGCTCTGGTAAAATCCCTGATCACGCAAATAGGCCTGAGCTAGCTTCTTCATATCCTTGTTGTTGATCGCCATTTTCATTCTCTCCTGTTTGCTGTCAATTAAACTCTGAGTATAGTGAGGATGGTGACCAGGTTCCAGCCTGTACTGGCATTGGTTCATTTAATCAGAACAACCATAGAAGAGAAGCATCCCCTTACCAAGCATTGCTTTGCCCCCTATTAACCCTTCTTCAATCCAGTTGTTTCAGTTAAACTGTCGATACCAGTTAACCAATCATCTTGCACATTTATCCACACAGAAAAATTAAGCGAGCTAGTCACGCCAGTACCGCCGAAACTGCCGATTACTGGAATGGTATCGCGCGAATGTGCCGCTGCTGCAATAATGACATGAGTGTCCGACGAGGGTTCACCATGAGTGGTGATCATATCCAATCCATCCTGCCTGAACCATTATGAATCTGAGAAGTCAGACCATTATGCCCCTTTAGGCCAGGTTAGCAGTAGACTCACTCATCGCAACAGGATTTGACATGTCTAATCGACAACCCATAACTTGCATAGCTCTTTTAGTTGCTATCTGGTTACTAAACGCGATCACTGGATTCGCATCGGCACAAGCCGAGCCATCGAAAAATAGTGTCCCCGTGATGTTAAAGATCACAGACTATCCCGGTGAATGGCCCCCCAGTGTACCTGTACCTACAGGGCTGGTTAATATGGGTGGCACAAAATTGAAGCAGAATAAGCGCGCCCATCTTGTTTTGTACCAGACATTTTTCCCTGATCTTTCCGAAGCAAGCAGTGAAAGCCCAGGCAAGGATTACATTCTTGTCTATGCAGAAAGGCTGATAAAAGCGGGCTTCAAAAAAACCTATAGTCAGGATAAACCTGGTACCATGAATTTAAGCTTCGAGCAGGGTAAATACAAAATTGACATTGTCTATAGCCTGATCAATACACCTGGCAGTAAAGAGCAAATTGAAATTAGCTTTGAGTTTCTTAACAATTCACCTTGATAATCTGAAAGTAAAGCCTTTGTTAAACAAATTCATTCTTTACCGGGCATAGCTTAACTTAACGGCATTATGAAGCGCTCCCGCTTGCTACGGAAATATCCAAAAATAGTACTCACTATGGCAGCGCCCACTTTTCTCGCGCATCCATTCTGATTGACTCAAGGCATTTGCTTTGTTTGTCCCATTTTTCGATCAATATTTTCGCTTCATCTGACTTACCTGAACTGTTTGCATCCACCCACTTATTTAACAGACCTTGTTGATAGTTACATTTCTCAACCGTGAGTTGCTCAAACTCCGGCGATATATCGGAGAGCAATTTAACATCCTTATCGCCTGGCCAATAAACATTATCATATGAGTGTGATTTTATTTTCTCAATTAATGTCGCTGATACATGTCTTGCCTTCAACCAGCCCATGTATGAATCAACAGTTTTCTGATACTGTTTTCGGGCAGCATTAAGATCAAGGCTCACAAATTCAGATGGATTGAAATCAGGACGATACAGTCCAATCGCATCTAAAGAGAACAACCTGTTAACCGCTCCGACTAAAAGAGCGAAGCAGGAGCCCGTACATTTTGGCGGGACTTTATCTGGAGAATTTTCACATGTGCCTGGCAACCAGGCTGAAGCGAATACCTGCTCAAAGGTATTGGCGATCTTTAATGCTTCCGCCAAACTGCCGCCCTGCAAATCAAGCACAAAAGGCGGATTCTTTTCAATAAGGTACCAGGTATTTTGCCTGAGCCAGTGTGAGATTTTTTCATTGTCGCCACGCACAATCGAACCGCTTAGAACAATCGCCTTATCAGGAAGCTGGCATCCATTCGAGGTGATATTAGAGTACTGAATATCCAGAGCTATTACATTTGATGAAAAACATGTCAAAAAAAACAATGCCAGCACTTTTCGAAAAAACGATTTGAACCTACCCACCCTGTTTCCTGCCTATTAAAATTTAAAAAATCGAAATGATCGCCACCATCTTTACATACAGCCCCTAACACCCTCAAGCACAGTGGCCATACTCTATAGTTGATAACTAATTATTGAAACCAAAGTTTTTCTTAATCTCATTAAGCGAAATTAGCTCATATCATCCTCGAATTCAATTACCGAAAATCAGAGTAATTGACTGAAAATAAATTCTCAACTTCACTATTCATTGAGAGAAATTGTCCCTACGTCGGGTTGTTTGCGATGGATGCGAATATCAAGAGGTTTTGTGGTATCCAGGTGAATGTCGCGTTGTGGATATGCGATAACAATACCCGCCTGCTCAAACTTACGGTATATTTCCTGATTCAGCTCGCTGACTGTTTGCAAGCGGAAATCCATGCTACCGATAAAACAGCGCAACGTGAGAACCAGCGCATTGTCTCCGAAACTATCCAGGGTAACCTGTGCTTTAGGCTCGTCGAGTATACGGTCATGTTCATGAGCCGATGCTGCAACCAGTTTGAGCGCTAAGGGAACATCACCACCGTAGGCAATTCCTACGGGAATCACAAGACGTGTAACCTGGTCAGACAAGGTCCAGTTTAACAGGCGACCAGTGATGAACTCCTTATTAGGTACCACCAGTTCTTTTTCATCCCTGTCACGGATGGTGGTTGAACGGATGCGAATTCGCGTGACCACACCATCTGTATCTCCGACAGTAACCACATCACCGATACGAATCGGGCGTTCGAACAGCAAAATCAGGCCACTGATAAAGTTGGCTACGATTTCCTGCAAGCCGAACCCGATACCAACGCTCAGAGCGGCAACCAGCCACTGGATTTCTGACCAGCTCCCCCCCAGAATGCTGAAGACCAGTACAATGCCGATTGCAAAGATCGTATACTGTGTCAGAGTCGTAATTGCATAACGCCCTCCGGCAGTGATATTTAGACGAGTCAGTAGTACAAACTCCATCAGTGCCGGTAATCTACGTGCAGCAGCAGTTCCAACAATTACGATAAAAAGCCCAAGAATGACATTATTCAGGGTGACTGGAACCAGCTTTTCTGTGCCTTCCACGGTAGTGCTGTAACTCCACAACGATATCTCATCAAGAATTCGAAACGCGGGTAAAATATCCGACCACACTGCCCATAGGCCCACTGCGGAGAATACGGTCAATGCTGTCTTGATGAGTTTATTGGTGTCTTCGCTTAATGCGCCATAATCGATTTCGGGCTCTTCCACCGGCAGCGATATGTTATCGCCCGACTGACTGGCCTCATCTTCACCGGATAGCACCATGGCCGCCCGTATTGCGCGATGCTTTTCTATGGCAGCATTAAATGCCAGACGACGTTCTGTTAACAATACCCAACGAACCACCATTTGATGTATCAGGGTAACTATGACGATTAACCACAGAGTGTCTATCAGGCGTTCACCCAGTTGAGCAGCTGTATACACATAACCTGCTACCGCTAATCCTGCCAGTATAAGAGGCAGAGAGAACCCAAGTGTTAACCAGACAAATCTAAACCAGCTCAGAGGGCTGTTGGGAAAGGTTTTATAAAAATCTCTGAGCACACCATAACGTGGTGCCAGGATACTCACAAAAAACCAGGACATTGAAGTGAGTACGATGAAAAACAACAGGCGGCTCAATCCGCTGGAAATGGCCGCCGGGTCATACTTGATCGATGCTGTCAGTAAAAAGACTGTCGGAAAAAATACTATTATAAGGTGATTGGTTCGGACTTTGAGTTTGGCGGTAACCGCAGCATTCCAGTTAAAATGTTTAACTGCGAGTCCAGCTGGGTGAAAAAATATTAGCAAAACAGAAAAGTAGAACAGGTATGTCGAAATTTTATAAAAAGCTGCACCTATGGCGAAGACAAACTCTCCAACCCCGTCAGAATTTTGCCAGGAGAGTATTTCCGGGTCGAGTGATCCAGGTGTAAATGAGAATTGCAGGTGCAGCCCTATAGATGCAAAAAGCACAGGCCATGTTAATGCAAGCAACAGAGTAAGGATTAGCGCTCTTATAGACGCAGAGAATCTATCATGCCTTAGCTGACCAATATTACGACCAGAACGTTGCAGTGATTCAAATATGGACTTCTTTTTAATCAATAACAGTGTGAATGCGGCTATACCCAGCAACAGTATCCAGGGGAAGGAGCCAGGAAACACCAGAGCCTGGATTACATCAAGCCAGTTCCTGGATGACACAAAAATAGAAAGACTCTCAGGTATCGACTTTAAAGTCTGCCAGGATGGAGGATCACCGGAGCGAAGCCACAGCAGGCGTTCATCCAGATAAGCAGCATACGCCGTGACGGTTTCATACAGTTGACGCTGAGCGAGGTCGAGTTCTTCCAGAGACTGTAGATAGGTATCATCGGCCGCGATCATCTTGTTAATCAGCTCACGCCGTGTTCCTACCAGCTTAATAATCTCTAAGCGGATAGATATTTGTTCTTCAAGAGTTATGTGACCTATCAGGTCGTTTATGTACTCCTTGATATTGCGTAGCTTGATACGCTCCTGCTGGTTTCGAATCTGGCGTAGACTGGTTTCAACCAGAAGTTGCTGCCGTTGTTTTTCTGCAGCTTTAAAATCCTTCGCATCAGGCAGGCTACGCCATTGATCCAGCAGGACCTGCCCGAGAGCTTCACTCAGCCCGGCAATATCCAGTTTCTGGCGGGTCAGGCGAAAATTATCGGCAAATTGCTTGGCTTGCTCAGCAATGAGATTTTCTTCACGGGTTATTTTTTCCAGAGCCTCTGCCATTTTTTTCAACTCTTCTCCCAGCAAGGTATTTTTCTGTGCTAACTCCTGCACCAGAGAGTGTTTGCCTATTGCTTGACGTTCCGTTTCCTCTGCTTCTTCTGTGGCAACCTCAGCTTCATCTCGGCGTCGCTCCACAACCTGTTTTTCAAAACGCTCTACCAGTTTTATTTGTCGACTTAGTTCAACTGATGTCTTGTCTCGTTGAGCGACCAGCAATTCGATTCTCATCGGTTGGCTAAGTAACTCCTGGTTAAGCATTTCTATCTCGGCATTCAGGGCTTTGCTTTCCAGTTCGAGTATCCATTGCCTGGCTTCAGTAAGTCGTTGTGACTGCCCCTCTGGAGTGGGTATTTGCAGGGCTTCGATTATCTCAGGCTTGCGGTTTTTTGCCTGTATAAGGCGTTCACGGGCTTTATCAGAACGTTGTGCCTGTACCTCGAGCGCGTCATCCAGTTCAGCCAGTTGTGCCTCCAATGCAGTCTGGGTCGATTTTTTACTTAATAGTTGTTGCTCAAGATTAGGCAGGGGGATTTTCTTGATTGGTGGCGGCTTCAGTCCAGCAGGTTTGCTCTCGATTATCTCAAGTTCCTTGCGTATTTTAGCGGATTCTTCTGGTGCCGTTTCACGAGAGCGTGTGAATTTTTTTATAGCTTTGTCATAGGTGTCGCGTAGCTCAATAAAGCTGATGGACTTGCGATAAAGCTCAAGCAACGAGGATTTATTTACATCATCCAGATCGCTTGACGCTTCTGCTTCTTTGATACGGTTTTGCAGAGTCTCTACGTCTGGGCCAACACCTGCTTCTATGGTGGGTTGAGCATAACCTACGGTTAAGGCCATACATAAATTGATAAACAGGAACAGCAGGAACAGGATTAACTTTGAATGTATCAATAAAGACTCTAACGGCAGGAAATAAATATAAACATCGGTATCATAACAGTGATAAATCCGCTAGATTTATACACTGTCACTCAGCGTTTGTCGGAAGTAGTTTAACAAAACAATAATCCAAAGTTACGCCTAAAATTTGTTATTTTTTTCCTACTTTTGACGAGTTCCGCTTGCATAGCCACCACCAACAATATTTTAATCTGGAACCTGCAATTGGACGAGTTGAAGTGCGCTTGA
Source organism: Gammaproteobacteria bacterium (assembly GCA_050292965.1). Lineage (GTDB taxonomy): Bacteria > Pseudomonadota > Gammaproteobacteria > JACNJF01. The sequence continues at coordinate 34,621 of JBNKMF010000026.1, read as the reverse complement.
GGTGGTGCAGATCAAGGCATGACGACGCGGAATAGCAAGTCTATTCCAGAAAGTTACAAAGCTTCCGTCACCCATACCCTCGGCGGTAAGCGTCTCCCCTTTGCCGTCATAAACAACACCGGGCGGCACCACAGCGGCCCGGTGATCATGCGGATCGTACTAGTCTTCCTCTAGACCAATGATTGGATCGCAGATTTCTACGTCCTCATTATGTTCTAGCTTACAGTTCTCTGGATTGCCCGACTTGACAACCTCTCTGGGATCGATATTAGTCCCTATCGATATTCAGATTAAAAGCCTGCATAAGAATTTCTTCTGCGTTACCGGCCAAAATACGATGCACTTTTTTTGTAGGATGTATACCGTCCCAAAACAGATACCGACCTTGCTTCTTGCAGACAAATGGTGCTTGATTCGGCATAACGCAGGCATTATGTACATTTATCAGACCATATTGATCGGGGTTTAACACAATGTCATGCAAACTCTGATATAAATCCAACCGAGCTATTTCAAGACCCGATAAAGAGGAACTGAGAAAGTTAAGCAACATATCGAGTTGACCGTTAAACTGGTAAGAGGCCATTGCTGCAGAGAATGATGCGCCAGGCATCAATAGATCAAGTGACTGAAGTGCCGGCGTCAGGGAAAGGTCAGGGGAATTGGCAATCAGAAACTTCCTTGCGCCGCTGTTATATAGCGCAAAGATACTATCGGATATTGTCATTAATGCACTACTAATTATCTCACCACTGGCACTGCCTGTTGGGTCAACTGAGAATGCCGCCACGGCATCCCGTACATCATTTCCACCCAGTGCAATAACATACAGGGCTTCATCTGACGCCACACCCTGAGCATCTGCAAAAAAGGCATTGATCTGTGAAGTTAAATTAACATCAATTCCATTTTCATGTGCACGCGCACCGCCAACTGCGTAGTTTGTATTTTTCAACCTCTTTGTATTCTTTCCTTTAAATGCAGGTTTTACACTGCCATTCAAATTCATCCGTTTGCCTAAACGCTCAATCCAGGTAGCTCCATTACTAAAATGATTCCTGCCTTTTGCATAGGGAGCATCGGGTATTAAAAAGGCATCAAGAGTATCGTAGGGCGGCTTTAGATTCCTGCCGGACAGATAGAATGCATTTCCCGGATCGGACAGACTGTCACCGAATACAACAATGCGTTCAAATGGCTTATCAGCATGACTAATGCCTGGCAAAAGCAAAAAAGTAGCCAGAATGCCATAAAGCCAGTATTTTTGTAGATTTCTTCTCATTGTATAGCCCCTCAAGGTCTTCATTATTTAATATCTAATTAACATGACAGGATCGTTGATATAGAAATATCTTTATCGCCATCATTAATGCATCATTCACCCGTTCAGCAGGCAAGGATGCCTGCATAAACAAACATAGAGTAAAATCGCTTATTTTCACCCAAATAAAAAGTTGCTCACTGCAACTAAGATAGAAGCATATATAGCCCACCTCCCGAATTCAAGACTGGATATATTTATGAAATTCACACCGACAAGATCATATCTGAAAAAATAAATTCGCCTGATTCTATCCATTCCCTTTAAAAAAATAATCGATATTAATTTATTTATCTGTTTCTTTGTTATGCCAATAAATTCATGACCAACATCAATCCCAGTTAATTTATTATGCGCACGTATCTCTATGCCCCCTTTATAAAATAAAAACCCTGCACTATTGATCAGCTACAGTACCGAAACGATTTTCAAGTTGGTAAAAACGCGTTTAAACACCATATATCGTATAGAAATTTCGCAATATTGAATGTGGCAATCAAATACTTAACATTTAAAACATCAATATATTTTTCATTAAAAATGCCTGCACACTTGATAACAGGAAATTATATTGTGACTTTTTACACAATATTTAAATACTCCTGTTCGCGCGGGTCTCCCTTACAATCAAATTTAGCAATAAGCATATTCAGGAGAATATTAAGCCTGACCTCTATAATCAGAGAGCAAAGTTAGAGTGAAGCTTGCCTGTTAATCATGTGTGTGCAGGGAGGGGGGAGCATGTCAAATCGCGCTTTTTATGACTGCTAGAGCATGTCAGTTTCATCAGAATAAAAACTTAAAAATTTCAATACATTTACTTAGCCCCCATTTAAATTATCTTGCCAAAACAGGGTAACTAATAACTCTAAATACCACCATACACTGCTTAATAATCACTCAGTAAAGCTATGCTGATGGAAACATTTAGTGACATATTTAACATTATCTGCAGGGAATTTGCTGCGTGATAATTCATAAACAAACCAGAGTGACTAACTGCGCCTTGTTCTGGGAAATTTTGTGTGTGTGCTGGGGTGGGCTAAATTCAAGCCACAGATCTCAACTTACATCCCCCTGTTTGATTTTTTAGCACCATCGAAAATCACTTAACTGAATATAATCTGATAGATGCCAGATATAAATCCGCATCAATTGGGCCTATCCAGGAGTAGATAATGCGATTAAATTATTATCTTCCATCCACTGGTTCAACATAGTTGTTTTTGTCGAACAAGAGATTGACCCATAATCTCTGTAAAGCGAATAACCGGCACTTGTTTTTACGGCACAACTACTAGCTTAACATCCCGCTTATTTGGTACCGGAGACCGTGGCTTACTACTATCCGGCGGGCAACATCAACGAATCTGTCTCGCATGAATATTCTTCAAAGATCCTCCTGTTTTAATTCTGGATGAAGCCACCTCTGCCCTCGATGTACGGCTAGACAATGACACACAACAAGTGATGAAGAATATTATGAAAGGTAAGACCGTCATATCAATTTCGCATCGTCTTTCGACTGTTAAAAATATGGATAGAATAATATTTCTTCATAACGGTTACGCTGATGAAATTGGTCAACATGAATTGCTGATTCAAAATGGAGGGAAATATGCCAGTTTATGGAAAAATTAATATTGCTCTTCTGGTACATCTTGAGAGGCCTGCTCAATCGCTACAATATATAAATTTACCTTCTATAGAGTTTTGCGTGGCATCTAAAGCTAATGTTCTGATCTTCTCGTAATGACGTTATGTATCGATCCTTGAAGGAAGCGCCATGTGATAGCTCCTATTGTGATATCCCGAAAACCATTATGGTAGTTCTGGATCCTGGATTCAATTTTTTAGTCTTGTATTGCGCTTGCATACGCTGAGTATCCGTTCAACATGGAATAACAAAATTTACGGTAGACCATCAGCAATCAGAGCTTACATTTTCTAAGTGAGACAAATCGCAAAATACAGCCACCACGGATTTTGCATGAAGATAGCGGATGATTGTGTGTTCGAGAGTGCGGCTTTTGAACAAAAAGCGTAGTCGTAGCTACGATTTGAGTGAAAATCCGTGCTATCGGACGCGCCAGGCTTGCAAACGCCAGCATAGTGTAACTGCGATATCATTTTTCACTACCTGCTAAAATTCGAATGATTTTTTTAGTTTTATGCGATTATCGATTGGATTGAGCGTCTTTATGCAACATCCGAGCTCGTATTAGAGTAGCGAGTGAAACTGAACTTCTTATGTCTTGACGCTTGTTGCCGTGGGTAATGGATTTTATACTTGCATAACTCCTGTCGGACCATTTCCTCCTGAATTGGTATTTGATCAATCCGACCCTTGCTCCAGTGGGCTATAAATATGTTGAAAACTATCGTCAGATTTTTATGGGTCTTTACTCTCCTGCTCTCTGCCTGTGATAAGGCCGAAAAAAGCCCACCTGAAATCAAGCTTAACCCCGAGACGGATACCGTTGACTACAATGGTAGATTCACACTGTCCTGGGCGACCAGGTCGGTTGATTATTGCATTGCTTCTGGTGACTGGAATGGAAACCTCAAATCGTCTGGCAGTAAAACCCTGGGGCCACTTACCCACGACAGCCTGTATGTTCTCGATTGTTATTATTCAGGCAAGGTGATCAGTGATTCGGTCGAGGTGAAAGTCCGGGCTCCCCAAATTCCTCAGATCAACCTGTCGGCCAGCCCATTGAGTATTGCATTCCAGGATTCGACAACGATCAGCTGGTCAAGTCAGCATGTGACCGATTGTATCGCAGACGGTGACTGGTCCGGACCGAAACCTCTCAATGGCTCAGTCCGTATGGAAGGGCTCGAAACCGACAGCGATTTTCGTCTGACCTGTAATGGCCCGCAAGGTGAGGTGAGAGAGAGCGTCAGTATCAATGTGCTGGAAGCAGGTATCACCGTACCACGCGTCACCCTGACAGCCATTCCGGCGAAGATTTCCTACAACGGCTCAACAACGCTCAGTTGGAATACGTTGAATGCCGATATCTGCCAGGCCTCAGGAAACTGGTTTGGCAGTAAAGCCCGCAACGGGACAGAAACCATCAAACAACTCACCAGAGATAGCCACTTTATTCTGAGCTGCACAGTTGCTGGGAAAGGAGGCGGCGGTGAAGGGGTCGATGCAGCCCAGGTCAGAGTAAGTCCTCCGCCACAGCCCGTGGTAACGCTGACAGCCAGTCCGGTTAGCGTAAGCAATAATGGATCCACCACGTTGCGCTGGTCTAGCTCACATGCCGAGAGCTGTATCGCGACCGGCGACTGGTCCGGCACCAGGAGTATTTCCGGAACCCGAATAATCAATGGCCTGACAAAAGAAAGCGTGTTCCGCTTGAATTGTTCCGGGGTCGGCGGTCTGGGATCAGACACGGTGACAGTCACTCTGACAGATGGAGATACGTGATCGTTCAAACAGACTATAAATTTTAGAAAATTTGTCTGGCTTTGAAAAAAACTCTACCCAGAGATGGTTTAAACTGTATCGAGCAGGCTATCGTGAGCTTTTTCACTAAGTTAAGAATAGTAAGATACTAAGCGCTTTATTTTTGTTACTTCTCATTGCCCCTGAACACTGAATCCAGCCCGAATATTCCCGAAAAATTCTGTCTCATCGGAGTTGCTGCCGAGTCGCCCCCCCCGTGACCGACAGGTCAAGAGAGTGTCAGCCATACACTGTCAGGGCGACTTTATGCCACTCGAAATTAATCACATGAATCTGGATACTAGCCTTGATCTTTATCAGGTTTGTTAGACATAAAATCATCAAACTCCTGTTGATCCTGACGGCGTTTTAAATTGTCTCGATAGGCTCGAAATGCGTCAGCTCGCTTTCGGATTTCTTCTTTAATTTCCTGAATTCGGTCATATTGGGTCTGCTGGAAATCATTAAAAACACTGTTATCACTGTCGTTATTTGATCCAGCAGAGCGTGACCTGAAAACCTGATTCCACTTGTTACGCACCCAACCAGGTAGCTCCTGAACAGGATGCCCAAGAATTGTCCACACCAATACCACAAAACCTAATGGTGGAAAAATAATAAACCCCAGGACCATTGCAGCAATATTTGGACCGCTCCAGTGACCTCTACCGCACATCCTTATATCACAGTGGTAGCGCTGGTTGCTTGATTCCTCAGCAGTTGAATAATTTGTCGATGACATGGTGCTTTTCCTCTCGTGTTAAAGAAAACAAACTAAGTATTACATTTAAAGTTAACGCTGTTAACATGGAATGTAATGCAACGGAATTAATTTTTCAAGGCCTGGCGAAGAAAAAAGTTAACAATGTTCACATTAAGTGTTACAAATACATCATGAAAAGAGAGAAAAAACACTATCATCACGGTCATCTGGCAGAATCATTACTTGATGCAGTCGATGAAATTGCTTCCAGGTTTGGTTTAGAAGCGGTAACGTTGCGCGGTTGCGCAAAACTCGTTGGTGTTTCACCTGCAGCAGCATTTCGCCATTACACAGACAAACGCGCGCTACTCACGGAATTTGCAACCAGGGCCCTGAATCAACTGGCCGATGCTTTGGAAGCAGCAAAAACCATTGCCAATAAAAAAGGAGAGGATGAGTTTTTAGCGGTTGGTCAGGCTTATATCGAGTTTGCACTCAACAAGCCTGCTTTTTTTCGGGCAATGTGGCGCGAAGAAACGATCTATTCGCAGGATGAAGGCTACGTTGGAGCAACTGAACGCCTGGCCAGCTATATGAAAGGGGGCTTTGTAAAGACCATCGCCGATGACGATCCAAATAATTTCAGCGCTCAGGAATTATTAGCCTGGTCTTCCGTTCATGGACTTGCCAATCTATTTGTTGATGGCCCCGTTGGCAAAGGCAAGAATCATGTAGAAAGATTAAATTTAGCCCGTGATGTTATTAACCAACTGATGCCGGCTTTACACAGTAGCTGATCTCCACCGACAGGCCTAAAGACACACCCGACGAAAACCTGTCACTGGTGAGTCGATGATTTCTACAGGATGGGCTCGAGTGCGACGGATGTTGGGAAGCATGCCTGGAGCGGTTCATTCCCGAACTGGATCGGATCGTCTCGAGTCGATCCTGAGTTGCCATGTGAGATCAAATTGAAAGCGTTTAAAACTATTAAAACCCTTCGTTTATATTGGCCTGATAGTTTAATTTGTACTTGATCCTTCGCTCCATTTCACAAGCCTACCGCGTCCTGCTAACGCCCCTTACCTATGTCCCTATAGGCAAGGCTTCCGCATCCTGCTAACGCCCCTTACCTATGTCCCTATAGGCAACGTAGAGATACGCCGCAACAAACGTACAATTCAGCCCATAGCGAGGTTCACCTGTTGGCTTTTCAGCATGGGTGCTGTTATTTCGCGAATGCATGGACGCCTACATTGACGTAGGTGGTACGATCCCATGGATGGTCGATGGTACGAGACTATGGATGGTCGAAGGTAGAACAATGCAGGAGCTATTGTCGAGAACAATGCAGGAGCAATTGTCGAGAGCGAAGCACGACTCCAGGGAGGGAGGAGGTAGAGCGAAGCAGGATGCCTGAGCCGAGGATGCCTGAGCCGAGGGGGCCAGAGCCAATGCATAGGAGCGTGAAAATACAAACTGACGGGATACCCTCTAACATGAGCAGTCAACTGCGAAATCCAGGTTGAAACCAACCTGTATCCAGACCTAAGCAGACTAATCTTAAAAACTTGCGAATATGCGATTGTTGTTTACGAGAAGTCCTCTATCATACCCGGAATAACCACTAGACTCAGGAGTTATCAAGTTGCACACCGAACAACTAGAAATTGTCGGATTTTTGTCTCATCACGCGCCCTTTGACTCACTCTCTGACGAAGGGTTGACAGAACTGGCGCGGCATGTGGAAGTTGCCTATTACAGGGCCAACACCGATATTCTGAATTTTTCCGACCCGGTGAACGATCTTTTTGTCATCAGGAAAGGTTCGGTAGAAACCTATCGCAGGACAGGTGAACTGTTCAACCGTCTCGCCGAAGGGGACGTGTTCGGACAGATGGGATTAATGATGAATCAGCGTGTCCGCTTTCCGGTCAAGACTCTGGAGGACACTCTGGTGTATTGTATTCCTGTAGAACAGTTCAGGGATTACTGCGAACGTTATGAAACCTTTGCCGATTACTTTGAGACCGGTAATTATTCCAGGCTGCACAAGGCTGTCACCGTCCAGCACGATAACAACGACCTGACAACGGTCAAGCTCAAGGAACTGATGAATCGGGAACTCATCACCCAGTCGACACAAACGTCGATTCGTCAGGTGGCGGAAACCATGACCTCTCACCACGTTTCTTCAATTCTATTAACGAATCCCGAGCACGATGAAAATTCTTCCAGCATCGAAGGTATTGTGACCGACCGAGATCTTCGTGAACGCGTATTGGCAACCGGTATGAACCCCGAAACACCGGTAAGCCAGGTGATGTCCAAAGTGTTCATAACCCTCGATGACAATGCCTATGTTTTTGAAGCCATGCAGGCGATGCTGCGCAATAACATTCACCATCTACCGATAATGCAACGAGGGCAGGCGGTCGGCATGCTGTCACTAACCGACCTGGTTCGCCACGAGTCGCAAAGCAGCATCCTGATGGTTCGCAGCATATTCCAGATGAACAGCCTCGACGAACTCAAGGCGCATGCAGAAAAACTACCAGCCGTTTTCGTACGCATGGTGCGCGAGGATGCTAATTCTCACATGATTGGCAGCGCAATTTCCGTGATTGGACGCAGCTTCAAGCAGCGCCTGCTGGAGATGGCCGAAGAGCAATTCGGTCCACCACCTGTTCCCTATTGTTTTCTTGCCCTGGGTTCGATGGCGCGTGATGAACAATTGATCTACACCGATCAGGATAATGCACTGGTACTGGCTGACCGCTACAGTGAATCTGAGCATGGTGCCTATTTCGAAAAGCTCGCCAAATTCGTCAGTGACGGGCTTAACGAATGTGGCTATACCTATTGCGATGGAAATCTGATGGCAAGCAACCCGGAGTGGCGCAAAACGCGTAGTGGGTGGAAGGAACACTTCGCCAGCTGGATAGACGATGCGAACCCTCAGGCCCTGCTCAATGGCAGTATTTTCTTTGATCTGGATGGCGTTTGGGGACGTACTCAGTGGGCCGAGGAGCTACGTCGTTTCATTACACATCGTACCAGGAATAACCGTCTTTTTCTTGCAAGCCTTGCGCGCAATGCTCTCAACCGGACGCCACCATTGGGTTTTTTCAAGGATTTTGTCATGGAAAAGGATGGCCAGCACAAGGATTCCATCAATATCAAACGTCGTGGCACAGCACCGCTGACTGATGTTATCCGGGTTCACGCACTGGCGGTCGGAGCAATGTCGAGTAATTCATTCGAACGCCTCGATGATGTGATAGAGAGCGGCATTCTTCCTGATGCCAAAGGCACTGACCTGAAAGACGCACTGGAATATATTTCTATGGTCAGGATTCGTCATCAGGCAAACCAGATCGAGCGCAATGAAACACCTGACAACAATATTCATCCCAGGCACCTGTCTAATTTCGACAGGCGTAATCTAAAGGAAGCATTCCAGGTTTTAAGTAATGCCCAGAGCTTTCTCAAGTACCGCTATAACTCCAACATGCCGCTTAAGTGATATGGTGATGAGAGTACAGACCAGTTGCGAGGGTACCGAGGCAAAAAACAGCGGATCCTGGCCGCAGCGTTACGATGACCTTAAGTTAAAATCTCGTGACCCGCGTCTACAGCAATTCTATGCTGGTGGCTCGGTCACCCCGCAAACACCGATCGTCAACACCCCTATGATTGCAATGGATTTCGAAACCACCGGGCTGGACGCCAACGCCCACGAAATTGTCAGCGTTGGCATTGTCCCGTTTTCCATGCATAGAATTTACTGCCGGGATTCGGCGCACTGGCTGATAAAGCCAAAACTGGCCCTGACGGAAGGATCCGTGGTGATCCATGGCATTACTCACTCCGATATCAATGAGGCACCCGACCTTGAGGCAATCCTCGAAGAGTTGCTTGCTGCCATCACTGGACGCATTGTGGTTGTCCACTACCGGCATATCGAAAGAGAATTCCTCGGACGCGCCCTGCTTGACCGACTGGGCGAGACCATCGAGTTCCCGGTCATTGATACCATGGAGCTGGAAAGACAGGTGCTTTGTAAAAGAAGAACGTTTATCGATCGCCTGCTGCAACGGCCGCTGGGATCTCTGCGTCTGGGTGACTGCCGTGAACGCTACGGATTACCGCATTACCAGGCGCATCATGCACTAACGGATGCACTGGCTACGGCTGAGCTGCTTCAGGCTCAACTCAATTATCACTATTCAGCTGAAACGCCTATTAGTAATTTATGGAGTTAGGATTCGTAGATAAAAAAATCCGGCCGTAAAGACCGGATTTTAATACCGCTGATTTGAACGCTGTTTAAGCGGTCTGGGAGGCCACGGCCCCGCGCGGCTCAGTGCTGAATCCCATCAACAGACTGACACACATCAGCAGCAATATAAAGGTAAACGGCAGCCCGGTAGATATCGCTCCGGCCTGCAGCGCCTGTATCGCTTCGGTTCCACCGATCCACAGTAATGCCGCCGCGATAGCACCCTCGACAGATGCCCAGAATATACGCTGGGGTACCGGAGCATCGATCTTGCCGCCGGCAGTAATACTGTCGATAACCAGCGAACCAGAGTCTGAAGAGGTGATAAAGAAAACCAGCACCAGTACAACAGCGACTACGGAAAGTACAGAACTCATCGGCATTTGATCGAGCATCTCGAACATAGCCATCGGCACATCGGTGAGTCCTTTTTCACCCAGTACACCAATTTTGTTCACCACCTGATCAATAGCAATACCACCGTAGATTGACATCCAAAGTACGGTTACAGAAGTAGGAATCAGCAATACGGCGATAATGAATTCGCGTACCGTTCTGCCAGAAGAAACGCGCGCAATGAACATGCCAACGAAAGGTGACCAGGAAATCCACCATGCCCAGTAAAATACGGTCCAACCCTGAAACCAGGCTTCATCTGGACGGCCGTGTGGATTACTCAATGGAATGATATTTTTCACATAGGACATGATCGTAGTTGGCACGTTGCCCATAGCAGCAGCGAAGCCGATCAGAGCAACGGCAATCAATAATCCGAAGGCGATTATCATATTGACATTACTGAGCAGCTTGACGCCGCCCTCCAGGCCTCGCACTACCGAGGTGATCGCCAGCCCGGTGACAGCGATGATTATGGTCAGCTGCAGCCCGATAGAGTTGTCGATACCGAACACATGGTTAATTCCGGCTGCGGCCTGTTGGGCGCCAAGGCCCAGTGACGTAGCCAGTCCGAATAATGTGGCCAGTACCGCCAGGATATCGACAATATGTCCAGCCCAACCCCAGGTGCGGTCGCCCAGAATGGGGTAGAAAATGGAACGAATGGAAAGCGGCAAACCCTTGTTGTAGGTAAAGAAAGCCAGCGACAGCGCAACTACTGCATAAATGGCCCAGGGATGTAGCCCCCAGTGATACATGGTCGCACCCATAGCCATTCTGGCGGCCTCAGGTGTATTAGCCGCAACATCCAGCGGTGTTTTGTACCACCCGGTCAGATAGGCCACCGGTTCGGCAACCCCCCAGAACATCAGGCCGATACCCATACCGGCTGCAAACAACATCGAGAGCCAGGATATTGTCGAGTGTTCCGGTTTTGCATTAACACCACCTAGACGAATTTTTCCGTAAGGAGAAAAAATTAACGCAATGCAAAAGATGACGAAAATATTCGCCGACCACATAAACATCGCATCAAAGGAGCCAATAATATTCCACTTCAGGCCATCCAGTAGCTCCTTGGCTTTCGCTGGATCGCTAACCAGTGTGGCAACCAGAAAAAGCACCACCAATCCTGCACTAACAGCAAATACAGGATTGTGGATATCAAACCCCCATTTCTGTACGTTATCTTGCCCGACCGAGTAATCCGTATTCTCGATACTATATTTATCTTGCTTCGAATTCATAATCCACCCTATTGTTTGATTATAACTAGATGCCAGAAGTAGGTGTTTTAGTCATCACCTTAAAACTATCTGACTTTTCTACCTGCCGAATAAATTTAGATCGCATTTTTAAAGGAGCCATAGTTCTTGAGGCGCTTAACCCAGGACTGAGATCCTATTTTTTAACACAAGCCGATGTATCGACTTTACGCATGCTATCTCTAGCCGACCCAATGATCAACTATTCTGTGAAAACAAAATTCTTCCTTTTTCATAAATTTTAGTATGATAAGCATGAAAGAGTGATGGATTATTATCAGCCAGGGAGTTAATACTAAGCGTGACGTTAACAAACGGTCTCAGCAGGAATATTTAGCGTCGCAATAAGGCAAGCTAGAAAATCAAAATATGGCTTTATAAAGGGCGGAAATATTTTCAATATATTTTTGCATTACTGATAATTTCACAGATTTTCGATTAGTGTAATCAAAAATTATGCCGTTCGCTTCAATATCGTTTTCAACGTTTTTGCATTCTAGTGCTCGTATTTTGTCTGATTTCCATCGAAGTGTTTCATGAACACCTTACACTGTAAGAAAAAAGGAGACATAAAGTTCCTTGCACTGCTCAATGTGTCACTGGAATTTATTGATGAACGCTACCCTCTCCGGTCAGCCCTAATTTTTTGCCTATGTTAAAGACGATACTCGTTGGCTGGCACATTTATAATGATAAGGGTGGGCCAGAGAGGAATTGCGCTTACTTAAAATAAATATACCGGTCATTATTGCGAGGACACCTGCATGGACCTAGGTGTTACGAGCTCAAGGAAGAGCGAAGCCAGGACAATGCAGGGCACCTAAAGGGATTTAGGTGTTAGGGCGAAGCAGGATGCCCGAGCCGAGCTTGCGACGCGGCAGGAGCGCTATGGGGAAGTAGCATTTACGGAACCGGAGGATGAAATCACTGTTCGACAGTGGTTTTCAGCGAGGTTATGAATCGCCACGCTGTCGATCCTGATGAATTTTTTCACTTAAGTAAGTACCATTCATGCCTACCCCCCTTTTTTTCCGAATAAAATCTCTTAAATTAAAACAACCCCATCTGCTTATCCACAATACCTTTAAATGATTGGCCAATAAAAGGTAGTATTCCGTCGGCTATTGGTTCTAGCTGACGATCCACATAGAATTGATGATCTATTTTGGCAGAAACATAGTCTATGGGCTGAGGCCCATTAACCGTCATAACGTATGATATCCAACCTTTATTTTGATGCTTTAATGATTTTCCCAGCTTTAAGTTTTCTTCATCGGCTACTCTGGCAGCCTTGACATGGGGAGGTACATTTTTAACATAGCTGTCCAGTTTCCTTCTTAGACGCTTTCGAAAAATTAATTCTGAATTTCTCTCACCCGAGAGAGTCTGGCGAACCGTTTCGATAATAAAATCCTTTGGGTCCATATCACTAAACACCATTTGATATAGCTTTAACTGAAAGTCTTTGGCGAGCTCCGTCCAATCAGTTCTTACATTTTCCAGTCCTTTAAAAATGAGCTTTTCCTTTTCACCTGTTTTCAATAGTCCAGCATAACGTTTTTTGCTACCGTGCTCTGAACCTCTTATAGTGGGCATTAAGAATCGTGAGAAATGAGATTCAAATTCTATTTCAAGAAAACAGTTGATTTTGTACTCTTCCGCTAATTTAGACTGCCATTGTTGATTAATCATCTTCGCCAGTGATTGTCCGATTGCATTGGCCTGTTGATCAGTTACACTTTCATTTAACAATACGAAAGTAGAATCCGTATCACCATAGATAACTTCATATCCCTCCGCTTCAATCCACAGTGCTGTTTGCTGCATAATTTCATGACCGCGAAGTGTTATCGAGCTCGCAAGTTTTGTATCATAAAAAGGACAACCCCCAGACCCGAGTACTCCATAGAAGGAATTCATGATGATTTTTATAGCTTGTGATCGAGCCTGATCATTATCTTTTTTTGCCTGATCTCGCCTTGCCCACAACTCTGTGATGATATCAGGCAAAAGATGCTTATCCCTTGAAAAACAGGCCCCTCTAAAGCCCTTAATAGCATTCTCAGGATCTTTACTTCCCTCGATTAAACCTAGCGGATCAATTTTAAATGTGCGGATTATCGACGGGTATAGACTCTTAAAATCGAGCACAAGCACATGTTTATATAAACCCGGCTTTGAATTCATCACATAGCCACCGGGGCTCGCTAATCCACCACCTTCTGGTAAGTTTGGAGAGACATAACCCTGCCGATGCAATTTCGGTAAATATAGATTGATAAATGCAGCGACCGAACCACCTGCTCGATCTAGTTCAAGGCCTGTCAATTGACTGCGAAAAACGAGATAATCCAGTAGTTTAATTTTTTCAAAAATATCCCATACCAGGACACAGTCCTGTAAGTTATATTCAGCCAGTTTTACTTTGTTACTTTTAAAATCTTGAGTAATCGCTTGCAGTCGGTTATCAACATCATCCGTTACCTTTCCTCGTCCCAGAAAATGCTGCCCTATGGCTTCTAAACTAAAACTAGGAAAGCTGTATGCTTCAGCTTTAAGTGCTGCAATGCCATCAATAACCACGCGTCCATCAATAGTAATAAATCCCTGATTGATTTCATTACGACTATCGCGCCAGTGCATAGGTGATTTATCTCGCCCTAATTTTAACGTTAAGTTGTGCAAAGTCGCTCTCTTAGCCAATAACCTGAAATCAAAATTGATGACATTCCAGCCAATGATGATATCGGGATCAAGAATCTGTATGGTTTGCTCTAAAGACTGTAATAAAGCCAGTTCATCGTTAACCCATTCAATATAATCAGCTACCGCTTCCCTATCGCTCAATTTATCAGGTTGAATCATGATAACTTTTTTGTAGGTTAATGAATTACCCTGTTTACTCTCCCCTGAATAAAAACCAATACTGTATAACTCGCCTTTTTCTGAACATTCGATATCTAATGAGACTGTTTTGAAGGTGGGAATATAGTCACACGGTTTTATTTTTATATGCTGGTATTCGAAATAACTATTTTTTTCCTGCACAGTTACAGCAGTTTCTCTACCGATAAATTCAACACTTCCATAGACAAAACGCTCCATCAGGTAGCGCTCTTCAAGCCTTATATTGCCTTCATAAACCTCAATGCCTGCCTGCATGAGTATTTCTCTGGAATCATAAAAATCTCGAACATTATTAAAATAAATGCCTGCAACATCATGTTGAGAAAATGTCTGAAGACCCAGCGGTTTATGTGAAAAATTTATATTGCTTGATTGCAGCAGTTTCTCAGCACTGTGTATATTTATCTGTTCAATAAAAAATACAGGATTCTGGTCATATAGACAAAACTTTACAGGACCTTTTGGTGTAGAAAACCATAGAATGATGGCCGCTTTACCACGAACATCAAAGCTTTGCCTCGTTAACAGGAAACCTCTATTCAAAATATGGTTATTTGTAACTTCATTCATTTATTTATTCAGTTATTTATTTTCCAATAATCTTCCCCACCTTCTAATTTGGCTCTATTCAATTCTACAGTGAAGCCCAGGGTATACTCGTCTTCCTTAAAGCTTGTATTTTCCCTGTTAAACTGACACTTTAAGGAAAAAATCGCAGGTCTAAATGAGCAATAAACTCATAAAACCAAAGAGTTACCTGGGTCCGACCAGGCTTAATCCCCTACTACAACTTGTCCAGCTGCGGATTCCAGGATTAAAGATCAATATTGAAATGATGTCTGCTCCCAACATTTGACGCATGGACAGTGCCAGCGAAACGATGTTGAAAATAACAGCCGGCATTAACACCCGTACAGTGATTTGGAGCTAAGTATGAAATAGAAAATTTATCCAGGGCTTCACCAGTAAAGGTCAGTCGTTCTGGGCTGGCATTGAGCAAATGCATACCACCAATCACTGCATGGATTGATTTATCACCGATTAAAGCCTGCACATATTCCAGTGTATTAATCACTCCAGAATGACCGCAACCGAGCAGTACGACAACACCTTGTAATGTTTCAATATACAAAGCCTGATCATCAACTAATGAATCAATGTGATTACGTTCCTGATCAATATAAAAAGGACCTCCCGTGTCCTCAATAACATGGTTTCTTGGTATCTCGCCAGTGACGTGTATACCTGCTGTTATTTCAGTGGGTTTATTGGTGTAAATGATCTCCCTGGTCAGTGAACAAATGTTCGAGACATCAGCACTCGCTACGCCTATATCACGACCGTTTCGATTGTATTTTCTGTTAAATGCGGCGGGGTGCAGATAAAGATCGACAGGTCCAGTCATATCGAGAGCTTCTGTAAGCCCCCCCATATGATCGTAGTGACCATGACTAACGACTATAGACTGAATTGATTTTAACGGTATATCCAGTCGTTCTGAATTACGTCTAAGCGTAAGCCCCTGACCTGTATCAAACAATAGCAGGTATTCATCAGCTTCTATGAAAAAAGAATTCCCATGCTCGCCCAACAACCCTGGGCCAATAGCCGTGTTTTCAACTAGCTGGCTAATTTTAAGATTTTTGATCATGATAAATTTTTAGCCTGCTGAATGGTGATTTTTTAAATTATTTTCAGATAGTTTTTCAACGATCAGACCTTGAATTAAAGCACCTAGAACGATGTAACACATCAATACTATCGTAAAGACATAACCAAAATATATAACCATCAGAGGTAACAACGGTAGCTTTATCGCACGGGTATACAGAAAGCTAACAATTAAACTATCCTTCACGTTTTGTGCTCTTAAATCCACTAGCATCTGATACCAGATATACGAAGAACCATGGCTCAGTATTCCACCAAAAAGCGCTATTATCCATCCTTTGAGACCACTTTGCTTTCCCAGGAGCTTAGAAAGCTTTTTTGCATTCATATACGCCATGAATATCCCCATCAACACGATAACAAGCAGGAACACGGGTACTAAATGTAGTAATGTCGATAAACTCTTTGACAGTGCCTGCAGAGTTTTATCTGGGTATAAATAATACAGCACGGCATAAGCAATAGTGACCAGCAAAAGCAGGTAACGACCATTGAGTTTTGCTTTCTGTTGCTTTTGGCCTGTTTTTGTTTTCATGCTAGCAGCTGTAATGTCTGGACTGTTGAAAATGAAATAAGCAAAACAAAAATAAATGCCAATAGATTACGTATCAGGGTAAATCGCCCGCCAAACAAACTGTATTCATACGGTAACTGCACAACACCCAGAGTGACCCATGACAATATAAACGCTGTCACGGCATAATAGCTCATACCGTTATTCAGCAATTCACCACCAACCAGATAGCTGATAAAAGGTTGTCCTACCGAGATGCCACCCGTGACAGTGCCAATTAAAGTATCATAAAAAGGATGCCCTCTAAACAGTGAAGAAAGTATTTCAGGTGTTACAAATACTTCAAACAACCCTGTCAGCAGAATAACGCCAGCCAGCATGGGTAAGTTTAAGGCAAAACCTTTGGCAGATTTATTTAAAGCCTGAATAAAAACGGTATGTTGCATGGTTAAAGCTTACTCAAAATAAATTCATAGGTAATTAGTTGTTTTATGCACTTTAAGTTCATAGAAACAGGGATAAAAACAGGATCAACCACAACTATGCAAACTGTCCACATACCGGGTCGCCCATCAGGCAAACTGTCAGAGCCAGGTAAACTATTGTTTACACGTATATTTTATCCCAAAACAATAGATTATTCAGACTTAAACCGTCCATTTGACTACCAGAATAAACCCTGTAATTCTCTACTGTTTCTCGAAGCATATACTTTTCGTCGATTACTGCTTTAATCAGTTCCATAAACACCCCCGTGCAAAAAAGCGATTTGCTCAGGATATAGTCCTCTTCCTTATAGTTTGTATTTTCCCTGTTAAATTGACACTTTAAGGAAAAAATAGCAGGTTTAAATTAGCAATAAACTCATAAAACCAAAGAGTTATTTGGGTCCGACCTGGTATTGTTCTAAAGGCATGAGGCTTACGATACCCTATGGGAGAGTCAAAAAAACTTTAGCTGCTTAGTGATACTGTTCATATATTCGGCAAAATCAGGGTTAACATAATAATAAATAATCCCAGCAAGCAGATTCAACATAATCAATATTAAAAAGAACCAGGAAAGTTTAAAAGCCGGTGTTTTATTTTCTGGTGCTCTTTTTTTCACAACCTGTTGGAGCTTTTGCAACTCAGGCAGAATCTCAGCAAAGCTCTCGAAGCGATTTACGGACTGGATCTCGATCATATTTTTTATTAAATGCTGAACTCGGTCATCCAGAGCGTCAAAAGAGCTGTTACTCTGTAATTGCCCAAACTTCAGCGTGGCAGGTACCCCTGTCAGCATATGATAAAATATAGCACCCGCACTATAGATATCTTTTTTCACAGGCTGTAAATTTTTATGATCTGACTGGTACCAGCTTTTTTCAATTTGATTGTTATAATGTTTCTCAAATCCGAAGTCAGTAATTTTAAGCTGTTTTTTATCATCAAATAAAATATTACTCGGCCGCAGATTACCGTGCATAATCTGCTGCTCATGAGCTGCCTGCATCGCACTACATAACTGTATTGCAACCTTTAAAAACCTGTCAGCAGTATATGGTCTTGACAGCCTGTCCTGTAAGTTGCCACCAGCTAAATACTCCATCACAACAATGAATGCTCGACTGCTTTTTGAAGTGCCTAATACCCGCAATAAATGATCATGTTTTATTTTTTTTAATTTATCAGCCTCTTTCAAACCAGCCCGGGAATTTACTCGCTTCTTTACGACGATTAAATTTTCCCTGCTTTTGTCTTCAAACAGATAAACCGCTCCAAATCGACTCTTACTCAGAACATCCAGTAATGCAAACTTTTCAGCGGCCTTTCCAATAGCCGCTTTTGCTTCAACTTTATCACTCTGCTTTAAGTGCGCGCCATTCAGAATTTCCAGCAGAATAAAAGCGACTGCATCCGCTGATGGTGGTCGTTCAGCAGGGTCTGTTTTCAGGCACTTAATAATCAATTCTGAAAGGATCTGTGGAAAACTAGATAAGCACCCCGCCAAATTATTGAATTGGGCAGCAGGTAGCTGCCCGGTAAACAGTTCAAACATCAACGAACCAAACGAATAAAGATCACTCAGCGGGCTGACCGACTTAGGATCATTGAATTGCTCAGGTGACATATAATCCGGTGTACCAAGAATTTCTTCACTCTCTGGCCGCCCGTTTGCTTCCAGCCAGGCGATACCGAAATCCAGAATAAATACATGCGATTCATCATCAATCAGGATATTGGCAGGTTTAATATCTCGATGTACTACACCATTTTTATGTGCAAATGCCATGCCTTTACAGATCTGTAAAAGCAACTCCAGCCGGGCATTCATGGATAGATTATTTTGTTTTCGAACTTCGGATAAGTCTCTACCCTGAATATAATCCATCACAAAATATGGACGCCCCTTTTCAGTGACACCACGATCAATGATATGAATAATATTGGGATGATTTAAACGCGCGATAACCAGTGATTCCTGGTTAAAGAATTTTATCGCCTGTTCATCCCACAGAAACTCTGCTGACAGAAACTTGATCGCCACCGTTCGATCAAGAGAATTCTGATGCGCTTTATAAACTGTTGCCATTCCCCCTTTGGTGAGTTTGGCAAGATTGCTATACCCGTTTAACTCCATGTTCTCGTATGTATAAATGGATTTAAAGCGAGTATAGGCGGAAAATTAAGATTTACCGGATAACAGCTCAAGCTCAGCCTTTGCTGACTTTAACAAAAAAGGTGGCCTCTCGTACAGACAAGACATAAGGCCGCAAAAATAATGGTCGAGAGTTGCAAGCATAATGCGGCCAGATTACAAAAAAATTTGCTCGGGGTATAACCCGCCTCCTTAAAGTTTGACTTTTCTTGGTGAAATCATCCTTATTAAAGTGAAAAACGCATGTTTAAATGAGCAATTAATCCATAGAATCAAAGAGTTACTTAGACCATTTCCTGAGTAGTGTATTTCTATCCTTGTCGTATTTCCATTCGTATTCTCGGGGATCAAACCATATGGATCTAAAGCTGGAATCAGTTGAATGTTATTCGCAACAGTATCAATTGAATTCGCCGGCTTGAAATCGAAATCGTCCTGGAGCGCTATTAGCTCAATGGAATTTATCGTGTAGGTGCCTGTTGCATCAACCGTGACGGTCATAGTATATGCTAGGAGCCTGTCGGATTTAGGATGAATCTACTGAGGAAAAGGTATTTTGGCCAACAACCCGATCATTTTCATTAAACAGGCTCACTATTCGCCTCAAATGATCGAAATATTTGACTCAAAACCCCATTCCCTTGCTACGATCACCTAAACGCGGCAGACTCCTAGTCTGTAACTACTTCCATCGAAAATGTAGGTTCGTTACATATAATCCGAACTACCACCATCTGTTAAGTAGTTTGATACGGTGATGCCCAGGCCACCAGTGACACCTAAGGCAGCTTGAATTTGAGCAACTGTATAGGTTCCGGCGGCAAGCAAAGGTGTTGCGCTGACACTATCTGCAAAGAATTTCTGCACCAACTTAGCCGACGATGGAACAGCGTACCTGCCAGCACCAGTCGTTAGATAATCAATCATGGAAAAGGTGACACTCGGAGCCGGTGCAGTATTAGGCCTGAAATGAGTGTTTGGATCAGCTCCAGGTGTCGCAGTGCCGTAAACTAATAGTTTTGTTAGGTAAAGTTCATCCACATTCATTTTTAATATCCACTCATTTATGTACTTTAATCGCCGTTTTACCAAAGTGATAATTTTTCATTAAACAACTAGCGTTGTATCTTGCACTCACATCGCGAAAATTTAATCGCGTTAATACAATTCTTTGTTTAAATGAACAGCCCTCAGCCGTCGTTGACATCATTGGATATATAACTTGTCATCTAATGGTGGATATAAACCACATCTAACAAACTTAGAACCTGGCTTTAGCAAAAAGCCTTCGCCAGCTCTCGTACTCAAGACGGCATTACCTTCATAATCATCCCAAAAATATATCAGTGCGCTTCCATCTTCGAGCTCCAACGGTTTGGGATCGTCATTATTAGCAACTAACAATGTGTTAATTGAGTCACCGTGGATCAATCTGGTAATTAAGCCACTGCGGACCCATCCACTCACTACTACAGCCTGTAGAGCAGGACTGAAACGAGCTGACGCGACAGGGCAAGTTCCTCTAACATGAGTCCAGAAACTGCAACTAGCGTCATAACGGATTGGCAAGGGATTTATACTCAAATCTTCTCGCTTAGAATAGTTCTCTGCAAACACACCCAGAAAACTCTCTACAGGTCCAAGCACAACAAAACGAGTAGCTGAAAGCTCAATTATTGATGTCGGTGGACCTGAGTCAGGTTGTTTGACTGAGTAATGGAAAGATTGGCTATCAGAACTCTCCACGCGAAGCAATTCGCCTTCGATTGCAAGACGTACACCACTCGACATCTGCAGACTTGTCTGGTTCTGAACCGACTCGCTATGCTCCCGTATAGGGCACTCAGCCAATGCAACCGAACTTGTTGTCAAAAGTATAATTACAAGGAACGCCAGGACATATTGCATCATCATGGGATCACGATTCTCTCAATTTTGAGGAGAATAAATTAAGTTGGAAAAACAGGGTTAGAGACACTTTTCCCACCTCTACCTTTCAGTTGTTTCTCGATCAAACTTAACACCCGATATTCCTTCTACGTTATTAGTATATTCTTAAGCTAAATACCTGACCAGGCATGGCCACAATTAGAAATAGCAACAAAGCTGGTATCAACAACTTCAATCATGTTACCGCTCAAATCTTTGTATTTAACTTTATATTCAACTCGCACATATTTATCCAGGCTTCCTAATAGTTTGTAAGTTAGAGGCGTTTCCACTCCGTTCTTTCCAGTTTCACTTATCTCACAGCAGTTCTTGTTTTCATCATAAAACTCCTCAACGCAGGAGTACTTGATTGGATTTTCCGGGGATATCCTTCCCACAAAAACGTCACTCTCTGAGCTTTTATCATAAACATCGATAACAGGCGGATAACTACTAACAATATGTAAAACAGCCAAATCAATCTTTTCCTGATCTGATAAATAGCGTCCTTCATTATGGCAATATCCACTATAGTTCAGAGAAAGCCTGGATATCAAAAAAACAGCAACTATAGAACCCAGAAAAAATAAAATTCTTTTAGTTATAAATTTAATTTTCATAGTGGAATTTTTTACCTACTAAAATTTTCTGCTATAAACATTCAGCCTGACTATCTTCTGCTCAACATTTTTTATTTGCCATTATCAGGTGGAAATGCTTTAAAAAAATGATTAGCCGTATAAAAAATCAATAAACGACAGACTAATCGACACATCCAAAGATTCAACCCGATGCCACCACGCAATAGGAATAAATATGGCATCCCCGGGATTAAGTATCACCTCCATGGCTGAAATATTATTTAGCAATGGGGATTGCTACTTATGATATTCAGGATAATCTGACGCGCTATAGACATCTTTGTCGTTATACATATTGGCCACCTGGAAAGAAGGAATGATCTTCTTTCTGCCATAGATTTATACCAACACATTATTAATAAGGTCGTGGTGAAGCGGTGTAATCGTGCACTTAGGGCAAAACCATAAAAAGTTGGCCGTTTTAATATTTTCACTATTCCTATAGCCTTTGCCGCCATTCGTCAATAAAAGGGACACTCACTTTTAGCTGACATTAGCAAAGGTTTTTTATTTTATTCGGTTTAATATTCAGCAGATGATCTGCATCGCGTAACAAAATTTTTCCTTTCAACGCTTGTGTCGCTACTGCTTTGGCAAAACGGGTACTTAACTGATTTTTTGGAAACGTAATATGTTGAACCTCCATCACTCTTGTTCTGTTTTTCCTGGCTTCTTCCTGTAGCTGAATAAAATCGCGACAGGTATGTAGATCAATCTTCCCTAACGTCAATGCCCAGTGAGCGATCTTCCTGGAGCTAACATGAAATGCGCCCTAAGCTCTGCGAGACTTTTTACTTATGGATGTCAATGACACTGAAACTAGAAACCTTTAACTACTAGCAGTGACTTAACAAAATTACTAATGATTTGTTATGACCGGGTTATATTTTTAAATCATTTTCATGTCGACCTTTTCTTTTAGCCCCAAAGATTACTACTAACATTCCACCTACTCCTATGAACGAAATTAACCAGATACTGTGTCTAATGAAAGTATCATAGTGATTAAATGCGTTAGCTGTTATTAATGGTACCACTATTAATAACACTATCATCAGACCAGCAACTATTGCGAATGATTTACTAGCTTCAAAACATCGGCCCACCTTCATTTGCAGAAATAAAGCTGGGATATACACAATTAATCCAGCTAATCGGTGAGCACTCTCATCGTTCAAGCCAGTTAACTGGACAAGTTCTGTATTTTCGAAAAAAAACAGTGCCAACATAATTCTTATCACATTAACGACTAAAGTGGTTAACCACGCTACTAACAAAGCACAAACAATCTTACTGACATCCTGAATCCACTTACTATTAATGGATGATAAGAGCGTGCCGCACAAAAACTGACGCTGCACCTGATTAAAAACTATAGTGTATCCAACAAACGACATTACAAAGAAGTTCATCCCTGAACAACCTTTTACCAATAAGATTGGTAACTCCACATGGAGCCACTCGCCATTGAGTTGTGATTCAAAATGACCTGGTAGAAAAACATTCAGCAACTTTGCCAGTGGCAACATCATCCATTGCATCTCATCCATGCTAGCCTGGCTATACCACAGCTTTATCATATACGCGGTGGTTGTCACACAAGCAAAGTATAGATATGAACGTATGCTTGAGTCTTTATAAAAACTCATGGAACTCACCATTTAGATAATGTTGAACGACCCGCTTTCACATTAATGCTAAAGAATACCAACCCGGATAAAAATAATATCAATAAAAGTCCAAACTCTGGTTCTGGCATAGCACGAGCACCCACAGCCAGGTTACTAACACCTTTAGGTAGTGGTAATGGTTGCTTTACATCTTTGGTTTTACCGTTTTTATTACGCACAACTTCATCAACTGCAACAAAAGAGGTGTGTTTAGTAAGCAGAGAATATTTAAGCCCCAGCTCAGTGATATTTTGTTTAACCTCGTTCTTTGAACCACGTGGTACTACGTACAAATCCTCTAAACGTTTTCTTGCCCAGAGTTGCGGTAGGTTTTTGTCTTGTTGGCCACCATTTACATTAAAACTCCACGTTTCTTTACCTTCTGCGGTTGCACCGGTAAGTTTAAATTCAGCGGCCTTTTCAGATTTCGTTTTATACTTCCCCATTACCAAAATTGGCCGCTCTCCCAACAGATCGGGTATGTGCGCAGGTTGCATATCAATAATCTCTGCATTAGGCGATGTAAGTTCAATGCCTGTTAATACTGGTGAGCTAATATATTTTAAGAAGGCTCTGGTATATATATCTGCTTCATTTTGATTAGTGACAACAAAGGATTCGGCATGGCCTGCTTTTGCCATTCCTTCAATTAAATTTCGGTTAACTGAAGACCCAATGCCAAAGGCAAACAAATTACCCTTATCCAGGTTATCATTGATTAGACGGAACACGGCATCATCCGCACTGATATAACCATCGGTGACTACAACCAAACTGCGTGACATATTTTCTACGCGAGGTATTTCCAGTGCAGTTTTTAATGCGCTGTATAAGCGGGTGCCGCCACCACCACGTTTTTCACGCATCATTTTAATCCCATATGCGATATTTACCTTTGATGCCAACAGAGGCGTTGGTGATAGTGTTTGTGAGCCACCTGCAAAAAACATAATGTTAAAACGATCAGTAGGTCGCAATCCGTTTAATAAGTTCTCCATCACTTTAGTAGAGACATTTAATGGGAATCCATGCATCGATCCTGAAACATCTACTATAAAGAAATACTCACGAGCAGTGACCTCTTCAGGTTGTATATGCTTTGGTGGCTCAGCCAACAGCATAAAATAGTTTTCTCCCTGCCAGGTGTAATGAGTTAAACCCGAAACAATTTTATTATCCTGTAAGTGATAACGAAGAATAAAGTCACGATTGCCAACAGTTTGGGCATCTCCTTCTATATACACCTTAGCTGTTTTCTTATCTTGCCAGTCAATTTGTGGTTTATGGGTTGTAGAGCGCAGATTGTTAATAGTAATCGGTGAGCGCATCTCAATATCTATTACATATTTGACCGATTCTTCTTGCGTATCTTCGTTTGACAGGTATGGATTTGAGATCCAGCCCGTATCAGACTTCGATAAATGTGCATCACCACCAAATCGTGGTCCCACTACACCTGGAATCACAAATTCATATTGACCATCTTCCGCGCTAAGAATTTCTGTGTAGGTCAATTCCACTTTCACGGTATCACCTGGCATGACGTTAGCTACATCCATAGAAAATACATTAGGTCGTTTTTGCGATAACAGCGATGCACTTTTACCGGCTGCTTTCGCTTTTTCAAAGGTAGCTTTCGCGACTTGCTTCTCTTTTATCTTTGCCACAATGACACGTTCACCAATGGTCATCGTCATACCGTTTACCGCTGCAGACATAGATCCTGGAAAAATATAGGTGGCATTTATAGGTATGGTACCCAGATTACTATAAGTTTGAGTCAACTCTACCGTAGCAATCACACCATTGAGCTTCACCTTGCTTTCTGTTGACTTCAGTGGAAATTGCTCTGTACTGTTATCTGCACCACTAGTCACATGAAAGTAAGGGCTAGTGGTTGTTTGAGCCTTAATACCACTGCTTCCTTCCTGAGCATAAGAGCCTGAACTTACCAGAAAATAACTAATCACAACCAGGCAACACCAAAAGATATGTATTGCCTTCTCTGGGCTAACATTAAGACGAGATGAATGGATATAAAATGTCATGGCTATTCTCCTAATTAAATATTGATATAGGAGAATTATGGCTATGTAAAAAGGAGTCTATATGAAGCTAATATGTAGAAATCATGTGTTTTATGTGAAGTGTGGCTTTTACACCACCTGTGGGAGCATTCTCCAGTGCTATAGATCCTTTATGCAGCTCTGCCACTTCCTTGACAAAGTTCAGGCCAAGGCCTGTACTTTTTTTACCTGAACCATAATCTGACGGTCTGGGTAGAGAATAAAAACGTTCAAAAATATGAGGTAGTGCATAGCCAGGAATACCCTCCCCTTGATTAAAGATCTGTATTTCAAAAAACTCATGATTCTCACCTGCTGAATCATCGATATGAATACTGATATGCCCAGACACAGGAGAAAAATCAATTGCGTTACACAATAAATTCTCAAGGGCCTGCTTTAATAAAAATCTGTCCCCGGCAATGATGGTCTTGATATTTTGATCGCGCTTAA
The DNA here is from genome assembly GCA_050292965.1 of Gammaproteobacteria bacterium. Classification (GTDB taxonomy): domain Bacteria; phylum Pseudomonadota; class Gammaproteobacteria; genus JACNJF01. Next base: position 8,706 of record JBNKMF010000026.1, on the reverse strand, counting down.
AATCTAACACCAGTTGTTTTTTTTGCATCAAAGGCTGCAATGAGGATGTGACATCACTGAGCAATTGCGAAACATCTACATCATCGGGTTCAACAAGTTGCTCCAGTTTCTCCACCGCAGCCAACTGCAATAAACGGTTGGAAAAATCAGTGAGCCTTTCGGCTTCTATCATAATATTGTTGGAGAATTGGTGACGCTTTTCCTCTGGTAGTTCTACTCCCAATAATTCTGCCGATGTCATAATAGCGGTTAATGGACTTTTTATTTCATGAGTTAATGTTTGAACATAACGCTCAACATACTGTTTATCTTCCAGAGCAGTGCGCATTTCCACCATTGCGCGGGCGACATCGCTAATCTCCTGTCCACCATTAAGAGGCGGTTCAGCTCTTTCCCCACGCGTCACTCTCTGCGCATAGATAACCAGTGATTGCAGCGGCTTACTAATCCATAGATACAGTAATAAGGCAATTAGAAGAGCAGACAACACCGACGATACGATAGCAACCATCACATCCTTGCGAGCACTATCTACAAATTTAAAGATATTAGTTTTTGGCTTACCTACACTTATCACACCGATAATAACGCCATCACTCATCACTGGTGCCGCCACATAGGAGACTGATACTATTTTTTTATCGCCGAGTGAGCTATCAGGTTCTTCGATAATTTCATCGGTAGTACGAGCACCGTACTTACCTTGCAATGTCAACCCCACATCACGCCAGCTTGAATAATCCTCTCCCACTGCTTCCGGGTTGTGGGAATCAAAAATTACCAGGCCTTTAGCGTCAGTAACATAGACTCGTAAATCAAAGTTCTGTTTTTGAATATCATAAATCTGAGCTAAAATTTTACGCTCCTTAGCCTGCTTAAAAGCTGCCTGAAACCTTTCCAGCATTTGATTTCCCTCGCGTAAATCCTTCTCTACCAGCTCCGCAAATACATTGGCGGTATCAACCAGTACTTCCTCATAGGACTGATTATGAAAAGCTTTCACTTCATCATTAATCCAGCGGCCCAATAGTGTAAATCCGATCACCAGCGCAAGAACAAATACCAGGAATATGCGCGTACGGATATTCATAGCAATTTACAGTTGGTTCGGTTCAAAGGAATAGCCCATCCCGCGATGTGTTTTGATGGGGTCTTTGTCGGGCGCAACTTCACGCAATTTGATACGCAAGGTTTTAATATGAGTATCCACGGTACGCTCAAGACGATGTTCCGGTGCATCCCACGCCTGCTCTAATAATTGTGCGCGACTATAAACCCGGCCTGCCTGCAACAGCAACACCTCTAGTAATTTATATTCGTGTGCAGTCAGTGATAACAACTGATCATAATAATGTATTTGTTTGCGTACCGAATCTATACGAAAGGCATATATATCCTGAATTGTATCTTCACTATTCGCTTGCTGATTGTGGGCTAATATTGTATCTCGAACCACCTCCTCTCGCCGTAACACAACACGCACTCGCGCCACTAATTCACGTAGACTAAATGGTTTACCTATGTAGTCGTCTGCCCCCATCTCCAGCCCCACCACTCTATCAATCTCATCATTTCTGGCGGTTAAAAAAATTACTGGAGAGTGACAGAACTGGCGATACTGCCGAAAAAAATCAAAGCCACTACCATCGGTTAAGCCCACATCAAGAATCATCAACGCTGGTGTTTCAATCTCTAATGCTGGAATCACTGAATATCCAGTATGAAAAACGCGCACCACAAAACCCTCACGTTCCAGCGCAAACTGTACAGTGTCAGTGATAGATATTTCGTCGTCGATAACAAATATGGTCTGACTCAAGCAAGAGCTCCTTCAACTATCGTTCAAAATATCACATCACTGATGTTTGCTGAGGAAGCTATCCACCCTCTCTTTGAGAGGACTATCGGGATACAACTCTAAATAATACTTATAATAAGGTACTGCTTCTGAAATACGATTTAACTCCACCAGCGTATCAGCAATATTGATATATACCGGTATACGCTCTGCATCCAGCTCAATGGTCTTTTCCAGCCAGGTCAGTGCTTCTTCAAACTGCTTATCACGATACAATACATATCCGTAATCATTCACCACACCAACATTACCTGGATTGTAATCAATTGCTTTACGCATTGCTTTTAAAGCAGGTTCAAATTTTCTGGCGTTATAAAAGTCCAGACCTTTTCGATGGTATTCGTTAGATTTAAGCCTACGCCTGGACGGCGACATACTACTGATATCTTTTTCCAGCGCATTATTACTATCTTTATTCACAACCGATTGTGTAGATTGCACTTTTTTAGTTTGTAAGACAGCCAGTTGCAATTTTAAAGCTTCATTTTCTTTCTGTATCCGTAATAACTTTTTACGTAATTTATCAACTTCGCTCATGACCTGTTTTGCTTTAGGTTCCCCCGGAACAGGTGATAGCTCAAATAAAAAGTCGCCACCTTCACTGCCCACTAAATTACCAAACACAGGTGTTTGCTGAGAGCTTTCAGAAACTCTTGGTGCAATAAAAGCACCCAGCTCAGTCGCAGTGATAATACGATTTTTATCTAAGTCCGCATCCCCACGTAGTCCCTGAAGCAATGACCAGGTGAAAATAGAGTGCCCTCGTGACCCACCATCGGCTACTTCCTGATCTGCGCCACCAGCGGTTAATATTTGCCTCGCACGGCGACTGGCAATTTCATTTAGATATTTAGAGTCCCTGGACAATCCTCCTCCACGGGTTAAAGCGATACCGCTGTAACAAGAATCCATAACAAAATAGACGTGTTTTGCAGGAATCATGTCGGAAAAGTCCTGTAGATGAGTCATGCTGATGGAGTTACTAGAAAACTTATTTAACTCTGCATTTACCGGAATGATGTAACCAAGATTACGACCAGAGGGAAGTGTACGAGTCATGCCGTGGCCTGCATAAAAAACAAAGACACGATCATTGGGTTTTACCCGCGCAGGATCTGCCAGGGTATCCGATAACAGCTCGGCAATTTTCGCCCGAGTTGCATTTTCATTATATAGCTCAAAAATGTTTTCCGATTTAAATCCATATTGTTTACGCAACATATCTGCCACACCCCTGGCATCATTAACCGCATAACTTAATTTTGGCCAATATTGATAATCGTTGACACCAACAACCAATGCCCAACTATTTCCATATATCTGACTTTCCACAGGGGTGGGGTTCTCGACAACAGTTGAAACTGCTGTGGTTTTTTTACCTGTATCAAATGGTTTTCCATCAATGGTAACTACTTTGTACCCCTGTTTATCCAGCTCATCCAGTAGCTTTGGTAATGCCTGCACCGTTTGTTTATGGATATCATGAAATAACAAAATGCCACGTTTAGTTTCATTCAGTCGTTTCATCACTCTTTCGACAATAGAGTCAGGTATTGGATCCGCCCAATCCTTAGAATCAACATTCCACATAACTGCGCGCATACCTAAACCTGCAGTTAATTTTAATAGTGCATCATTTTTTGAACCGTATGGAGGACGAAAACTTGTGATATCTAAACCAGATATAGCTTCCAATAATACATTAGACTTCAGCAATTCATCTTTCTGTTTGTTTTCATCTAATTTTGTCAATACAGGGTGGGAAAAGCTGTGATTTGCTACCAAATTACCTTCGTCGAATGCCCTTTGTAAAAATTTGGCTCTTTTACCTAGCACCGCTTTATTATCTTTAACAGTACCTATATTTTTTCCAACAGCAAAAAAATAACCATGGGCATTGTGCGCTTTCAAGGTGTCTAGTATTTTGGCAGTGTTTTTATAATGAGGGCCATCATCAAAGGTAAGCACCACCGTTTTATCCGGCACTCCAAATCCCCATACAAGCTTAGTGGCATCTTTTTTTGACTCCGATCCTCTGGTGGCAGGTTCAGCTAAATCAGATTGAGATTTGTTAAATTCACGGTAAATATCATTTCTATTGTAACGAGCATTAAGAAAATCAATATAGTTTTGCCATGACTCTAACTCAAAACCACGCACCTGCATTTTGGCGGTAATCTCTTCCAAATTCTCGCTATAACTTTGTTGGATAATACTTAATTGTTTCTCTAACCTTTTTACAAACTGTATTTGATCTGTTTTCAAAAAAGGCTTTTCATTGTGTTGATATAAAATCGTATCCACTAAATCTATAAACGCTAAGGCATCGGCAGCATGGCTATATTCGCTTTGGCTAAACTGGTTTAACTGATCTACTATCGCTCGTCCTTTATTGGGCTCTGATAACACTAACTCTTCCAGGACTTCCAGTTTCTCTCTTTTTGCTACATAAAAGTTACGGGCAATAAACACATCTCGTTCCTGGGCCACGGCATTGCTACTGTCCGAATCCATGAGAAATATAATTTTACGATGTAACTCTACTACTGATTCAAAAAGTTTCTGCTCAGAAGCAAAGGATGCACTTCCGAATCCTGTAGTAATACATATCAGCAACATCACAGCTAATCTATGTACTAAACCTTTCATGTTAACTCCACATTGTTATTTGTTATTTCTCATCACAAAGCATGATTACAAACAGACGGTATTTGGGCCAGTTATATCGTAGGCCAGCTTTTTAGCCTGCGCACCCTCACCAGTGTAAATATCCACATGTTTATCTCTCACCGCAGTCCCAACATCACTGGCTGTGAATATTTGCTGCCCAAGCACTAAATCCAGACCAGGGATTCGAATTCGGCTATATAAGGGAACCATACTAGAATCCACGGCTACCATTCCCTTTTGCAAGGCCTGACCTTTAGAATTTAAAGGGTAGGTGCTTTTATGCCAGGCTCCATCATAATACCCAAGATACCAACCGTTACTAGTTTTACCCCACCCTTCAAGCTTTACATGCCGAAGAAAGGTTTTCTTGATTGATACCATGCCTGTATTTCGAACCATAATCTTTTGCTTCCCCCCCTGATAATCATCCTCCACCGGGGTGTAATAACCTGTGACCCTCCAGTTATCACTACAACCAGATTGCAGAGAGGTAAAGGATGTACATGCAGCTGAAGTACTCAGAGCTGAAATGGTTAGAAGTAAAAAGAAATGCTTTTGGTATCTCATGGACTGTCTATTAGTTAATATCATTCGGAGTATATGGCCTGCAGGATAATTTATAACTTCAATATCATGAATGCTATACTTACCTGAGACCATATTAACCAGCTGATGATTCTGTTTATACCACCAACAGCGATAAGCATTTGATCAATCTCTTTACCGACCTATGAGTCTGATATTGTCTGTTCCGGGGCCATTTTACAGGTTCCTTCCTCCATGAAGATGGTATTATTTTTTGGGTCTTCAGGAAAATTAGTGGGTGAATCAACTCCCTCAATATTAGGTTCGGAGTAGGCTGTAGTCAACCTTTCACCCCTCACCGTCAACGCCAGTCAAGTGTACGGGTACGAATAACGTTGACGGTGAGGGGAAAAAGGCTGACTGGAGTGTGCATATAGTTTTAGAGTATCAGAAATATAGGAGATCTATCGCTCAGTATTTTCTAATATTTCAGTGACTTACAATATGGTTCTGCCAAATCTACCCAAAAATTTTCCAGCAAAGACCCAAATTTACAGAAGAAGAATATCGTTCATACCAGAAAAATGCTGGCGTTAAACGATTTGACTCAGCTTTGTACGTTGGAGGAAAGTTATGCACTTTATGCTACGGCCTCTCAACTTGAACAAAACTAGTATTAAAATTACATGCAACTGAAGAAAGCCGTACCAAAATCCATTAGAAGGAAGAGTACTCACCATCATGCTATTTGCCGCAGTTGCTTACGCTCGCCTGTTGGATGCTAAAGAGTTGTGGATATGTAACCCGATGAATGACAGGCTCGTGTCATTGTATGAAAGTATCGGTTACAAAGCACACACAAACAGCATCGGGATTACAACACATCTGTCTTCGAGGGCTTAAAAAATGAATAAAGAAAATGCTAGAAAAAAGCTTGATTAAGCACTCGACAAGGTGCAGAAGCAAGGCCTTTTATACGAAAAGGTTGAAAAGGTATTTAATGAAGAGAAAAGCAAAACCAGTAAGATCAGCAGGCCAAGAAACGACCTGGAATATAAAAAAATGTTAAATGACCTAAAGGATAAAGGCGATGACACAGATAAAGCATAAACTGAACTCAAAAAAAGAAGCTATCGAAAAACTAAAGAAAGACAAAAAATTAATCAGGGAAGAGGCTTCAACATTGGCAAATAAATTACTTGCAAAAAGAAGGCATAAAAAATAATTATTTAGTTGAATTAGTTCGACTTAATCTGACACTTCACTTAAAAAAATGAGGGTTACCAGTTTTTATAGAAGTGCGAAATTTTATATAAACCTTAAGAGGTAACCTTCATGATTCACACTAATTGGAAATTAAATGTAGACCCATTTTTTATAACCAATAAAATTCCAGTGGCTTATTCTGAGCAGGGTAAGTCTTAAATCGCACAGTTTTAGAAATACAATATTAGGAAGATAAATTATGGATAATAAAAACGATTAACGGATTTAGAGTGGATGCCTTATCAGGTACCGTTTGACACTGAAGAGCGCTCAAAAATGCCAGGAAAAATTCATGGCTTAAATCGTTCATATACGGCGTTTGCTACACCTGAGGATAATGAGCTAATGGCCGCAATAATTTTGTACTCTCATGTTGATTCAGCAGGTAAAATCGATATTCTTCGTAGAGTTCACAATCACAAAAACAAACCTGTGCAAAAAAACAATTTTCTATGGAATCAATGTATTACCTGGGTCCGCCCCAGCTTTATATGCTTTAGATGTCAATCGTAAGTCCTGACCCCATTATTTATGCAATATGATTTTTTTACAATATACTTTAGAACCGGTACAATCATCTCCTATAGCCGTTTTGTATTACCATGGTAGGGAAAGCAGTATGTCCATTTTGAACAGCCTAAAACTTCTTGTTTCAGCTATTTTTTTCACTTTTGTATTAACCGCCTGCGGCTCATCTTCCGGCCAGGACAACAATCCAGAAATCGAGCGTGTATTCTGGTACATGGAAAACATTGATCAAAGCTACTGGAGGACATTTCGTGATCAATCCGCCTACATCAATTTTAGCATTCATTTCAAACAATCGAATATTACAGCGAGTGATATCAAGTCTATAGTTGTTACGGCACCAACGGGAAGAAAGTGGATTAATGACGACGCGGCTTACATCGATGCAAACTTTGACCCTCAAATTCCCAAATATACAGGGATGAGGCGATTGTTTTCAACTTACTACTCATCAAATGCTAGTGTGTTGCCAATAGGAAATTACAAATTCAACGTCACCTATACGAGTGGCGAAGTCGCAACTTTTACCCTACTCGTCCCTGAGCCTGGCTCGACCGGAACGGATACTGTTTCATATACCTACACCGAAGATTACGTCTATGCATCAAATCCGCCTGATGGGTATTCCGAACTACCTCTTCGCGCTACGATCAACTCGACGCTACTTGATACAGCCACGTCTCAGCTGAGCGTTGATTTCTCGGTCAACGATCCCAAGGTCTACAATGGGTACATCTGGCTATATGATGCTTCCGGTAACTACATCGGCCTCAGCGAGCAGTTTCGTGACTTTGCATCTGGTACCGTATCGACAACAGTTAATTTGGGTGCCACATTCACGAATGATGGAACAGCAAACTCGGTTGTGCTATTAGACAGGAATATAGAATTTAACAGTGGCTATACGATGAGTGATATTTACTCGCTGCACGTCGTATTGACCGATGGAATTCAATACGCAGCCGATGATCGCACCTTTGATACACGATCGATTTCCGCCAAAAGTTTCGTAACCGTTCAATAATATCTGGTTGACACTGCTGCTTTGCGGATGAGGATTTCACTGCGCCCAGCGCCCGTTAGTTCTTAGATCCCTCCTCGAATCTGGTCTCTTACTTTGTCGTAATAGAAGACCCGTAATTGTTGATGCAGAGCGTCAGATAGGGGTGGTAGCTCTGAAGCAGCGGCGTTGTTTTCCACCTGATGAGATTTACTAGCACCGGCAATAACCGCACTTACCTGAGGTTGATCCAATATCCAGCGCAAGGACATTTGCAATAACGTCATGTCCTGAGGAACAAAGCTATTCAGTTCTTGCACCAACTCCACTCCCTTTTCAAAGGGAATACCATTAAAGGTCTCTCCTACATGGAAAGCAGCACCATCACGGTTATAGTTTCGATGATCTCCCTCCGCAAATTGCTGATCTTTGGTCATCTTGCCACTGAGTAAGCCACTGGCTAATGGCAAGCGCACAATAATACCAACCTCTTTTACTGCTGCTTTGGGTAGCAGGACTTCGGTAGCGTCCTGTCTGAAGAGATTAAATAGAATCTGCAAACTGGTCAGTTTAGGGTGCTCAATACAGAACAAAGCCTCATCTATTTTCTCTACACTGGCTCCAAAAGCCTTGATTAACCCTTCCTGTTGAAAGTCTTCCATCCAGGCCAGCATATCGCCTGCCATCAATATCTCGGTCGGTACACAATGTAGCTGTACCAAATCTAACGCTTCCACACCCAAACGTTCAATAGAGCCAAGCAAATTAGTCCGCACCTTGTCTTTAGTGTATCCATCAGGATAAAGAGCGGCATCCCGCCCGACTTTGGTAGCCACCAATGGGTGTTTATCATTCGGTC
>JBNKMF010000025.1:0-53700 GCA_050292965.1 Gammaproteobacteria bacterium | reverse complement strand
TCATGTTTCTATGGAACATGATCGGGGCACTGGTGCTGTTACCGGCGCTGGCTTATTTTCTGCTCGAAAAACCACAGTCAGTTGCCACTCAAAGCGAAGTGTTAAAGCAGCAAACCGCATAATGATATAAGTTTTAAAGAAAACCCATTCCTCGATGGTAGGTGGCCGGATAGTCTGTCTATCCGGCTATTTTTGAGTGATATCAAACTGACTTACTTATTTAGTTTTTGCAAGAAGCTACCTGTAAGACGATTAATGATAATTAACAAATATTCCGGAGGTACATAATGGAAATAAAAGCAGCAATAGCCCGACAACAGGGGCAGGGCCTGACAGTAGAGCAGGTGAATCTTGAGACACCCAGAGATAATGAGATTCTGGTTCGAGTGGTAGCCACCGGTGTCTGTCATACCGATCTGGTGGTTCTGGCAGGGCATTTACCCACACCGTTTCCTGTAGTGCTTGGGCATGAAGGTGCCGGAGTGGTTGAACAGGTTGGCAGTGCCATTAGCAAAGTTAAACCTGGTGATCATGTGGTGATGACGTATAACTCCTGTGGAACTTGCCCAAGCTGTAGTGATCATGCCAGCAGTTATTGCCATGAATTTTTTCCACGAAACTTTTTTGCTACCCGACCTGATGGTACTTCAGCAATCAGTCAGGGCGAAGATTCAATTCATGGAAATTTTTTCGGCCAGTCGTCTTTCGCAAGCCATGCCATATGTCATGAAGCCAATGTGGTAAAAGTTTCCCCTGATTTGCAGCTCGAACTGCTCGGGCCACTGGCCTGTGGCATCCAGACTGGGGCAGGAGCCGTGATGAACTCGTTACAGGTTTCTGTGGGTAGTTCATTCGTGGTTTTCGGCACGGGGTCAGTCGGACTTTCAGCGATAATGGCAGCCAAGGTCGTGGGTGCTGCAACGATTATTGCTGTCGATATGAATGATGATCGTCTTGCCATGGCAAAACAGTTGGGAGCGACACACACTATCAATCCTGAAAAGGCAGTGGTCAATGAAGAAGTGATGAAAATTACTGGTTTTGGTACAAATTATTCACTCGATACAACCGGTATCCCATCGGTAATTCGTGATGCAGTTGAATCTCTTGCACCGCGTGGTAGCTGTGGCATTCTTGGAGCACCAGCTCCTGAAACCCTGATAGAACTGGACGAAACTCATTTTATGAGTGGTGGACGGCGTTTGATGGGTATTGTTGAGGGTGACTCCAACCCTGACACCTTTATTCCCATGCTTGCGGATTTACACGCCAAAGGGTTGTTCCCATTTGATCAGTTGGTTACGTTTTATAATCTGGATCAGATTAACGAAGCGATCCATGATTCAGAAACAGGTGTGTCTATCAAGCCGATTATCCGTATGTAATTACAACCATTAAATAAGAGTACATAGTTATGTCTGCACAACAATTAGAGGCAATTCTTCAAGCGTCTGCAGCAGCTCCGCCACCAAACGTTCCCGATCCGGTGGCCTGGCGTGACTGGTTTGAATCGATTAATGCACAAACTCCGCAGGCCCCTGGTCTTGATGTGGAGACGATCAATTCAGAAGGGGTATGGAGTGCAGAGCGCTTGACTGGGGGTGACTGCCAGGAGGGGCGCCTGATCATTTATTATCATGGAGGTGGATTTGTTTTTGGTTCGTCACAATCGCATCGCACAATTACCAGCCATCTGGCCGTGCTGGCAAAATCAGAGGTGCTGAGTGTTGATTATCGGCTTGCACCAGAATCTCCCGCACCTACCGCACACGATGACTGTTTTGCAGTGTATCGTTGGGTGCTTGAGCAGGGCTATGATCCTGCGTTGATTACGCTGGCAGGCGATTCAGCCGGTGGTAACCTGGCTTTGTCGACGGCTATTCGCGCGCGCGATGCCAATCTGCCACTGCCAGGCAGTATTGTGATGATGTCGCCAGCGCTGGACCTGGCAGGCGATGGTGTATCGTATACTATAGACCCCGAGCCACCATTGTTAAATCGTCAACTAATGGAGTTTTTTAATGCTGCTTATGTGCAGGAAGGTGATTTACGCTCAGCATCCGTGACTCCATTTTATTGCGATTTGAAAGGCTTACCACCAACCCTGATTCATGTTGGAGACTGGGAGTTGCTAACGGATGAAAGTGTCACTATTGCCAGTCGATTGAATGATGCCGGCGTAGAGGCTGAAGTAAAGGTATGGCCAGGTATGGTTCATTGCTGGCAACTGTTTGCACCGATGCTGGAAGAAGGTATGCAATCACTACAGGAAATAGCTGATTTTATTAGTACTCATACTGCAAATTGAACTAGCTGATAAGCAAACAAAGCTCGGCAGCAGGAGTTAATAACTGATCTTTTGTTGCCGGGCTTAATTTTAGATCAGGAGTCCCCGGCAGGCGGATTCGTCGGCCTTGAAGACGGCAGTGGATTCAATCGGGAGCATCAGTTAGTCCTTTCAGTCAGGAATGGAACAAGTTCGGCAGTGGTAGCTTCAGGCCGCTCGATCAGGGCGAAGTGGCCCGCATCCTCGATCACGACCAGTCGTGCATTGGGCAGCAGATCCAGCATGTCTTCGTGCTGAGAGAGTGGGCTCCATGCGTCCTGCCGTCCTACCATCAGTAACACCGGGCAGGTGATTTCGGCCAGGTAGGCCGCTGCGTCAGGGCGGTTCACAAGGGCGCTAATCTGTCGTGCGTGGATGTCGGGTGTCTGGCGCAGGACCATGGCGTTCAGCGCGTTCATTAGCTCTGCATCCTGATGGCGATCCGGATGAACCATGCCGGGCAGCCAACGGTCTGACAGCGCCTGCATTCCGTTCGCGTAGGCAAAGGCTACGATGTCGTCCCGTTTGGTGCGTTCGCCGCCCCTCAGAGGATGGACGCCTGTGTCCAGCAAAGCTAAGCGTTCGATACGGTTCGGCGCAAGGCGCGCCATCTCCAGCGCAACCCGTGCACCCATAGAATGCCCCGCGACCCGTAAATGGCCATCGGACAGAGCAAGGCAGTCGCGGGCCATGTCGGTCAGATCGCTCTGCGTGGTCAGGTCGGCAATGACGATTTCGTCTCCAAGCTGATCTGCAACTGGGTCCCAGACGACCCGATCGCAGATCAGGCCGGGTATCAAGATGGTGGTATGATCGGTCAAGCGTGGCCTCTCTATGTTATGAGTACGGATCTCGGCATCATTATCCGAGAATAGTCTTTCGACCGTTTGATAAAAGTGGACGCTACCCTTTTATTCCAAAGCAGACATTCCTATTGCTCTGTGCAATAGGCAGGTATGTGCCCAGGAGTGGTCATTGATTAATTTACCAAAGAATGAGGTTATCATGCAATATAAGTCAATATATGTGCGTTTCACATAATCAAGCTGCGAAAAATTTACTCGCTGTAGCTCTCAAATTTTCGCAGAGCGTGGCGTTGTGCTCATGGAGACACAAGTGAAAGTACCAGGTATCCTTTTAGTAGTTATAATTTCAGCACCTCTTAACCTAAATGCTGCAAGCTTTAATCTGAATGGTGAAGTGATTGAATCAAGTGTCACTGAAAAAATTGTTGAATGTGACTCTTACAAGGTGAAAATCGTGAACGAGCAATTTCCGTACAAGTACGAAATGGAAATCCCTAAAGAATTTCAAATTGAAGGATTCTATGGCTCTTCGGTAATTGTGAATAAGGCAGCTTTTATACTTCCGAGTGGAACTAGAATTCCTAATCCAAACGATATAGAAAATTTGAAAGAAACGTACCCAACTAAAAGAACATATTTGGCAGGTTCTGCTGTTTGTAAGGGTGATACGTTAATTATTTCATACTGGTCGGGTGGGAACTGTAAAGAATGTGAAGCCTTTGTTCAGTTTAAAGTTATAGAGGGTCAGCCTACTAGAGCTGAAAAAGTAGATTACAGTCATGTTCGGGCACTTAAACAGTAAAAAATACATTACAGAGCCATACAGCACAGCTACTGCATGTTAAAGGGGATAGGTTATTTTTTGATCAATCCACCTGCTTACTTGCCCTTCCTCTATGCAGCTGATCTGGTTTTATCCTTTCTCGCTCTTCCAACCATGCGCTGGTCAAAATTTAATCACTCCATCCTTTTTAATTAACTCAATATTGCCAGTATCTAACGTTAGTGAAACAGCAAAATTCTATGAAGAGAAATTAGGGTTTGAAATTGAAATTTTATGGGAAAATCCGCAATATGGGGGCAAGAGAACGAACAATAATCAAATTCGGCGAAGGAATGAAAAACCACGCGGGTACCGGGATATGTGTAATATTCGTGTGCGATGTGGGTATTTTGTACCACCAGAACTCTGGTAGAGAGATTGAATTTATTGGGTATATAGCAAATTGCGATTATGGCAGTCGTGATTTCCGCATCAGAGATAACAATGGCAATATGCTGATTTTTAGTAGCCTACTTATGAATCAGCAGAAACTAATCAAGTCTGAAAATTTAGTGGATTGAGATGCATAAGCTAATAATCTTATGTTCAAGGACAATAATACTCGCCTGCGCTCGTATTTTGCCTGTGAGCGATAGTGATATATTCAAAAACTTCTTGCATCTTACGTTACGTAAGCATCTAAACTTTCCATTATCCATCATCAAAGAGGTTAAATAGTGGCTTGGAAAATTGGTGAAGTTATTGAAAGAACAGGTCTAACCGCCAGGGCGTTACATTTCTATGAAGAACAGGGTCTTATTGGTCCAATTTCCAGGAATGCTGCTGGACACCGGATTTACAGTCAACCTGATCTGTTAAAACTTCAGCAGATAAGAACGCTAAGACAATTGGGTGTTTCATTAGCTGATATGTCACTGTTGCTAAATGGGTCAAGCCAGTTAGTGCCCCAGCTCAAACAGCAACTATCGGTGCTCCACCAACAACGCAAGGCAATTCAAGGCATGGTAGATAAGATTTCAAAACTTGTTGATATGCTGGAGGCGCGATCACTACCTCAAGATGATTTGGATGAAATCTTATTTCAAACCTTAGAGAGTATGACAATGTATGACAAATATTTTAACCAAAGTGAAATCGATGCCATGCACAATCGTGAGCACAATGCTGAAAGTAAAGAAAATTTCGAGACCGCGTGGGATAGTTGGGTGAGTCAGTTGCAATCAGCGTATTCATCTGGAGCTGATCCGAAATCGAAAGAAGTGCAAGAATTGATGAAACATTGGAATAAAATGGTAAGCCTGCTGACAGATAATGATGATGAAAAATTGAAGAAGTTTACCGATCTAATGCACAACGAGCCTCAAGCTAGAAAAGATCATGGCATCAGTGATTCATTATTTGAATTTATGGCGCAAGCATCAGGTGGCCATTGAATTCCGGGTAAAGTGGACGCTATCCTTTTCAATATTGCACAGAATGATCGATAGATCATAAAGTTAATTAAAGGGGGGGAGATAGAATATCCAGCCGGATACTGTTCAGCTATGGTGCAAAATCCACCATCCGGCTACGGCCCGATAGACACTTGATATGAATTAGATTTGCCCGATCTTGCCGATTTTTCTGCTTCGGCGTAGGCCTCTCTATCTGTAAATGATTGCTTTATCTGATACTGCGTGTAGTGCCATGCAAGACCATCCCTGACCTGTTGCAAATTGATGTCCTGTCCTTTCACTAGCAGCTTGCCAACGATCCGCTTGTATTAGTCTCGTTTACTGTATTCAACTTCAATAAATTTATTGGTGATCAAGTGGACAAGATTCTGAATATATTTTTTCCCGAAGTCCTGGGAATGCTCTGGTGCATTTATTCCGGCCAGTCTGATTCTATTCTCGTTCTTTGCCTGGTCTAAGACGTGGACTATATATCAATCTGATACCTTTATTATCCACAAGGACAGATCAAAAGATCAGCATTCGCCAATGTCGGAATTAATAAAATGATTTTTGCGAGCCTTTCTTTCATTCAATTGATTATACCTTAATTTTGTACTATATATTTGGAACTGTAACTTTAAGGATATCCGAAATGAAGAATCGAATCGTTCTAACACGTACGTTTACCATACTTACTGCAAGACTTGTCGACATTTTCTTGTTCACCACTCTCTTTTTTTCGGTGTCGTTTCACGAAGCACTGGCGCAATCTGCGCCAGATCTTGGGTCGGCGGATAGCTTTGCCGTCATGGGCGGCTCTGCGGTGTTCCTTATCGATTCCACCATCGAGGGAGACGTGGGCGTCGCTACCGGCGGTGCGGTCTCTGTAATCCCGCCAAGCACGGTTAGCGGAACGATTTATGATGGCAGCCTGGCTCCTTATGCCGATGATGCTTATACTGATTTCCAAAACGCGTACGACGAACTCTCGTTTGTGGAGTGCGACACGACCTTGTTGACGGGTAACCTCGCGGGTTTAGTGCTTCCGCCCGGTGTCTACTGTGTCGATGCGGCGTCGACAACGACGGGCGGTTCGTTGACGCTCGACGGATCCTCCGCCGATACCTGGATTTTTAAAATAGGAACCCTTGGCACTGGCGACCTCACGGTAACCAATTTCAGCGTGGTCATGTCTAGCGGAGAAACGTGTAATAGCAATGTGTATTGGTCGGTGGCCGAAGCCGCGACGCTGACGGATTCATTCTTCATAGGTAGTATTCTTGCTGGTTCGGACATCGCTATTACCCGGGGTAATTTGGACGGACAAGCTCTGGCGGGCGGGTCTGGTACGATTATAGTGCCAACAGTCGCAGTGACAAGAAGTGCAATGCCATCAGGCGCAGTGATTACGACTGACGCTCATGTTTCCATCTGCGACATCTCCTCACCCCCTCCTGATCTGTACCCCGCGATCAAGGTGACGGGCGGCGGTCAAATCCCGGTGCCTGACCCAGACTCTAGCGACCCAACTGCTACTGGCGAGGGCAGAGCCGACTTCGGATTCAATGCGATACCGGAGAAAAATGGCGGCGCGAAAGGCCAGTTCAACTATGTCAACCATGTGACTGGTCTGCACGTCGAGGGTCTGGTCACCAGCATTCAGGTTATCGCAATCAATATAGACGGGTTACCCAAGACCGTCCAGTTTTCCGGTGTCTGGGAGGGCGGTTCCTTCATCGTGACGGTGGAAGATCACGGCGAGCCTGCTATAGACGATGAGTTCGGTATTACGGTGACCTCAGCAACAGGTGATCCGTCTGAAGTCAGGTCGCAGCGTGGAATCAGCAGAGGCGACGTCCAGTTCCATAAATAAACATGGCTCTGTACAAACTTACTGTTCTACAGGCTCATGCTGTGAGCCTGTGCCTCCGTAGAATGAAACTGAATTCTACGGAGGTTGCCGATGAAGACAGAACAAACCAGTTTTTATGAGTGGCAGAAGAAATTCTAAAACGATGCAAAATGTATGAGGCATTTGAAGCTGATGTACTGGCCAAACGGCTTTCAATGTCCACATAGCTATTGCAGTTAGCAAGTATCAGTGAACTGCAACATGGAGAAACTACTACTATAACTGTAGAGTCTTATCAATTTCCTTACTGGCTTCGTTCCAGTCGTGCAAAGTATCACCACCATC
The DNA here is from genome assembly GCA_050292965.1 of Gammaproteobacteria bacterium. Classification (GTDB taxonomy): domain Bacteria; phylum Pseudomonadota; class Gammaproteobacteria; genus JACNJF01. The sequence goes on along the minus strand of JBNKMF010000025.1, from coordinate 46,151 downwards.
AAACCCGCGATTTTCAGCCCGATAGTACGCCACTTCGGAAATCATCTGTTATCACCTTCAACGGATTAATAGTTTATAAAATGACAATTGGTAGCTAGCGACATATTGCATGTACCAGACCAATGTCTGCTATTTTATAGCGCATCTACAGCTGAGGTTACAAAACATCTTACGGCAAATACAAGAATAAGCTGACAAATTCTGTTTATGAATACACTTAGCCTGAACCCGAGTTTTCAGGTAATAGTGTACGGTTAACCACTCAAAGCCCTGAAGCGAGGGGCTGTGAATGCAGGCATTAACTTCGTGCTTTGTGCGGGATTAATAACCGCAGGCAGTAAAATCAGGAATCATCAGTAGGTAAACTCACCTGTGCCGACTGTTCACCATAGTTATGTACCAGAATCCGACGGGTATCATCCACAAGCTGATTGAGTCCAAGTTGCTGGTAGCTCAGTAGCTGTATCTGTAATGCGCGTTCAACCGAAGAACTACCCTGAAACTGTTCAAGTAGCTTTTTGGCACGGTTAGCAGCAGATATCCAGGCTTTGCGGGTCAGGTAAAATTCTGCAATTTTTAAATCGGCTCGAGCCAGTTGATTACGTAAATAAACCATACGTTTCACAGCATCTGGTGCATACTTGCTGTCAGGGAATCGATTCACCAGTACCTGAAAGTCCCGATACGATTGTAAAAGTGTGCTGCGGTCGTAATCGGCGGGGTCGCGATCATAAAAGTTATCCAGCACTGATGCTTTAGGGCCAAAGTTAACTAGCCCTTTCAGATAGTAGGCATAATCTACCGATGGATGACGAGGGTGTAATTTGATAAAGCGCTCTGCCGCTGCAGTGGCTGATGCAGGCTCATCATAAAGATAGTAGCTGTAGGCGACATCAAGTTGAGCCTGGGTGGCATACACACCAAATGGGTAGCGTGATTCCAGTCTTTCAAAATTCTCGATTGCCAGGGTATAGCTACCAGAATCCATCTGATCTTTTGCCATGCTGTAAATTTCGGCAGCAGATAAACCTTCGGTTGGGTCCTTTGGCACAGTAGAGCAGCCAGCGAGCACAAGAATTGATACTATAAACGCAAATTTTTTCACACGAATCAGCTATTAGTCATGTTAAACAAAGGGTCGGGAAGTATAACCAGTCTATGAAAATAATACAGCACAAGCTCTCTATAGAAGAACAGTTCAGCGGATTTCGCCTGGATCAGGCGCTTAGTCAGATGATGCCGGACTATTCTCGCAGCAGAATTCAGGACTGGATCAAATCTGGTTTTATCACGCTAAACGATAAAACCGTTAAACCGCGCGAAAAGGTGTATCTGGGTGATCAGTTAACCCTGGATATTCCCGAAACCACGAAAACCTTCGACCAGCCAGAGCCTGTAGAGTTCGAGGTACTGTTCGAAGATGAGCATCTATTTGTCGTCAACAAACCTGCTGGACTGGTCGTGCACCCGGCTGCAGGGCATCAATCAGGCACGTTGGTGAATGGCTTGCTCTATCGCGAACCTAAACTCGAGCAGCTGCCTCGCGCGGGTATCGTTCATCGGCTGGATAAGGATACCACGGGCGTGATGGTGGTCGCGCGTTCGTTGCAGGCGCATAGTAATCTGGTAGATGCCTTACAACAGCGTGAGGTAAAGCGTGAATATGTTGCGATTGCGCGTGGGGTCATCACTGCCGGAAGAACGATTGAAGAGCCGATTGCACGTCACCCAGTAGACCGTAAACGAATGTCGGTACAGGAAAATGGAAAGCATGCGGTGACTCACTTTACCGTAGCTGAACGCTATCGCAATCACACTCTGGTTGATGTGCGACTGGAAACTGGGCGCACCCATCAGATTCGGGTGCATATGGCGCATATTCGTTATCCCTTGCTAGGCGACCAGGTTTATGGAGGTCGCTTTTCTGTTCCTGCCGGTGTGACTGATGAGCTGGAGCAGGCATTGAGAAACTTTAAACGTCAGGCCCTGCATGCGAGACGTCTGAGTTTTGATCACCCCGTTAGCGGTGAAGCGCTTTCTTTTGAAGCCGAGATACCGTCTGATATGCAAAACATGATTGAGGTGCTAAAGCAGGATGCCGAACAGTAAACTGCAGCTAATATCTGCACAGTGGTCAGCACCGGCTCCGGCAGTAACGGCATTCTGTACCACCCGTGCAGGAGGAGTGAGTGAGGGAGGCTTCGCTTCTCTAAACCTGGCCGATCATGTTCAGGATGATCCTCAGGCCGTGGCACAAAATCGTCAGTTGTTAAAGCAGCAACTGGCGCTACCTGCAGAGCCTGAATGGTTAAAGCAAACCCACAGTATCGACGTTATCGACTTGAATCATTCGCCATCACGCGAAGGTGATGCTGCATTTTGTGCTACCCCCGGTCGTATCGCCGTCGTAATGACTGCAGATTGCCTGCCAGTGCTGTTGTGCAATACAGCTGGCACTGAAGTCGCCGCTGCTCATGCAGGCTGGCGCGGGTTACTTAATGGCATACTGGAAAAAACTGTTGTAGCGATGAATTCAGAAAATGAGCAAATCATGGCATGGTTAGGTCCAGCGATAGGTCCGGCTAATTTTGAAGTAGGTAGCGAGGTTAGAGAGCAATTTATCGAGCAGGATGCCGCAGCGACATCCTGCTTCATACAAAATCGAGTGGGACATTTTCTTGCTGACCTTTATTCCCTGGCTCGAATACGCTTGCATAAAGTAGGTGTGACCCTTATTTCAGGAGGTGAGTTCTGTACCTTTAGTGAGGGCGAGCGTTTTTTTTCTTATCGACGCGAAAATGTCACAGGGAGACAGGCATCGATGATCTATATCAACAAAAACCTTTGATCAGGTGTTGAACCTGGAAAAATCAGTTGAATCATGAAAGTCTACATAGCATGTTAATGCACCTGATAAAATCAAAAACACACTCTTCACCAATCAGGTGATTACGGTGTTTTTGATTTCACCATGCACATCAACCTGTTATGCATCTTTTTCACGCTCAACTGATTTTCCTGGGTTGAAATAAAACTAATTAAACCTATTTATTTGATAGTTAAAATTTATTGAAGAGGTGATATCCATGAAGATGGATCGATTAACCACAAAATTTCAGGAAGCACTGGCCGATGCTCAATCGCTAGCCGTTGGCCGCGATCATCAATTCATTGAACCGGTACATGTGATGCTGTCGATGTTAGATCAGCGTGGTGGCTCAGTGCGACCCTTGCTCAGCAAGGCCGGGGTTAATGTTAATGTGCTGCGTTCGCAGTTAAGTGAGTTGCTGGAAAAAGTGCCGCAGGTACAGGGTGCTGAGGGAGATCTACATATCTCCAACGCACTTGGGAAATTACTCAATATCAGCGACAAGCTGGCACAGGACCGTGGCGACCAGTTTATTCCCTCTGAATTATTCATTATCGCGGCCCTGGCCGATAAGGGCACCTTGAGCGATGTACTTAAATCTTCCGGCGCTGATCGCAAAAAACTGGAACAGGCGATAGAAGAGGTGCGTGGTGGTCAGGTGGTGAGTGATCAAAATGCTGAAGACCAGCGCCAGGCACTGGAAAAATATACCCTGGATCTGACTGAGCGCGCGGAACAGGGCAAGCTAGATCCGGTGATTGGGCGCGATGAGGAAATTCGCCGCACCATTCAGGTATTACAACGTCGTACCAAGAATAACCCGGTGTTGATCGGTGAACCCGGTGTCGGCAAAACCGCAATCGCGGAGGGTCTGGCGCAACGCATCATCAATGGTGAGGTTCCCGAAGGGCTTAAGCATAAGAGATTATTATCGCTGGATATGGGGGCCTTAATTGCAGGAGCCAAATTTCGCGGTGAATTTGAAGAGCGTATGAAGGCGGTATTAAGCGATCTTTCCAAACAGGAAGGTCAGATTATCCTGTTTATCGATGAATTGCATACCATGGTGGGTGCAGGCAAGGCAGAAGGCTCGATGGATGCTGGAAATATGTTGAAGCCCGCATTGGCACGTGGCGAGTTGCATTGTATAGGTGCAACGACGCTGAATGAATATCGTCAGTACGTAGAAAAGGATGCTGCTCTGGAGCGTCGCTTTCAGAAGGTGATGGTGCTGGAGCCCTCGGTAGAAGATACCGTTGCAATTCTGCGCGGTCTGAAAGAGCGCTACGAAGTGCATCATGGTGTGGATATTACTGACCCTGCGATTATCGCAGCAGCGAGTCTGTCGCATCGATATATTACCGACCGGCAGTTACCTGACAAGGCAATCGACCTGATCGATGAAGCCGCCAGCCGTATCCGCATGGAGATCGATTCCAAGCCTGAGGATATGGACAGGCTGGAACGACGTCTGATTCAGCTTAAGATTGAACGAGAAGCTTTGAAGAAGGAAAGCGATAAGGCCTCCAAAAAACGCCTCTCCGATCTGGAAACAGAGATCGATAATCTGGAGCGTGAATACGCTGATCTGGAAGAAATCTGGAATTCGGAAAAGGCAGCGCTGCAGGGTAGTACCAACATTAAAGAAGAACTGGAACGCGCACGACTGGATCTTGAAACAGCACAACGTGCAGGTGATCTGGCACGCATGTCCGAGTTGCAGTATGGACGTATTCCAGAGCTGGAAAGGCAACTAGACCTGGCCGCCAATGTTGAAATGCAGGATATGAAATTGCTGCGTAATAAGGTGGGTGAAGAAGAGATCGCTGAGGTGGTCTCTCGCTGGACCGGTATCCCTGTGTCCAAGATGCTGGGATCTGAACGCGATAAATTATTGCAGATGGAAGATCAACTGGCGAAACGTGTAGTGGGTCAGAAAGAAGCACTGAATGCGGTATCCAATGCGATACGTCGATCACGTTCCGGATTGTCTGACCCCAGCCGACCAAATGGTTCATTCCTGTTTCTCGGGCCAACGGGAGTGGGTAAAACCGAGTTAACCAAAGCCCTGACAGAGTTTCTGTTCGATACAGAAGATGCCATTGTGCGTATAGATATGTCTGAATTTATGGAGAAGCACAGTGTGGCTCGCCTGGTGGGAGCGCCTCCGGGTTATGTGGGTTATGAAGAAGGGGGTTATCTGACCGAAGCGGTTCGCCGTCGTCCTTACTCAGTGGTGTTACTGGATGAAATTGAAAAAGCCCATCCTGATGTCTTTAATGTTCTGTTGCAGGTGCTGGATGATGGGCGTTTAACGGATGGCCAGGGCCGTACCGTTGATTTTAGAAATACCGTTATCGTAATGACGTCTAATCTCGGGTCGGAAGAGATTCAAAGCATGGCAGGTGAAGAAAATTATGCCGCCATGAAAGCAGCAGTAATGCGCACTATAGGAGATTATTTTCGACCAGAGTTTGTTAACCGTATCGATGAGACGGTTGTATTCCACCCATTAGGTAAAGATGAAATCAGAGTGATCGCAGCTATCCAGCTCGGTTATCTTAAACAGCGTTTGCAGGATAAACATCTGGGGATGCAGATCAGTGATGCTGCGCTGGATGAATTAGGTAAGGTGGGTTTTGACCCGGTTTATGGAGCCAGGCCACTAAAACGTGAAATCCAGCAATCCATTGAGAACCCTATGGCGCAGGCTATTTTGTCAGGACAGTTTCTGCCTGGTAGCACAGTTAACATTGATGTTGACGAAAATAAAGTGTTTAATTTTAGTTGATTGTTATCAATTTCATTGGGTTCTGCCAAATATCGTGGCTATAATCATAGCCACGATAGTTAATTTAAGAAAACCATATGGCAGTTTTCGGCTCGCTACTTTTCAACCGTACCATAAAACAGTTTCTTGCCTGCAAGGATCTGCAGAGTAAAAATGGTTTGGCTTTGATAGAAAAAATCAAAGATCAGGCTCGGGAACAACTGGAAAAGATTCTTGAAGTTATTCCCGAAGCAGATACCCCTCATGGTGAAATCCTGATAGAAATCTGTCAAGGTGTATTGAGTCAGGGGACAGAGGAGCTCTTTCTGGAAGGCCTCAGCAGTGAAACTACTATGATTCGCACGGCATCAAAAAATGTTCTCAGCGAATCACAACAGATTAATCCTGCCAAGCTGTTTAAAAAGTTACATGATTCCGATGGCTCTGAAACAGAAATCATCGATATACTGGAGTTTCAAAAAGCCCATATAGCACCTGAAGTTATTATTAAGAATGCATTGCGGCTCGATAAAGCTAATGCGGGTCGCTTATTTAAAATGGCACAGTCGCAGGCTGAACGTACCGATATGTCAGCATTAAGTATCGATATCGATAATCTGGATAACCCGGATATCAAAATTATGTTGATACGCTTTCTGGCAGCAGTGAATCAGCCTGAATCTGCGAATATGATTAGCCAGTTATTGGCAGATAAGTCCAAGATTATTGTTATCGAAGCCCTGAAAAACCTTAAAAATATGACCGTGGAATATGATCCATCTCCCATTGTGCATTTCATTCCCGACATGCGAGAAGAAGATCAGAAAGCTGCGTTTGAAATTCTGAGACTGAAATCCAGCGAACAAACCCTGCCTTCTTTAACTATGCTAATGACAGGCAAATCAGATGAATTGCGCGAGCAGGCCTGTAACATTGTAGTTGAATATGTAAGCTCTAAAAGTCTTGAAAAATTCTTACTAGCGCTCGATGTGCATGAGTGGTGGGGTAAGGAACAGGCAGTTAAATGGCTACTGACGCACGGCGATAATAATCTTTATCGGGCAGCGGCACCGTTGATAAGTCATGAAAACGATTTCGTCAAAAATACTGCACAGCAATTAGCGGCCAACAGTACGACACAGTCAGGCGAAATCACCCAATTAATTGAACCTTTGATGAGTGATAACTGGCAAGTAAGGGAACAGGCTATTGAAGCTGCCGGTAAAACGGACAATAGAAGGGCTCTGGAGTATTTAACCCAGGTCCTTGAAAAGTATCCTGAGTCTTCAATAGCAGTGCTCAAAGCTACTTCCAGTTTGGGGTTCAGTAAAGGGCTTGAAATTGCTTCCAAATGTATGCGCATGAAAGAGGCGGCGATTCAGCGCCAGGCTTTAAATACCATAGATGATATTATCAATCAAAGGCATGCGTTTAATGTACGTAAAGGTATTGTGAAAATGGTGCCAAAGCTTCAGGCGACCGTGCGAGATACTGCGCTGGAGGTAATTAATAGCATTACTGAGAAGTTTAATTTAGACAATCTTAATCTTGATGAAGGAAGCATGTTTGAAACTCGTCTGACTAAGATTGAAGCGAATAAGGGTAAAGATTATCACGCCAGTGTCGAAACTGCTCAGGCAATGGAACAGGAAAAAACCGAGGTTGTCAGTTTTCAGCATATTGAAGAGTTGAAAGAGGGTGATTTCTGGATGGGTCGTTACAAGATCATCAGGGAAGTCGGACGCGGTGCAATGGGCAGGGTCATGCTGGTGGAAGATGAAACCGTCGGCGAAACGGTGATTCTCAAATTTATGCATCCAGAACTGACTAGTGATGGCAAAGCTCGTGAGCGGTTTTTACGCGAATTGAAATACTCCCGCAAGATCAGTCATCCGAATGTCATTCGAATTCATGACTTTCTTATAAAGGATGGCATCTCGGCAATTTCTATGGAGTATTTTGAAAGCGTCGGACTGGACTATATGATCAAGCATGAAATGCTTAAGTCTCAGCAACAATCACTGGATATCCTGTATCAGGTGAGTGATGGCATGTTCGAGGCACATCAAAAACAGGTTATTCATAGAGACCTGAAGCCTAGCAATATTCTGATCAACGATGCCGGACTGGCTAAGGTTGTAGACTTTGGTATTGCTTCGGCAACCTCTGAAACCGATGCCACTCTGACCAAAACCGGTATGATTATTGGTACGCCTGCTTATCTATCACCAGAGCGCGCCAAAGGATTTGTTGCGGATCATCGTTCTGATATTTATGCCCTTGGCGTCATTGCATACACAATGTTCAGTGGTAGTCCGCCTTATAAAGGCGAGCCAATGTCATTGCTGTTCCAGCATATCGAAGGTAAGGCTGTGCCGCTGTTCAGGCGGGATAAGGAAATAAAGGTGGGTATCAGTATGATGGTGGAAAAAATGATGGCTGTAGATATTGATAAACGTTTCCAATCCATGAAAGATGTGCGGGATACTATCAAAGAGCTTATGTAATACTAGATTATTAACTCAAATGCATCACTATGACAATCCAGCAAATCCTCGAATCAAAACTGCAACAGGCTTTTTCCCCCGACTTTCTACAGGTGGAAAATGAAAGCCACATGCATAATGTAGCCCCTGGTTCTGAATCACATTTTAAGGTCAGTATTGCCAGCAATCAGTTTGAGGGCGTGATGCTGATCAAACGTCACCGCATGGTAAACAAGGTGCTTGAGTCTGAGTTACAACAAATTCATGCGCTGGCCTTGCATACCATGACACCACAGGAGTGGTTTGATAAAGGCGGCAAGGTTGCCGACTCGCCCTTGTGCCAGGGGGGCGCAAAAAATCAGTAATTTCTCAGAGAGGCTCTAAAAAGCTGGTAAAAAGTCTGTTTAAATATGGTTCAACTAGTGTAGTGCGCTAAATAAAATGCATATTAAGATGGGGTGCCGATCAACTTCTGCTTAAGTGTTTTACTTCTGTTAAATGGTACTTTACTCCTCGAGAAGTCCTGCAGTTGCCCACAGCGTCGTTCCAGCTCTTGACAAGGGGAAAGGCCATTGCCTGCGAGCTGTCCCTGGCTGTGAACAGCTGGAAGCCTTTCTTAATACCCATTTTATTTAGCGCACTACACTAGAGCATGCCAGCATCAGTAGGATTCATCGAATAGATAGTCGACAATACTTCGTTAAACGGCAATGGATAAGTTTCCTGTAATTGCTGAGCTAATTGTAAATATTCGGAGATGGATTTTTTATCAACTTTAAAGTTCAACGCGTAAAACAGGATATTTTGATAATCCTGCGTTTCCATAAATAATGTCTGACGCTGGAATCTATTGCGTAGTTGCTGGTAAAATTTTTTAAAGTCTTTATCGCTATTGATAAGCAGGTTATATCCTATTGCGCCGCGAGGAGATAGCAGGCCTTGCAGAAGGTTGATCGTATTACTCTGTAATAGCCATTGCGGTGATTGAAAGGCGTTGAAGAGATCCACAATGATCAGGTCGTAGCTATCTTGGCAATGCTTAATGTACTCACGCGCATCAGCTATCTGATAATCGATAAAAGGGCCTGCTGGGGGCAGCAAGAAGTGCTCATGCACAATCTCAAGCAATTCGGCATCGTACTCTACACCGGTAATATGGGTTTGCGGCAGGTAATGACGCACGAAATGAATCAATGACCCCCCGCCTACGCCCAGTAGTAATATATTGCGTGGTGGTTCGATAAATAATAATACGCTCATCAAATATTTCAGGTTATTCATGCGCAGCTGATGGGGTTCTCTGGTATTAACTTCTGATTGAGTCGCCACCATGTCAAACTTTAACTGCAGAATATCCTGTTGCTGATTGATCCATACTGGACCATGTTGAGTCTGGGTCTTGAATACTTCTTTAATGTTCATCTTTTTCCGTCGCCCGATACCTTGAGCATTAATTTATCGATCATTCTGCTGGAGAGAAATCGTTTCATATAGCCAAAGATATAAGTGGGAGTGGTTACATAATAACGAGCCTTAGGTCGCGAGCTTTCCAGTGCATGGATGACCTGTTTGAGCACTGCCGTGGCCGGCAGTGTAAAACTGGTAGCATGACCCTCCTTGTTAAGGCGCTGTTGCATGGCATGGTAACTGGTTTCATGTGCACTGCCTTCGATTTTAATAAAACGATGAAAAGCCAGTTCGGCATTTTTACGAAAATCACTTTCGATAGGGCCTGGTTCTATGAGTGAGATATCGATACCACTACCCTTAAGCTCCATGCGTAAGGTATCGGTTAATCCCTCAATAGCAAATTTACTGGCGGCATAGGCGCCTCGGTAGGGCAGGGCGACCAGACCCAGCACTGAGCTGTTTTGAATAATGCGACCAGAACCCTGTTGTCGCATCAACGGTAGAATTTGATTGGTGAGCTCAAGCCAGCCAAATACATTGGTTTCGAACTGTGTGCGTAAGGCCTCACGACTGAGGTCTTCTACCGCACCTGGTAGCCCAAAAGCCCCATTATTGAACAGTGCATCCAATCTGCCATCGCATAGGTCAAGGCTATGTTTGACCGCTGCAGCGATTGAATCGGAATCATCCAGGTCAAGCTGGATGCACCTGAGACCTTGCTGTTTCAATCGATATACATCTTCAGGTTTGCGGCAACTGGCGATCACGGTATGACCACGTTGTTGCAGGCCATGGGCAACCGTGTGACCTATACCAGTGGAACATCCGGTGACTAAAATAGATTTTGGATTCATCATTGAAATGGGGAACAAAGGGCTTATATTATAGGTTGCTTAATTTTTTGTCTGATCAATTTTTACCGGCAGGGGTGAATTATGCCTATATATGAGTATATCTGTGAAGCATGTGATGAAACGCTGGATGCGCTTCAAAAGATGAGTGATGCACCACTAATCGATTGCCCGAAGTGCGGTGCTTCCAGTTTGAAGAAGAAGATATCAGCGCCGGGGTTTCGCCTGAGTGGTTCCGGCTGGTATGAGACCGACTTTAAATCGGGCAATAAACGTAATGTGGTGGATAAGTCCGACTCGAAACCGAGTAGTGGTTCTTCCGGGCACAGTTGTAGCGGAGGTAGCTGCTGCAATTAAGCTTTCTAGCTTACCCATAAAACCCGCTTACGCAGCGGGTTTTTAGTTATACGGCTTGCTAAGGCGCTTTTATAATCAATAGGCTTAGGATACTATTGCGGGCTTTCTTTTGTCGCAGCCAAATTCATGAATTTTTGACTAGTTTGGCAGCTCATTCTGGGATGTTCAGGCTGGCCTGAGGCAAATACAATCAGATGTTCACCAGGACATCGACAAAGGCATGTTCTGGTTTTTTACTCTTTTAACAGGTGTTTCATGCGTACGCATTATTGTGGTGAATTAAACTCGGCTCAAATCGATCAGCAAGTTACCGTCTGCGGTTGGGTTAACCGTCGTCGGGATCATGGTGGGGTAATCTTTATCGATCTACGTGATCGTGAAGGCATACTGCAGGTGGTTTGTGACCCTGACGATGCAGACATGTTTGCCAAAGCTGAACGTGTACGTAATGAATATGTACTTAAAGTCACTGGAAAGATTCGCAACCGTCCAGAAGGTACCATTAATAAAGATATGACAACTGGCGAAATCGAATTACTGTCTCTCGAGCTAGAAATCCTGAATGCTTCCGAAACCCCTCCTATCCAGCTGGATGAGGAAGTGCACGACGACCTGCGCCTGAAGTATCGCTATATCGATCTGCGTAAACCCGAAATGCTGGAACGTATGCGCCTGCGCGCCAGGGTCACTCATTTTATGCGTTCCTATCTGGAGCAAAATGGTTTCATGGATATTGAAACCCCGATGCTGACCAAGGCAACCCCGGAAGGCGCGCGCGATTATCTGGTGCCTAGCCGTACCCATCCGGGCCAGTTTTTTGCCCTGCCGCAATCTCCTCAGCTGTTCAAACAGTTATTAATGATGTCCGGTATGGATCGTTACTACCAGATAGTGCGCTGTTTTCGTGATGAAGATTTGCGTGCCGACCGCCAGCCCGAATTTACCCAGCTGGATATAGAAACCTCATTCCTCAACGAAGATCAGATCATGGATTACATGGAAGGCTTGATGCAGGGTATGTTCAAGCAATTGCTGGATGTTGAAATCGACGCAAAATTTCAACGTATGCCTTATGTAGAAGCTATGGAGCGTTTCGGTTCTGACAAGCCCGATCTACGTATCGATCTTGAGTTGATTACTATTTCAGATTTGCTGGCTGATGTTGAATTCAAGGTATTCTCTTCGCCAGCGAAAGATGTCGATGGTCGTGTTGCGGCACTGCGTGTACCTGGTGGAAACAGCCTGTCGCGTAAGGATATCGATGAATACACCAAGTATGTTGGCCGCTATGGTGCCAAAGGCCTGGCATATATCAAATGTAACGATGTGTCTCAGGGCCGTGAAGGACTGCAATCACCTATCCTGAAATTCCTGCCGGATGAAGCTATCGAAGGTATTCTGAGCCGTACTGGTGCAGAAAGTGGAGATTTAATCTTCTTTGGTGCGGATAAAACTCGCATTGTGAATGAATCTCTGGGCGCACTCCGTGTACAGCTTGGGCATGATCTCAAGATGGTGAAAGAAGGCTGGTCATTCCTGTGGGTAGTGGATTTCCCAATGTTCGAGTTCGACGAAAAAGAAAATCGCTGGACTGCGTTACATCACCCATTCACTGCACCGAATACCGATGATCCTGATGAGCTTGAAGCTAATCCGGGCACTATGCTGTCGCGTGCTTACGACATGGTACTCAATGGTACTGAACTGGGCGGTGGCTCCATCCGTATCCATCAAAATGAAATGCAGCAAAGAGTATTAAAATTGTTGGGTATCGGTGAACAGGAAGCCGAAGACAAGTTTGGATTCCTGCTGACTGCACTGAAATACGGTTGTCCTCCACACGGTGGTATCGCATTCGGGCTGGATCGTTTGATTATGCTGATGAGCGGAGCGACTTCAATCCGTGATGTAATGGCATTCCCCAAGACGCAAACTGCGGCCTGCCTGTTGACTTCTGCACCCTCTGAAGTGAATGAACGTCAGCTGAAAGAGCTATCGATTCGTTTACGAAAGCCGGTAGTTGAAGGTTAACCAGTATTAACTGGTCGTTATTTAAAGTAACATACAGTTTAATTACCGTTTGATGACAAAATGCCATGGTTGCTAATCCACTTGAGCTACAACCCTACGCACAGCTAGACGATGAAAATTGCCGCCAGCGTATTATTGCGGCAAAAAAGGCATTGGGTGAGCGTGTCGTAATCCTCGGACATCATTATCAGCGTGATGAAGTGTTTGAACACGCCGATTTCTCCGGTGATTCATTGAAGTTATCACGTGAAGCAGCCAATTCAAATGCCGAATACATCGTATTCTGTGGTGTTCATTTCATGGCTGAAGTGGCGGATATCCTTTCGCGACCCGATCAGGTATCCATACTGCCTGATTTATCGGCAGGCTGTTCCATGGCCGATATGGCCGATCTACCCAGGGTAGAAAGAGCCTGGCAGGAACTGTCCTCGGTTATCGATGCCGATAGCCAGATTACCCCGGTCACCTATATCAATTCAGCCGCCAATCTGAAAGCCTTCTGTGGCGATCATAATGGTGTGGTGTGTACTTCTACTAATGCACAGAGAATTCTTGAATGGTCGTTTAGTGAGCGTGAAAAAGTATTGTTTTTCCCTGATCAGCATCTGGGGCGCAATACAGGTTATCGTATGGGGCTGCCACTGGATGAAATGGTCGTGTGGGACTATGACCTGCCGATGGGTGGTTTGACTGAAGAGCAAATCAAAAAGGCGAAAATCATACTGTGGAAAGGTTTTTGCTCGGTTCATCAAATGTTTAAACCAGTGCAAATCGAAAACTTCCGTCAGCAGTATCCAGAAGGCAAGGTGATTTCGCATCCAGAAAGCAGTTTCGAAGTTTGCCAGCTTTCTGACTATGTAGGCTCAACCGAGTATATTATCAATACGATCGCCGATTCAGAGCCGGGTACCGACTGGCTGGTAGGTACCGAACTCAATCTGGTCAATCGTTTGCACAATCAAATGAAAGATCAGCAAAAGACCGTGCAATTTATGTCACCGACTATTTGCATGTGCTCCACCATGTTTCGTATCGATCCACAGCATCTGGCCTGGGTACTGGAAAACCAGCTGGAAGGTAATGTGGTCAATCGCATTGAAGTTGATGCTAAGGTAGCAAATAGTGCCAGAGTTGCGTTACAGCGTATGCTGGATATTTCAAACTGATCGGATAATATCAACAGGACCATGATGACCGATAACGTCGAACAGTTGCATCCTTCACGTACCCGTCGAGGTATCACGGCGGCGACTCGTTTTGGCACCCTTATTGGTGATTATGGCACCAGTGATTTTGTAATGAAGCGCGGTGGTCGACTGCCAGAAGTTACCATTGCCTATGAATCCTGGGGTGAATTATCGGTAAACTATGATAATGCCATTCTGCTATTTACCGGCCTATCTCCCACTGCGCATGCCGCTTCTTCGCCAGAAGACCCCGAGCCGGGCTGGTGGGAATTCATGATCGGTCCCGGCAAGGCGATAGATACTGATCGTTTTTATGTGGTCTGTGTAAATGCTCTGGGCGGATGTTTTGGCTCGACAGGTCCTGAATCCATAAACCCGGCAACGGGACAATCCTATGGCACTGACTTTCCTGAGCTTACCATCGAAGACATTGCCAAAGCGGGTCATCATCTTATGCATGAACTCGGCATAGATCACCTGCATGCTGTCGTTGGGCCTTCTATGGGCGGCATGGTTGCTCTGGCCTATGCCCTGCAATATCCGAAAGAATTTGATTACCTGATTTCCATCTCTGCCGCTACAAGAGCCTTACCTTTTACTATAGCCATGCGCTCTTTACAGAGAGAGATAATTCGCTGTGACCCCAATTGGAAAGATGGCCATTATCATTCCAGTGAAGAACCTGGAGACGGTATGAAACTGGCGCGTAAGCTAGGTCTGGTATCTTACCGAGCAGCAGAAGAATGGCATCAGCGTTTTGATAGAGCACGTATCAGTCGTGAGCGCAGAAAAGGTAAGCCCTTCGAGGTTGAATTCGAGGTTGAGTCTTATCTTGATTACAATGCAAATAAGTTTGTGGGTAATTTTGACGCCAATAGTTACCTGTATCTATCGCGCGCGATGGACTGGTTTGATGTGGCAGATCATGGTGGCTCAGTGAATGCCGGGTTGGCGAAGATTTGCGTTAAGAAGGCGCTCATCATTGGTGTGACTACGGATATTTTGTTTCCGCTGGAGCAGCAGAAGGAGATTGCAGAAGGGTTGATTAAAGCTGGGCGCAATGTGGAGTTTGTTTCGATTGATTCTATCAATGGGCATGATGCGTTTTTGGTGGACAGGGATCATTTTTCGCCGGTTATTTCGGATTTTTTTGCGCAGACTTGAAGTCTTTGTCGTTTCGACGCAACTTAATATAATAGTGTCATTGCGAGGAGCTTGCGACGTGGCAATCTCTTTCAAATCTAGCACCTGACCGGATTAATATTTCACACGCCTTTGCTTTCCTTGCTTCGTAGTATCTTTCTAACAGGCGTGCGACTAACTTTCTTTTACGCGAAAAGAAAGTCAGCAAAGAAAGCGCGCCCATCAATCCCTTCATCGGCAAAATGGTGCTCATATCGCGGTCGGCAGTGACGCGTTCCAGACGAGACCCTGCCTAAAACGCTATCCCTTGGCTTTGACTCCTGTGTCGCCCTACCTCCAGCGTCCCTGCAGTCGTGGCGTTTTTCCCCGATCTGAACACCATTTTGCCGCGGGCTTGAAAGGGTGAAAAAAGAGCGAAAAACAAAATCACTCTAGGCAATTTTGAAAAACTCTGCTTCTGTGATTCGATAGGTGTCAAATATGAGGTCCAGAAACTGAGCTTGAATTCATAGGAGACATTAGTAGTTTTTAGCTGATTTGGTCGGTATCGAGTCAAGGCTGCCATACGAGATCAAATTGAAAACCTTTTAAACTATCTAAAACCCTCCATTCAGGTCAGCCTAATTCTTTAATTTGTACCTGACCCTAATTTCTACGATCGATTTTATTATTGTCCTTAAAATTCACTGATTTCCGATCTTCACCCCTATCTGTTGGACGATCTGGGTGATTGATACTTGATGCGATTTTGTCTTTGAAATAGCTGCTCCCCATAACCCAGGACTTATTCGTTGCCTCTCGAATCTCACTGAGCGTTTTATCACATATATGGGCGCGAAACAGACTACGATACGCTGACAGGCATTCCTCCAGAGATTCTCCTGGTCTCAAATATTCAACATGTTGTTTAATCAGGGGGTAGTCCTGACCCAAGGCATTTGTCCCTATAGGCAAGGCTTCCGCGTCCTGCTCAATTCATGTTTTCATGTGGTATTGATGGTGTTTTGCATATTTCTACATTGCAGGTAGTTGTTGTTCCAGCAGGTTTCGCGGGTTACCCCAAGCTGACTTTGCTGGTTACAGAATCACTCAAAACTTAGATAAAAGTCCCCTTCTTTCCACGTTTTATGTAAATGTTTACTGTATCTTTCCAGGCGGTTTACTACGTCCGAGTCTGGATAACCATGAATGTTATTAGCATTAGTTGAAATTACAGCATAGTTCGGTCTAACCGTTTCTATGAACTCTTCGCTACTGGCATCTGCGGCTCCATGATGACCAACCACTAACACATCGACCGGAGACAGTTCGGTTTGACTCAGTAATGTCTTTTCTGCCTTTGCATCCGCATCTCCCATTACCAGGAGTTTTTTTCCGTGATGCTCGACCAAAATAACCAGCGACTGATGATTGAGGCCACCATCAATGGTGAGAGGGGGTGACGGCCACAAGATCTGCAATCGTACGTTTCCCCAGTCAATATTATCTCCGGCAGATACACAACGACGATTTGTATTTGTTTCAAGAGCTTCGGCAACCCAGCGTACCATGTCCGGATGGGTATACCTGCCTAAAGGCTGACAATTGTCGATAACTGTAGCATGAGGATAATGATGTTGAACTGCAAAATAACCAGATGCGTGATCTGGGTGAAGATGCGTCAATAAAAAGTAGTCAAGCCTTTCTATTTCCAATTGTCGCATTTGTTCCATGACTTTATAGACCTGCCCAGCGTGGCCGCTATCGATTAGAATTGCACGATCATTTTGTCTTAGAATAACGGATTGCCCTTCTCCAACATCAAGTATATGGATATGTAAGGTATTACTCAGGGCATTTGTTACTGAGAAAATCAGTACAAATAATGTCATAGTAACGCTTATTCTTTTAATTTTATGCCCCCATTTTCTGATTTGTTCAGTGTCAATATCAAAAATATGGATGTACCAAATGATGAAATAATGTTCAGCAATACATCAGCCCAGTCACCAACTCGGTCTGCGAGATAATGTTGTAAGAATTCATCGCCTAAGGAAATACCAAGACACCACAATAATGCCATTCGAGGTGAAAACAGGAAAACTGAAAATACCCCAAATAACCCAAAGCTCAGAAAATGAATGCGTTCCTCGATACGGTCATAGTAAAAAGGCCCAAGTAGAAATAATGGCAGGAACCAGCAAAGGTGTAACCAGGAAAGGGACTCTGTACGTGATTTCAGCCAGTATAAGAATCCTGAGATCAAGCCTAACAGAGTCAAGCTAATCCACCATGCAATCGCTGAATAACCGATCTGGTCTGCTGCCCAATACTGTAGGCGCCGACCAAAAACCGACAGGCTGAAAATACCAATCAGGTTAATCAACCACATATAATATAGTGTTACGCGATATTTCAAGTGACTATTTTCCCTGATTTAAACACTATCATCGTTTTAACATAGATGCTTTTACTTTTAAATTGACTCTACAAACCTGCCAGAAAGTATTAAAACCTTAAATGCCCTTTGATTTTTACCGCTTGCTCCCTCATTTTCTATATGAACCTTATTTCAAATTGGCTTACTTTCTTACGAATCCACAAACAAAAAATGAGAATACGAATATACCTGTTTATCTGAAACAAAACCATGTGGGCGATCAACTGCGGAATCCAGGTTTATCAATGGTCGTGATGTGACAGCTACGCCATCGCTTAACGTACACAAAGATGTTGAAGGTGAGCAGGTAACTGGATTAAAGGCAATTGATTAGAGCTCAAGTTTTTTGAAATATTTAATTTGTGGTGGAGATTTAAGAAAGCAACCTAACTTACCCATTACTCCATTATCATCAATAAATCTCAAATACGCCTGGTGGCTTTCTACAGAGAGCCACTCCTCATCCAGCAGCATTTCACTGTTGTTTTTGTCAAATAGCACACTAACCTGCATGTTCCCTTTGAACCCTCTGACGTTGGGCAGGTTGCTCTCAAGAAACGGAATCAGGTCCTGAAACATATCCGCTTTAACCTGACAGTTAAGGGTTACTCTAACACTCATATTGCTCTCCTTTTGGTTGAAAATAAAAGCTACCTTAACTGGGTACTCAGCTACAAACTACCTAAGGGCTGTCAAAAGTAACGCTTTTCTGTCAGTTAGCAAATTTTATCTTTTTTGGTGTTATTCCATACTTAAGTTTAAACGCCTTAATAAAATTTGATATATTTTCATAACCCACTTCCAAAGCGACTTCTGTTACTGAAAGCCCCTGGTTATCAAGTAACTCTTTAGCATGCGATAGTTTTTTATCCTGTAACCATTTTTTAGGAGGTATTTTGTAGATCTGTTTGAAATCACGATTAAAGCTTGAAACGCTTCTTCCAGAGATATGGGCTAAATCACTTACGCTTAGATGCAGTAGATCTTGCTTTTCTAGCAGACGAACGAGATTGCGTTTTGGAGATACGCTATTCATTGTTAAAAGTAATCGGTGAAAGAGATTCTGGCTGTCTTGCGAGGCTATAAGGTGCAATAACTCCTGTAGTTTTATATTTAGATAGCCGGGGATATTTATGTCGAGCCGCACTGAATTAATGAATTTTAAAAACTCACAATCCTTATTCAGGAGGAAAAAGTTATTCTCGCTCGTGTTTCCATCATATTTTTTAACTTTACTTAAATAGTCAGTGATCACCTCTTCGCCAAAAAATACCAGATAGGCTTTAAGGGCCTCAGTTTTTTTAACGAAATCAGAATGAAGATTTAATCCTTGAGGGAGAAATATTCCTGACCCTGGGTGCAACTCAATCGTATCATTATTGCTGTTAGTGATTACCTCATAACCGCTTTCAATATATATAAAACAGGGGATGTTAGTGTAGAACTCAATATCTACCAGATCCTGCTCAAGGCATTTGTAAAATATCACCGAGTTTCGATGGCTCTTCAGAACTGTTACATCTCTCATCGCAAATAGCGCCTGCGGGATCACTAGAACATTTTTCTGAGTATGTTTAAAAATTGTTTCCATTTTTCGACTCCCTTGTTTTCAGGTGGCTACTGAGTTCCAATCTTGACTGGTTTGTACATCCATACGGTACAACAAAAATCATTAGCCTCGGTTTACCTGAAAAATCTTCATTCATTCAATATCTATGACGTTTTCCGAGATATTAAATCATTTTTACATGATGATAATACATTTGAATTGCTGCTTAAGTGATTGTCGCTGGCAGCTCCTTTTATCGATTTGTCAGGCCCTGCTAGATGAAAAAGCATTGGCCGCCCGCATGGCCGTGTCGATCTCAATCACATTCGCTCTCGCATGGCACAGCCACCTGAGACACAGGATTAAACCTCCGTAAAACAACGCATCAAACACCAGACCCAAACGTGCAATTCAGCTCGTCCAACTGCGGATTCTAGATTTATTGAAATTACCTGGCTTGCTTGCTCTTTTGGCTTCCTGCAAGGAACCGCATTGATCACATAATAATGATGTAAGCCCTGTCAGCTGTGTCTCGCAGGAAACCAAAAGTAAGGTTTTATCTCAGTCTATATAATATTTGCCATTAACTGGTATTAAATTAATGCCTACGATGTCTCGGCGAGTGTCAGCGCAAATGCTTCTAGATCGCTTTGGTCATGTGCGCTACCGCCAAGCCGCTTCCAACCATTTGTGGCTTTGTTCCATACATAAAGGCTTTCACCGAAGGCAGCAGAGTCAAGGCATGTGCCAAACAAGGCTCCAATATCGATAGAACCACTGTAGTTGCCACCAGAAAGTGAAATATCATCAAGCGCTGTTGGTGTAACTGGGAATGTTTGCAGGGTTGCAGAACCTCCTGTTTCTCCATGAATCTCTACGACAGCCCCCGTTTTCCCCTTGACGATCTTGAAACGCCAGCGAGCCTCATCACCTGGATGATCGGCTAGCCATCCATAATGAACCCTTTCGTTGGTAATATATGTTAAAAAGCCACAATTGTTTGCGTTTCCCTGTGAAGTACTTGGTGAAGCGATCTCAGCCGAACAGTCACGGTCATCTATATAGAGTTCGAAAACGAAATCCTCATCTGTTTTCTCAGATGGTTCTGCATTGCGTGTGTGAATGGTAGTATCGACTAGATCTGTAGTTACAATAAATGTGAATGCGCCACCGGGCGAAACTTTTGCTCCTGCATCAGAGAAGGCCTCTATTCTGATCTCATAGGTGTTCCCATCATCGAGTCCGGCTGTTGGCAAAAAGGCTGCGTATAGATCACCCGATGTTACGAGGTTAATCGGCCATGTATGGGTTGTGCCGGTTGGAGCTCCCGCTTCTACTAGAGGTGGGTTGTGTGGTCGAAACTCATACAGATTTTGTTGCCCCCCTTTAGACACCGGCCCCAGACTTATACCAGGATAAGATACGATTGGCGGATTTCCACCACCCTGCGGCTCAGTTCGTACATAATGCCTGGAGACAGGAGTAGTCATGTGTGCCCAATCATCTCCTGAGCCCTTCTTCCTGTAACTGAAACGGTAAAAATTGACTGCGGGTTTGGGGAGATCGTTAGACCAGTTCATGCGCAATCCCAGAGTACCGCCGAAGGGGGCATCTGTCACATCGCCACCTATGTCATTGATCCAGGAGCTGACATAGCTGCCACGACCATTTGGCCGCACCCATCCTGTCACTCCACCAGGTACAACACCTGCAGTGCCTGCGATATACATCCCCCCCACTGCAAGAGGATGAATCCAGGTGGTCTCAGCTGTATCAACTGTGTCTTCCGGATAGCATGGCCTGGCCGCTGGATCACTGACCTCAACTACAATCTCGGAACCACAAACATAATTCCAGTGCACGTCTGCTGGCAGTCTGGGCTTATAGACAGTCTTCCAGACGCCATCAATTTGCTGTTCAACCGTGAAACATAAATCTGGCTTATCCCCCTTGCAGGGATAAATATAGTAGGAGATAAAATAACCGTTTTCATCGGTGTTGACCGTGGTGAAACAGTCCCTGGAATAGATCCATGGCCACCTTAAAAACCTTGGCCACTCAGATAACAAGGAGCTGGCAAGTACACTTCGCAAAATTCTGGCATCAGTGGCTACTTTTAACTTAGATATCGACTCTTGCGGTAAAAGCTGCGGTTTTTGCAACAATTCTGCTCTTATCTTCAATAGTTCACGATCTGGCAACTTGCGGATGATGAGCGGCCAGGGGTCGACCTCGCAAATTGTAACCCTCGAATTACAGATAGGCAGTTCTTTTACCGTTCCATCCGGCTGGTCCTCCCGCACGACAACCCGACCTTTGATAATGCAAAAACACCATATCCAATATGGAAAGATTGACTCCGGTATTTTAAACCTGAGGGGCTCTTTGGTGCCCAGCATTACCCTTCGTTCAATTGCCTTTATACGTTTTAATTCTGTCAAACTCAGTGCTCGACCATCTTTAACAACAGGGCCTATGAAGATGCGAGCCTGACCTTGTGCCGACTTCTCTAGTTCCAGTTTAGCGACATCTTTCTTTATGAGACTTTGCCCCAACAATTTACCCTGCATGTCGTAAGCATAGGCAGCAAGAGTAGGGCGTTCCTCTGTAGTTCCGATAATATCGAGCTCGATCTGAATTATTTCATTCTTTTTCATAACTTTCCCTCCTTATATTTTCTTTGATAATCAATTTAATTGTCATCTTGAATCTCCTTATTTAGCAGTCGCATCATTTATTGGCCTGTCACTTACTGCGACTTTTGCAAATGGCAGGCCGATTTAAAACAGTAGTTCAGTACTACTTATCACCTCCTTTTTTTGTTTGTCTTTCATCTTGCTAAGTGATGAACGTTAGCATGAACAGTGGAGGCCTGTTTTTTTTGGAGCCAGAATAATGTTTGAGCATTTTGTTAAGTGACTTTAATTTACTCAAATACCTCCAAAGCTTCTTCCTGTATAAGGTATATGTTCAATGAAAGCATGCTATCAGTTCATCATGAATCGCTATTTAATTTACATTGTTACCATTATTGCTCTAATTAGTCGGCTCAATAAATACGGCAGGATCACTATTCGCTCATCGCCAGTTTGGCTTACGTGCTGTTACTTTACTCGTGGTTCGTCCAGTCATATTGATTGATGTCGACTAAAATTGATTCACAAAGAAGAGTCAAACACATCATGAATGACAAATCCTGTCAAAGTGACTACTAGACTCTTAGTGCTGACCTCCTGGCTAAGGTTTATGGTATCTATAATTGACTGATCGGATCCAGAAAAATAGAAAAGCACACTGACTGATCAGCACTTTTATCAATTGAAGTCAAAGCCTTACAGCGTAGAACCTATGAAGTTGCGACAGCAGCATCCGCGTCCTTTGAGATCAATGTGGATCCTGTTGTGGTGTACCCTGTCTTCGTAAGCTCAAAGGCTAAAAGTCCAAAGGTGGAAGAGATAGCTAACACATCCGTATCTGGGTATATGGTCAGACTGGTAAGTGCAAGGCAAAAAACAGCCACTCACAATATTGAAGTACGATGATTAGCGCTATTAATTTTTCCCTCCATAGAAATGTTAAAGTAAAGGGAATATAAAAATCTTGCCTACAGAGGTCAAAATAAAAATTCTTATCAACATTCCATAATTACTTTTTTTTATCAGCCGTAATTTCCAGTAACGCAATTTTTCACACTGCCTGTGCATATCCAGTCTATTGCTATGAACAATACGAATGTTAGCTTCAGGCCGAATTATAACTTCTTTCTGAAACTGTCAATCGAGCTTATGCAATATAGAATGTTCACGTCTATACCAGAAAGTATTTTAACCTTAAATGTCCCTATTATTTCTGCCGGTTGCCCGTCTATTTTGTGAATTCATACTGTCTTTAGGTCTTTTGATCATATCTTCCAATATGGGCATAAAACAGGATCATCGGGTCGTGATCCTCGCAAAATCAACAAAATCGCACTATACTTGCCGCGCCCAAAATGGAGACCATAGCTCCACTCAAAGTTTGTTACAGGTTTTAATTCCCATCTTTATATCAATCCTCATCTGCTATCAGAAATTATGAATATTACTCAACGTATTGCTGAAGAACTCAACGCTCGTATTAATCAGGTTGAAGCTGCCATCCAGTTGCTGGACGAGGGTTCAACTGTACCCTTCATCGCCCGCTACCGTAAGGAAGCGACCGATGGTCTTGATGATACCCAGTTACGTAATCTGGAAGACCGTCTGGGCTATCTGCGTGAGCTTGAAGACCGTCGTGTGGCGGTGCTGAAATCAATCGATGAGCAGGGTAAGCTGACTCCTGAGCTGAAAGCCGAGATTAGCGCAGCCGACACCAAGACCCGGCTGGAGGATCTCTACCTGCCATACAAGCCTAAGCGCCGCACCAAAGCACAGATCGCGCGTGAGGCGGGTCTGGAGCCACTGGCCCATGCATTGCGTGAAGATCCAGCTCAGGATCCGAATACGCTAGCACAGACCTATATCGACAAGGATAAGGGGGGCGAGGATGCTAGCGCTGCGTTAGACGGGGCTAAACAGATATTAATGGAAGAATTTTCCGAGGATGCCGAGCTGGTTGGCAAGTTACGCGATTTTCTGTGGGAACATGGTGTACTCAGTTCAACGGTTATTGCTGGCAAGGAGCAGGAAGGTGCCAAGTTTACCGATTACTTTGATTTTTCGGAGACAATTAAAACCATTCCTTCACACCGCGCATTGGCGCTATTCCGCGGGCGTAAGGAAGGGGTGCTGAATATTGAGCTTTCCCTGCCACAGGATGCCGAACTCAAGACCACAGAGGCTGGTGTTGCTGAGCGAATTATCGCCAAACATCAGTCGATTCAAGATGAAGGCCGCCCTGCTGATCGCTGGTTGAAAGAGGTCGTGCGCTGGGCCTGGAAGGTCAAGATTTTCACCCATCTGGATACCGATCTGAAATTGCGTCTGCGCGAAGCGGCGGAAGAAGAAGCGATCAATGTTTTTGCGCGTAACCTTAATGATTTATTGCTGGCAGCGCCTGCGGGACCTCGTGCCACAATAGGGCTTGATCCAGGTATTCGTACCGGGGTTAAGGTGGCGGTGGTCGATGCCACCGGTAAACTGGTCGATTATGCGACTATCTATCCGCATGCGCCGAAAAACCAGTGGGATCAATCGATTCACGTTCTGGCGCAACTGGCCAGCAAACATCAGGTTGATCTGATCAGCATCGGTAATGGCACCGCTTCGCGCGAGACCGATAAGCTGGCAGCTGATTTGATCAAACAGCATCCCGATTTACGACTTAGCAAGGTTATGGTTAGCGAAGCGGGCGCATCGGTTTACTCTGCCTCAGAGTTTGCGGCCAATGAATTTCCAGATCTGGATGTTTCTATTCGTGGTGCAGTTTCTATCGCGCGCCGTCTGCAGGACCCATTGGCCGAACTTGTTAAGATTGATCCTAAGTCGATTGGTGTAGGTCAGTACCAGCATGATGTGTCGCAGGTGCGCCTGGCGCGTCAGCTGGATGCGGTGGTCGAAGACTGTGTTAATGCAGTTGGTGTGGATGTTAACATGGCATCGGCCCCATTACTGGCGCAAGTAGCCGGTTTATCATTAACTATGGCATCGAATGTAGTGGCATACCGTGATCAGAACGGTCGATTCAACAACCGAAAAGAAATCCTCAAGGTGCCTCGTCTGGGTGAAAAAGCCTTCGAACAATGTGCCGGATTTTTACGTGTGATGAATGGCGACAACCCGCTGGATGCTTCTGCAGTACATCCCGAAGCCTATCCGGTGGTGCAACGTATCATCGATAAAAGCGGACGTCAGATAAGTACCCTGATTGGTGATACTTCATTTCTGAAAACCCTCGCTGCGAATGATTTCACCGATGAAAAGTTCGGTGAACCGACTGTGAAAGACATCATCAGTGAACTGGAAAAACCAGGCCGCGATCCCCGCCCTGAATTCAAGACAGCTACCTTCAAGGAAGGTGTCGAAGGCCTGAAAGATCTTAAACCCGGCATGGTTCTGGAAGGTGTGGTCACCAACGTCACCAACTTTGGGGCATTCGTCGATATCGGTGTACATCAGGATGGTCTGGTGCATATCTCTGCTTTAGCCGATAGCTTCGTCAAAGACCCTCATAAGGTAGTCAATGCCGGAAAGGTGGTTAAGGTTAAGGTGATGGAAGTCGATATCGCGCGCAAGCGCATTGCACTGAGCATGCGATTAGGTGATGAGTCTGCAAGGCCGGTAAAATCAGATCAGGCAAAGCCATCAGGACGCGAGAAACAGCAAACTAAAAACAGCAGGCAGAGCCAACGCCGTGAAAAACCTCAGCAACAGCAGCAACCGCAAGGCGCGATGGCGGAGGCGTTTGCCAGGTTGAAGAAGGGCTGATTGGGTCAGACAGCCGACGTTATTTTGTGAAGAAGCGAAAGTTAGCGGTGGTCCTCGAAGTGATGCAGGCTGGCGTTGCAGGGATACCTTTGCCAGCCTGAAAAAATCTGTCGTAAACTGAATATCTCATTCTGTCATTACTTAACAGATTGTCTGGGGAACGGTGAACAATTGCGAACAGAGGACGCAAGGCATGTGAAACACATCCCTGCCTGTCCCTGAAGGAGGGCTACATCCTCTCCAAAATAACCGCTATTCCCTGACCCCCGCCAATACACATGGTTACCAGCGCATAACGCCCATTCACCCGCTGCAACTCATAAATTGCCTTAGTTGCAATAAAAGCGCCAGAGCAACCAACCGGATGACCCAGTGCAATCGCACCGCCATTCGGATTAGTTTTTTCCATATCCAGACCCAGGCCTTTGGCGACAGCAATCGCCTGTGAAGCAAAGGCCTCATTAGACTCAATTACATCCATCTGATCCAGTGACAGGCCTGCTTTTTTTAGAGCCAGTTTAGTGGCAGGAATCGGGCCTTCACCCATAACCTCATTCGGTACACCGGCAACGGCATAAGAAACAATACGAGCTAATGGCTTCTGCCCAGCCTTGTCAGCCGCTTCTGCAGAAGCCAGTACCATAAAGGCAGCGCCATCGTTGAGACCAGAGGCATTACCCGCAGTCACCGTACCATCTTTCTTAAAAGCAGGGCGCATACCTGAAAGTGACTCAGCGGTTGTGCCGGGGCGTACATGTTCATCAGTATCAACCACAGTATCACCTTTGCGCGACTTGATGGTGATCGGTACGATTTGTTCTTTAAAGCGTCCTTCATTGATAGCTAGAGCCGCACGACGATGCGATTCAGCAGCAAAGGCATCCTGCTCTTCACGCGAGATATCCCACTTCTCTGCCAGATTCTCAGCGGTAATACCCATATGCCCAACCCCAAATGGGTCGTTTAATGCAGCAACCATCATATCGATCATCTGGCTATCGCCCAGACGTGTACCCGTACGCAGTTGAGTCGACATATAAGCTGAACGAGACATCACTTCAACGCCGCCACCGATGCCGTATTCATAGTCACCTAGCATAATATTCTGTGCTGTAGTCACAATCGCCTGTAAGCCAGAGCTACACAAACGATTTACAGCCATCGCCACAGACTCAACGGGTAAGCCCGCGTTAATAGATGCAACGCGTGCCACATAGGCAAAACGCGAATCGGTCGGAATACAGTTACCCACGGTCACATAATTGATCTTTTCCGCTTCAACCTGAGAACGAGTGATCGACTCACGCATGACGTCAGCAGCCAGTTCGCAGGGTTCTAGCGAACTTAAACCACCCCCAAAGCTACCGATGGGGGAACGTACCGCACTTAGAATGACAACGTCTTGACTCATTTTTTTCCTCTATAAATGGTTATTAAGCAGCAGGGTGTTAGTTTGCGCTCAATATAATGCAGCTATCCTCATTAAGGAAATTATGAGGACTCGATTTTCATTTGATTTATCAATGGTGACTGTATTGAATTCTGATAATATTCCCTGAAAGATCACTCATTACACAGCGCGGCAGTAAGTGAAACAGGCTATGGAGCTTGCCCTGCGCCTGATAGAAGTAACGTTTTCCCTTGTTTGACAGGGTTTAATCCGGCTGCGTGACTGTGGCGTATTTTCAATGACTACGGAATGCGGTTGAAATAGCACCTATAATCAATATTACTATGAATACCCCCTGTTTTCTTTTGATCAACAATCCGAAGAATACAGAAAATTAATGTTGATTAAAAAGAATCAAATGAACAGAGAACTTGCTGTGCGAAATGTATCTGCAATTTTTCTGCTACTAGTATGGCTGGTCTGCTTACCGTTACAGGCCCAGTCACCCGAGCAGGTTACTAACTTGCAACAATCTGGTAGTTCATCGCTGGGTGAGCATGCCTATTACCTGCAGGAAGGCGATAAGGTAATGACATTACCTCAGGCAATGGCTGCTTATAATTCGAACCAATTCAAGCCCGGTCGTAGTCAGACGCTGACTTTCGGCATTGGCGCCAATGTCACCTGGATCAACCTGCCGGTAGAAAATTCTGCCCAGCAAAGTGTCTATCGACGCCTGATCATCGATATATCCTGGCTGGATGATATTCAGATCTTTATCCACCATCGCAGTAGCGGCGAACTGCTGAAATACCGGGTTGGAGATACCTATCCCTTCTTCCAGCGCCCCGAGTTTACGCGAACCTTTGAGCTCGATACCTGGCTGCAAGCAGGTATAAGCGATATCTTTATCCGCGTAAATACCGATGATCCTATGGTAGTGCCCATCTACCTGCTGGACCGAGATCAGTTAAAGCAGAAGAACAATGCCTTTGGCTATAGTTCTGGATTCATCTATGGTTACCTGTTCGCCCTGATTGCGTTCAATGCAATGCTATACTTTGGCCTGCGTGACTTTCACTACCTGTTGTACGCTCTCTACCTGAGTGCGTTTATCCTGATGAATCTGTCTTACAATGGTCATGGCTTTATGTGGCTATGGCCTAATTCGGTGATGTTACAGAAATTTGGACAACCATTTTTCATGATGTTGTTTGGTAATACCGGGATCATCTTCACGCTGTATTTCCTTGATATTCGAAAATACTCAATACCCGTTTTTCGGGCGGCGATTATCTTTGTATCAGGCACGCTATTAATGTTACTGATTGCAGTACTGATCGATCACCAACAAATGGCATTGTTGACTGCCTTTGTCTACACCGTGATTTTTATAACAGTAATGATTACACTGGGTATAAAAAGCCTGTTAATGGGGAATCCGGACGCCAGATATTTTTTACCTGCGGTATTAATGGGTATGATGGGTGCTGGATTTACCGCACTTTCAGTGTGGGGAATTATCATCTTCACCCCGTGGACTTACCGCGCAGTTGAAATAGGTATGTTACTGGAATCAACCCTGCTGGCATTGGCATTGGCTTTTCGCTTTCGACGGGTTGAAGAAGAACATCTCAAGGCCCATCGCCTTTCATTGGTCGATCCACTCACCAATTTGTATAACCGCCGCGCCTTTGCGAACAATGCCGATGATGCCTGGAGCAGCATGGTGCGCCACCAACGGGTACTCTGTGTGATCATGCTGGATATCGATCATTTCAAGAATATCAACGATGAATACGGCCATGACTGTGGTGATGCGGTACTCTCCGCTGTTGGCAAGGTGTTGCTCGCATCAACGCGACAGGAAGATACAGCAGCACGTTGGGGTGGTGAAGAATTTATCCTGTTATTACCTGAAACAGAATTGACCCAGGCCAGGATTTTTGCCGAACGTTTACGAGAGGAAATTGATGCACTGGTTGTCAACCATAGCGCTGCTAGCGTCGATATCACCGCAAGTTTCGGTGTCGCCAGCAGTCAGGATGGGGCCGAATCAATTGAATCCGTTATTCAGCTTGCCGATAGTGCATTGTATGAAGCCAAGACTACGGGCAAGAATCGGGTGATTGTTTATTCAGAAGGTCAAAAGGACTCGAGTTAGCCAATGGCTCAGTAGGCTGGTTTACACAGACAAAGAAGTGATGAAAAGCCAGGTATACAGGAAAGTAAAGGTTTTATTGAATCAGCATTAGAGCGATATATGGCACAATAACCACTCATATCTTTAAAAAACACCCTGATTTAATCAGAAGTTTTTTCAATAGTTTCAAGCACTTCCATTTGCCCTAACAATGACCTGGCATCACTCCATATACGACCGGTCGCTTCATCAATAGCAATGCTGTATATCCTGACGGATGTTTTTGGGTCGCCACCACAGTTTTTGGAGTGTCGTTCCCTGACATCGATAGTACGCTTGCCTTCAATTAGCTCATCGAGTAATTCAAACTCTAAACATTCAAGTGGTA
Organism: Gammaproteobacteria bacterium; assembly: GCA_050292965.1. Lineage (GTDB taxonomy): Bacteria > Pseudomonadota > Gammaproteobacteria > JACNJF01. Next base: position 16,754 of record JBNKMF010000025.1, on the reverse strand, counting down.
ATGTTGTTAATTGATAGTCAACGGTTATCGATCTTGCGAGCTTGATGAATTTACTCTCAGCAGTTTTTTCTCCTTCTGGGGCGGTAGGCGAAATGGAATTTTGCTTATGTTGAGGCTTGATATCACTCGCTATTACTGAAGGCTCAGAAGGTTTAAATTTTTGTTGAGTGCCATCCTCAGAGCAGGCACTGCTAAGAAAAGTACATAGCAAAATGCTTACCAGTAAATATGTTGATATCGAAGTAGTTCTAGTAAAAATCATTGGTCATATTCATCCAGATAATAAGTTGTAATAATTGACTTAAGCTTTTTGGCATAGGATGGATCGGTTGCATATCCAGCTAGTTGTAAAGCATCGGCGAATTTGAGCGGATCTTTACTATGTATGAAAGCTGGATGATAGCGTGGCTGAGTAGTGAGGAACTTGGCATAATCTTCGGCAGCTTCAGAAAAATTTGCATAAGCCCTGAATGAATCTTTCATGATAATTTTTTTGCCATTAATCACCTCAGTGGTGGTGAAGGTTGTTGATGCCCCGGTAGAATTATGTGTTTTGATGCCAAAGTAAGCATTGTCTTTAACATGTCGTCCCCAGCCTGATTCTAGAGCTGCCTGGGCAATTAAAATGGATGCAGGTATTTGATACTTAAGATTGATTTTTTTTGCATCAGCGTAAATTTTATTAACAAACTGACTAACGTTGGTAGGTCTGGGGTCACGCGCATTGGCATTTAATTTTTTAAGGGTGTTTCCATTTGGGTCGACACGTCCATCTGGTTTAACCATTTTGACGACTTTTATTTGAAACTCCTTTATTGCCGTAATAGTGTTACTTTTCTCAAAGTTCTTACCAACTTTACCATCAATTATCAATTTCTTGATGCCTGGAAGCAGGTAAAGGTTTTTGTTAAGAATATCCTGAATTTTCTTTACCTCGGCAGGCGAATTACATCCTTTCTCCGTTGTTATTCCTACTGGCTTACTGATTGATATCATTAGATTAATCCCTATGTGTTATAAAAGTTATCTAGATTTTCTTTTCTGACCAGGGTGAAGATGATTGCATTAATGAGTACTCATGTCCATGTGATGAATTTTATTATAAAACAGGCAACCCCCGCTATCCTGATAACAGGAGTGGTTAGTCAATGTATAGTAATTTTATGATGGATTCACCTGGTAGCGATTCAACCAAAGCCAGATACTTTCCGTCAGGTGAAGCCTTTAAATCAGAAATTTTGTTTTTGGTTATGTATTCATGTGACAGAGTCATTTTGTTTAGATCAAGTTTATAGACACCTGAGCTTTTGCTGCCTAACCAATAAACGCTATTGTCACCTTGCGAACATGCTTCCATATTATCTTCAATATGCCATTTTTGAGTAATCCCGAGTTTATCGTTAAGCAATAAAATATCGCCATTTAATAAACCGACCACAAGGCCGTGCTGAGGGATGTTGCACCAACTGGTTATACTGTAAGGTGGGTTAAAGCTATTAATAACTTCATTCGTCTTTATATTGAATAACCCGAGTTTACTAGCAAGAAAGCTATAATAAACTTCAGAGAAGTCAGTGTCGTAACTGGCGTAAAAATTATCATCACTTCGAAAACGGATTTTGTTGACAGCATTAATGCGATTTTTAATTTCCAGAATCGTGCTGTTTTCCAGGTCGATAGTATCCGTCCCCCACATGAGACCTGAAGTAATCAGGTATTTATTATCCTTTGAAAAGGCGAATCCAGAAGGTGCGCGGTACCATTGGGTATCCATAACCTTTTCAGCATTTTCAAGTAACCAGACTGAGTCACCTGAATAGAAATATTTAAAACCGGGTGAAAAACCGCTGATCTTGCCAGCAGCCATAGAGTCAAGTTGTCTATCTAATTGCCAGTCAGAAGTTCTCCAGATCTGTAGATAGTTCCAGGTTGAAATAAAGTATTCGCTTCCAGTTTCAGATAATCGACCTTTTGTAATCCCCGTGCCAGCAACTTCAATGTGTTTAATGGTTTTGCCATCTTCTACATTTACGATAAAAACATTGTTTATGTTGTTAATGATTAACGAACTGGATTCAGGGAAGAACTCAATGTGCTGATTTGAATACTCCTGATGCGTGTAGACCAGCTTGTATTGTGTCTCCGCAGTCTGAACTGGACTGATTTTGAAAGATAAACTATCAGTATATACAGTACAGCCAGTAACAAGCGCTATTAAACAAAACCCAGCTGTCAGAATATAAACGACACGGCGTAATTGATTGAATTTGATATGCGACATAGCTGTTTTATCGAGTTGTTATTTCCATTTTACATTTATGTGGCTATAAAACTGGTATTGAACGGAATACAGGTAAGGTAAAATAGAGAACCTGATGAGAACTGAATTCTTTATCAATAGCTGATGGACATTTTATAACAAAACATGGTAACCCTCCTACTTAATGAATGCACAGATTAGACATAAAGATTATACGAGAGCGGACAACTACAAACGACAGGGCTTTCTCCGAGCCATTAAATCGCCAAACGTAAGGGTCAATATGAAGCTACGGATTCAGCTTAAATAATTTGACGATAGATTGACCTGGTGGCGATTCAACCAATGCCAGGTATTTTCCGTCAGGTGAAGCCGTTAAGTCAGAAATTATGACTTTGGTTCTATATTCATGTGATAGCGTCATTTTTCTGAGATCAAGTTTATAGGCACCTGAGCTTTTGCTACCTAACCAGTAAACGCTATTATTACCTTGCGAACATACTTCCATATTATCTTCAATATGCCATTTTTGAGTAATCTCGAATTCATCGCTAAGCAATAATATGTCGCCATTTAATAAACCGACCAAAAGGCCTTGCTGAGGAACGTTACACCAACTGGTGATTCCAGAAGGAGGGTAGAAGCTATTAATAACCTCATTCGTCTTTATATTGAATAAACCCAGTTTGCTTGCAAAATATTTATAATAAACTTTAGAGTAATCAGTATCATAACTGGCATAAAAATTATCATCACTTCTAAAACTGATTTTGTTGACAGCATTAATGCGTTTTTTAATTCCCAGATTCACTCTGTTTTCCAGATCGTAAGTATCCGTTCCCCAAATGAGACCTGAAGTAATCAGGTATTTATTATCCTTTGAAAAGGCGAATCCAGTAGCTGCTCGGTACCATTCTGTATCCATGATTTTTTTCGCACTTTCATATAACCATATATCAACACCAGAAAAGAAATATTTAAAATTGGGTGAAAAACCGCTGAATTTACCAGCAGCCATAGAGTCCAATTGTTTATCTAATTTCCAGTCAGAAGTCCTCCAGATCTGTAGATAGTTCGAGGTTGAAATAAAGTATTCTTTTCCGGTTTCAGATAATCGACCACTTGTGATCCCTGTGTCAGTAAATTCAATGTGTTTAATGGTTTTACCATTTTCTACATTTACGATAAAAAAATTGAATATGTCGTTAATGAACAACGAACTGGATTCAGGGAAGAACTCAACACGCTGATCTGAATACTCCTGATGTGTGTAGATCAGTTTATATTGTGCCTCCGTCGTCTGAACAGGACTTATTTTGAAAGTTAAACTATCAGTGAATAAAGAGCAGCCAGTAACAAACGCTATTAAGCAAAACCCAAGTGATACAATATAGGCAACATGGCGTAATTGATTGAATTTGTTAAGCAACATAGCTGTTTCCACAAGTGATTGTTAGCGTTTTACTTTTATATATCCATAAAACTGGCTCAAAAAGTAAGAAAGAAATGCATCTTGTGAAGTACTAATTCTACTTGCTACAGAGAGATGTAGCTTTCCCGAGCTAAATACCTTAAGTAATATTCTATCTTCGGTTTCCGTAGAAATATCTCTATCAAGCACAGCTTCCTGCTTTTTGGTGTGTATTTTATCCTTAATTGACTGAATGACAGACCGGCTTATGACAACTGGAGTTGCTAGTGTCTTAGTTTTTTCATCATATAGACGGATTTTAATGTCAGAATTCATTACTACCCAATGGTTAGGGGTACCAAGTCCCCATTTTTTCGAGCCAAATATTCTGAAAGCATTAGCATTTACTAAAAAGTTAATAGCATAACCACTAGTGTAATCATTCTGTGCCTGCAACAAGGTGTCCAGAGTTTCATTGGAAACCAAACTGGTATTATCTTTGACCTGGGTAAAACCAGCTTTTGTATACCAATCTTTTAATTTTCCAGGAAAGGTAATCCCGTCAAGCTCCTCAGTTGGGTCGTCATATTTTGGGTTAATGCTTGAAAAAAGCAACCAGTCCGAATGGTTCATAGTAGTTGGAGTATGTTGTCTGGCTTTTGATGACGATTGAAGTTTTAGATTTTTAAGCTGTGATAGGCCATTTATATATAAATCAGTAACATGATGAACGTATAAATCGGGTCTCACTTTAGCCAATGTGAAAAAAAATGCGGCTGGGCCACAAAGGCTTGCACTTCCCTGGTTTAAAAGTGGGTTTCTATTGTTGAAGTTGTTATTTAGATTAATAGTGTTAACTGTGTCTGTCAATTCTCTGATAATTGACTGTTTGCGTAAATTTGGATAGTGACGAGAGTTACTAATAGAGTTGTTTTGAAAAGCACTTATTAACTGTAAAGCTTTTCTTTTCGCAGTTTGGAAGCTGACTGGGGCAGTACTGGATAAAGGTGCGACAGTTGACATAATACATCCTTGTAAATTGGTAGTTAGTAATGGATTAAAGCCTAACATATTGGACTGGTAATAGCATTAACATTTTCCCAGAAATATTTTGTATTTAAATAGTATGCAAGTATTTATTTGACTCTCAATGAGATCACTTGATCCAGAAAGGTTAATATATTGCATTATGTTCCATAATGCAGGTAGATAAGGTTAAACAAGATCAGGCCATAAAGATTGCACGAGAGCGAGCAGCTACTTAGAAAACCACATAGCAAAATGCTTACTAGTAGATATGTTGAGATTGAAGTAGCTTGAGTAAAATCATTGGCCATACTTATCCAGATAATTAAGTTGTAATAACTCAATAAAGCACTTTGGCTATGGTTGCTCCAGGTATCGACTCTACCAGACCTAAATATTTGTTATCAGGTGAGATCTTTAAATCCTCAATATAATTTGGGGTTTCATATTCAAGTGATAACCTCATTAAATCAGGGATGAGCTTATAAACACCTGATTTTTCGGTGCCGAGCCATATTGCCTGATTTTCATCCCGTGTACAAACTCTAACAGGGGAATCTACATGCCATTTATGCGTGACATTAAACAGAGGATCGAGAAATACAATATCGCCATTGAATAAACTGACCAAAACGCTGCGATCTGGATTACTCACCCAGCAGGTAATTCTGGAAAATGGGCTATAGTTTTGAATTCTTTTTTGGCTCTTTACATTAAATAGCCCCAGTTGTTTGGCAAGATACCCTCCTTTATATATCCAGTTTTGCATCGTAGCTGGCAATAAAATAATCATCATCAAGGAATTGAACTTTTTGAGCACCTTCATAGTGTGGCATCTTGTCCAGATACTGTCTGCTTTCCAGGTCGTAAACAGCTATACCGTAATAATGACCTGCTGTGGCTAGATATTGATTAGATTTAGAAAAGTCCAGGCCGTTGGGTGAATTGTCTTCACCAAGATACTCAGTAAGTTTTTCATAATTGCTCATTTGCCAGACAGTGCTATCAAAATACAGGTATTTGGAATCTGAAGATACGCCACTCATTCTGCTGAATCTGGTGACATTCAATTGTTTACTTAATTTCCATTTTTCGGTGCTCCAGATCTGTAATGAGTTAATAGTAGCTAGTAAATATTTGTCTCCGTTATCAATGAATTGACTATTAGTAATTCTTGAGTCTGGTGAGGTTATGGTTTTGGGCTCAGAGTTATTGTTTAAATCAAGTATTGAAACTTCTTTATAGCTAGTAATAGTGAGCAGATCATGAGTGGTAGAGAACTCGAGTTTTTGACTTCGGTATTTTTGATTAGAATATGCAAGCTTATAAGTTTTATGTGATGAAAATATGTTGGATTCTGTAATAAAAATTACTGAACAACCTGAAGTTAAAAGTACGGTAATTAATAGGAGTAATTTCGCAGAATAAATGTTGATTTTAGTCATATAAATTCCTGTCCATAGGTTATGCATTCTAAGGAATAAGGAACCTCTGATTCATCCAGAGGTCCCTGCGGCACAGGGATGTACCGCCAAAATCGATGGCTTCAAGCCATTGATTTTGTTAGAAAAACGAAAATCACACTTTTCGTTTTTTGTGCTCTGATAGTTCATGGATGAATTATTCAGAGCTTCCATAATGAATAAAACCAGAGCAAGTGTCGAAAAAGAAAGCCTGATAATGGCCAATATGGGTTCTATAGTACCTGAATTGAATCTGTTAGATAAGGAGTTAAAAATGCTCCACTTCCGCAATACAAGACCAGTCCGTTAAGGTATCGAATTTCTGCTAAAGTGTCATGCTTTGAACGCATCCAATCTAGCTTGAATACAGGTATTTTCTATGAGAAGGGAAACACTTGGACTTAGCTGGGAATTTAATTCAGACGATTGGATAAATGCTCAGGTCGGTAAAGAAGTAGCCTGTTTCCGGTTAAAAAAACTCATGCCCGAGTTTGTCTGGGATATCGTTCATCTGGAAGATAATACTTATGATTTCGTCGAAGTTCAAACCCTGCTCGAAGGTATTACTATCGGCGGTCACACCCTGGCGGAACAAAAACAGGTGCTCAAGTACCATTCACTGCAACAGCTTTTCGATCTAGTGAAAAAAGACAAATTCAGTTTCACTGGTGGTGAGGCTATAAAAATTCTCACAGTATCATCGCCGAAGAAGAGGCTCTGGAATGGGGCTGTTTACGAAAGGGAATGGTAAGGATAAGTGGAACCGATCACGAGCCACCATCATCAACTCAGCTTGAATCCCTGTTCGTAACGGGAATCGACAGCCTAAAAATGATAACCCACCCGGTTGAAAGAGCCCTGGCCTATTTCTGCTACGGATCGATTAATCAATTTTTTTACGATGGAAACAAGCGCACCTCGCGTTGGACGATGAATGGCATACTCATGAGCAACGGATACAACTACCTGAGCATACCCGGTGCAAAAAAAGATGAATTCAATCAGGTAATGATAGATTTCTACAACAGCAAGGATGCGACAAACGTCATGCGCTTTCTGAAAGCCTGCTATCAGATAGATTGAGCTCAACTCTAGCTTTTGGGTAGCTACTAGAAGATTATTTTTCAAAAAACCGTGTTTCGGCAAAAAATAATGGTGCAAATACTGTTTTACATGAAGTTGAAAATATTATGGTAATACACTATACGGTACTTACTTAAACAGGAAATAATTATCCAGAGTAACCAAAGGGCACAAACCTCGCGCTGTGATCTATATCCTTAACCTCGCTGAGTCATTGGAAGTCGTCATACGCCGGGGTTGATTTGGTGGTATTAGTCGCTATGAGATTGAAACCAATGTGGGGAAGCTAGTACTCTTTCAACCTGATATTGCCATATTCAGAGCCATTCAGATGATTCAAGACAAGGCTCAGCCCGCAGGTAATACCCAAAGCGTTCGCGTAGCTCGTGGGGTAGGCTCTGGCATGCCCTTTTCAAGGACTCCCGCAGGACGAGCCGTGAAGCTGTCACTCGCGGCGTTGCGCCTCTTGGTAAGGACTGGGCCATTGCCTGCGAGACGTGCCTTGCGATCAACGGCTTCACAACTCGCTGAACACGGCAATATCAGGTAGAAAGAGTACAAGGTGCCAAAGCTCGGTTTGTGATAGATGCGAAGACTGGAAAATCAGTTCCGAGGGGGTGTGTTTCTTGCTAGTCCGGGGTATAAAATCGTTAAATATCTAGTTGAGGGGGATATTATCCTGGACCGTTTACATTATGGTGATTGCAATAGGACAGTGTTTCTTACACAATCCGGGCAGGACAGAAAATATAAAAGGGCCTGTAGTTGATTGATTCCAGTCTTATCGAATCCGAACCTCGTAAATAGAATAACATGGTTAGATACGAATGAAATTTTAACTTGTATCTGACTCTAATAATATGTGGGTATTTATATAGTGATAACACTTGGCTATTACTACATCAAATATAATTTATTTGTATAGTTTTAGTAATTAGTTTAAGTATAATTACGTTTCGTAAAATATTTTTAAATCATTTAAAGGATTATCCGAATGGATTCTATTCAAAATTTAAAAACAAAAGCTCAAAAGTGCTTATCTAAAAAGGCAGAAATGCCGATGTCGCCGTTTTTTAATATGGCTAAAGTTGCAATAAGCAATGCTAGTGGGGATCTTAAATACTTGCAGGATGCCATTGATTTTTTGACATGTAAGGCAAAAGCAAAAATGGATTTAAATGGAGATGAAAAGGAGTTCCTAAAAGAACTTTATGAGGCATTTTGGTGGGGCGGCCGATATAAAGGGTATAAGGAGGCAGCAAAGCTTGCGGATTATTATGTGAATGGTGATGGAAACCCTATATCTAACCCTTTAAGAATTAATCCAGAAGTCTATCAAACCTCTAAAATTGTCATTGCAACTATGGCGGTAATGAAAAAATTCATCATTGAAAAGAAAGATATAAGAAAATCATTTTTCAATTTTCGTTGTGATAATGCAGAGTTTATGTCCAAAAAATATGTGAAATCTTTGAGGAATATGAACTACAAAACTGAAGGGAAAATGAAGTCGACAGGAGTTCTAGAGGCCGCTCAGGACAATCAAAGGTTGCATAAAACTGATGGCCATTTTCATCTGGAGGCTTTATCTGTTTTATTACCGACAAAAAAGATTAGAACTACTTGGAGAGTAGATAGTTTATATGATTTTGAGCCTTTTGAGAAACATGATTATTATACTCATATTCCACTAGGTGAACAAAAGTTGGTTATCTCAGATGGGCTTTCAGAGTATATGACTCGAATAGGTGTGGCCAAAAGCTTCTGGTACAGAGCCGAGTGGGTTGAAATTTGGGATCCAAGTTAAATGAAAATATTTTTATCTAATTACAGTAATATTTTATTTGGATTTTGTTTAATATTACTAATCTCGGTAGCTGCTTGTTCTGATCGTGATACTAAAGTCGATGATTGTCCTATTACAGTTGACACAGTAGAAATTATAGATATTAAAAAGATTGGTGACAGCAGCTATTATCTGGTTCATAGGGTTTCTGGTTGGCAAGATAAGGTAGAAATTCTTGAGCTGTATGATGAAGAGCCTATTTTTGATCATTGTTCTAAAGCTTCCGTTGGTCCAATAGATGGCGACTCTCTTGAAATGTCTAAGTCAATTTCACATGTGTTTTTAAATATCAAAGAAAGAAAACTTGATATTGTTTACAAAGACGGTTTTCCAATGAAGAATCAAAAAGATTCCATTAAGTTGGAAATAAAGTAATTTGGATTCTTACGTCAAGTGAGGTACAAAGTTAAAAGCAGGGCATGGTAAGCTCTAAGAATTAAATCTTTAGGGATGATTCTATTTTTTACGATTCATGCATTAGCGTATTCTAAGGTGCTGAAGTTTAAAAGCGAAAATAAATGTATGCCTAAGAGTACAATCATTACGCTGCTTATGGTTCTCATCATATTCGTATTGTTATTCTTTTTAGTAAGGCCATATGAGTCTTATCGAGGGGTTAGAAACAATCCTGGCCCTGTGACAATAATGGCGAAATTTGAAAATGTTACAGGTGATCCTGGCTGCGCCAAGCTATATACAAAAAGCATTAAGAATGGTGAAACTGGTCAACAGCCTGTCTTCCCTGCTTTACCTGAAGGTATGTCTGCTCCCGATAATGGGCCGTATGCCTATCAGGGCAATGTATTTGAATTAACCGGCTTCACTTATGACTGGGTATTCACTAATAAAATCACTGGCTCAGAACGACATAAAAAATCAGGTCGTTTCGATATTATAAAATGGAGGCTGCTACAACCTTATACTGTCTGGGAAACAGCAGGCGGGGAAGATGAGGCCCCTTCTATTGAAAAGAGGTATGAGCCAATCATGTCTGTATTTAACTCACCTGATTACTTCGCTGGGAATTTTAAGCCTGGAAACTATGTTGATTGTCTGGCAAATCAATAGAACTGAATAATCTGACATAATCCTGGTAACGCTACTTCTGTTTGGATGTAAAACGAAGTTATTAGGGGCAGGTACGCGTTAAAATATATGTTTAAAAATGAAGGCGATAAGATCAGATTGCCGGTTTCATTTCTTCCCAAAAAGGAGAATTCGCAAGAGCAAAGGAAGCTGGGTTTATTTTAGAGTTTATTTGTTAGGTGATCTAGCCATTGAGTCAAAATAAATGTATAAAATATTTATAATTATTTGAGCTTGCTCTTACATTATTATTCGGAAACACTTTAAAATTAACTCGGTGAAAATGAGACCTATGTTTGCCGATTATAGGTGTTGCGATTAATTTAAAAATCTTACTACCCAATATATTAATCATTAAAGATTGCAATAGGAGATAACATGAAATTGATTTCAACCACGGCTTTGTCAAAATCATTAGGAATAAGCACCAAAGAGCTATTCTCCAAAATGGAAAATCAAGGACTGATTCAAAAAGCCGAAGGGAGTTGGGCTTTAACAGATAAAGGAAAAGAGTTAGGTGGCGAAACCAAGGAGTCTAAAAAATACGGTGTTTATATAGTTTGGCCGGAAACAATTAAGTTAAAAAATAGCACTGATACGGTTAATGAAAAAGGTGTTTCAAAATATATTACCTCCACCGTTGTTGGTAAAAGCTTTGGGTTATCAGCGATAAAAATCAATCATGTTTTTTCTGAACTGGGCTGGCTAAAAAAAGGTTTGAAGGGCTGGTTGGTAACTGATCAGGGTAAAAAGCAGGGAGGCATGCAAGCAGAAGATCAAACATCTGGCATTCCTTTTGCCCGCTGGCCAGAGACTATTATTCAGTCAAAAACATTGAATGAAACGGTTTCTAATTTTAAGGGAGAAAGTAAGGACGAAAAACCATCTAACGAGCAAGGAAGCACTGAAGGTTCTATCGGTTTTAGAGAAAAGTTTGCTGCTAAGCATCGTACAACAGATGGGCACTTTGTAAGATCAAAGGCTGAGATGTTGATCGACAATTGGCTGTATATGGCAGAGATTGTCCACGCCTATGAAAGAAAGCTGCCTATAGAAGAAGATGTGTACAGTGATTTTTATATTCCAACGGGTAAGGTTTATATCGAATACTGGGGTTATGAAAATGATCAGAAATATCTCGCCAGGAAAAAGCAGAAAATTGAGCTGTATAAAAAATATGGGTTTAACTTAATCGAGCTTGAAGATAAAGAAGTACAAAATCTCGACGACATCCTCCCTAGAATGCTATTGAAATATGGTGTCCAGGCCTATTAAACAATGAACTTTAAACAAGCATACAGCCACTACATACATGCCACTAACATTACTGGCAGTAATAAAGCAGCATCTTATATTCAAGCACTCAACTGGCTAAGCAAGATGCTAACCACTGTCCCATTAGGTTTTAAAGATTGTGTGGATATATGGTCTGTTGATTCAGTAGATCGATTACATGAGTTGTATCTGTTTGTATTGGAAGAAGCGAGAAAAAGGAATGATAGTGTCTGGAATATTGAAGGCATTCCTACAAGCTATTTACAGAAAGGTTATTGTTCTGCTGCACTTAAAAGTTACCAAGAATTTCATGTTGAATATGCTTATGAACAGGAGCTTCTAAAGGCTTTCGATGAGTATGAAGGTGATGAATCAGGTGTTGTCGAAAAACTAGATAGAGAAATGAAATATCCACAGTTTTTAATAGAAGGCCTGGATAAGAAACAAGGAAGGGATGTTCTTCGACTGGCAAAGGCCAGGGTAAATCAGGATGTTTTTAGAAAAATTATCTTGGGGTTGTATAACGAGTCGTGCTGTATTACTGGGTTGAATATCCCAACTGTCAATCGAGCTAGCCATATCGTGCGTTGGGCAGGGAATGAAAAGGAGCGTTTAGATCCCAGCAACGGTCTTTGCTTATCTGCTACCTATGATGCAGCATTTGATAAACACTTGATTAGCCTGGATGATGATTATCGGATCATTATTTCAAAAGAGATTTCTGATTATTATTCGAACAATAGCGTTAAAGAGTATTTTCTAAAAAAAGAAGGCGATAAGATCGCACTGCCTTCTTCATATCTCCCCAATAAAGAGTATCTGCAAAAGCACAGGGAAAAGTGTAAGTTTTAATTGGGTGTCCCGCGATTCTCACTTTAGTCTGTGATCTACAAAAGTCCTCGGTGATTATTAAGGTTGTAATAATCTGGTCGTGTAAATTCAAATAACCAGGTAATATAAAATCAAATAACCTGGTAATGCATTTGGTTTTATCTTCGATTAAGTAATTGAAATTAAACAAATATATCTAATTTTGAAACTATATGGCTAAAACAATCAATCAACTCATTGCTGAAGTTTTCATAAGGTGAGTAGTAAAAGTAATGGAAATATTATCAATTCAAAAGACCTTATTTCTACTCAAAGGTCTCTGCTGGTAAAGGCTGGCTATCTGAAGAAGATTATTAAGGGTTGGTATTTGTTTAATGCTGACCTGACTGCGCTAGGGAAAGTCCTTAGAACTTCGATTCACTCAGCTTTCAATCCATTTTCAGAGTAAGTACAGTAGATGAAGTTATTCTCACAACATTTTTTACCGCAGCCTAGAAAGGTTTGATCGCTAAAATAAAAGATACCACCATAGTCAAATGAGAACGAAACTTTTTCACCATTTTTTGATAGCTCACCTTTGATGCTGCATCCTGTAGTATCGAAGTTATCGTGAATTTCACGGGGTGTTACAGGTATCCCGGTTTTGAGAATGTGTATAAGTGTTGACTCATCGATTTTCTCGCAGGAGTAGTGATTAGCATCAGTAACAATGTAATCGGACTGGATATTGGAATACTTGAGATCGTCGGACGAGGTGGTAGTGATCAACTTGTTGTTGCAAGCCGATAATAGAGCCAATATGAAAAGAAGCAGTGTTGTTTTCACTTTATTTACCTGAGAAGTGAATAGAATAAGCTTTTAATGGGCCAGCACCTTCAGATTTGTGTAGCGGTCTAATAGCTGCTGACACTTTAATAAGAGATAATGTTTATCAATTATCAAGGTGTCATAATGAGTCAGAAGTAAAGTTATTCACAATATTCTAATGAATATAAAGAAGAAGCGATAGCACTGGTTTTAGAATAGGTTTACACCGTACCAGAAGCGGCTGCATCACTGAGTATGGCCTCAAATATGCTGTACCTGCTTGAAGCAGCATATTGCAGAGCCGTAGCAAGGAAATAGATTTGATCTACGGAAAGCGTTTCTGGACTCTGCAAAATAAACAGTAATGGTTACTGAAAGAGAGTTTTCATGAAAAGCCTCGCATTATTTTTAATTATTTTTTTCATCGAATCTGCGGCACCTGCTAATGAGAAACTGCATGCTGTAATCCCTGTAACTATTAACCATGTTGAAATGGATGTTATCGGTCAGGATATTGTTCGGATCATCCAGTACAATATGGAGCTTAATCCCATTCTTCAAGTTGAGTTGATGTCACTTCCGAATTTCCAGGTGGTGGATAGTTTGACAATTTCGGAATTGCCTTATATGGGCGAAGTGTTGAGCTTTAAGAAGTCGAGCGGTGCTTTTGTGGAAGGCACAAAATTTCTTGATACAGGGATAGAGTTCGAGTATTTTTATCTGAGAGGCGGGTCTGTTTTGCTGAGTTGTTTGCTCCCTGTAAAGGGCGGCAAATTTCATGCTCTAACCTGCAATGAAAAAGCGAATTAAATATAACCCCGTTTTTATACAGACTTTTAAGATGCAGTTTGATTATGATCATAGGTAGTACCTCAGTATGAAATGTTGCAAGGACCCTCCTGCTTTCCCGTCTCATCTACTCCTGCAGTGGCATATCACCGATAAGTGCAACCTCCGTTGCCAGCACTGCTACCAGGAGCATTACCGGCAATCGGGGCCAGATTTCCATCAATTACTCGCCATCCTAGATCAGTTTGAAATGTTGTTATCGGCTTTGAGTGAAGGTCGAAAGCCTGTCAGCGGGCATATCAACATCACGGGTGGAGAACCATTCGTACGGCAGGACTTCCTGCATCTTTTGAAAGAGATTCACGGTCGGGGGATTTCTTTTGCCATTCTCAGTAATGGATTGTTGATCGACCGAGCAACCGCTCGCTTTGTTAAAAGCTTAAAGCCACGTTTTATCCAGATTAGCCTTGAAGGTGGGCAGCAAAGGCATGATGCGATTCGTGGGGAAGGAAATTATCAGCAGGTTTTAAACAGTTTGCAGATTTTAAAAAAAGCAGGTATCCGAACAATGGTTTCATTTACCGCGCAACGTCAGAACTACCACGAATTTCCTGAAGTTGCAGAAGTATGTGAGCGTTATGGAGTCAGTAAGCTTTGGTCTGACCGACTGATCCCGATGTCTGCGACCGACGAGATAGATGAGGTGCTTTCTCCCCAGGAAACTCATGAGTTCTTCAACATAATGTCCAGACAGGATGGAAAAAAATGGGGGGAGAGCACTGTAGCCATGCATCGAGCGCTGCAGTTTCTGGTGTCAGGAGGAAAACCATATCAATGTACTGCCGGTCATAGCCTGGTTACGGTAATGCCTGACGGCACCGTGTTTCCCTGTCGACGACTTCCTGTTTCTGCGGGTAATCTTTTTGATACCTCTCTGAGCCGGATTTATTTCGAATCAGAGTTATTCATAAATTTGCGAGATCCGGCGAATATCTGTGAAGGCTGTGAGGATTGTTCACACCAGAGTAGCTGTCGCGGTGGGCTGCGTTGTCTCGCTTATGCCCAGACGGGGGATCTTTTTCAAGCCGACCCAGGATGTTGGCTGGCAAGACGTGACAATGGTTGCGGTTGATTTAACCGCCACAACCACCGCATCCACCACCGCAACCGCCACCACATCCACCGCCTCCGCAACCGCCACTGCCTGATTGGGAATTGCTCAAGTGAGGAAAATAAAGGAGTCCACCAATAACCATAGCAATGATTAGCAGCATGAAGTTGTGCATGCCATGGTTGTATCCCCAGACCAGACGATAAACATTCAGCGATTCAAATATGAGGAAGGCGGTGACTCTGACGATATCACTATCTAGCCACAGTGCTCGTATCAGGAATGAACCGAAATAGGTTGCAAGGAAAACCATCAGCAAAAAAAATAAAAAACCAGGGCCATCCAGCGTATTGGTATAGGGCAAGCTCTTTAACAGGAAAATAATAGACAATGGAAGCGCAGCTATGATGAACAGATTTCTATGTTTATCATAATTCTCGACGATGGTTTTATTGTTGAGTGGCTGGGTTTTATCTTTTTTTAAGCCGGGCAGGGCATTCTGGAATTCGAAAGATGAGTTGCATCGAGAACAATGCAGGCTTTTATCAGTCGGTGTTGATTTCGGCACCGATATTTCCTGCATGCAATATGGACAGCGGATCGCGAAATTTACAGTCATTTTGCCAACCAGGTAATGCTTTGATCCAGCAATGTGAATAGCTTCTCATGCAAATTAAACAGCTCTTTATCGGACAGGGCGATTTTTCTCTCTTTAATCACCAGTAAATCCTGCAATACATTTGCTGCTTCTCCCAGATGCTGTTTTAACAATGGAATTCTTTCAGCGAAACCCTCCTCAACGGTAAAGCCCCGCACGCGAAACGCGCTTCCAATATCAGTAAATACCTGAGGGACGATGCCAATGACATATTCCATATAACGCTTACGATCATTGCTCCATTGAATGTATGCGCGGACGCTACGTAGCCTTAGGTTACGCAGTGCCTGTTCAGTCAGGAAGTGCAGAATTTTATCGTCGATCACCAGATCTCGTAGAGGGTCTTCGCCATGTAAAACCCGATAATGACGCTGGATGCTGCTGAACTTGATGGCAAAAGCCTCAAAGCTTTTTTCCATACCGATACGACTGATGACGAATGGCTCGATCCGTATCCGCGTTTTTAGCCGTCTGGCAATTTCGAGGTGTGCAGCAGGAGTCGATTCATTCAGAATAATGAGTAAATTGAAGTCTGAGGTACGAGCATCGAATGAACCTCGAACAGCACTACCATAGAGAATGAGAGAATACAGGTTGTCTCCAAGCTTCTCACATAGTCCGTTGGTAACCTCATTTAATATCCTGACAGATTTAAGCGGCAGGCTGGGTAATTCCATCATAATGTTGTTTACTCCTTAACTGTATAAATCAACCCCTGAGTTGCGGGTAATGATGTAGCGGAAAATTTTGTTCAGAAACTTAAACAAAAGGAAATGATGAGTCAAATAAATAAAGTTCCCTTTTGAAATACGGGGGCAATTGTCCAGACCGAAGCAGGATACTAGAACTGAGGAAGCTTGAGCCGAGCGTGGGAATGAGTAACAGACCTTTAAGGTCAGTACGGTTGTAATAATCTGGTAACGACTTAGATCCGCAAAGATCGAGTTTAAGTTGAGAATAGTTGCGGCTTGACAAGAAGAAATAAAACGATC
The DNA here is from genome assembly GCA_050292965.1 of Gammaproteobacteria bacterium. Classification (GTDB taxonomy): domain Bacteria; phylum Pseudomonadota; class Gammaproteobacteria; genus JACNJF01. Next base: position 116 of record JBNKMF010000025.1, on the reverse strand, counting down.
TAAGCTGCTTCCTGTTTCGAAACTGGAAAACAGTCGTGATTACTCGTTCCCACGCTCCCGCGTGGGAATGCATACCAGACCCAAAGACAATACATAGGAAGTAAAAACAATGGGCA
>JBNKMF010000024.1:0-55867 GCA_050292965.1 Gammaproteobacteria bacterium | reverse complement strand
GCTGCACACATGATGGTCACTGGAACAGGTCTGACACATCTGGGTTCAGCTTCGGCACGCGATGCTATGCATAAGGCTGCAGAGGCTGAAACCGATTCCATGAAAATGTTCCGCATGGGGCTGGAAGGTGGTAAACCTGCATCCAATGAAACAGGTGTGCAGCCGGAGTGGTTTTACAAAGGCACAGGGAATGCAGTCGTCGCACCGGGTGCAGCACTGGTATCGCCAGATTTTGCACTGGATGGCAGTGAAGAACCTGAAATAGCCGGCATCTATATCAATTCGGATGAGGGTAGGCCCTACCGTGTGGGCTATGCACTGGCGAATGAGTTTTCTGATCATGTCACTGAACGTGTTAACTACCTCTATCTGGCGCATTCAAAACTTAGACAAACCTGCTTTGGCCCCGAAATTTTTATCGGCGATCTGCCACAGAATATTCAGGGCGTTTCGAGGATTACACGCGGTGACACCGTGCTGTGGGAAAAGCCCTTTTTATCCGGCGAAGACAATATGTCTCATACCATCGCTAATCTGGAACATCATCATTTTAAATACGAAATCTTTCGTGTCCCCGGTGATTTACATGTGCATATGTTCGGTACGGCAACACTGTCATTTGCCGATGGTATTAAGGTGCAGGATGGGGATGTGATTGAGATACAGGCTGCTGAATTTGGTCTGGCACTGCATAACCCGGTCGCAACTGCGGTGGCGAGTGCACCGGTGGTTGAAGCCTTATGATGCAGCAACAGACACAACCCCTGGCCATCTATCCAGATTTGCGCGGCAAGAGTGTATTCATCTCGGGCGGTGCGACGGGCATTGGGCGTTCATTAGTAGAGGCCTATGCCACACAGGGTGCAAAGACCGCGTTTGTCGACCTGGACCAGAATGAAGGTAGCAAGTTGGAGACTGAGTTACGTGCAGAAGGTTATGAAGTCAGCTTCAGCTACTGTGATATTACTGATTTATCTAACTACCAGCGTGTCATTAATAAGTGCGCTGAAAAGTATGGATCCATTCAGGTGCTATTAAATAACGCCGCCAACGACGTGCGACATTCTCTGGATGAGCTGAGCTCGGAGCGCTTTGATGAGCTGATTTCAGTGAATATTAAACATGCTTTATTTGCCGCGCAAACCGTAGCACCGATGATGCGCGCACAGGGCGGTGGATCGATTATTAACTTCGGTTCTGTGGGCTGGATGATGGCGACCGCAGGCTACCCAGTGTATGCCGCCAGTAAGGCAGCCACACATGGTTTAACGCGTGGGCTGGCACGCGACCTTGGCCCTGATTCGATTCGTGTTAACACGCTGGTGCCGGGCTGGGTAATGACAGAGAAACAACTCAAGCTATGGGTAGATGATGAGGCACGTGAATTGATCCGCCGTAGCCAGTGTTTGGCGGGTTCGGTATTACCCGGGCACATAGCTCAAATGGCTCTTTTTCTAGGCTCTGATGCATCGTCAATGTGCTCAGCGCAAAATTTTATAGTTGATGGAGGCTGGGTATGAGCAAATTTGTGCCTAAAGAATGGCCACGTAAATTACGTTCTACAGAATGGTTTGGTGGCACCTCACGTGATCATATCTATCATCGTAGCTGGATGAAAAACCAGGGCCTACCAGCTGATCTTTTTGATGGTCGTCCGGTGATAGGTATCTGTAACACCTGGTCTCAGCTAAACCCCTGTAACGCACATCTGCGTGATCTAGCCGAACGCGTTGCTATCGGGATTTATGAAGCTGGTGGCTTGCCACTGGAATTCCCGGTATTTTCTACCGGTGAGAGTTCTCTGCGCCCCACCGCCATGATGTACAGAAACATGGCCGCAATGGATGTTGAAGAAGCGTTGCGCGCCAATCCACTGGATGGAGTTGTACTGCTAGCTGGCTGCGATAAGACGACTCCAGCCCTGTTAATGGGTGCCTGTAGTACCGATATCCCTTCCATAGTGGTATCCGGTGGGCCTATGTTAAATGGCTGGTTCAGAGGAGAGCGTGTGGGGTCAGGTACTGCACTGTGGCAAATGTCTGAGGATATCAAGGCAGGCAAGATGACTCAGGAAGATTTCCTGGAAGCAGAGCAGGCAATGTCGCGTTCGGCAGGTTCCTGCAACACTATGGGTACCGCAAGTACCATGGCCAGCATGGCCGAAGCGCTGGGTATGGCCCTGTCAGGCAATGCCGCGATACCGGCAGTAGATAGCCGCCGACGGGTGATAGCGCATGTGTCGGGTAGACGCATAGTGCAAATGGTTAAGGACGACCTGAAGCCATCCGATGTACTGACGCGAGAAGCGTTTGAAAATGCCATACGAGTGAATGGTGCGATTGGTGGCTCTACTAATGCGGTGATCCATCTGCTTGCGATTGCTGGCCGCGTAGGGGTTGATTTAACGCTAGATGACTGGGACCGATTGGGTCGTGATATTCCAACCATTGTTAATCTGATGCCTTCTGGCAAATACCTGATGGAAGAATTCTTCTATGCCGGTGGTTTACCGGTAGTGGTTAAAATGCTGGGCGAGTCTAAGCGCCTGCATCGCGATGCGATTACGGTTTCCGGGGATTCTATCTGGAACGAAGTGAAAGATGTGAAAAACTGGAATCAGGATGTCATACGGCCAGTTGAAAATGCACTCACGGATAGTGGAGGCATAGTCGTGCTAAAAGGTAATCTGGCACCTGACGGTGCGGTGTTAAAGCCATCAGCGGCTACACCACATCTAATGCAGCATAGAGGTCGGGCGGTAGTGTTTGAAGATATCGATGACTATAAAACTCGTATCAATGATGAGTCACTGGATATCGATGAAAACTGTGTCATGGTGATGAAAAACTGTGGTCCAAAGGGCTATCCGGGAATGGCTGAAGTGGGCAATATGGGGCTGCCACCCAAGATTCTGCGCAAGGGGATTACCGACATGGTTCGTATCTCGGATGCGAGAATGTCGGGAACGGCTTATGGCACAGTCGTGTTGCATACCACACCAGAAGCCGCTGCCGGTGGGCCACTGGCCATCGTGAAAAGCGGCGACATGATAGAACTGGATGTGGCTAATCGCCGTGTGCATCTGGATATCAGTGATGAAGAATTAAATGCACGTCTTGCTGCATGGTCGTCGACCATAGTGCCGCCAGCTGGTGGTTATGCCAGACTTTTTTATGAGCATGTACAGGGTGCCGATACGGGGGCGGATTTTGATTTCCTCAAGGGCTGCCGTGGTGCACCCATTCCCAGAGACAGTCATTAGTTATGAATAATTTAAAATGGAGAGTTTTATGATTATAGGTAAACATTTAGTAGATGGTCAGTGGCTTAAGACTGATTCAACTTTCGACTCTGCGCCCTATACTGGTGAGAGCCATACGTTTTACAAAGGCACCCCTGAACTTGTAGCTCAGGCGGCGCAGGTAGCCGAGGCTGCTTTTGAAAGCTTTGGCCATAGCTCGGATGAAACCCGTGCAGCGTTATTAAACCGCATAGCCGATGAGATTGATGTCAGAGGTGATGAGATCACGTTGATTGGCACTCAGGAAACAGGCTTACCCGAAGCGCGTCTGATCGGTGAGCGCGGCCGTACTACCGGGCAGCTAAGGTTATTTGCCAGTCATATTTTGAAGCGTGAATACCTGGACATTCGTCACGATGAAGCGTTACCTGATAGGCAACCTTTAGCGCGTCCAGATTTACGTCTGATGCAGCGTCCCATAGGCCCCGTAGCGGTATTTGGTGCATCCAATTTTCCATTAGCTTTTTCCACGGCGGGTGGTGATACTGCAGCTGCACTTGCCGCTGGTTGTCCCGTCATTGTCAAAGGTCACTCAGCACATCCCGGTACGGCAGAACTGGTTGCTCAGGCGATTGATGCAGCGCTTAAGGCGCTTGAACTACCTGCAGGTATCTTTGCTTTGATACAGGGTGGTGATAGAGCTGTCGGCGAAGCACTGGTACAGAGCCCATATATTAAAGCAGTTGGTTTTACCGGCTCTCTGGGTGGTGGACGTGCTTTGTTTAACCTGTGTGCTGCACGACCAGAACCTATCCCATTTTTTGGTGAACTGGGCTCGATCAATCCTATGTTTATTTTACCCAATGCACTGGCACAACGTGGTGCTGATATCGGTGCTGGCTGGGCGGGCTCCGTGACTATGGGTGCCGGACAGTTCTGTACCAATCCGGGTATTGCTGTAGTATTAGAAGGTGAAGGTTTTGATGACTTTATTACGGGTGTTTCCGAAGCTTTGCTAAATACACCAGAGCAGGCCATGCTAACCGATGGTATTGCGCAGGCCTATCGTGAGGGCAGTATGCGCATTAAAAATGTGGAAAAAGTCGAGCAGTTACTAGGAAGCGAATGTGGTTTGCGTACTGCGACGCCATATTTGTTTATGGTTGATGCAGATATCTGGTTGCAGCAAGAAGACCTGGCGGAAGAAGTGTTTGGCCCACTGGCTATTCTGGTGCGAGCTAAAAATGTGGCTCAGCTTGATCAAATCGTTCAAGCCTTGTCTGGACAGTTAACCTGTACCTTGCATATAGATGTGCCTGATTATGCTTTAGCAGCCAGCTTATTACCGCAGCTGGAACGTAAGGCCGGGCGTGTACTGGTTAATGGTTTTCCAACGGGTGTAGAAGTCTGCGATGCGATGGTACATGGCGGACCTTATCCTGCATCGACCAACTTTGGCGCGACTTCGGTAGGTACGCTATCTATACGTCGCTTCTTGCGCCCGGTGTGTTACCAAAATATGCCCGAAGAATTGCTGTCGCAAAATTTAAAAGCATAATTCTATAACATTTTACTCTTACTACTTTAGGGCTAAACGAAGGTCTATTGATCTTTGATTAGCCTTCGTTTTTTGTATAAACACATATAAAACAACCCGCAATCCAGAGTTGTAGGTTGGAAAAGGAGGAACGACGAATTCCAACATTGACTTAAAGCTTAACTTGATTATATTGACTCTGAGTTAGTTGATTTTTTGTGCCCCTTGTTGACTTTTCATCTAACGGGTGACATTATTTTCATGGAAGATAATGCGCTGATTCAAATAACTGGATGATGAAATTAGCTTGGCATTTTGGGAAGATATTTTTATGCCTTGGGTTGATTTTTGCCTAATGGATGCCCCCTTAAGGACTAATACATTTACTCAGAAGGTGCAAATCTTGTGCTAAGCGTCGCACTTAATATGCACGCACGATTGTACGATGTTGTTCGTTAATTGCATAAAACAAGTTGAATTCAGATACTTTTATTCTGCGATCTAGACGTCAAAAATAAATTTATGATTCATCCATTTATGCTGGAAAAAAGCTTCAGTGGACTCGCAGAAGGCACGCGCCTCTGAGCTTGGTTTAGCCTTAGAACTAGGATAGACAATGGAATCAACAATACCAACATTCGGGCCACGTGAAATTATTGGGCTAATTGTTACCCTTGCCGCAGTTGTAGCATTTCTTGTATCCGGTATGAAACTTACTTTTGCTAAGAATAGGGATCAAGTAGATGCTGCATACAATCCAGGTGGAGGAGGCTTTCATTTGAGCACGCGAAATTTATCTATCGTAACCCTTTGTGTAAGTGCCATATTGCTTGCAGTAATGGGTACGGCAGTCTTTGCTCAAACAAAAGAAAAATGGGTGTATCTGGGGGTAGGTTACGGCGATTATAAGTGGAGCTTTCTAACTCTAGATAAAAAAAAGACATTTTCGGCTAATGATATTGTTGAGGCTCAAAAGGATGTGAACATTAGAGAGGATCACTTCAGTAACTTCACGGAAACATGGTTAAGTTTCTTGAGCCCCCCGGAGCCGAAAATTACCGGCACTGTGAAAAAGGGTGAATGTGTTCGTGTTCTGGGCTTTAAAAGCGTAGGTCTTAATAAAGTTTGGATGAATATTCTTCCAGTAGAGTGTCCATAAATATGAGCTGAGTAGGCTGTGTTCTACGCACCATCATTTCACCATTCCCACTCAGCAAAACCGGGAATCATGTTCAGCTATTTGCTAATGCTGTTTTTTTGTGGCATAGAATGCAGCCTACCCGGCTGACTGCTTGATCCAGTGAATTATAATTCTCTCGCAACTAATTATAATTCCAGGATGATTCGGAAAATTAAATTTGATGATGGCTGGTGAGGTTGGAACCAACTACTCGTATTTTTACGAACACTGCACTTACCATTTCTGCTTACAGCCACCTTAAAATATAGTGTTTTCGACCATACCACCCATACGTTTCAGTCCAGGTATATTCGGCGGATTATTTTTAACAGCTCATGTCCAGCGACTTTTATGAACTTTAAATGCCTATGGCTTGTAGAGGGGGCATCGACTCGATCTGGTCCTATAGAGGACAGAAACTCTGTCCCAAAAAACTGCATCCAAGTTCAAATGCCTGGCTCTGTCCACCGGAATATATAGTGAGCCTGTAGGTTATAAAATTATTGGGCTGCCACTGAAAAATAAATCCCATCGGATGAGATCTCATGTTTGGGTAATTGAGTATCAATCTGGTGTAAATGTTTTGAAAACAATTTTACTGCTTATTTTTGGCAACTGTGAAGATCTGACCATTCTTAAGAAATGAAGGCCTGCGACCGGAACTTGTATCATCCTGATCACCGGCCGTAAACAGACCTGGCACGGCGTAGAGTCAGAAGGAAGTGGTACGAGCAATAGGGCTGGGCTGCATAAACAACCGGATTGTATTAGGTAACAGTAAATTAACCGGGGTCACTCATTAGCTGATTTGATTATTGACTTTCTGGCTCGGTATCCTTTTCGTGAAAACATATCTGGTTTTTACCTAGCGCTTTTGCTTTGTAGAGAGCCTTATCTGCATAGTGTAGCATCGCTTCAACGTTGCCTGCATCTTCAGGGAAAAAACATAAGCCCATACTTGTTCCAATATTAATGCTGTGCTGGTCGATATGTGCTGCTTTTGTTAAGCGGGTCAATACCTTTTCAGCCAGGCGCAATGCATCCTCTCTGGATTGTACGCCATTCAGAATAACGGCAAACTCATCGCCCCCCATTCTTGCTGCGGTATCTACCTGACGAAAACTTTCTTTGAGTATCTTTGCTACGTGTATTAAAAGTTTATCCCCTATCAGGTGACCGTAGTTATCGTTAACCGGCTTAAAGTCATCCAGGTCAATGAGTAGTAGACCTATCATTTGCTTGAAGCGATTGCTATAAGCAATAGCTTCATCCAGTTTGCTGTTGAACTGGTTCCGGTTAGCGAGTCCCGTCAGAGGGTCTGTCATTGCAAGCTTTCGAATTGTCTCATCATTTTTTTTTCGCTCGGTGATATCCAGTATCGCTCCTTCGATGTATCCTTCTTCTTTATATAAAAAAGCGTTTAAAATGAAATTCCTGGTGGAGCCATCCAGACGTCTTCCCAGATACTCAAACTCTTCCACTTTACCTTCTTTGAATAGTCTTGCCATTAGCTCATCTATTTGCGATTTGTTTACATGGCTTTTATTGGGGATAAACTTCTCGATTACCTGATTATCCGATTGAAAACCAAATAACTTTGCAAATGCTGGATTAGCTGCATATATCTTCGTTCCATCGATGCTTGAGCGGAACAGACCGACCAGGGCCGTTTTATAGAGATTTTGAAAGTTCTCTTTAGTGGCTCTTAACTCACGTGTTCTTGCCTCGACTTTGCGACTCAATTGTCGGTTCCAGACCACGATTCCAACCATTAAAAAGATGCCCGTTACAATGCTTAATCCGATAAAAAACTGTTCCACAGTAATCCATGGTCTGTCTGGAATGGTTACCCATTTTCTGAATATCGCCTTGTGCTCTTCTGGCGTAATAGAATCAAGCGTTTTATCCAGAATCGTGTTTAGCAATGGCCAGTCTTTTCGTGTAGCAAAAGCCAGATTGTATGTATATCCAGATTCACCGGCTATGCGAAGGTTTGGCATGACTTCTGTTTCCATTAAATAGGATGATGTCGCTGCATTCGCTATCAGTGAATAAGATTTTCCATAGGCTACATTACGTAGACCTTCAAGCGTGTTTAACACAGGGAGGACTTCTATTCCTGGATAATTATTTTTTATGTAATCATGCACGGCATAGCCTGAAACCACAGATACTTTTTTTCCTTTTAAATCTTGCATAGTTAGCTGACCTTGAACTTTGCTATCAACGACTATCGAGGTCGGTATATGTAGGTAGGGTTTGGTGAAGAGCAGGTGTTTTTTTCTATCGGGTGTAGCTGCTGCGGTTATCATATTTATCTTGCGATCTTTGGCTGCTTGTAAAACAGTTTCCCAGTTTTTGTATCGATTAGTGGTAAAAGTGATACCCAGTTTATCTTCCAATATGGCGATATAGTCTGCAGTCATCCCTCTATAAATGCCTTTATTATCGTAAAACTCTATGGGAGGCCAGGCGGGATCGGAAGCCAAGGATATAACAGGGTGTTTGTCGAGCCAATTTTGCTCTTCCTGAGTAAGTGCTATCAGATGCTTTGGCTGTAGAGACTCAGATAATGAAAACATTATCCATTTGCTAAAAATCTGAGCATATGTTCCATCTGATTTGATTTCGTCGAGTGCCTGTTGCCATTTATCTATGATCTTGTCTGGTGTGTTTTTTGAGAAAGCGATATACATAAACTCTTTTTGTACATTAAAAACTTTTTTGATCAGGTTTGCCTGCCCAGCTTCCTGGGCCATCTGGCTCCCTGTGAGTTCATTGATAATCCAGAGATCAATTTTACCATCGATCAGGTTTTTTAGATTTGATCTATTATCAGGTGCAGGACGTAGATTCGTGAAGCCTTTTTGCTTTAACAGGAGTTCTCCGTAATCATCCTTGTAAACGCCTATTTGTCTGACCTTTCTCGCATCGTCTATAGAGTTAATCGAAACATCATCAGAGGTTCGTGCAAATAACACGGTATTGTTAGGGACTAACGGCCCTACCCATTTAAACAGGTTTTCACGAAACGGGGCTCTGGTAGTTGAATACAGAGCCTTGTAATCCTCTTCCTTAATCAGACGGTATGCCGTCGACCAGGGGGATACTTCGATAGTGTCTGGGTGGTTAATTCTGTGTAGTATCTCTCGCACAATTTCTGTGGATATGCCGGTGATGTTGCCATTTTCGGTGTAATTGTAGGGAGGGTACTCTTCTGTGAATATTTTAAAATTTTCAGCTAGTGATTGCGTGGGATGGAATGATATCAATATTACGCTCAAAAACAGGATTGTTTGAGCAAGAAATCCGGCTTCATTTTTAGTGGGCACACGATCTGATAGTGACATCAAAATTAACCCTTCAAAGGTAAAATTGCGTGAAATATTTTTCTACTTAATGGTAACTTTATCACGATAGTATTTTATGGAATTAACTCGGTTCGAATAAGTATATTGTCGTTAGAGATATGGTATTTATTTGCAGGCTTGTCAAATCAGGGAGTATGCCCTTATATACAGTCTTTAATCCAATAGTGGTAAGTTTAGGCTATATTTTGGCAAACGAATAGGTCAATGAAAGTGGCGTAGTTTCAGGGCTATGCCAGGATCATGTTTATCACCTGACTGACTGCGCATTCATAACCCTGTTGGCTCAACATCCATTCAATGACTTTTTGAATATCCTCCTCAGCTCAGTTTGATTATAGTGTCTAATTACTAAATCATTTGTCTAGTTTTTAAGTTAGGGCCTTATTATCGGACCCTGAAGAAGTTTAGTACAGACTCGGTTCCTACACATATCTTTAGCCTTATAAAGAGCTTTATCCTCATTTTCAATCAGAGTATCAATGTGACAGGCAGCATCCTTTGGATTGCTAACACCAAACGAGCAGTTCACATCAGCTACTTTAATATATCGTTGGGTAACCACGATTACCTGAATCTGTTTTACGCTTGTTATATATGGAGAAGCTGACTAGTAGGTAATATCAAGAAATCCTTAGGAGCCTTGTTTCAGCTCTCGATGGGGCAAAATGTTATGCATCTGGTCATTTGTTTTCCTATGACTGCTACTGACCGTTTTCTATTAGGCAAAAAAAAGCCCACCAAATGGTGGGCTAAATGGGGGGGGTTAAACTGGTTTAATCAAAATCACTTTCCCCAAGTGGGGGGTAAGCATTTTTTATCAGCATCAGGTATTGCTTATGGAACCATGCGCCGGCATGTGGAGCCATTGCAGGGACAACATCTACTGTAACATTTTCACGCTTTTCACCCGGGATACACATGGTATCCAATGATTTGCCCGCATAAACAGGGTCAGTCGCCTGATCAGCAATGGCCCTGTCAACTGGATCCAGGTTGTTATACGCGGCAGTACCAGACAGGTAATCGTCAACATTGAATGAGATACCATCTGACTCTCCTGGTGGCTTCATCCAGTAGAAAGCATCCAGGTAGGGGTGTGCTGATGAAGGTTTTGCCTTTGGAGACTCGCCAATACCGGCATTATTTACATTACACCAATGACCACGATGCACTCGTTTATCAACACGATTAGCATCAGAAGCATCCGTACCTTTAGTGCTATTAGCAGGTGTTGGGCGATTAGGAGCTCCCCATCCATTTCTCGCAGTATCAATGATGAAGCCAAGTTTATTTGAATCAAAAGCGGTATCGCCAATCAATGGGCCGGTTGATGTGAAGTAATCATTCAGCATTTTGATATAGGTTAATTCATCAACCGCTGGATTCCATGCATAGAATTTTTCACCACCATTTTGCATCAAGGTAGGCAGATTTTCGAGGCTACCAGAAATCTTTGGCTCATCTACTGGAGTGTAACCAGAGGTATTGGAAGCAAAGCCGCGAATCATATCTAGGCCTTTACCATCCACGGCGCCATCAGCCCCATCGACCAGTTGCTTGAAAAATTTAACGCCATTCTTCATGTTTGATTCACTGTTTTGATCGGTCTTATCCCAACCCAGCCAGCCAGCATGACCTATATCCATATAGGTATAAACATTTGGAATTTTGGAAAAAGCGTTAATAGCATAACGAAGCCCGGCAGCATAAAGGCCTAATGACGGCTTGCCGGTCGAGCCTCCTTCACCGCTTACAGTGGAGCCTTCCCCATCGTAGTTCAAAATACGGTCGCAGTAACCACCGCTTGCCAGGGATGCCTTATTATCCGGATTAAGGCTGGTGTTCGCAGTCTCACTGGTTCCCGACTCAGCTGTATTGGTAATCATATTAGGAAATGAATCGGGTTCCAACAGGGCAACGATACGTAAATTGCGATATTTAGGATCGTCAAAAATTTCCGCAATAGGTCCAATATAATCCTGTTTATATTTAGCTAATCCGTCGCCATTTGCATTGTTACTATAATCTTTTGGATTACCTACCTGGATCAACTTTCCGTTGGAAGCAAAAGCTGCACAGTCACGATCAGGCAAGTTATAGACAATAATCACAACAGTCATAGGTGCTATTTTACCGCCGTTTTGATCGGCATAATATTGCTGCTGAGTCAGTGCTGCATCAAGGTGGCCAGCTAAGGAGAGACGGCCTGCACCAGGGACTCCATAAATTGTCGCTGTTGCATCCATCCAGATGGCGCTTGGCTGGCGTTGAACGTATTTAATTTTATTTACCATCTCAGTATCGTTATCTGCTTCAACGATATTTAGAGAGTAGTCCATCATTGTTTTAACGTCTGGACTTAGGTAAAAGTATGCATCCTCAAAAGGATTACCGTTGGTTTGTAAACTGGCAGACGCGTCACCGATAACCTTCTGTGACAATGGGATATCGCCGTCATAGGTAGAGTCATCAATTACGTCAATTACCTCTTGAGCAACAGGGTCAGGAGCTGGAGTAGGCGTCGGATTCGGCACCAGCGTCGGAGCTGGAGTCGGCGTTGGATTCGGCACCAGCGTCGGAGTTGGTGTCGGATTCGGAGTCGTACTCGGCGTCGGAGTAGGCGTCGGATTCGGATCTGTATTCGGCGTCGGAGTTGGCGTCGGGTTCGGATTCGGATTCAGCGTCGGAGTTGGGTTCGGATTCGGATTCGGGTTCAGCGTCGGAGTTGGCGTCGGATTCAGCGTCGGCAGCGGCGTTGGGATAGATGTTGGTACTGCTGTTGGATTCGGTGTAGGATTCGGTGTAGGATTCGGTGTAGGATTCGGGCTGGGGTCAGAGCTTTTACCACAGGCGGATAGAGAAAGAGCAATTGTCAGCATCAATAAAGAACCGACACCAGTAGAACCTCCACATACTCTCAGACCTTTTTTATATGATTTTGCCACTGGGGAAACAGTAACTGCGCCTGAGGGAACTAGAGGTAATTGTGAGCTGGCCAAAACTGAACGCCTTGGCTGCTTACCTGGACTATTGAGAAACATCTTAATTTGAACTCCGGTTTATAAATTACTCTTAATACAATGCAAGTACCTGTAATTCTTGATGCTTGCACTAATAACAATGGTCACTATTTATCAACTGACAACCTGAACGTCGACTAATCTCTCGTCAAAAATATGCACAGGATTCTATTCCTGATTTACGAAGAGTTTTTTTGACGTATTCGACGTATTCGAAAAGTTACCTGACACAACTGGGCCTTAAATCCTAAAGGGGTTACCTGCATAATTCAAGTATGCAGATATTGGTCGAAATCTAGCGGAATCAGAGTATATTTGATAAAAAAATACATCTGTTGCACACTGGCTCATTTGATAATCATCCTGTCAGTATTTTATTTTCGTGGTTCTAATATTTCTATAAATTCACGACAAATATTAGTTCGAATTATTGTTCCATTAAATGCATGTTTCATACTGCCCCTTATAAGTAAAATCAGACTAAAACTATTCATCACCAGTTGGTCTGAGTCTAATTTTGTGGTCATAAAAACGTACTTAAATTCAACATTCAGAGGAGAAAGGTCTTTCTATTGAGCGTGCAAATTAAATGTTTTGTATTTAAAATATCAATGTATTTTTCATAAGAAAAACCGCATCCTTTATACCAAAAAATAAAAATGCGACATTTTGCGCAAATATCCAGCTCATTTTTAACTCGGACTGACTCTAACAACAGCTGCGGCAAATAATATTTTCGGAGGAGATTTAGTCTGGACCCTATGATTAGAGATCGAAGCCAGGCTGTAGTTTGCCTGTAGATCAGCCGGGGCTTAAAGCATGTCAAATCATGCTTTGTCATGAGAGGCGGAGCATAAAAATTCAGACGGACAAAAAGCCTTAAGCTATGAGTTGCATGCGTTAGAAAAGCACTGTCCCGTAAAAAAAAATTGCTAAAACAGTGTGATAAATAACGTCAATATCTACTTTTAAAATTACCTGATAAAGCCAGGTTGAGAAAATTATTTTGTGACATATTCAACAGCTTTTTTACGGGGTAGGACTGCCTGATTAACCATCAAGCAGACTTCTGAGGCTGATTTTTTAAATGTTGCACATTTTTGGGGCGTTCATTTGGCCTTTTGTTATAGCTTATTCACATGGTTTGGCCCCAGCATGAGAAAAGGAAATACTCAGAGCTCTGTAAGGCGAAAGCTAAGCCTTCATGTTAGGTACTATGTTCGAGCCAGCAGGTCCTATTGCTTGTATTGATTGAAGTAATTTTCCAGATAGCTATCAAAGCTTACATCGTCTTCACTTTCAATCTGAAGTTGTTTCTGTATGGAGTCGTTTGTCATTTTGTTAAAAAATCTAACTTTCTTTTCAGGTAAGAGGGTGTTTTTATAATATTGGTAATGATGTTGAGACATACGTTTAGCATGATGATAAAAGCCTTCTCCTCGTTCTTTCATATCAGCCAACATTCTGGCTGAAGGTGTTAAGTCCGGATCGTGAATGGCTGCAAATTGGGACTTTACACTGGAGAAATAATTTTCACAATAATTTGCACTGTCAAGCAGGGTTGCTACTGATTTCATTTCATGGCATAGCCCACTAGCCCAGTCCTGAAGGTTGATTTTTTCGTCACCACGTCTGAGGTTTAAGCCCGGTTGTCTTCCTTTATGGGCGACAAGTAACAGGTTTTCATCAATGGCATAAATTTCACTTTTAGTTAAAACGGGGCTCTCCTTAAGCAGGCAAAAAAGCATGAGCACTTCCAGAAAATAGAGTTGCTCAGAATTGATACCATGCGGGTCAAAAGCGTTCACATCTAGCGAACGTAACTCAATATAGGCTATGCCTCTTTTATGCAGGGCTACGGATGGCATTTCATTGCCCTGCACTATTTGTTTAGGTCGAACCGAACTGTAATATTCATTTTCTATCTGAAGAATATTGGCATTAAGCTGTTGATATTTACCATTGACTTTAATGCCAAATTTTTCATAGTCGGGATATGGAGTATTAATCGCACACTGCAGACTTTTTACATAAGCATCCACCGAGTCATAACAGGCTTTAATACCGGTCAAGTCTTCTTTATTATTTTGATAACCTATATCACCTAGTCGTAACGATGTAGCATAAGGTTCGTAATATGTATTGCTGTTAAATTCCTGCAACAGGCTTTTCTTATCATGCAGGAATGATTTGCAAACTGCTGGAGATGCTCCAAATAAATATGGCACTAACCAGCCATACCTGAGCAGGTTACGAACTACCCCCATATATTGATCAGAAATAAAATCCTGCAACTCATCAGTATTATTATTGAGTGACTTATACAGGAGCCAGAACTCATCTGAAAATGAATAGTTAAAATGTACACCCGCAATGACCTGCATTGAGCGCCCATATCGTAAACCTAATCCACGTCGATATGCTGTTTTCATCTGAGCGGCATTCGAAGACCCGTATTGCGCTATTGGGATTTCTGATTCTGCTCCAAAAACACAGGGCATACTGGTTGCCCATAGAATTTCATTATCTAAACTCTGATAAATAAAATTCTGGATATCATCAAGAGACTGAATGACTTCAGGTACCGAGTTACAGGGGGGGGTAATCAGTTCTGTTAGTGCTTCAGAAAAATCGGTGGTGATTTGCGGATGAGTGAGGGGCGATCCCCAGGCTTTCGGATGCGATGTTTGCGAAATACTACCTTCTGGTGTGACACGCAGGCTCTCTTTTTCAAGCCCGATTTTTGAAGATGATAAAGCTTCTTCAAAGTTTGAAGCTGCCAGAAGAGTAATACGGTCTTTTAAAAACTGATACATAGTTAGTTCACTATTGGTTAAAGAACAATCGCCAGGGCACAAGGCTATGGCGCCTCTGATCTGTATGCTTCAGACCTCGTTTACGAGGCACTCAGGCTTATCCGCGCTTTTTGCCAGGCAGGCGCGCATACCTGCAAAGTTGCGCCTTAATTGTGCATCAGCCTGTGTGCCAGAGATACAATTTACAGATTAGAGGTGGCCTAAACAGGTAAATGGCCAAAACCAACATTATCTTAAAGCATAGCACCTTAACCTGTTTATCTTTTTAAAAATTATTTTGTTTTTATTCCGCGTAATTCATAAGGTTAAAGCCGTTTAGTCTGGCTGGAAGTATTAAGAGGATTCCAGGTTGAAGGTAGAACAACGCAGGACGCCTACATGGACGTAGGTGGTAGGGCGAAGCAGGAAGCCAGAGCCGATGCATAGGAGCGGAAAAGTGATATAGACAGACTTTAATAGTCGACGAAACAGTGAGTTAGCCTCTAATAAGAGCGGCCAGCTGCGGAATCCAGGTTAAAAGCCATCATCCAGCATTGACTTAAAACCTTAAGTACATAACGGTAATTCATGAGTAGCTCGATATCCGACGAGCTTTGCTGTTGGTGGTAAATATTCAGTAAATTTTCAGATTGCTCGCTATCGAAATCAGCTGCATTGCACAGGGTTGCAAGATCCCAGTAGGGTGAAGCCATTGAAGAATATTCCCAGTCGATAAACCAGAGCTGCCTGTTGGTATCGAGTAGCAGGTTTTGCAGTACAAGATCATTGTGCGACGGGGTCAGAGTACGGTCTTTATTATCGATGATAGTCAGGCATTGCAGGGCGTTTGAAAAATCACCATGTATTAATGCCTGTTGCGTGTCAGGGATTAAGGAAAAGTAGCGTTTAAGTAATGCCCCAGGATTGACGTAACCGTAAAAACTCTGTTTGCTACTGTGTAATATGTTAAGTTTTTGCAGGATAAGGTTGAGTATTTCAGGATTGCAGATATCCAGTGCTGTTAGTGATTGAGTATGGCGCAATGTCCTTGTCAGACTTAATCCGTCGTCATCACGCCATACGCAGTCTGGTGCGAGGCCTAGCTGCATGGCAATTTCGCTGTTGATTGCTTCAGCCTTGCGATCAATGTAGTTATTGGTATCAGCTTTGGGGATGCGTACCACCCAGTCGACCTGTGGATTCTTTAAATGATATGTATGGTTAGTCAAACCAGGCAGGCGCTGGATTTTGAAATCGGCCGGCTTGTAATCCTGCAGTAAGGGGATACGTTTAAAAGCGAGATTGAGCTCCTTCACTTTGTCCCCAGATATTGCCTGATGTCTGCATGCTCGGAATGGTTTAATAGATGTTGTGTGGTTTCAACTTCGATTACCTGACCGTTGTTGATGAAAGCAATGCGTTGTGAGGCGAGTAAGGCATCTGCCGGTTGATGACTGACTAGCAGGGCGGTCATATTCTGATTCTGTACCAGCTGTTTTACCTGTTCTATCATCTCTTCACGTAATGATGGTCCCAGTGCGGCAAAGGGTTCGTCGAGCAACAGGATTTCGTGCTTGCGTACCAATGCGCGCGCTAGCGCTACGCGTTGTTTTTGCCCACCGGAAAGTTGCCCCGGTTTACGTTTATGCAGTCCCTCAAGGCTTAGCTTTTGCAGAGCCTGTATGACTTCATCCTGTTGTTGTGCGGTGAGCTTTAATGACGGTTGTATGCCGATAGCAACATTGGTAAAAACATCAAGATGAGGAAACAGGTTGTGTTCCTGAAATACGATAGTAACTGGACGTTTGCCCGGATCAAGTGTCTGAATTTCGTCTGAGCCAACCCGGATTACCCCGCTACTGGCGGTTAGAAAACCGGCAATCAGATTGAGCAATGTGCTTTTACCCGAGCCACTCGGTCCTATCAGGCTCATCACTTCGCCAGTATTGACCTCCAGGTCAAAACACATGCTGTTGTCCTGTTGAGGCGTGTCATAGCTAAATTTCAATTGCTTAATGCTGAGCATGCTGTTTACCACCTCCCAGACCGGCTTCCAGCAACCAGAATACCAATAAACAGAAAGCCAGTAAAAAAGCAGCGGTTACCGCAGCCTGTGGAATCAGGTAAGCAGCCAGTTGATGGTATAATAATAATGGTAGTGTAGTTGTGTCGGGTGAACCGAATAATGCAATGACACCAAGATCTCCCATAGATAAGGCTGCAACCAGCGCACAGGAAAGTCCAATCGGTTTGCGTAGTAACGGCCAGTCAATAATTTTGAAATGGTTCCAGCCAGTCAATGCAAGGCTCTGGCTTAAGCGCTGATAACGCATTTTACTCTGTCGCATGGCAGGCCCCAGAGTGCGAATCACAAACGGCAGCCCCATCATGGCATTGATCAGAATCACCACAGGGATAGCCCAGTCGAATACGTTGAGGCGAGGCGCCATGAGCACGAAAAGCCCCGTACCTATCACCAGAGGCGGCACCAGATAAACAATGGATCCGGCAAATTCGATCAACGCAGCTTTACGCTTTTTACCCATCAGAACCAGATCGGTGCTGGTCGCGAGCAATAGCCCTGCGGTACAGACCGATAGAAATGATGCACTTAGTCCTATGCAGAGCGTGAACCCAGCTGCCTGCCACAGGCTCGCGCTGGTTAACACTTCAGGCAATGAGCCTTTAAGGGCATCTATGGCCATTGCCAATAATGGCATCGTGATGAAAAGTATAGCCAGTAACAGGGTTGCCGTGTTGATCCAACTGCGGTCGAGTCGAGTGTTAATTTTTGTGTTGGCTATGGCGATTTCGACATCAGGTAGCCTGTGAAAGCGAGAACTGAGCCAGGCAACAACAGAGCAAAGCCCCAGTTGTAAAAGTGCCAGCAAAACAGCCCGTGGCGGATCAAAATCGAAGCGCAATGCCTGATAGATGGCAACCTCCAGCGTCGTGCTGCGAGGGCCTCCACCCAAAGTGAGTACCACTGCGAAACTGGTCAGGCAAAGCATGAATACCAGTAGTGCCACTCCGGGCAGACTTTCACGCAATGCGGGCCATTCAAGATATTTCCATTGTTGCCATTGAGTAAAACCGAGTTGTTCGCTCATGCGCCAGTGAGGGGCGGGGATGGATTGCCAGGCGGGCAGTAATAACCGCACAGATAGTGGTAGATTAAAAAATACGTGCGCCAGCAGAATGCCGTTCAGGCCATACAATTTGCGTCCTAGCGGAATCCATCCGTGGCTGCCGTAAACCGAAACTATACCCATCACGACCACTATCGAAGGTACCACCAACGGTAGGGCAAATAGCTTGAGTAAGAAATTGCGTAGTGGAAACTCGCCAAAATGGGCCAGTGCACGCGCCACGATGATGGCAAGGCTGACACTGATCAAACTGGAGAGGAATGCCTGCCACAGGCTGAAACCTAAAACACGGCGCATATACTGGCTGTGTACAATTTCGCTGAGCGAAAAACCGTCACCACCGAGCAGCAGCAGGCTCGACATGGGGGCTAGCACGATGAGTGCCAGCATACCGAGTACCGGATAGGCGCTGCGCGTGGGTGACATATTTATTGTGTTATGGACTATTTTGAAAAGGCCTATTTAGACATGGCCTCAAGCCATTCGTTGACCCATTGCTTGCGATGGGCTGCAATCTCATCGTCGTTAAACAGCAGGGCTGGGGAGGGATCAATCAGGCTCCCGAACGCTGCGGGTAGTTTAGTCGGGTCCAGTTGCGCCGGATACATCCAGTTGGTGGTTGGGATGAGGCTCTGAAATTTTTCGCTCAGCATGAAGGAGAGAAATTCCCGTGCGAGGGCTTTATTAGCGCTGGACTTTATTAGTCCGGCTACTTCAATTTGCTGGTAATGACCTTCGGAAAAGCGTGCGGCAACGAAACGTTGATCCTTTTCTGCAATGAGGTGATAAGCCGGTGAAGTGGTATAGCTGAGTACCATAGGGGCTTCATCCTTCAGAAACAGGCCATAGGCCTCGCTCCAGCCTTTGCTTACGGTGACAATTCTTTTCGACAGTTTAGCCCAGGCTTCGCCTGCTTTGTCGCCATACACCTTTTTCATCCATAACAAGAGTCCGAGTCCTGGGGTGCTGGTGCGTGGGTCCTGAATCAGGATATTAGGTGCCTGAGGGTTTTCTACCAGTTCCTTTAGGCTACCAGGCGGTGACTTTAGCTTTTCTTTATTATAAACAAAGGCGAAATAGCCATAGTCATAGGGTAGAAAAGTTTTGTCGCTCCAGGCGGCTGGCAAGGTTGCCCTGGTCAAGCTCATACCATGCGCTTCAAACAGGCCGCTAGCCCGCGCATCTGCTGTCAGGTTGGTGTCCAGACCCAATACGATATCGGCACTGGTATTGCTGCCTTCGAGTTTTAATCGACTCAGTAGAGATACACCATCTTCCAGACCGACGAATTTAAGCTCGCAATTGCATTGCTGTTCAAAGGCCTGTTTAACCTTTGGGCCCGGGCCCCAATCGCTGGTGAAAGAGTCATAGGTATAGACGGTAAGTGCTGGTTTTGCGGCAAGCGCCTGGCCAGACAGAGTGATGCAAAGGAGGGCTGCAAGGCCTAACTGTAATGGCCGAGAAAAGCTTGAGAACATAAATGGACTCCAATTGTATGAATGTAGAATAACCGGAGAGATGGGGAGATCGTTGCAGGATTCACTCACATCCCTACGCCAGTGCTAACTGGATCAGGTTCATCGGGTTGGTGAAATCACCTCTCAGCTCTGTAGAGCACCCCGTTGAGGAGGGTTAACTATAAATAGAGTCAGTGATTATCGCAAGGTGGACTTCACTTCCCTGGTGACGTACTGCAAAGCTTATAGGCCTTAATATTGTGGAAAGTAGTGAATCTTTGCACAGATTTTACATCCAAGCTTTTAATGCTAACATCGATTCCAACGTTTGCCGTCGTGTCATCATGCAGGAATCGGTTGGCCAGATATCACTAATGATGCAGATAACCAGCAGTAACCTAACCTGACTCTGGAGAGAACCAATGATCTATCGAAGACAAATACTGGAACGCGTATGAGCAAAGGAAATACCTCAACTAATACGACAAATCGAACACTAAAAAAACGTGGGCTGATCGTAGTTTTGGTGTTACTGCTGATAGGCATCATTGTGGCCGGCCCGTGGTTGCGTAGACATGAGCCCAATTACTATGCACCGGGGCGAACCTCACTGGTTAATGCAAAATTAAAACTGGAACAAACCCTGGCTCTGGAAAAAACCTATGTTCAGGAAAGACGTCAGGCCCATCGCGAGATAGAAACTGCGATAACTGCTATGAAGTCGGTTGCTGAGATTGATCCGCAGGACCGTGCACTGGCCTTTGAATTACTGCGACAACTTAAGGAGATTGAGAACGCCGATCTCGGAACTTTGCCTGATAGCGATGCCCTGCATATGCATTATGAATCGGTAATAGGAAAGATAGATAAACTGATAGAAAAGCTGGAAAAGAAACAACCTTAGCTTTTTTACCCGGATTATTAATGAATAAATTCATGGTATTTTACGATGCGGTTTTGAGTACTTGAGAAGCGTTAGAATGTTTTTTATACCCGCAAGAACAAACCAGGAGCATTATTTATGGATCTGAAAAATTTTATTATCCAGCTACGGCAAAATCCCGAATCTATTGAATTTACCGACACCATCGCATTAATCGATTCACTATATCAATTCACCCCTACGGCTTTTCGTAATGGAGAACAGTATAACCATGCTGATCAAAATAACGGCTCCTGCAAGATATTTAGCTTTGCACTGATTCATCAACTGAATGAGTTACAGGCGTTAAGCTGCTTTGGCGAGATATACCGAGCTGTACTGGAAAACCCGTATGGCGATGATCACGCCAATATTCGTCAGTTTATGCAATCGGGTTGGGGAGGTATTGAATTCGAGGGTCAGGCACTTGCGCGTTGAGCTCTCCCTCAGCAGCGCTGATCTTGCAGGGTAGAAGAGTGTTGAGCTTCTTGAACTGAAGATGCTGTTGTGAGTGTTTAAAGTCGAATAAAAAGCTCATAATAAAAGTCGTGAATTAGAGGGGGCGCATTTTACACCTGGAAAATATGGAAATTAGATTAAAGTAAAAGCTCTTCTAGTCGAAACATAATAAAAACTACAGTATTGAGTTGTAATCTATGGAATTCAAATTATCCCACATGTCTATTCATTCGCGATTAATAGCTTTTTCCGCTCTGGCCATTTTCAGTATTATATTCATGGCCGCCCTTAAAATTAGTTTTGATAGAAGTAATGCTCAGCTGCATCAAGCTCGCCTTTCCATAAGTGAAATTCGATCTAATATGTTGTTACTGCGTCGTTATGAAAAGGATTTTTTAGCCCGGAAACAATTACAATATACGGATGAATTCAAAAATAATTATGACTTATTAATAAAAAAAATTGATCAGCTATCAGAACAATTGCTAGATACTAATCTGGAAAAATCAGCTGTCCAGCAATTAAAACCAATTTTTGATGACTACCAAAATGCCTTTTTAACAATTGTCGGCTTTCAACAAACTATGGGGCTAGATGAAAAAGATGGTATATATGGAAGCTTAAGAAAAGCTGTTCACAATATTGAAAGCATCGTAATGGAATTAGGGGATGATGCATTGATGAAGGATATGCTAATGCTTAGACGAAGAGAAAAGGATTTCATGCTTCGTCTGGACGCGCAATATCTGGATAAATTCAATCAGGATCTTCAGATCATGCAGAGAAACCTGAGTGATAGCCAGCTCTCAGTAGAGAAAAAAGATGAAATCACTGGTCTATTAAAATCTTACTCCGACCAGTTCATGAATTTCGTCAAGTTAAATCAAAAAATTGGATTGAGTCCCGATCAGGGGGCTTTGGGAAAAATGCATGCTACTATCCATAAAAGTGGCTCTGTGCTTGAGAAGGTGGGCGGAGAAATTGAAACAGCGATAGATGATGCACTAAGCTTTAGTGAAACAGTTTATCTACTTCTGGGCTTGATGTTACCCATTCTTTTTATCTCTTTTTCCTTTTTATTAATACGAAGTATTGTTAGTCCAATTCAACAATTAGAACAGCTAATGACTAAGGCAAAGGATGAACAGGATTTGACAATACAGGCTATAGATTTCGGTAGACACTCGATTGGTAAGATGGCAAGAACATTTAGCGAAATGCTGCAGAATTTTAATCAGACTATTCGGCACATACATTCAGCCACAGACGAATTATTGAGTTCATCCAGTCAGTTAAATAGTGTTGTTATAGATACCAAAGAAGCCTTGTCAGAGCAGCAATCTAATAGCGTACATGCCGCATCTGCGATGACAGAGATCAATACAACTATTCAGGAGGTTAGCGAAAGTATTGCGGATACCTCAGCTTCAGCTAATAAAACGATGGACGAAACAGAAAAAGGCAAGCAGATTGTTGCCAGTGCGGTGCAATCGATCCGGTCTTTGTCGCAGGAAATAGAACAGACAACCAACGTTGTAACCGAGCTTGAGCAGGAGAGTCAGGATATCAGTGCAGTGCTTGATGTCATTAAGGCTATTGCTGATCAAACCAATCTACTCGCTCTAAATGCGGCAATAGAAGCTGCAAGAGCTGGAGAGCAGGGCAGAGGCTTTGCGGTAGTAGCTGATGAAGTGAGGACATTAGCCAGTAAAACTCAGGAGTCAACAAAACAGATTAATCAGATTATTGAAAAGCTACAATCCAATTCAAAAAAGGCTGCAACCTCCATGTTAAATAGTAAAGAGAAGGCTATGCAAAGCGTTGAAGAGGCGCTTTTAGCTGATGATGCGCTGAATACCATTAGTCGTGCAGTAGAGCTTATTAATGATAAAAATGAGCATATTGCCCATGCCTCGCAGCAGCAGGTAATAGCAACTAATGAAGTCAATCAAAATATTATCCGTATTTCAGAAATGGCTGATAGAACCGCAGCGGGAGCAGAACAAACTTTGGGAGCATCTTCAAATTTGGCTGACCTCGCCAGCCAGCTAGGTATGCTGGTAAAAAAATTTAAAGTTTAGCTGCAGCGCTTTTTTTAAGGCACCTGAGTAGAATAACAGCAGGTATATACATAAGAAAGCGTGCTGAATTTCTATATCTCGACTCCCATAAAAATATGGTTTTTTTGAATTGTCATCAATCATATAATCACCCTATTCAAAAAAATTAACACAAGAGAAAATAGTTATGACTATCCAGGTTGGCGATAAAATTCCCTCAGTTACGTTGCATCATATGACAGACAAGGGTCCGGCAGAAATTACTACGGACGAGCTTTTTAACAATAAGAAAGTGGTTCTTTTTGCTTTGCCAGGGGCCTTTACCCCAACCTGCTCTCAAGCTCATGTGCCGGGATATCTGATGAAATCAGATGAACTGTTCGCAAAGGGTGTGGATCAGATTGTATGCCTATCGGTGAATGATGCATTTGTCATGGGCGCATGGGGCGTTGACCAGAATGTCGAAGATAAAATATTAATGCTGGCTGATGGCAGTGCAGTCTTTACCCGAGCGGTTGGACTGGAACTGGATGCTATAGCTCGTGGCATGGGCATAAGGTCTCAGCGCTACGCGATGATCGTGAATAATGGCATTGTTGAATTGCTAAATGTGGAAGCCGCTGGAGAGTTTAAGATTAGTGATGCTCAAACTATACTGGATAGTTTGTAGATCTTCTGGCAGGTATATGTCCTTCGAAAACTTTGTGGAGAGAAGGTAACTTCTCTCATCTTTTATATCTCATGGGTGAGATAGAGTTTGAGTATCTTTTAAGCTAAGCTGATTTTCGTTACCTAGCTGCCTGAATACCTATGAAAACCTTTGCTCAGATCACCGCCGAAATTGCCCCTCAGATAACGGAAATGATGCCCTGGGATGTCGAAGAATACCTTAATGCTCACCCAGATACGCTAATCGTGGATATTCGAGAGACTCATGAGTACGACACTATGCATATAGCTGATTCAATTAATGTACCGCGTGGCATTCTTGAAAATGCCTGCGAATGGGATTTTGAAGAAACAGAACCCGAGTTGGTAAAAGCCAGGGACAGCAGGCCGGTTGTGCTAGTCTGTCGCTCTGGAAACCGTACCACGCTCGCGGCCTATACGATGCAGATGATGGGCTATGAAAATGTCATATCCTTGAAGACTGGTCTACGCGGATGGAGCGACTATGAATTGCCTTTGGTAGATATTGAAGAAAAACCTGTCGATATTGACGATGCCGATCATTATTTCGCAAATAAGATTCTGCCGGAACAACGTAATCCTGTTGATAGAAAGTAATAAGTCTCTCAAGTAATTGAAATACAAGGATTTATTCTATTTGCAGGCATTTGGTGCAGCAAATTTAACAAAGTCTAACGAAGACAGAATTCCCCTGCAGGCCCTCACCCTTTGTCACCACTAGATGATGTACGTGCTTTGCAGGATATCCCTTAAATTTCTTAATTTATGCATATAACCTCATAAGAATGCTATTTTGCCAGTTTCCTTGCTGTTTTCTTAAGTTTCTCAATATGATTTACAATATTTAGCTACAAAGCTAGAATGTTTGATGAAATTAAATGTATGTCCCTGATATATATTATTTTGCGTTATGGTAATCTAGGGTTTATTTCTAAATTTCCGACTAAAAATAAATATAATAACTTTAAAACTCAAGCTCTTTCAGATCTTCACTAGAAAGAGAGTAGATCTGTCATTCAATTGAGATGATTGGGTGAAAATCGTAACAGTGTGTTTGATTTGTACTGATTCTATTTTTTTGAATACAAAGAGAGGGGAGTATGCCATACAAAGAATTAATGGAAGAACGTCTGCGGCTTCTGAGTATCGATGACAAAACGATGCAAAAGATTCGTCAGGCAAAAGATATTCTAGAACCGGCCATGGATGAGGTTCTTGATAATCTCTACTCGCACATTCTGGATGAGCCTGATTTGCAACCTCTGTTTGCAGATAAGTCAGAAATTGACAAGGCGCGCGCGGCGCAAAAGAAACACTGGATCGAGACACTTTTTATCGGCAAGTATGATAATGCGTTTTACGAGAGGACATCCAGAATTGGCCGTGCACATGCCCGCATCGGTTTGACTCCAAGCTGGTATATAGGTGGCTACAACCGGATGCTGTGTGAATTCATTGATCTCATATACAAGCATTATGCGTATAAGGCTGCGGTGGCAATTTCTATTATTCAGGCTATCAGCAAAATTATCTATCTGGATATGGATCTCGTCATTAATTGCTACCTGGATGCAAAAGATGAATCCATCAGGCGTATGCTTGTGAGTTCAACGGAGCTGAGGGCTGAAATGTGGAAGTTTAGTGATGAGTTAAATGCGGTGGCAGCGGAGATTAATTCAACTGCTGAAGACTTATCAGAAGATACACAAAATAATCTTCGGTCTAATGATTCAACTCCCGGCTCGCATGCCAGGAATTGGGGTGAAATGCATGAAAGCACAAAGCTTCTTCTATCTCAGGCAGAGCAATTAAAAACCAGGACTGGGAGGCTGGATGAGCATCTAAAACACTTACCGTTGAACGAAAAGCTATACCTGCCGGAAGCAGGGCCGCTGACGGTATTGAAAGACATGTTTTGCGGAAGAAAGTATCACTACCACAGATCCAGCTAGTACTGGAATGTAGCTTTACGGAGTTTTTGGTTGCAAATCGGTCAGGGCTCGTTAAACCTGGATTCCTTAGTTAACCGCTCGCAAAAGAGGGTGACCCACTGTTTCATAAACCATTACGGTAGATGTATCTTTTCACGCTCCAATGCATCGGTTCAGGCATCCTCGGCTCAGGCATCCTGCTTCGCTCTACCTCCTCCCTCCCTGGAGTCGTGCTTCGCTATCGACAATAGCTCCTGCATTGTTCTACCTTCGACCATCCATGGTCTCGTACCATCGACCATCCATGGTCTCGTACCTCCTCCCTCCCTGGAGTCGTGCTTCATCCTAACACCTACGTATTTGTAGGTGTTCATGCATTCGCGAAATAACAGCATCCATGTTGAAAACCCAATCAGTGGATCCCGCTCCGAGCTGAATCGAACGTTTGAGGAGGTCAATATCTGCGTTGTCTCGCCTTGATCTACACCTCAAACGCACTACAACTCGTCCAACTGCGGATTTCAGGATAAAAGACAAAGATTAATTCTGAAAATTCGGAAGCGCAGCGATTATCAGAAGTCTGAAATTTCTATTGGTTCCAGGATAATGGATGGATTGCATACTCTTTTTCGCTGAGCAAAAATTTATTCTATTTGTAGGTATTTGATGCAGCAAATTTAACAAAGTCGAACGAAGGCGGAATTCCCCGCAGGTCCCCACCCTTTGTCACCACCAGATAATGTACGTGCTTTTCAGGATAACACTTCAAATTTTCAATTTATGCATATAATATCGTAAGTATGTTATATTTGACTCCTACATCGCTGTTTTATTAGGTTTCTCAATATAATTTACAATATTTAGCTAAAAAGTTAGAATGTTTTAAATAATTTAAATCTATGTCACTGATATATAATGTTTTGTATTGTTATAATATAAGGTTTATTGCTGAATTCTCGACTAAAAATAAATATAATAAATAAAATAACTCAAGCTCTTTCAGGTCTTCAATGGAAAGAGAGTAGATCTCTTATTCAATAGGGATAATAGAGGGAAAATCGTAACAGTGCGTTTGATTTGTACTGATTCTATTTTTTTGAATACAAAGATGAGTGGAATATGCCATACAAAGAATTAATGGAAGAGCGTCTCAGGTTTCTGAGTATCGATGATAAAACTATACAGCAGATTCGTCAGGCAAAAGATATTCTAGAACCGGCCATGGATGAGGTTCTTGATAATCTCTACTCGCACATTCTGGATGAGCCCGAGCTGCAACCTCTGTTTGCAGATAAGTCAGAAATTGACAAGGCACAAGCGGCGCAAAAGCAACACTGGATTGAGTCACTTTTTATCGGCAAGTATGATAATGCGTTTTACGAGAGGACATCCAGAATTGGCCGTGTACATGCCCGTATCGGTCTGACTCCCAACTGGTATATAGGCGGCTACAACCGGATGCTGTGTGAGTTCATTGATCTCATATACAAGCATTATGCGTATAAGGCTGAGGAGGCAATTCCTATTATTCAGGCTATCAGCAAAATTATCTATCTGGATATGGATCTCGTCATTAATTGCTATCTGGATGCAAAAGATGAATCCATCAGGCGTATGCTTGTGAGTTCAACGGAGCTGAGGGCTGAAATGTGGAAGTTTAGTGATGAGTTAAATTCGGTGGCAGCGGAGATTAATTCAACTGCTGAAGCCTTATCAGAAGATATACAAAACAATCTTGGATCTAATGCTTCAACCCCCGGCTCGCATGCCAGAAATTGGGATGAGGTACAAGAAAACACGAAGGTTCTACTATCTCAGGCAGAGCAATTAAAAACCAGGACTAATGGGTTGGATGAACATCTAAAACAGCTACCTTTGAGCGAAAAACTATACCTGCCAAAAGCTGGACCTCTGACGGTATTGAAAGACCTGTTTTTCGGAAGAAAGTACCATTACCACAGATCTAGCGAGTAAGGGAGTGTAGCTAAACGGACTTATTGGTTACAAATCTGTCAGGGCTCGTTAAAATACCCGGATTTAATATTTCCGGGTTTTTTATTCTATTGTGACAATTTCACATTTCGACAAGTCTTTGCTGATCGAACAGATACGATATATAGAAACCTCGCACCCGCTGGTTTGTGATCATGAAGAGGAGCTAGCCGACATATCGGCACATCAGGATTTTCACGAACGTCTCTGGCAGCGCACGCAATGCCTGCTCAGGCAGTATGATTTGTCAGATGCGCTATCACATGCCGCCAAAGTATCTAGATATATAAAAATCTTTACTTTAATACTGGTTGTAGTGTTGGGTGCTATGGGTTCCGTGTACGCAATTACTAATAGTAATACCATCAATATCTACTGGTTGTTACTGGTGTTGCTGGGTTTTAATTTTATCTCTATGTTGCTTTGGCTTATTGGTGTTAGCCTGAATATGGACGGCCTGGCCTCCGGTCTGTTAGCTCGTCTAACTGGCTGGTTACCTGGTATGTTCGACAGCAAAACTAATACGGGTAAACAGGATACTACCAGATTTGATAAGTTGGCTGACAAAGCCTGGCTGAACTGTTTATTTTCCGCTGCTGTTGGTAAGTGGCAGTTTAGCAAGATAACGCATCAATTGTGGCTGGTTTACCTGTTGTCCGGGTTGGCGTCCTTGATGTTGCTGTTAATGGTCAAGCAGTATGATTTTGTCTGGGGTACCACATTATTATCTGACTCTATTTTCATCAAACTAACGGATATGTTGAGCAGGCCACTGGAATTTATTGGTTTTGCGACACCAACCGTTGATCAGGTAAAGGAGTCTCGATTAGGCGTTGAGCATGTGTTGAGTGCTGAACATCGTTCCAGTTGGGCACAGTTTTTACTGGGGGCTCTGCTATGCTTCGGAATCGTACCGCGTGTTGTTTTACTACTCTGGAGTTCGTTGATGAGTATGCGAGCGCGACGCCAGTTTGCGCTTGATTTATATCTGCCTTATTACATTAGCCTGCGTCAGCGATTGATGCCGATGGCTACTCACGGTCAAATCGTTGATGCAGATACTTCGCCTCCTGAGTCTATGCAAACACCCCCTCAAGCACCAGTATCCCATTCGCTTCCAGCAAATACAAAATGGGTCGCAGTAGAACTCGGTGATAATTTCATTTGGCCAATATCATCTATCAAGTCAGAATATAGTGTTGGACAGGTCATTGATCGTGAGTCACTGGCAACAAGCCTACAGCTTTTACAGGTTGCTGGGTCTACAGATCTTGCGGTGGCTGTAGACGCTGCGCGTTCACCGGATCGAGGTGTACAACGAACCATAGCGAGCCTGATGAATAATTGCGTGCAGCGCTGGCTGGTGCTTCTACAGTTACTCGATGAAGAAAAAGTTTCTACTAAACGGCTAGCTGCCTGGTACCGCCTGGCAGAAGCCTGCGATATTCCAGCTGATCATGTCATCAGTATGACTGTGGATTCAAAATGACCAATTCCATGCAGGCTAATACTTCAGCAGCTATCAAAGTTGGCATTGTCGGTCATACCAATGCCGGTAAAACATCATTGATCCGAACCTTGTTACGCGACGATCATTTCGGTAAAGTCGATGATGCTGCAGGCACCACGCGTTCTGTGGAACAGTCATCTATCTATGCAGATGATGAACTTGTATTAAGCCTGTTCGATACACCTGGCTTTGAAGATTCCAGTGCACTACTTGAGGCTCTGAATGAATTATCAGCCTCAATAGAAGTTATTTCACCTTCTGAACTTCTGAAAGCTTTTATATCTCAGCATGATCGTTATGCCGAATTTGATCAGGAAATCAAAGTGCTGCGACAATCGCTTAGTAGTGATGTGTTGCTGTATATCATTGATGTGCGAGAACCGTTGCTGGGTAAGTATCGTGATGAGGTCGAAATCCTCAGTAAAGCGGGTAAACCCATTCTTCCAGTATTTAATTTTATCAAAGGTAATGCTCAGGCGCTAATACGCTGGCGTGAACAAATGGCTTTGTTCAACCTGCATGCGGCGCTTGAGTTTGATACCGTTGCTTTTGATTTCGAAGCTGAAAAACGGCTGTATCAAAAACTGCAAAGCCTGCTGGAGCGTTGCTACGATCCCCTGCAACATTTAATAGATTACCGCCAACAGGTATGGCAAAACCTTAATCAGGCCGCAGCTCGTCGCATCTTTCAACTCATCCGAGAAGTAGCCTGTTACCGGCTTGAAGTGACAGGTATTAAATCGGATAAAACCAAAGACGGAAAAACTGTATCTGAAAGTGATGTGCGTTTAATGCAGGATTTTGTGCGCAAAGCCGAACAAAAGACATTGAAGGATCTGCTGGCAATTTTTGTGTTTACTCAGCTTGATCTAGATCTGCAACAATTGCCAGTAAGCAACGGGCGTTGGGAGCTGGATATATTTTCACCGCATATGTTAAAAGAGTTTGGACTGGATGTAGGAGCTTCTGCACTATCCGGTGCGGCAGTCGGTGCAGGCATTGATCTGATGGTAGGTGGTTTAAGTCTGGGGGCCGCGAGCCTGTTAGGTGCTGCGATAGGTGGAGGATGGGCGTCAGTTCAACGATATCAAAAGGAATTGATGGCAGCCTGGCGAGGTCACCAATGGCTATGTGTTGATGATGAAACAATCAGTCTGCTTTATCTCAGACAACTTAGATTATTAACTACCCTGACACATCGAGGACATGCAGCGCAGAGCAGGCTAAAGCTTTTCAATGAAACAGAGCGTACTCCTCCAAAAAAATGGAATTATGTTTTAAAGACCCTGCGGCAGAATCCGCATTGGCAAAATGCTACCCCTGATGATGACGAGTACCACAAATTACAGGAGATGACTTTGGGGTGGTTGCTTAGCGATGAAAGTGATACATCAGACTAAGGCGTTGAGTTATACAATAATTGTGAATTAAGTTTGCAGATTAAAAAAAACTGAGCTATATAATAAGTAAAGAGAGGGCTTCCTTTCTAAAGGACCTGGCCGGAACTGGAAGTAAAAAATCAGTGAACCTTGCCGGGTCTTTTTTACTGTGGCACATTAAATTTTATTCAAAAAATCTAGATTGTAGAAAAAGTCAATCCGCAAAAGTAGACGTAACTACATAGGTCAGGCAGGGATTACCACTTCACTATTTTGCCGGTTAAATTTTTTCAACCAGAGACTGGTTTCAAAGCAGCCTTAAAAGACAACGCCGAGCCCAAAACTAAATCGAGTTTTGCTTTCGCTCTGTGGTGACCAGAGCTGGAGTTGCTCGGCATTAATGACTGGATAGCTGTAAATACTTTCGCCAACCTTTCCCTGTTGGTTCTCATCGACGCTGCCGAGTACGGTGACTTTTTGACCCTGGGAATAAATAGCAGGGTCCAGAAACCCCTCTTTATTAATCAGGAAGCGCCCTAACGGTCTATTGTCTGACAGGGGCCTCTGATCCTTGCTTAACGGATAGGCGAGTAATTCTATCTGTGTAGAACCGGATAAATTCCTGGTGTCCAGGATAATGCCGCCCCATAGAACCATTTTACCCAGATAGGCAGAGGGTTCGGCGGCAACATTCTGCGGTATAAGTGTATTATCTACCTGAGTGACATCAAATTTAGGTGTACTGGCACAGCCCGCAAGCAGGCTGATCAGAGTCAGAAGTAAAATACTTTTGCGTATCGATGTTTTCATTTCGTTCATTAGTCATAGAGCCGACGATTAAAGAAAGGGTCGGGATAGTAGGGATAATAAGGCCAGGAATATGGCCATAGATGGGGCGAGTTCATTTCGTTTATTTCGGGCTTCGGGGCCCACAGGTGATAACTGTCTACCTGTAGTAAAGGGTATTGATATGGAAAATCGCCAACCTTGATAGTTTCAGTTTTGACCAGTCTACCGCGAACGGTTATTTCACGATCTCGAGTGTAGACTAAGGGCTCGAGAAATTCATCGATGATAGCGATAAAGCGTCCTGGGCTCCGATCTGATTCCATAGGTCTTCCATTATTGCTCAGTGGAAAGGCGACAATGGTTACCCAGCTGGAGCCCTGTTTATTGTCAGTTTTCAGGATCGTGCCACCCCAGCGTAGTGGTTGGTCCTGGTAGGCTTCAGGTTGTTTCTGAATCTGTGTAAAACTGGGGGCTCCCTGTACTTCCTGAGAAATATCCAGAGGAATATTCGAACTGCAGGACGATAATGCTGTTGTTATCATCGTTGATATTAATATTAGTTTGAGTGCGTTCATGATCTTTAGAATCTTCATTTACGCTTAGGTTCCTCCTTTTTACCGCTGAAATCAATAAGGGGAGCTATTGCTCCCCTTAACCTTAGTTTGAGTTATTGCTTCGTCTTCAATCTCCTCCAGCCATTCATCGATAGCTGATTGAGTTTGAAGTCGGTTGCGAACCCGTTGTCCAGTTGTTGTCTGGCTATGAACCCCACCTTTTCTGAGTAGTGGAGAGCGAGCAACAGGGTTTCTAATAGCTCGATTTCGTCTTGGCATATTTTTCTCCTAAAGTTCCAGTTTGTACCATGCAAGCTGTTTAAGGCTGCGTTTTTTACGTATAAAGCTCCTGTCTTTTTTCATAAACTCAGGCTCCTCATCGGTAACTTGAAAGCAGAATTTTCTGGGTAAATCGGAATACAGAGAGCGTGGTGGGGCACCTCCATAGACCTGCTTTATCTTTTGCCCGGTTTCGTGGGTGTGATAATAAATTTTATCTATACCCAGCTCTTTGAATATAAAATGGATACTGGATGACAGCATGGCTTCAGCCCACAGGCTATAAAAAGGAGCCAGGATATTTTCAGCATACATAATAAAATCATCACTACTGCATTTGCACCAGTCCAGAAACCAGGGCGTAGAACCTTTTTTTATTGCCTGTAAACAGGCCTTTACGCGTCGAACCCAGTCGCTTTGAATTTCTTCTATCAATGCTTCACCGCTATCCAGATCCAGATCTATACGTGACCAGGCCAGCGTATCTCGATAGCGCTCACTGTTATTGCGATCCATCACAGGATGACCTGAATAGTTAAAGATATAATCATCTTCTGGTTTAACCAGGCGCTGGTAAGTACGGTTATGCATTTCTGAAAAATTCAATTGCAGTACCAGATTGCAGCCTTTACGAGTAGTCTGGTAATTCCACTGGTTGTTGTTGCCCCAGCGATCTACCGTTAGCACAAAAGGCTGGCTGTTATCATTCCACACATGTTGAAATAATTCAGGATTAAGCGTTCCATTACCCAACTGTGTTAATAACAGCTTTATGTCCTGTTGGTTCAGTAGCCTTTGATAAACGGATTGTTTCATTGCTTTCACACTGGATTGTTTTCTACTGGCATAAGACAGCAGTTGATAGGCATATTGCCCTTTAAAGTAGTGAAACAGGGTTCGCTCTTCTGGTAAGCAGGCAATTACCTCATCTAAAATCTCTTTCTTCATAATCTTTTCTCTTGGTAAATCGGTGTTTCATTAATCGATATATCTTTTCATCTGGCTGTTTATTGAACATGCTTTTCTCCAGTTGTAATTAACTAAGTAACCTCTGATCAATTCGTGGATCGGTGTGTGGTGGCTGAAATAATCCGGCTCAGCGTTGAAAAGTTTCGCAATAGCTTGCTATTACCTGTACTTTTCGCCTTGATCCGAACTATTTCATCTCACCACACCCTCGATCCAGAATTAATCAGAGGTTCCCTAACCCTTAACGCAGATTACCTGTTTCAGGGTATGTACTACCTCAATAAGATCAGATTGATTCTGCATCACCTGATCAATATCCTTATAAGCGGATGGAATTTCATCTATCACACCCTTATCCTTACGGCACTCAATCCCTGTAGTCTGTTTCTCCACATCCTGTTCGCTGAACTGACGTTTGGCTGCACTGCGGCTCATTTTTCTGCCGGCACCATGTGCACAGGAGCAGAATGATTGCGGATTGCCTTTTCCGCGCACAATGTAAGATTTGGCACCCATGCTGCCAGGGATAATACCGAGCTCATCCAGGCCTGCGCTGATGGCACCCTTGCGAGTGACATAAACATTTTCACCAAAGTGAAATTCCCGAGACACATAATTGTGATGGCAGTTAATCGCTTCTTTGGTAATGCCAAACTTCGGCAGCTTCTTTCTCAATGCTTTTAAAATTAGATGCATCATCTCCCGACGATTCGCCATTGCGTAATCCTGAGCCCATTGCACGGCCTGAATATAATCATCAAAATATTTGCAGCCTTCGTTAAAGTAAGCCAGATCCTTATCTGGTAGATTGATCAGGTGCTGGCCCATATCCTTTTTCGCCAGACTTATAAAATACTGTCCAATCACATTACCCACGCCGCGACTACCTGAGTGCAGCATCACCCAGACATCGTTATTCTCATCAAGACATAACTCGATGAAATGATTGCCACCACCCAGTGTGCCAATCTGGCGTATCCAGGTCTGGTAGGGTTTTTTCTGCATCGAGTAAATCTTTTTGTGTTTACCAATAATTTGATCCAGTCCGCCCGATAGTGCCTGTATTGTTGAGCGACGAGCACGATCAGTTTTATGCATGTTAAAGCCCACAGGAATCGCTTCTTCAATAGTCAGCCGAATAGCGCGCAGGTTATCCGGTAGCTCGCTAGCCTTAATCGACAGTCGAATTGCATTCATACCGCAGCCGATATCCACACCCACAGCAGCAGGAATAATGGCGGCTTTGGTGGGTATAACCGATCCTACCGTAGCGCCTTTACCCATATGAACATCCGGCATTGCAGCAATATGGCTATGAATAAAAGGTAGCTGAGCCAAGTTATACAGTTGCTGCATGGCACTGGATTCCACTTCGTCGGTATATATTTTGACTGGTACTTTTCCTTTACTGATTGTTTTTTGAATAGGCATTTCTATTCTCCTTATGTTGTTCCAGTACTAATGTAAACTTTAGTGCTGGAACGCGTTTTCGTTGTACTGAGCGAGCAATGGTTGAGCGCAAATAGCCCTGTACTGACTGACACTTTTCCAGTATCAAATTCTCATTAGTCATCAAGCCTGGATCAGTAGCACTCAGTGTCACAGTCAGAAATTGACCATCATCAGTGGTTGTTACATCCAGTATTGAAAGAGCTTCAAATATGGGGTCGATCAGTTCACCAGCAAAGACCATGCTTAAAGTATGCAGCGCTTGTTTGCTGAGCTGTCTGCTTTTATGGTCTTTCGGTTTTCTGTCCATTGCTCGTGCAATGATGCGTGGATCTATCCCATGTTCGGGACTAAATTCAGCGCACAAATTTCTGGCTGCATTAAGCCGATATTTAGATTGTTTCATTTCCTGCTCCATAGGCCGATAAAAGCAGTGGCATATAGACGTAATAGTCCATAGCCAATAATCGGCCTAATAAAAAATTAAGATATATTTGGAGCCCGGTCCAGACGACCGGAAGAAATTACCGGAAGGTAAAGGACGCGAGGCTCAGTTGAGTTTTTGATAAAACCATTCATTGCCTCCGTAAAGTTGAAGTTGAAAAATCAGGGGCGCGACTTTACGCCTGTGAAATTTTTATGTCAATAAAAATGTTTTAAAATTATGTCCGTGCAGAAAATATTTAGCAGCTTTTTATCACGGATTAGGGCATCTCGCCTTAGTCCGTGGTAAATATTTTTAATTGATTTTCAGGTTCTTATCATCTTTTGCCACGCCCTCCTGAACCCGATTGTCGACCAGTTCCTCCGGAACCCGATTGTCGACCAGGTTGTGATGATCTACTGGGCATACGTTTCTGTTGAAGAAATGGTTTGTTTGCTGATCCTTTAGGTAATATCTGCTGAGAAAGCACGTTAATAGTTGCTGAATCAGAGTTAGGTTTTATTACCTCAAACATTATCGGTTCATTGTTTTCTGTCCTGCGAATCTTCGCAGTGTCGATGTTCCAATGTGATGCGTAGCTAGCGGGATAACCCTGGATTACCCACTTTGATACCTTAATAAATGGTAAGCTATGCTCTTCAGGGGGAATTGCATCACGCAGAAGTATCTGCTTGTCTGTTGTATGCCTGATATGAGTGGCATGAATCAGACCGGAGGGATCTGTAAATCCTGAAACAGCAAGCCTGTCTCCTGATTCAACTGCTGTGTTGATTGCCTCAGGCAAATGAATCGTTTGCCCCAGAATAACTGCAGTTGCCTGATCAGAATCATAGTGAGAAACTGGGCCTATGATTTCATGTCGGATATTGATGTGTTGCGCCTGAGTGTGCGCCTTAGTGTCCAGGGTAAGCACTTCAACAACTTCGCCGATCTCAAAATTATGTTCTTTAACGTTGATACCATCGATGCTGATCGAAGCTTTGTTCCCGGTTTCTACTTCTATGCCATTCACAAAAATAGATCCATAGCCGGTAACCATACCGATAATTCCGGTGCCTTGCTGATTGCCGGCAATAATCCCTGTACCGCCAATGCCGAAGTCCTCTTCCTCATTTTCTGTCAGTTGCATCGTTTGCTTATTAGCACAGGCTGCAATGAATAGAATGGCTATAATTGTCAGTAATGTTGAAAGTGTCTTCATGATGATTTTTCCTGCTCGTGCCAGTAACAGCCGAGCGTGAAGCGAGAGTTGGTATTAGCTTTATCGCTATCTGCCTGTAGCAGACGCATAGCTTGCTGGTTAATTTCGCTGAGCATGTTCATGGCCATTTCATCGGCCTGTTTGCGTAACTGTTGTACCGATTCTGCTGTCAGCTTGCCGTAGTAAACGCTGCGTTCTAGCATCGGCTCGCCTTCTTTCAACAGGTTATGAGTCGCGCTGGCGAGGTGATCACCGATATTTCTTTCCAGATAAAAGCATAGTTTTTCGAAATCTTCTGAAGGGATGAATGCCTTTTCGTTAAGTACAAGCTGATCCTGTTGTAGCTTGATCAGGCCCTGACGTAGCCATTCATCGAGCAGGGCACGAGGGCGCACATCCTTACTGACACTGGCGACCAGTTGCTCAAAACCGGGCTCATCGTCATTACCACTTTTTTTCAATGCTCGTGGCATTCCCTGTTCATCCAGGTATTCGCCCTTTGCGGTCCAGCTGGCAATCACGGCACCACCGAGAGACAGATCTGCAGGTGGGGCGTTATCTTCTGGTTGCTGTTCGAAGATACGCTTGATGTCTTTACGGTGCACACCGGTGAGGATATAGATACGACTGTTATTAGCAGCTTCGCCATCACGCTGAATGATTTCATTCGCTACCTCAACATAAACCTCCTTAAGCAGTTCACGCAGAGCTGGAAAGGTAATTTGATGCTGAATCAGCAACCTGACCAATGGCCGCAGGATGCCCTTTAACGCCCTGATCAAGGTATGCCGTGTTTTCGGTTGTGTGACTTTTTTCATATTTCCTGTTCGGGCAATGATTGGGTATCTGTTCAACTAATTGAAATAAAAGGAATAAATTCTTCAATTAGAAAATGTCTAAAAAATCTACGTTGTCTAATACTGATATTAGCTTGACGTGGGAATAATTACCACATATATTTATGTCATGTGGGAAATGTTCCCACGTCTAGAAACATGAAGGAGACTGTCATGAAAAAGATATTACTTAAATTTGCTACTTTGGCCGCAGTTGCGGTGTTTACCTCTTCTGTATATGCAGTTGATGAACCGGTAGAAGCGCAGTATCAATACCAGAATACTCAGCAATATCGATTGACTGAGAAAGATGCTCAGGGCGAGCCTGTTCAGCAGCGGGATCAGGTTAGAAAACAACTCCGCGATGAACAGCAAAGTGCCGATCATGAAGCGCTTCTCGAACGCGAGCAGCTAAGAGTCCAGGTTCAGGATGAAACAAAGAATATGGACCAGCAACGCATTCAGAGCAAAACTGGTGTGAAGAGTATGAATCAGACAATGAGTCAGACTGGAATGGGTAGTGGCTCTGGCTCAAGTGGTGGATCTGGTGGTTCAGGCTCAGGTGGCGGATCAGGATCTGGTGGTGGCTCTGGCTCAGGTGGTGGATCAGGATCTGGCGGTGGTTCAGGCTCAGGTGGTGGATCTGGTTCTGGTGGTCGACATTAGATCAGGGGGCTTTGTCCATGAAACTCTGGCGGTGCAGTCATGCTGCACCGCTCAGGACCAAAGGTGAAATAGCCCAGAGCAATGGAGCTCTCGCTATATCAATGTTTCGGTAACGTATTCAGATTTTTTTTCAGATGAATCGGATCTTACCTTTTTCTCTGGTTCCGGTGCTTCTATCAGAGTTTCTGTAAAAGGATCTTTCGAATCCTTAGCTTTTTTCTGACCGATTAGTTTATCTGGAAGCTTTTGTGTTTTTTCAAAATCTTTATTGACCTTGTTATGGTCACGAGCAGGTTGGGGGTTATCGATCAACTGTGTCTTCAGCAAAGGGTCTTCGCCCGATTGTTCTGCCTTCTCTGCAGGTTCAGGTTCAGGCTCAGGCTTGAGGTGTTCAATGGGATCAAACTTATACTCTTCAACTTCCTCTTTTTCGTCGCCACTACTGAATGTGGAGAGAGGGTTAGTGGATTTAGCAATGGGGCTAGTTACCTGCGGCTGATTAGAACTGGCAGTCGCTATGCTGGATCTGAGGGCAGAGAAATCCTTGATCTGGGGTTGGCTTTCGTTCTGATCACTGTCTGTTGTGGCGGTTTGCTTTTCAGCTTGAACAGGCTTTCCCACGGTGGCTTGTATCTTCTCGGCTGAGGGTGGCTGGACTTTAGCTGCTAGCTGTTGTGGAACAGGGCTATTAATTGGAGCAGGCTTTTTATCCCCTGGGTTTAAGGCGGTGCCAACCATTAAAGTAATTTTTGGTGCTTCAAATTGGGCAAGGTAGGGCGCAATAGTCGATTTAATGCCGTAGCCATCACTGGTGTTTTGCAGATGCCGGTTAAGAGCGTGCATTAATTGCAGAATGATCAGGCGCAAGGGTGATGTATCGCTGCCGACACCCATCAAAGCATGCTGCTTGAAGGTAAACGGAGCGGCATTTCGCCAGGCAAAACAGCCCTGTGTTGCGATCACCGAGGGCAGGGATTTCATTTGCAGGGCAGCGTGATCCTGATTCTGGTGGTAAAAATCGATCCATTTGGTGAGGTTTTCGGCCAGTTGATGTTCACTGGTTTGATATCCGGTGAAGGCGTAAATGAAGCAATGTGGCCGAGCGATCAAGTTGAAGCGCCCGGTATGCAGCGGGTCGGGGTGAAGGTATTGGTGCTGGGTATCAGCCTGCATTTTCATTTTTTCGGCGATTGTTCGTCTGGTCGCGAGATCGATAGCAGGGGTGAGAGTACCCAGTGAGGCGCATTGATCCATGGCGCTGAAAAACGATTTACGAACCAGCTTTGAGCGCACCTGAATAGTTGCCAGCACACTCTCGTAGATGAATACGTCATGACTGCCCGGCATATTGAATTGAGGAAAGTCACTACGATAAATGACGATATCCTGAGGCAGGGATATATTCCCAGCCGCGTCGATGACCTTGCCAGATCCAACCGTATAGCTGGCGGGCAGAAATGGATCTAATACCATGCGCACGAAAGTATTCCGTGCGGCATCCTCGTATAGTTCACTTTTAGCTTGTACGCCAATCAGTTCGGCTTCGGACTTAAGTTGCCTGGCGATTAAATGAACCCACTCGTGCAGATGGTTCATGTCTTTACCCTCGTTCAGATATCGTTTGGCCTGATACAGTGTTATTAAGGAAGCAGATGTCTCCTCAGTGTTCAGCCACTTATCGTAAACTCGCAGCCTGGGCTGGAGTATCGATAATTCAGAGCATAATCAAATTTTGCCTGTATCAACTTTGACTATCCTCTGAGTAATAAGCATAGCTCAAGAGAGTACTCTTTTCACAGGATGTACAACCCGTTTGTTCAGGAAAATTAACCTTTCGCAAATAAGGCGAAGGATGTCAGGAAATCCTTATGCTGCGCTCACGTCGGTTTACTGCATACCTAAATAGTGGCTAATGAAAGCGGCTTGATTGACTTCAGCAACCGACATGAAGCTATGGGTTCAGGCAATGGTCAAACAAATTCAGAGGTAGTAGCATGACAGTGATGAAACGCCCCCTGCGACAATTTGTCACTCTATCTTTTTTCGCTGATGGGTATAATTCTGCCTTCTGAGTAGTCACTAGCGAAAGAGCAAAATCCTGCTATGCGTAAGCCGATCCTTGTTGCGCTTTTTTTCCTGACAGGTTTCGTGGCAATTCTTCAAACCGCTATAGATGCCAATATTCGTCAGCATACGTCTATGGAGTTGTTGAACCGACAAGCGAAGCTGGTTAGCGAGTTAGGGCTGTCCGATCTGGCGCTGTTTACTGAAGCACGTTATACACGTCACCTGTCTTTGTCTGATCGACACTCAGCTTTTCAAAATTCTCCTGCTTCTTTTGATCATTTTCCTACAGGGTCTCTCTACCAACCGCCTGCGCAGTTAACGCCATGATGGGGTTTTTACGAAAGCAGGCTTACCTGATTGATTTTACGCTTTCTTCTCTGTTGCGTAGGAAAGGTAAGAATTTCGGTCTACTACTGGTTTACACATTAATCGTCTTTATGCTGGCTACGGTCATGTTGTTTACCCATGCGTTAAAAAAAGAGGCCGGTATCATCCTGCAGCAGTCACCTGAAATCATTGTGCAGCGCCTTGAGGCGGGACGTCAGGCGTTGATACCCGCTAGCTATATTGAAAAAATAGGTCGCTTGCGAGGTGTAACTTCCAAAAAAGGTCGCCTATGGGGCTACTTCTACAATCCGGTGGTAAAGGCGAACTATACCGTGATGGCTGCCGATGACCGGGAGCTAGGCACTACTCAGGCGATTCTTGGTGCGGGTATTGCTCGTGCGCTCACTCTGGATGTCGGTGATTATTTTACCATTCGTTCGAATAACAATACCTACTCGTTTCAGATTAAAGCGCTATTTAGTCAGCAATCTGAACTGATTACGACCGATATGGTATTAATTTCAGGTAAAGCATTTCGTGTGATCAGTGGA
The DNA here is from genome assembly GCA_050292965.1 of Gammaproteobacteria bacterium. Lineage (GTDB taxonomy): Bacteria > Pseudomonadota > Gammaproteobacteria > JACNJF01. The sequence continues at coordinate 15,041 of JBNKMF010000024.1, read as the reverse complement.
ATAGCTGAGGACCAGTACACCGATATTGTATTGTCTGTACGCAACCCACGTGAAGTTAGAAAAGTAGCAGAGAAGTTGATTGAAAGATTACCCGATGTCCGCCCGGTTTTACGCGAAGAAATTCTGCGTACTTACGACAGTATTTTCTCCTGGCGTCAGGGCATTGTATTTGTACTACTTATAGGTTCTATCCTGGCCTTTGTGATTTTTGCCTGGGATAAAGCTTCTGGGTTATCAGCTGAAGAGAAGCGAGAGATTGGAATTTTAAAAGCCGTAGGTTGGGAGTCAGGGGATATCCTTCGCATGAAGTTCTGGGAGGGTATTATTATCTCGCTGACGGCTTTTATCATAGGTTATCTGGTAGCTTATCTGCACGTCTTTTACAGCGCTACAGTATTATTTGAACCTGTGCTTAAAGGCTGGGCTACCCTCTACCCTCAGTTCAAGTTGCTACCCTTTATTGATGGTTTACAGGTAGCTACATTATTTTTCTTTACAGTTTTTCCGTATGTAGTTGCGACTATCATTCCAATCTGGCAGGCATCGGTCACCGACCCCGATGCGATCATGCGCTAGTGCCATGCTGATAACGTTAACCGATATCAACAAGATATTTAATCAGGGCAAGCATAATGAGTTCCGTGCGATCCGGGACGTTTCTCTGCAGCTGGAATCCGGAAAAGTCAGCTGTCTGAAAGGTGCTAGTGGTTCAGGAAAAACCACATTGCTATCAATGATCGGTTGTTTGTCACGTCCTACCTCAGGTCGTATCATGCTGGAGGATAGAATTCTCTCGGGCCTTCCTGAACGCTTCCTAACCGATATCAGGCGACATACCTTCGGCTTTATCTTCCAGAAATTCAACCTGATTCAGGGTGTGAGTGTGCTGGAGAATATTATGCTGCCTGCATACCCGTTGGGATTGAAGCATAGTGAGCTTAAACAATCAGCCGAAGCACTTATTTCGCATTTTGGCTTGCAGCGGGTGAAGAATAATCCGGTTGAATGGCTATCAGGTGGAGAGTCGCAACGGGTAGCCATCTGTAGAGCCTTAATCAATAATCCTCAGATAGTTATTGCCGACGAACCTACGGCAAACCTGGATTCAAAACTGTCGCAGGAATTGATGGGGTTAATGGACGAGTTAAGACAGTCCGGAAAAACGATTTTGATGACCAGTCACGATTCGGACGTATTTGATTCGCCAGTAGTTGATATGGTGATTGAAATACGCGATGGTGAGATAGTAGGCACTGATCATGCTACTTAATCCGGCCATTATTGCATTATTCATCGTCTCTGCTGTGATCAGTTTAATGCTGTTATTAGCTACTGTGTTTGTTATTCGGATATTAAGGTCCTGGGATATCAACAGTGGCAGCGAGTTGCAGTTACGTCTGGAGCGACGTACCTATCTGATATCCACTTTGCTTACTATGGCCTTTACCTCTGAACTGATTTCGTTATTGCTGTTTGTTTACAATGCAGAATCCATGTCTGGACAGTTTGTGGGAGCCATGTGTGCCACCGGCGTGCTGAATGTGAATGTCTGGGGCTGGCCGACGTTGTTTCTAAAAATGGTGATTTTTTTTAGCGGCAGTATCTGGCTTGCGGTTAATTATCTGGATAATAAAGGTTATGACTATCCATTGGTCAGGGTTAAGTACTGGCTATTGCTTCTCATCCTGCCTCTAGTGATGGCTGAGTTTTATGTACAGGCACGCTATTTCCTGGAAATGGATCCTGACGTCATTACTTCTTGCTGTGGCTCCTTATTTTCAGCAGATGCTAAAGGTGTAGCTGCAGAGGTTTCCAGCTTATCACCAGGTCAGGCTATTGTTGCATTGTATGCATCCGGGCTTGTGGTCATGCTAACGGGTACTTTATTTCTTTTTCGAAACAAAGGTGGTTTGATTTTTGCGCTATCAGCTGTGGCGGCGTTTATTGCAGCACTGGTTGCAATAGTCTCTTATATCTCGCTATATATCTATGAGCACCCTCATCATCATTGCCCATTTTGTATCTTGAAATCGGGGCATGACTACGCAGGTTACACTTTATACATTCCACTTTTTTTGGCCGCATCTATGGCGCTGGCAACAGGGGCAATTTCGCCCTGGGGCAACATCCCTAGTCTTAAGCAGGCAGTAGCAGTAGATAGCTCTCGCATTACCTATATATCGCTTATTCTTTTTGTGGTTTTCTATGCTATGTCCACCTACTGGGTATTGCAGTCGCCGTTGACCATGCAGTCGGTATGGTGGTAGCAATGAAAGTCATAAAGCTTCCATTATTAATAATATTTTTTTCGTCATTGTTGATGACAGCTTGTAGTAATAATGAAGTAGCTCTGGTTAAAGGGCAGCCTGCACCACCCTTTAGTTTAAAAAATCTGCAGCAGCAAAGTGTTAATTTCCCCGATGACTTTAACAACAAAGTGGTGCTGATAAGTTTCTGGGCGGATTGGTGTCCAAGTTGTAAAAAGGAGTTGCGTGACTTCGAGACAATCTATCAAAAATATCGAGGGCAGGGCTTAGCCGTACTTGCACTTAATATTGATCAGGATAAACAGACAACGATGGCTTTTATCGATGGCCTGAATCTTACCTATGAAGTTTTGCTGGATGATAAAGGGGGTGTAGCAAAGAACTATGCGACCACAATATTACCTTCGGCTTTAATCGTTGATAGAGATGGAAACCTGCACACCCGTTTGTTAGGTGAAACACCGGCCGAAGTATTTGAACAGATAATCACCCCATTGTTATGAAACCGTTTACTACCGACAACCAGGTTGTATTTATTTTTTAAATCAAAAAAGGAGAAACTCATATGAGTGAAAAACACAGTAATGATCGTAGAGACATGATGAAAGCCATTGCCGCTATTGGCCTGGGTGGTTTTACCTTTACCGCTATGGCTGATAGTAATGTTGGAGCCATGATTCCTGGAAAAGGATGGGTGAAGGCATCAGGGAAATCATGTGATGGAGATGGTACCCCTTTGCAGTTTATTCCTAAGACAGCCCCAGACGATAACCCACTTGCGAATGAGCTCAAAAAATATCCTACCTGCCCCTATTGCGGTATGAACCGTACCATGTTTAATCATAGTCGCCATCTGGTTCATTACGATGATGGGCTGGCTGATGGTACCTGCTCACTTCATTGCTTGGCTATCAGTCTTTCACTGAATATTGATCGTGGCCCTAAGGCGATCTATGCACCAGATTTTGCGTCAAAAGCAAAAATTAAACCACTGGTGAATGTTGATAAAGCCACCTACCTGATTGGTTCAAAACTTAAAGGCACTATGAGTAAGAAGAGCAGTATGGCATTCGCATCTCTGGGTGCGGCTAAAGCGGTGCAAGCTAACAAAGGTGGCGAACTGGGCGATTTTGATGAAGCGCTGACACAGGCCTATCTGGGTATGGCAAGCAATACCATGATGATCAGAAAAAATCGCGCTGAAAAGCGCAAAAAAATGATGAAGATGAAAATGAAGAAGAGTAGTTAATTAATAGCCGACTGACACAGAGGGGTTATCTCCCTCTGTGTTCACTCAACTTGAAGCTGAAAGAAATATGATTGAATCTCACAAGATATCCGGGCTATTTATTTGTCTGTTATTAATGCTGTCATTGCCTGTAAGATCTGAACCTATAGATTTACCCAAGCCTGGTATTAAAGATACCTGTCCGGTGTGTGGCATGTTTGTGGCGAAATACCCTGACTGGGTTGCTACAGTGCTGTATAAAAATGGTCATGCTCATCATTTTGACGGGGCCAAAGATCTATTTAAATATTTAAATGATTTGCCTAAATGGGCGCCAGGACACGAGTTAAAGAATATAGCTTCAATAGGTGTTACCGAATACTATAGCGTGTCACTCATCGATGCACATAAAGCTTACTATGTGATTGGCTCTGATGTGCTTGGACCAATGGGACATGAATTAATCCCACTGGAAACGCTTGAGGATGCAAAGGAATTCCTGAAAGATCATAAGGGTGTCAAAATTCTTCGATTTGACGAGGTGGATGCCCTGCTGCCCGAGAAGCTGGATGAAGGAGTATTTAACTGATTTTATTGCAGTGATGTTTACCCCTTCTCCACACAATAATTACAATTTCATTGATGCCAGTTCAGATTGCAGGTCTTAGCTAACTCTTACTATCAGGCATTCTGTCTGAGCGGCTTGATTTATGTACAGCGGTGAGCTTCAGACAGCAATCCGGGGGTATTTTTCAAATTTCTTCAAAAGCTAAGGATGTTTTTCGTCTATAAAGAGGTATTCTAGGGCTATGTGAATAGGACATATAATTCTGAAAAGATGAGGAACTATGAAATATACAAAGTTAGGTAGCAGCGATTTACAGGTTTCAGAGGTTTGTCTTGGGTCTATGACCTGGGGATATCAGAATACTGTGCAAGAAGCTGCTGAGCAGATAAATTATGCGCTGGAGCAGGGTATTAACTTTATTGATACTGCGGAGATGTATGCGGTGCCGCCAACGGCGGATACCTACGGCACCACGGAAACCTGTATCGGTAGCTGGATCTCTAAAAACCCCTCCAGACGCCAGGATGTTGTGATTGCCAGCAAGATTGCGGGGAGTGGACTGCCCTGGATCCGGGGTGGCTCTGAAATTAGCGGTAAAACCATTAAACAGGCGGTGGATGGTTCGCTCAAACGTCTACAGACTGATTATATTGATGTTTATCAATTGCACTGGCCCAACCGCACCAGTCCGCATTTTTCCAAACACTGGCCACAGCATCTGGACTACGAAAAAGTCGATGTAGAAAAAGAGCGAGCGGAACATCTGGATATACTAACAGCTATTGATGACTGCATTAAGGCTGGAAAGATCCGCCATGGCGGACTTTCTGATGATACGCCATGGGGCATTAATGAGTATCTGCGGCTGGCTGAAATTCATAACCTGCCAAAGATGGTTTCTATTCAAAATGAATTTAATCTGATACACCTGATGCTGGATGCACCACACCTGATTGAAACCTGTGTGATGAATGAAGTGGCTTATTTGCCATGGTCACCTTTGGCGGGCGGAGCCCTGTCAGGAAAATATCGCAATGGTGCCAGGCCTGAAGGCAGTCGCTGGAGCATGTCGCAGCGTAACGGTCTATTTCGAGATACCGAGGGTACGCACGCTGCCATTGAGGCCTATTATGAAGTTGCACAGCGCCATCAATTGTCTCTGACGCAAATGTCACTCGCTTATATATACCAGTACAAGGGTGTCACCTCTACGATTATAGGTGCGACCTCCATGGAACAGCTCAAGGAGGATATTGATGCCTATGAACTGGTCTTGTCTGAGCAGGTGATGGACGATATCAATGCAGTGATTAAACGCTACCCGATACCATTTTAGATGGAGTGAGAGCGTGCTATGAGCGATTTAATTTCCACATCACGTCGAGACTGGATTAAAAAAATTGCTCTGCTGGGATTTGCTTCCAGTTTTTATCGCTCAGGCTTTGCGCAGTCTGAACAGTCGCTGATTACGCGAGTTATTCCCTCTACAGGTCAGCGTTTACCTGTTATTGGTATGGGGTCTCATATTACCTTTAATGTGGGCAATGACCCGCAGGTGAGGAACCAGCGTGTAGAGGTGTTGAAAACCTTTTTTGAACGTGGTGGACGGTTGGTTGATTCTTCACCGATGTATGGATCAGCAGAGTCCGTACTGGGTTACTGTATAAACAAACTCGGTAGCACCTCATCCCCATTATTTTCAGCGACTAAAGTGTGGACCTCAAGTAAACAGGACGGTAAACAGCAGATTGCTGATTCTCAAAGGCTGTGGGGTGTTGATAAACTGAATTTGAATCAGGTGCATAACCTTGTTAACTGGCGTGAACACCTGGATACATTGTTGCAGATGAAAGCAGACGGTAGACTGCAATATGTGGGTATCACTACCTCGCATGGTCGACGCCATCGTGATGTAGAAAATATTATGAACAGCCAGCCGCTGGACTTTGTACAACTGACCTATCACATCGATAACCGAGATGCTGAGCATCGCCTGCTGCCATTGGCGCTTGAAAAAGGTATCGCAGTGATTGCGAACCGACCTTTTAGAAGGGGAGGGCTGTTCGATAGATATCAGGGGTATCCATTACCTGCCTGGACAAAGGACTTTGACTGTCATAACTGGGCGCAGTTTTTTCTTAAATTCATCGTATCTCACCCGGCTATAACCTGTGCAATTCCAGCGACTTCTCGCGTCGATCACATGCTGGAAAACATGGGTGCCTGCTATGGAAGTCTACCTGATCCCGAGATGCGGCAACGTATGTTAAGGTATGTTCAGTCGCTGTAATGCAGGACTGGTTATCCTATCGTCTGTCCGACCTGTTATTATTTTCTGAACAGAGTTATCTGCGCCAGTTTGAACTCTACAATCAATGGTTATCACCATGGCAGTGGTTGTTTTATCTGTACGGTGTATTGTTCTTAATTGCTCTTTTCAAACGGCAGGAAAAAAATTTACGTATTCTATTTCTGATTAGCGCAGCCTTATGGATGGTGTGTATTTATGGATACCTGTGGCAGTTTTACGTGGCGATCAACTGGATGGCTGAATACTTTATCGTGCTGTTTGTTATTCAAGCTATATTGATTATATGGCTGGCTCAGTATGGCTCTTTTTCGCGCAAGCCCAAAATGGGTAAACTGAATTTCATTTCGGCATTGCTGTTATGGATAATTACGCTAATTGCGCAACCTGTTATCGAATATTTATCTGGACACAGATTGAATCAGTTATCGGTATTTGCTGGAACAGCAGATTCTCTGTGCTATATCTCAATTGCTTTTATGTTGGTACTGCGCTTACCTTCAATCTACTTCATGCCTGTAGCGCTATGGCTGTTGTTTAGTTCGTTAACCTATATGGCTATGGATGACTGGATGGGAGTATTTCCAGCTTTCGCATTGATGGTTTATATCGTGTTCATCATTTTAAATGTCTCTCACTCTCACAAAAGGGTGATTAGAAAAATCGGCTAATATAATTAACCAGACATGTCTGAAAATATTTTAAGTTATTGAATTTAAAGATAAAAATAACATATATGATGCGGTGGGATTAAGACCATAGCTAATGTATGGTTGAAACTGTATGCGATCACCCTCATTATAAATACCTGAGTAATTTAGTAAGGATTTATTGAGGAGATGCCCATGAGTACCACTCAGCCAAGCGTTGAACAACTGATAAATCCGGAATACCTGGCCGGGTTTTTCACTGAAATTGAGACCGATACGTTACCCCCTGGCCTGGATGAAGATGCCATTCGTGCGATTTCTGCGCGCAAGCAGGAACCCGAATGGATGACACAGCTGCGCCTAAAGGCTTACCGTCACTGGTTGACTATGAGCGGCCCAAACTGGGCGCATTTGAAATTACCCGAGATCGATTTTCAGTCGATCAGCTATTACTCTGCTCCCAAAAAGAAAGGAGATGGCCCGCAAAGTCTGGACGAGGTTGATCCAGAAATTATTGAGGCTTACAACAAACTGGGGATACCGCTGGATGAGCAGATGGCGTTGGCCGGTGTCGCGGTGGATGCAGTGTTTGATAGTGTTTCTGTCGCAACCACCTTTCGTAAGAAACTGTCCGATGCGGGTGTGATTTTCTGTTCTATCTCCGAGGCTGTGCGCGAGTATCCGGACTTGATTAAACGCTATCTTGGTAGCGTAGTGCCGCATACCGATAATTATTTTGCGGCTTTGAATGCTGCAGTATTTAGCGATGGCACTTTTGTCTATATACCCGAGGGTGTGCGTTGCCCTATGGAACTGTCGACCTATTTTCGTATTAATGCTGCCAACACCGGTCAGTTTGAGCGCACCCTGATCGTGGCTGACAAAGATAGCTATGTTAGCTATCTGGAAGGTTGTACCGCACCCATGCGTGATGAAAATCAGTTGCATGCGGCAGTAGTAGAACTGGTTGCTATGGAAGATGCCAGCATTAAGTATTCTACAGTGCAGAACTGGTATCCTGGAGATAGTCAGGGTAAGGGCGGAATCTATAACTTTGTGACCAAACGAGGCCTGTGCAAGGGAGACCGCTCGCATATTTCATGGACACAGGTAGAAACTGGTTCTGCCATTACCTGGAAATACCCCAGCTGCATCCTGAAAGGTAATCATTCAACTGGTGAATTCTATTCTGTGGCAGTAACGCGAGGACGGCAACAGGCGGACACAGGCACCAAGATGATACATCTGGGTGAAAATACTAGAAGTACTATTGTGTCCAAGGGCATTTCAGCGGGTGAAGCACAGAACAGTTATCGTGGTCTGGTACGCATGTCCAAACGTGCACGCAATGCGCGTAATCACAGTCAGTGCGACTCACTGTTATTTGGAAATCGCTGCGGCGCACACACCTACCCATATATCGAAGTCAGCCATCCTGAGGCCCATGTTGAACATGAAGCAACTACGTCTCGTATCAGTGAAGATCAGTTATTTTACTGTCGGCAACGTGGGTTGAGTGAAGAGGATGCGATAGCAATGATCGTGAATGGTTTCTGTAAAGAGGTGTTTAGCGAATTACCCATGGAATTTGCAGTAGAGGCCAGAAAACTTTTAAACCTGACGCTGGAAGGCGCAGTCGGATAGGAGCCGATTTAATATGTTAAAAATAGAAAATCTTAAAGTATCCGTGCAGGATAAAGTCATTCTTAATAATCTAGACCTGGAGGTTAAGGCTGGAGAGGTGCACGCCATCATGGGACCGAATGGTTCTGGTAAGAGTACGCTGGCGCATGTGCTAGCCGGGCGTGAAGGTTATAAGGTAGAAGGTGGTTCAATCAGCTATCGGGGTCAGGATTTATTGCCTCTAAGTGTAGAAGAGCGTGCCCATCAGGGTATATTTCTCGGCATGCAATACCCTGTAGAACTGCCCGGGGTGAATAACCTTACCTTTCTGCGAGAGGCCGTTAATAGTCAGCGACGTGGAAATGGTAATCCAGAATTGAGTGCGTCAGAGTTCATGAAGCTGGTACGTGCCAGGGCTGAACTTGTTGAGCTGCCCGATCGTCTGTTAAAGCGCGATATCAACAGTGGGTTTTCCGGCGGTGAAAAGAAACGAAACGAAATTTTGCAGATGGCATTGTTTGAACCTATGCTGGCGATCCTGGATGAAACAGATTCTGGTCTCGATATCGACGCCCTGCGTGTTATTGCCAGCGGTGTAAATAAAATGCGCGACACGGTGCATGCAATGATCGTGATAACCCATTACCAGCGGCTGCTGGAATATATAGTGCCGGATCGGGTTCACGTGCTGATAGATGGCCGCATCGTCAAGTCGGGTGACCAGGAACTGGCGGAAGAGCTAGAAGAAAAAGGTTATGCCTGGTTGCAGGAGGCGCATGCCGCATGAATAATCTGGATAGTGCACAACAGTGGTTTGATAGTCTGGTGTATGACAATAGTGTCACTGCGAGAGCGTTGACGCACAGCCATTTATTTGACATTCAGGATCAGGCGCAGTCCAGTCTGGCTTCAGTCAATATTCCTCAACGTAAACAGGAAGCCTGGCGTTATACGGATTTGAAATCTCTGTATAAACATCAGTTTATTAGCCCCGATGCCACGCAGACTGAGCCTCTGGTTGAAGTATTTGATGACTGGATTTATTCCTCATCAGATAGCTATCGACTGGTGATATTGAATGGGCAGTTGAGTGCTGATCTTTCCAGTTTGCCTTCACCAACAGCTGGTATCACCATCAGTGGTCTTAATCAGATAAATGAAAAGCAACGCAAGCTGGTGAGTGCTTTCTTTACAGAGCAAAACGCATTCAGTGATGATGTATTCGATGTTGTAAATCGTGCACTTATTCAGGATGGCTACTTCATTCATATCGGTAAAGGCGTGGTTATGGAGAAACCATTAGAGATAGTACATCTCGTGACTGCGGGAGATCAGAAGATACTGGCGCAACCTCGTTCCGTAGTGTTGTTGGAGTCCTCAGCTTCGGCGCGGATTGTAGAGCGTTTTACTGGCTTTAGTGAAGAGAGCTATTTTCATAACAGCCTGTTACGAATTCAACTGGAAGAAAATTCGCAGTTACAGCATATCCGACTGCAGCAGGAAAGTGGGTTCTCACATCATCTTAGTCGACTGCTGGTAAACCAGCATCGAGATAGTCGATATAATTTAATGAATATAGCCACAGGTTCTAAATGGGGGCGTAGTGATGTGCATGTGAAACTGGAAGGTAAGAATGCAGAATGTCAGATGCAGGGTGTATATACCGTAGCAGATGAGCAATACAACGATGTGCATCTGGATGTCAGTCATCTGGCGCCACATTGTCGCAGTGAATTGAATTTTAATGGCATTTTACTGGGTGCGGGTCGGGGTGTTTTCGATGGTCGTATTTTAGTGGATAAGCTGGCTCAGAAAACCGATTCACAGATGACCAATCACAACCTGTTGTTAAGCGAACAGGCAGAAATCGACACCAGACCGCTGCTTGAAATCTATGCGGATGATGTCAAATGTAGTCATGGTGCAACGGTCGGTAGTATAGATCCTGAGCAATTGTTTTATTGCCAGTCTCGCGGACTAAGTCGGCATCTGGCAGTAAGGCTTTTATGTGAAGGCTTTGCCAATAGAATCATAGAAAATTTACCAGACTCGCTTGTTCGGGAGTACGCACTGAATATGGTCATTGATCTATTGCAGCAGGAGAGGTACCAGGTATGAGCCAGTCTGTCCCGGTCTATAGCGATATTCCAGCGTTACAGGCTACGCGACCAGCCATCAATGCAGTGGGCAATCCATTGATCGAAAAAATCATCGGCCTGTTGAAACAGATATATGACCCCGAGATACCGGTAAACCTGTATGAGCTGGGACTGATATACGATATTCGTGTTGATGGTCTGAAGGCATATATTTTAATGACACTTACAACACCCAATTGTCCGGTAGCTGAATCTATGCCGAATCAGGTCGCCAGCGTGGTGCGTTCTCTGGATGAAATTGATGAGGTAGAGGTTGAACTAATCTGGGATCCTCCCTGGAGTCCTGATAGTTTGAGCGATGAAGTCAGGCTTGAGCTGGGCTTGTTGTAATTCTTAACAAAGGAGTAACACTATGAATTTAACACTTACCGATAATGCAGTAAAACACATCAATCAGATGCTTGAAAAAAGGGGGTATGGCATCGGTTTGCGCCTTTCAACTAAACAGTATGGCTGTAGCGGTTTTGGTTATGTTGTTGATTATGCCGATGAAGTTAAAGAAGATGATGAGGTACTCGATAGCCAGGGTGTGAAACTTGTGGTTGATCAGGACAGCCTGAAACTGATCGATGGCACTACGGTTGATTATGTCAAGATGAACGCACTTAACGAAGGCTTTGAGTTTACTAATCCCAATGTAAAGGATAGCTGCGGCTGCGGCGAATCATTTACTATTTGATCTGCGGAGGTTAACCAGTAAACATCATGACTAATCTGGATGAAATTGTTGATACTTTTGAATTTCTGGACGACTGGGATCAGCGCTATGAGTACCTGGTCGAGATGGGAGAGCAGTTGCCCATAATGCCCGAACATTTAAAAACCGAGGACAACCGGGTCAAGGCCTGTATGAGCAAGGTATGGATTTATATGCAACAGAGAGAGGGGGGCATCCATATTCAGGGTGATTGTGATACCAGCGTTATCAAAGGTGTACTGGCGCTATTGATCAATCTGTGTCAGAGGAAAACCGCGCAGCAGATCCAGCAGATTGATATGGATGATATATTTAAGCGCCTGAAACTGGAAGATCATTTATCACCTAATCGTCATGTCGGCGTGTATGCCATGTTTGAGTTGATGAAGCAGCAGGCAGCCCAGGTTGAAGCCTCACAGGCCGCCTGATAAATAACTTACGGGTTTAATTAATACAGAAAATGTGTAAAGTTATCACTGTCGAATAGTCCATCTCTGGAGAATTTCTGCTGTGGATAAAGATAGAGCCCGGCAAAAAGAAGCCAAACGAACCTTGAACCGAATCAGGGGTACGCTGAATATCCTGCAGCAAGATTCTGCCCCTGAAGAAGCTGTGGAAGATACTGAAGAGTATCGGCATATGAAAGATTTGCTCGAGCATGGTTATTCACATAATAAACCAGGACTCATAACGCAGTTCCTGGTATTGATCAAACACCCTGTGTTTCTAGTGCTTTTAATCATTATTGTGTTAATGCTAACAGTGAAATAGTTGGAAATTCTATTGAGATAGGCGTTACTATGGCACCAAATAAAATCAGAGCTTCTGGTAATAAGGTTATGCTCAATGGGAAATATTTCAGTTTGTGACGAGGTGATAGATCTTGTCAGTGAATCCTTGATCATTAATTTTTTGATAAGTACTTTTATTTATACATAAAACCATGTTCTTAGAACGTGGATTTTTTACTTCAGGTGCTACTGATTTTATGGGAAGGACTGTTTTCTTTCCTGGAGAATAAACCTGAAACAGATGCTTTTTTTCTATCTGGATATTCTTTCATGGATGATGGCTCTACTGACTCAGTCTGCTGCTGAATGTTTAAGCAGACGCCACTGGAGTCAGTTATCCGTGTTTGCAGCTACGCCAGATTCTCTAGCGTTTATGACAATGTTTTTTATATTGATATAGGTCTACCAGCATTATTCCCTGCCTTTTCAATCTCAGTGAAATTATCTAGAAGAATCGATGTTGAATAGAATTGTAGGTTGGAAAAGTAGAAACTACGCCTTCCAACATTGATATGATGGAGCGGGGTACGAGAGTCGAACTCGCGACATTCAGCTTGGGAAGCTGACGCTCTACCAACTGAGCTAACCCCGCTTAAAATACAAATCAACCATATATTGATCCACCCTGTGATTCCAGGTTTAATCAATTAGCTTCATTCTACCGGTTTTTTTAGAGAACTTGCATGAGTTTTTAAGTGTAAAGCTTATAGATCACTAAGTGGGTGAGGTTTTTCAATATAATAACCCTGAGCAAAGTCAACCACATAGCCCCCTAGTAATAGTAATGTCTCTTCGTTTTCTACAAACTCAGCGATGGTTTTAATGCCAGGTTTCTGGATAATCTGTGCAATTGCCAGCACCATTGCAGCATCAACTGAGTCGGTAGTGATGTCTCAAACAAGGTAACCAACTATTTTAAGTGTCGAGACCGGCATGTTTTTAGTATATGCGAAGGAAGGTAGACCACTGCTAATCCATCAACGGGTTAAACACTTCGTGCAAAAGTTGAGGGTTATGCAGCGGATGTACGCCAAAGATATAGCCTGTTTTCTGGACAGGCTCGCAGGCACCCAACATGACCAGTAAGAGTATGCCGAAGTATAGCTTTATCAGGGCTGTAGAAGGAGTAATGAGGGATAGCATAGGACTTTAACAAAAGTCCAATATGCAGGGATTATAGGTCAAATTATGAGGGGTTTATTTTAAGGTACCCTTGACCAATTATTCAGGATTCCACAGTTGACCATTGATTCGATTTTTTTTCTATTCAGTTTAAAACCCTGTTTTGCCAGGGGGTAATAAAATGCTTTGATGAGCCAGGTTGTTTTAATATACATAATTTAATTGAATAGAAATTTATTTTGATTAGACTCAATAGTCTGTGCATACATTTCGGTTGTTCCAGAGAGGTCGTTATAAAGGAGAGATAAGGCACATAGTATTTTTTATATAAATACGGAGAAGCACTATGGAAAGTCAGGCAGAAAAAATAATCATTTATTCAAACGCCAGCTCAGAAGACGACAAGCAACTCTCTTTGATGCTGGAGCATGCCGGATACCTGAATATTCATCTCGTAAAAAATCGCTTACTACTGGATAAGTTAATGGGTGAAGGTAGCGTAATAGCGCTTATTCTGCTGTTTACTGAAAATAACCAGAGTAAATCAGACACTATTAGTATTTTAAAACTGGATCCTGCCATACCAGTATTGGGATTATTTGCAGAGAAAACCCCACTGTTCATTCCTGAAATAGTCAAAGCCTGTAATGAAATCGAGACCTTTCCCTGTGAAACCAGCGAACTGGATTTTCGGCTGGGTAAATTGATATATCGAGATTTTTCCAGCGAAGCAGTTGATGTCAATATTTTCAGACAAATGAAACTGATCGGAAATTCACCAGGATTCCAGCAGGTACTTAAAAAAATACATAAAATTATGCACTGTGATGCACCTGTATATATCGATGGTGAAACTGGAACCGGTAAGGAGCTAGTTGCGCGTGCGATTCATTATCTTGGGACCAGAAAAGATCAGCCCTTTATTGCTACTAACTGTGGTGCACTACCCGATCAGTTAATTGAAAACGAGTTATTTGGACATGAGAAGGGTGCTTTTACCGATGCGTCAGCAAGTAGCAACGGTTTAATATGTCAGGCCGATGGCGGCACCTTATTCCTGGATGAAATTGAAACCCTGTCAGCTCGAGGGCAGGTAGTATTGTTGCGATTTCTGGAAAACCTGATATACCGCCCCCTGGGTAGTAAAGCCGCTAAAAAAGCCAATGTACGGATTATTACGGCAACCAATGAAAACATTGCAGAGATGGTTGAACAAGGTGAGTTCCGTAAAGACCTTTTCTATCGAATCAACCTGATTAATATTCTGTTACCACCGCTAAGAGAGCGCAGTGGGGATATCCAGTTACTGGCGGAACATTTTATTCGTCAATTGCAGTTTCAGTATGATCAGCCAGAGAGAACACTACACCCTGGTTCGCTGGAGGCACTTAGATACCATGACTGGCCAGGCAATGTAAGAGAGCTTGAGAATACGCTACATCGAGAGTTTTTGATGGCTGAAGGGAAATATGTCTATATCGATGAACTGGAAACCAGAAAACGTGAAAGACGAACTTTTCATGGAGACCGCCGTCTGCACAGATTGATGTCTCAACCTATGGTAGAGGCCAAGTCCTGTGTTATCGAAGATTTTGAACAACGTTATCTGGTTAGTGTATTGGATAAGG
>JBNKMF010000023.1:0-57382 GCA_050292965.1 Gammaproteobacteria bacterium | reverse complement strand
TACCCTTCGCCATTTCCTATACCTTTAAAGTTGATTTTAATGTTAAAAAATTACTGCTTATCCCAGATCTGCAAAATCTATTACCTTATTTTCTCCCGATTTACCCGTTAGAAACTCAGCGATAAATTTTCCGAAGTCTCTACATTCACCCAGCTCTTCATTAGTTGGAATTAATTTTACTCGTAGACCTTTTTTAGGGATGGTCATTTTTAGACCACTCATCCTGTCTTCAATCATCTGCACTGCTTCTCCACTCCATCCGTAGGAGCCAAATGCTGCACCTATCTTTCCCTTCAGATTCACCACTGCCAGTGATGATAATAAATCCCATACCGGCTTTACTGCATCGCCATTAATGGTTGGAGAGCCAAATAACAGGGCATCGGCTTCTTCTATCAGGTCAACAAAGGGGTCAATCTCTCCGCCTTCGAGATCGTATAGTGATACGCGAACACCCTCGATACTGCTGGCTCCTTCGCTAATTTCATCGGCCATTTTTGCGGTATTTCCGTAAGAGCTCATATAAAAAATAATCACTGATTTATCATCGTTATATCCAATCTCCCGTGTCAGGCTGGATGTGGATAGCTCCCGGTAATGGGTGATATAGCGTCGTGGCCGTTCGCGCAGTATCGGTCCGTGCGTGGGAGCGATCTGTTTAATCTTTAATGGCTCAATCAGCTTTAATGCATCCATTACATGCTTTTTAAAGGGACGCATGATGTGAGCGTAGTAGTAATCAAAGGAAAAACGAAAATCGCCGACGCGATCGTTAAACAATCTTTTATCACAGTAATGGCAGCCAAAAACATCACCGGAAAATAATATATGCTCCTCTTCAAGATAGGTACATTGAGTATCGGGCCAGTGCAGAAATGGGGTATGCAAAAACTGCAGCGTCCTGTTACCCAGTCTTACAGAGTCACCGGTATTTACCGTGCTGTATTCAAACTCCTGAGTCTCAGGTTTTAGCAGTGCTTTTAACATGCTGGTTGCACGTTGTGAAATATATAGCTGCGCCTGTGGTGCACGCCGCATTAATTCAGGCAGGGCACCCGTATGATCAGGTTCCAGATGATTTAAAACGATAACCTTGATTTCACTGTAATCGACTTCAGATTCGAGTCTGGCAAAAAACTCCTGACTAAAATTCTCTTTTACCGTATCGATAATAGCGACACCTTCGCTACCCCTGATCAGGTAGGAGTTATAGGTGGTACCATTGGCAGTGCGCAGAATAATATCAAAGCTGCGTAGCGTAGGATCGAGTGCACCGATCCAGTAGACATCATCAGCTATCTCAACCGCATTGCGATGTGCTGACACATCTATCTGCTGATTCATTTTTTTACCTCACAGGGTTCATCATCAGCCATAGGACAGGATTGTAAGTCTTCATCAGCTTGCAACTGAATATTTAAATGATTGAGAACCACACCATCGACAAAGCCGCTTTGCCTTAATTCGTTTACCTGCAATAAAGGTCTGCAAATCAACAAGGGTGTTTGCACCATCATGTCTAATGCTTCATTTTCACTC
Organism: Gammaproteobacteria bacterium; assembly: GCA_050292965.1. Lineage (GTDB taxonomy): Bacteria > Pseudomonadota > Gammaproteobacteria > JACNJF01. The sequence goes on along the minus strand of JBNKMF010000023.1, from coordinate 55,843 downwards.
AGTTGACCGATGTTGATGACACCTGATTTAACATCTGGAGCAGACTGATTAAACCATTCATTCACTGCCTTACCGGCAAAGAATGGTCGTAACTGCTCGGCTGTCCAGGGCGTTGTTAATAAGTCCCTCACATCAAGCTTATAACCATGCTGTCGTAACACGGCTTTCTGTTGGGTATTTCCTATACAGCCCGGCTTTTCCCAGAAAATAATTTCTTCAGTCATTCACGCTGCCGCTAACTGCATCCTCATGGCTAAGCTCGTACTGACTCATAATAAATGCTGAGTTTCGATTCCATTGACGGTTACTGCAGGGCATACCTTTCGGCTTATCGCAGGTGATATCCTGATAAAACCAGTTACGTATCGCTAACATACTTTTATACAGGCCTTTAAGTATTGAAACTGACTTAGGGACCAAAGTGATTTTTGCATCATAATGATGTAGTACAATCATTTTACTTACCTCTATCTCGCTTGCATTTCTGCCATTGCCGCAGCCATTTTTTCGGGCGGTATGCCAGTCAAAGAACCCGGTGGGTTAGCCTGCTCACCAAATGAATTTAAAATGGCGCCCTCAATAGGGCAGATGCTGACGCACTGAGCATCCATAAAATCGCCATCGCATTCGGTGCACTTTTTTGCATCTATCTTAAAATGTGGACGAGATTCATAAATCGCCTTGCTGGGGCATAACGGTTCGCAAGCCCAGCAATTCACACAACTGCTTATAATTTCATACGCCATGATGTTCTCCTCAGGCTTTAGCCAGTAACAATTCGTCTGCTGCTTTTTTATCGGGTATACCCCTCTCAACCATTTCGGCATACACGGCTGCTACGGCTTCTTCTATCGGCTCCATTGCATGTTCACCGTTTGGCTGTATGCCAGCCTGCTCCAGCATATCCCAGGGCTCGTATCCAATCTTGGAACACAGCACTGCTTCACAACCTTCAAGAGTTTTGATGATGTTATCCAGTGTAGTCTCGGCATCGCCACAGGTATCGTCACCCGAACAATACAGATCAACCTTTCGATGACTAATAAAGCGCACATCAGTCATAGATGCTTCGTAAATCAGGAACTCTCTGGCATGACCAAAGTGCTGATTGATTACCCCGCCACCACTGGTTGCCACAGCCATCAATACTGGACGAGATTCTTTTTTCTTAACGCCTAGTGACTCAAGAGAAACAAAGCCTTTCTTATTTTCCTGCTGCTGTTTAAGTTTGGCTTCTACACCCGCCTGATACTCGGCGCGCTGAACCATGGCTTGTTCATAATCGATATGCATGGTTTCAACCTTATCCATGGTGAATTCATCGCCTCGATCTTCGCCCAGCATACCTACTGCATCTGCTCGACACTGACGACAGTGGCGCATCATATTCATATCGCCTGCACAGCTATCCTGCAGTACCTGTAATTCATCATGCGTCGGTCCACGCTGGCCCATCACACCATAAAAGGTTCCATGCTCTGCTTCAGCGATTAGCGGCATTACATTATGCAGAAATGCACCTTTAGCCTTGACTACCTTACTCACTTCTTCCAGATGTTTGTCATTTACACCTGGGATCATCACTGAGTTTACTTTTACCAAAATGCCGCGCTCGGTCAGCATTTCTAAACCTTTTTGTTGCTGCTCTATAAGGATTTTGGCCCCTTTAATACCTTTGATACGACGGTTGTTCCAGAAAATCCAGGGGTAAATTTTGGCACCCACTTCAGGGTCTACACAGTTGATGGTAATGGTGACATGGTCAATATTGTGTTTGCATAACTCATCGACCTGATCGGCTAATGACAGACCATTGGTAGAAACACAGAGTTTGATATCGGGTGCTTTTTCGGTCAGTTGACGGAAGGTGTCAAAGGTACGTTCTGGATTGGCTAATGGATCACCGGGGCCCGCGATACCAAGAACTGTCATCTGCGGAATATTGGCTGCTACCGCCATCACCTTTTTAACTGCCTGATCTGGGGTCAAGAGCTCAGATACCACTCCGGGGCGTGATTCATTGGCACAGTCGTATTTGCGGTTGCAATAATGGCATTGAATATTGCAAGCTGGTGCTACGGCGACATGCATACGCGCAAAATGATGATGCGCTTCTTCAGAATAACAGGGATGGTTATGCACCTTTTCACGGATGTTTTCTGGTAGATGCGACAGTTGATCATTGCTACCACCACAACCAGATGAACTACAACCACCTGCACTTGCTTCTTCAGACTGACCTAATACAGTTAATTCCATCATCGATTCTCCTCGACTACATGCTGCTACAGCTATTGATAAATACGTTTGTATTGCTAATTATATTTACCAATGCAAACAGCATGCCTGTTTTGAAAGGCCGATCTAAGTCATTGATTTTTAAATCATTAAATCATCTCTCAAAGACTTGATGTAGGTTTTATAACACGACAATTTTGTGATGATGTGGGGTGTACTACAGCAGGCTAGAAAGTTTTAGAAGTGCGCAAGCAGTACTATTAGTACTGCTGCACTTTAATATTCAGAGTTTGAATTCGATAACCGATTTGACGAGGTGTCATGCCGAGCAGGCGCGCGGCTTTAGCCTGAACCCAACCCACCTTTTCCAGCGCAGCAATAACGCGCTCGCGTTCATCCATATCGGGGTCATCAATATCAATGTCGTTATTACTACTAAAATCCTGCTGCACAGCTGCAGCAGGTTGATTGCTCTGCAGACCAGACAGGTTGATCGCCAAATTATTGATGACACCTTCTTCACTCATGACCGCTGCGCGCTCCAGACAGTTTTCCAGCTCGCGAACATTACCCGGCCAGTCATATTGCATCAGACGGCTAATGGCATTGTCCTTGAGCGTTAATTCACGGCCCTGCATCTTGCCGATTTTAGTCACCAGAAAACGCGACAGATCAGGGATATCTTCGGACCTTTCGCGTAGTGCGGGCATAAAAATAGGCATGACATTAAGTCGGTAATAAAGATCTTCACGAAACTCACCTTCCTGAACTTCGGCCTCCAGATCCTTGTTAGTGGCTGCAACTACTCGCACATCGACCTTGATGGTCTTACTGCCACCGACGCGCTCGAACTCGCCTTCCTGTAATACACGTAGCAACTTGGCCTGAAACGCAGGGCTAATTTCACCAATTTCATCCAGAAAAATCGTACCGCCGTTAGCCTGCTCAAACCGACCTTTGCGTTGATTGACTGCGCCGGTAAAAGCACCTTTTTCGTGACCGAATAACTCGGATTCAAGCAGGTTGTCCGGCAAAGCGGCACAGTTAAGTTTTATAAAGGCACCACTGGCGCGTTGCGAGTTATAGTGGATTGCGTTGGCGATCAATTCTTTACCGGTACCAGATTCTCCACGAATCAGGACGGTTGTATTCCATTTGGCAACCTGACGTACCTGCCCGAACACCAGTTGCATGCCGTGAGAACGACCGACCATATTGGAGAAGCCATGCTCACCGCGCACCTTGCGACGCAAGGCATCACGTTCCACCTTGAGCGCGAGCTGTTCATCTTCAACCTTTTTTGCCAGTCGCACGCTTTGCCCGATGAGGTTGGCAACCATTTCCATAAAGCGCAGGTATTCGTCCAGCTCACCCAGTGCTGAAACCGGCTGGGCAGTCAATACACCAATTGCCTGATCATCGCCTATCAGGATAGGGGCACCTATAAATGGCAGAGATTGGTCATATACGTTCAGGCGATCAAGAAAACGATCTTCGTCAGATACTCGCTTAAGTACAACAGATTCACCGGTTTCCAGAATAGTCCCGACGATGCCTTCACCCTGTTTGTATCTCACTGCATTTGCTGGCATTGGCTTACCATGTAGAGCAATCATCATCAGATCGCCACTTTCATCATCGATCAGGCTGATCATGCCGTGACTCAGATTGCCCGTGTCATTCAGCGCATTCAGCACCTCGGTGAGTGTCTCACGGAAATCAAGTGAACGGCTCAGCACCTTACTCACCTGATACAGACTCTCCAACCCCGATTGCATCACCTGGCGTTGCTGATTGTTCATATCCTTTTCAATCTTGTCGTTGTTAATTTTCATTTATTTCTCAAAAATTGAAATTAACGGGCAGGCGAACAAACACTCGACACCCACCATAAAAATCCGCATCAATTTCAATACTACCATTGTGCCCAATCACTACTTCCTGAGCCAGGGTCAGGCCCATACCTGAGTGATTTCTGGATGACTCCCAACCACAGTAAAAAGGCTCAAATACCTTAAGCCTATGCGCTTCAGAAATACCAGGCCCATTATCAATAATTTCTATCACTAAATCGTTGCCATCCTGGCCGGTTTGTACTCTGATCTCGCGATGATCCTGTTTGGTTTGATTCACTGCCTGTATCGAATTATCAATCAGGTATTTAAACAGTCCTCGCAATGCATTCGCTCGACCATCCACCGGAGGCAATACTGTGGTGGGTCGCCAGTCGACAACAACACCCGAAGCAAGCAGAGTATCGGTAGACAGCTTCAATACCTCATGCAGAATCTCATTAATATTGACCTGAGAAAGCTGCTCGTTAGTGGGATCCGGTAAGGCTGCATGCAGGCTGTCCATCGCATCCTCACCACTTTCCAGCGCCTGCTTTAAAATATTTTGCAGGCTTCCCTCATTTCTTTTATCACCCGGAATCGCAAGCGCAGCTTTAATGACATTCAAAGGTACCTGCAATTTATAAATGGCCCCGGAGATCGCTTCGCGCATCGTTTGACTTAGCTGGTGCTCAGTCATATTAGCTCGAATCATATTCATTCTTGCTTCATTGATACGCTGCCGACTGCCAGTCACTTCATTCGCTATCAACAGTAGATACCCTTTAGAGTGGTCAGGTTCCATGAAGTAATTGTGTGCTGCCTCATCCAGCTCATCAATGCGTACACCTGAGCAGGAAAACCAACGTGGTGTCGAGCTACCTGGTGGGTCTAATCTGACATCTACATTGGTAAAACCTTCCCCTGTTTCACACACCTTATTCAGGCACTCACCCAGTTGCGTTTCAAGCACATCCAGAAACAGGTTGGCCGGTTCAAGACCTTTAAAATCAGCCATCAACGCCTTGTAGGCCAGGTTGTCCATCACCAGTTTTCCATCCGATGACAACATGGCTACTACCATGGGAGCGGCATCTAACGCAGCCCTGGTCAGGTTCGTCTGGAACTCCAGACGCTGCTTCAGCTGGTGCACCTGAGTAATATCGCGATGCATCCCCAGATAATAGGCAATCTCACCCTGATGATTTAACACAGGAGATATGGTGAGTTCAGCAAGATATTCATTCTTATGCTTGCCATGGTTCACCAGCATGCCTTTCCATACCTTGAGAGCCTTTATGCTATTCCACAGATCCTGATAAATTTCTAAGGGTGTTGATTTACTAGAAAGCACCGACTCATTTTTACCAATCACTTCATGACTCTGGTAGCCGGTCAGGCGCTCAAATGCCTGGTTCACAAAAAGGATACAGGCATGCGGATCAGTGATTGAGATCGCAACCGGTGATTGCATAACGGTTTCAAAAAACACTCTGGGTGGTAAAAATTCCTTTGAACCTATGCCAGTGAAAGCCTCTATAACTTCCGTCGGTGTTCCTTCGGGAGGCGCATCAAGAAATCGACTGATCGCATCAATCACCTTGTCTGGGGCACAAGTCGCTTTTGGTTGAGCCATAATGTAAGCCTGAATTTAAAACCTGAGTAATTGGACAGCAAAATCTATACCAAAGAGTTTTACGCCCAAAATTAAGGCACTGGTTTAATCCTGATCACAGCACCCACCTAACATGTAGCGAATACTACATTCTCCATTTAGGAATTTGTAGCAATCATTACAACAGGCACTGTTAAAGCGCATGCATTTGATTCACCAAAATTATCTTGTTTAAAATTTTTTCTTTTTTTCCTCACTGCCAAACCGCGCCAACTCTGACTTCTTGCTCAGGTTTTATGTATAGCAGTTGGCAACACTGCATAACAGAGGACTAATTGGCATATTTTTTGACTATCGCTTGTTATCTAGAAATATTGTTTAGGTTCATGGAATACATTCTGATTATTCTTTCAACGGCACTGGTTAATAATGTCGTACTGGTTAAGTTTTTAGGCTTATGCCCTTTGATGGGTGTATCTAACAAACTGGATTCTGCATTGGGTATGGGTCTGGCAACCACCTTTGTATTAACCCTTGCAGCATTTGCCGGCTGGTTACTGGAACACTTCATTTTACAACCACTGGATATTGGTTATCTGCGCATTCTGACTTTTATTCTGGTTATCGCGGTAGTGGTTCAATTCACCGAAATGGCGGTGCGTAAAACCTCACCTGCATTATACCAGGTGCTGGGTATATTCCTGCCTCTGATCACCACCAACTGCGCCGTGCTGGGTGTTGCCTTACTCAATGTTCAAAAGGAAAACAATCTACTGGAAAGCCTGATCTACGGTTTCGGCTCTGCTTTGGGCTTCACACTGGTACTGGTCATTTTTGCTGGATTACGTGAGCGACTTGCTATCTCAAGCGTTCCAGCTGCTTTTCGTGGCGCCCCCATCGCTTATGTGGTTGCAGGTTTGTTGTCGCTGGCCTTCATGGGTTTTGCCGGATTAACGAGTTAACACTGGAGAGAGAAACACTATGTCTGCAGCCATTATCATCATTGCTCTATTAGGTTTAACCATGGGTACCTTGCTCGGTTATGCGGCAAAGTTTTTTGCCGTAGAAGGCAACCCGCTGGAAGCTGAAATCGAAGATCTACTCCCCGGCTCGCAGTGCGGCCAATGCGGCTATCCTGGGTGCTCGCCAGCTGCAGCGGCCATTGCAAATAGTGAGGCACCTGTGACTTTATGCCCTCCAGGCGGAAAAGCACTGGTAGAGGCGCTGGCTGAAAAAATGGGTGTTAGTGTTGACCTTTCTGATGTTGATGATCAGGAACCTCGCGTTGCCTTTATCCATGAAAATCTTTGCGTCGGATGCACCAAGTGCTTCAAGCGCTGTCCGACCGATGCCATCCTGGGTGGCCCGAAAATGATCCATGCGGTTTTTACGGATGCCTGCACCGGTTGCGAAAAATGCTTTGATGTCTGCCCCACTGAATGTATTGAAATGCGCAAGGTTGAACACACACTACAGACCTGGTACTGGCCTGAACCAGTAAGGGTTGCCTGATATGTCCGTCGCAAAAGTATTTAAACTGTTTAAAATTCGCGGTGGTGTGCATCCTGATGACCGTAAGGCATTGAGTGCACGCAAGACCATCGAAAACCTGCCCATGCCAGCACTGCTGCATATTCCCCTGCAACAGCATATCGGCGCGCCTGCCGCAGCTCTGGTCATGCGTGGTGAAACGGTGAAAAAAGGTCAATTGCTAGCGCGCAGTCAGGGCGTTATCTCCGCACCGGTACACGCCCCCACCTCGGGTCGCATTATGGGTGTGGGCAGCTACCCGGCGCACCATGCCTCTGGTTTATCGGTGCGCACCATCACCCTGCAGCCTGATGGACTGGATGAATGGATCGATGATATTGATCCAGTGGCGGATCCTTTTCTGCTGACGCCCGATGAAATCTCACAACGTGTTGCTAAAGCTGGCATAGTCGGCATGGGCGGTGCCACCTTCCCTTCATCGGTGAAATTAAATTTACGCAACCGCTACACCCTGAACACGCTGGTTATTAACGGTGCCGAATGTGAGCCCTATCTAACCTGCGATGACCGCCTGATGCAGGAGCATAGCGAGGAAGTACTACAGGGTGTATTGCTGATGGCAAGAGCACTGCAAGTAGAGAATGTTCTGTTTGCGATTGAAAACAATAAGCCCGATGCGATTGCCGCTATGCAGCAGGCTGCCGCTGATTATCCACAGGTGCAGGTCGTTGGCCTGCCCACACGATACCCAATGGGCTCGGAAAAACATCTGGTACAAACCTTGACAGGGAAGGAAACCCCGGCACGAGGTCTGACTGCTGACATCGGTATCGTGGTGCACAATGTCGCAACTGCTCTGGCAGTATACGATGCACTCAAACATGGCCGCCCTTTAATTTCACGGGTAATGACGGTTTCTGGATCAGCCATTAATGAGCCCAAAAATGTACGTGTACTGATTGGTACGCCACTAGATAATCTGATCGAATATTGCGGCGGATATAAACAGGATCCCGCCAAAATAATCAGCGGTGGCCCAATGATGGGACAACCACTACCTGGCACGCGCGTGCCTGCCGTAAAGGGCAGCAATGGCCTGCTGGCTTTGACCCATACCGAAATCCAGGACGCGGCCGAAATGCCCTGTATACGCTGTGCCAGTTGTGTGCAGGCCTGCCCCTGCGGTCTGGTGCCACTGGAAATGGCCGCCAATATTCGATCCGGTAGCCTGGATACTTCGGTCAATCTCGGCCTGCTCGACTGTATCGCCTGCGGTTCCTGTGCTTATGTCTGCCCTGCACATATACCTTTAGTGCAATATTTTAATTACGCCAAGGGTGAACTCGCTCAACGTCAGCGTCTACAGCACAAACAGGGTGAAACCAAACGTCTCAGTGAAGCACGCACGATACGCATGGAAAAACTCAAGCAGGCTAAACGCGAAGCAATGCAAAAACGTAAGCTGGAAATGGAAGCCAAAAAGAAAAAGGAAGCCGAGGAGGCTGCAGCACTTGCACAGGCATCGACTGAAGCAACCTCTGAGAAAGCAGAAATCACTCAACAGGAAGCAGTATGACCGAACAACCACTCATCGCCGGGCCTTATACCCACGGCGGGAACAGCATCAGCAAAACCATGCAGATGGTAATGCTTGCATTGGTACCCGCCACGCTGGTTGGCTTTTATATGTTCGGCTGGCCTGCGATCTATCTATTTATAGTGACCGTAACCAGCGCATTACTGGCTGAGTACCTGTCGCTCAGGGTGGCCGGTAAACCAGTACGCCCTTTTTTGTGGGATGGATCAGCCATTCTTACCGGCTGGTTACTGGCAATGACCCTGCCCCCCTGGGCACCCTGGTGGATAGCCGTAATTGGATCATTTTTAGCCATTGTTATCGGCAAACAGGTATTTGGTGGTCTGGGACAAAACCTGTTTAACCCGGCCATGGTGGCACGCGTTGCGTTACTGATTTCTTTTCCGCTGGAGATGACTTTATTCACTGCGCCAGCACCGCTTTTTTCTGCTAATGCTCCAGACTGGTTGCAGGGTCTGTCCATTACTTTTGGCTTCGCGCCTGAATTCGATGCCATCAGTAGTGCAACACCTTTAGGTCATATTAAAACTGAATTGACTACTGGCAAAGGCCTGAGCGAGGTGATGCAGGGCACCGCATCATTATTGCAGATGGGCTACGGAAAATCCTCTGGCAGCCTGGGTGAAACCTCCGCTATCTTTATTTTATTAGGCGGCCTGTTTTTGCTGTATAAAAAGATTATCACCTGGTACATACCTGTTTCCATGCTGTCTACTCTGGCTCTTTTATCAGGGCTGTTTCACCTGATCAATCCTGATCTTTATCCCGGAAGCTTAACCCACCTGATGTCAGGGGCTGCCATGCTTGGGGCATTTTTTATCGCCACCGATCTGGTCACCTCGCCGGTTTCAGTACGTGGACAACTTTTGTTTGGTGCGGGATGCGGGCTATTTGTATATGTCATTCGTACCTGGGCAGGATACCCCGAGGGCGTAGCTTTTGCAGTCATGCTAATGAATGCCTGTACGCCTTTAATCGACCATTACTTCAAACCACGTATCTATGGTCGTGATAGAAAAGGTGAGCCACTCAATTATGCCCCCACCGAAAGTAGTAAAGAGAGCGCATCATGAGCACACCACAGGAACCAGAATATAGAAAGCGCATAGGTTACCAGGCCATGCTGCTTGGAGGCTTTGCCACCTTTGCATCGGTATTTTTAGTGTCTGGCAACATAGCCACAAGAGATGCTATCGATGAACGTCTGAGAGAAGACTTACTGGAATCACTCAGCCAGGTAGTACCTGATGATTTGTATGACAACAACCTGCTGGATAACATTCTGGAAGTCACTGATCAGAAGGATCACAGCATCAAGATTTACCGTGGATTTAAAGATTCACAGGTCAGCGCACTGGCCTGGGAAATTTCCGAACAGGGTTTTGCTGATGAAATCAAGATGATTATCGGCGTGGATACCGATGGAAAGATTCTTGGCGTTCGCGTCATTGCTCACTCAGAAACCCCCGGGCTGGGTGACAAAATCGAAGAAAAGAAAAGTAACTGGATTTTTGATTTTAATGGCCTGTCTTTGGGCAACCCTCCAAAAGCCGAATGGAAAGTAAAAAAAGACGGTGGACGATTCGATGCGTTTTCCGGTGCCACTATCACTCCACGCGCAGTGGTTAAAGGCGTTACCAAAGGCCTGGAGTTTTTTAAGGCTAACCGTAGTCGATTAATATCAATCCCTGATCAATCAGATAGCAGTGTAAGCGTTTCATCCCTGGATAATAAGGAGAAAGCACATGAGTAATCAATACTCTACCATCGTTAAAGATGGTTTATGGGACAACAATATAATATTCGTACAGGCACTGGGACTATGTCCACTGCTGGCAGTTACCGGCACCGCCAGTAATGGTCTGGGCATGGGGCTAGCCACTACCGTGGTACTGGCCGCTTCGGGGCTTTGTATAGCCGTTCTGCGCGGCATTATCACGCCACAGGTTCGTATTCCGGTTTTCGTTTTAATCATTGCAGTACTGGTCACCATAGTAGACATGGCGATGAATGCCTGGGTGCATGACTTGCATAAGGTATTAGGTCTGTTTATTCCACTCATAGTAACCAACTGCGCGATTCTTGGGCGAGCTGAATCCTTTGCTTCTCGCAATAAGGTATTACCGAGCATTATGGATGGCCTGATGATGGGCTTAGGTTTCACGCTTGCACTTATGATACTGGGTGCAACTCGTGAAATTATTGGCAGCGGCACCTTATTTGCCAATGCTTCATTACTGTTAGGATCCTGGGCGCATCATCTGGAAATGGTTCTAATACCCGAATACAAAGGTTTTCTATTAATCATCCTGCCACCAGGAGGATTTCTGGTACTGGGCTTCCTTTTAGCCGGTAAAAGATTACTGGATAAAAGACTGGCTGAACGTCAGCAACCCGTTCTGGCAACTGCTTAATTTCAAAGGAGGATAGTCGTTATGAATGTTGGCGTAGCCTATGCAGATAAGTTCAAACAGGTTTGGTTGAAACTGGAAATTCCCGATGGTAGTAGCATAAGAGAAGCTATTGAGCATTCTGGATTACTGGATCAATTCCCCGATATAGACCTGGAAAAACAAAAGGTAGGCGTATTTGGAAAAGTCACGAAGCTTGATGCCCTGGCAGAGGAAGGTTCAAGAATTGAAATCTATCGACAGATTACCGCTGATCCAGAGCTGGTTGAACGTCGGGATATGTAGCACTTATCCCTCGACAAATCTCTGCTTAATCTGACGTCAAAACTGCAATAGGCATACAGCTCAAACCTTTAAGCCTTAACAACCAGACGTATTAGCAGTTATTTTCACTGTCCCACCAGCATAGTAAGCATACTTTATAAACTTCACTTCAAATTTTTAGTGCCCGGGTCGGTTTCGACCTAAGCAGGACTGCAAAAATCTTACAAAACAAAGAATGGATTTTCTGAGATCAAATTGCCCCCTTAAGTCCTTGAGTTTAATCGACATTTATAAAATAGCCCCACCTAAATACACGAGAGCAAATAAAAATGGAATCCAATCATAAAAGTACCTGATTTCCCCCCATGCCTCAGCCGTTTCAATATTTAGAACGTTTTCACCACAGAGACCACTGAGGCTAAAAGTTTATCTTACAATTTCACAAGGTTTCTGATGTATTCAGGTAAAAAGTATAGGAAGTATAAATACCCTACACACCCTTGGAGTATTCTGCTTAGCTGTTCAACACAATCCAAATATATGAATAGCTACCTTCGAACGAAAAAAATCGATCTCGACCAAGGCATCTACGGCAAGCACCGTGACAGCAATAAAGGATCAGAAAGGTAATTTGCTTTGCACAAAAGATGAAGTTCAATTATCTTTAGTTACAGTTAGTCAGTAAACTAGAGCTATAACCTGAAACCACGGGTTCAGGTTATAGGCAACCATTTGAAAGCATAGGAACTATTAAACTTGATTATTTCAATCCATATTTTTAAGAATATGTCATGAATAATATCTCTGGTATTTCTATTTTATTCAGTTTCTTCCTCCTAACTGGATGCGGTGGAATTAGCGGTGGTAATAGCACCCCTGTTAATGATAGCCCCGCTAACACTTTCACAGCTACTGCCAACACATCTTTTTGTGAGGAGCTATCGCCTGCAACTGGAAATATTATCAATGTTTCACCTTCCGAGGTCGGTGATCTTCCTTCTATTGTGAACTCTTCGCCAGGTGGTTCCACCATAATGTTGGCTGATGGCACATACAACCTGAATGGAGATCAATTATGGTTTTCTAAACCTGATATCACACTCCGTTCTGCCAGTAGCAATCCCGATAATGTCATATTAAACGGCGATTACAAAACTAATGAGATAATTACCGTAGCCGCTTCCAACATTACCATTGCTGAAATCACCATCAAACAGGCCTACACGCATCCAATTCATGTAATAGCTAAGAACGATTCAGATATAACAAACACTTTGATTTATCGGGTGAAAATTCAGGATCCTCGCGAACAGGGCATAAAAATCAATCCAACTAATGGTCATTATACGGATAAAGGGACTATTGCCTGTTCTACAATTGAACTAACCACTGCTGGAAGAGCAAATGTTAACCCTGTCATCTCAGGTTGCTACACTGGCGGAATTGACGCACACGCTGCAAAAGACTGGACAGTCAGAGATAATATCATTAAGGGGTTTTGGTGCCAAAATGGATTAAGCGAGCATGCCATCCATTTTTGGAGCGGAAGTCGTGGGACGATAGTAGAAAGGAACTTGATTCTTGATAATTCAAGGGGTATAGGTTTCGGGTTACTTAGTAGTAGCGGGAGTGCCAGGGTGTATAGCGATGATACTTGCGATATTTCCAATACCACCTATATCGGGCACTATGACGGTATTATCAGAAATAATTTCATTTTTGCCTCTTCTCAAGATTTATTGAATTCAAGCTATGGCTTCGACTGCGGGGTCTGTCTTGCGTCGGCCTGCAAGGCTACTACAGTCCATAATACAATCATATCTACAGGTCATGGTTTCGCTTCAATAGATTCTCGCTTTAAAGGTTCTTACAATACCAACATTATCAACAATTTATCGAACTTAAGCTCTCTTGAACGTGAAGGTGCAAGCGGAAACTGGAGTAACAATATCACTGATGCTGACATGTCCAGTTTCTCAGATGGACAAAACGCTGACCTGCATCTTTCAACAGGTGCTTCAGCAGCCATAGATTCAGGCCTTCAACTCAGTTCTGGCATAGCTGACCAGGATATAGACGGAGATGAAAGAGATGATTCTCCCGATATAGGCGCTGATGAGATTTAACTACTTATACTAACTATCCTGGATTCCTCAGTTGAGCGCTCGTATTAGAGCGTAAGCCACTGTTTCGTAAACCATTATAGTCGGTTTATCTTTTCACGCTCCTATGCATCGGCTCTGGCTTCCTGCTTCGCTCTACCACCTACGTCCATGTAGGCGTCCATGCATTCGCAAAATAGCAGCATCCATGCTAAAAGCTTATCAGGTAAATCCCGTTACGAGCTGAATTGCACGTTTGAAGCGGCGTATCTCTGCGTTACCTATTCCTTATAGGTAATGCAGAGATACAACATACAGATCAAAGATGTCTTAATGTTTTAACACTGATAAACTAACCATATAGAATAGAGGCAGAGTAGTCCGGTGACTAAAGATTTAATGGAAGAAAACTCCGACATAGATATTCTTATAGTCGATGACACATTAGCAAGCCTGAAACTTATGGCTGATCTATTGATTTCAGAGGGCTATTCTGTCCGGCCAACAAATAATCCTCAGTTGGCGTTGCAATCAGCACTTGCCAAAATACCTACCCTGATTCTTCTCGATGTGAGAATGCCCGGCATGGATGGCTTCGAGCTGTGTCAAAGACTTAAGCAGGTGGATAGCACAGCGTCAGTTCCGGTTATATTCGTAACCTCTCTAGATGACAAGTATGAAAAGGTTAAAGGTTTCGAAGTGGGCGGCGTTGACTACATTACCAAGCCTATTCAGCCTGAAGAAGTGCTGGTCCGGGTTAGTACACAGGTTGCATTGGCTCGTACCGCTCAGGACCTGGAGCGCAAGGTGTATGAACGTACCAGAGACTTGATAGCCAGTGAGAATAAATATCGACGGCTTGTAGAATCGCTGGAATCAGAATATATTTTCTACTCCCTCAATACTGAGGGAGAAATGACCTATGTAAGTCCTTCTTTAGTCAATGTACTTGGATATCAGCCCGCTGATTTTATTAAGCATTACCACGACTATTACACCGATCACCCTAGCAACCGTGAGGCGGCTGTTTTTACCAAAGCCGCTCTTCAGGGAAAAAAGGTACCTGCCTATGAATTACAGATTTATCATAGCGATGGTACGATACGCTGGTTGGAAATTACTGAAACTCCAGTCAGTGATTTTAAAAGTAAATTGATTTCTGTTGAAGGCATTGCCCATGATATCACCGAACAGCTCGCCTCTTATAGCGCGCTCGAAAAACTGGCATATCAAAATTCTCTTATCCTTAATTCAACTGCAGAAGGTATTTTTGGAGTCGATAGCCAAAAAAAATTCACTTTCGTTAATCAGGCTGCAGCAAAGATGCTGGGGTACGACGAGGAAGAGATTATTGGCATGGCTTCAAACAAAACCTTGCAACAACATCTTCCTGATGATTCAACCTCTACTGCTAAAAACTGTCCCATCGATGCGACCTTAAGTAGTGGTTCAAACCAAACTGGTGAAGAATATTTTATCCGCAAAGATGGTAGTATTTTTCCTGTAATTTTTCTTACCAGCCCCATTATTGAAGAAGAAAAAATCACCGGCGTAGTCGTATCTTTTTCTGATATAAGTGAAAAAAAGAAGGCAGAGGCGAAGATTGATCATCTAGTACATTATGATGTATTGACGAATCTACCCAATCGTCAGTCAATCATGGAACGCATCAAGCAGGCTTTAATCTTAGGTCGTCGTTACCAACATCATTCGGCTCTTTTATTAATCAATATAGATCGCTTTAAAAACATCAACGATGCACGCGGTCAGATATTTGGGGATGAGTTATTAAAAGCCGTGGCGAGTCGCTTATCAGATTTGTTAGGGGAGGTAGATACTCTGGCGCGGCTGGAGTCGGATGAGTATGCGATTCTGCTTCCGGAACTTGCACAGGAACTTGAACAGTCTAGTCGAGAGGCACGTATTGTCGCGGAAAAGGTTTTGCGTTCAATGCAGTTGCCCATAGTCATTAAAGATGAAGAAATATCAATTACCGTGAGTCTGGGCATAACCTCCTTTCCAGAAAAATCAGATATCAACGCAGAACAGGTTTTACGCAGAGCCAATACTGCGCTGCATCGAGTCAAGGAGAAAGGTGGCAACCTGAGTGCTTTTTTTGAGACCGATATGACTGAATCGGTTGAAACCCGTTTTAATATAGAACGAGAGCTTCGCCAGGCAGTTGCAAATAATGAGTTACGTCTTTACCTTCAGCCTCAGGTTGACTCTACCGAAAAGCTGGTTGGCTTTGAATCTCTTGTCCGTTGGCAGCATCCAACACGAGGCCTGGTGCCGCCGAACGTATTTATTCCAATAGCAGAAGAATCCGATCTCATTGTTGAGATAGGAAACTGGGTTTTAACTGAAGCTTTAAAGTTACTTGCCTGGGGAGATGTGGTTGGACACCCACTTCATCTGTCGGTAAATATGAGTACCAGACAATTTAAGAAAGCAGATTTTTATAGCGGTTTAGTACGGCAAATTTCCGCCACGGGCGCCGATCCAAATCATCTTGTGCTTGAAGTAACAGAGAGCCTGTTGATTGAGAATATTAACGAGATGACAGCCAGAATGATTGAATGTTCTGCATTGGGCATTAAATTTTCAATCGATGATTTTGGTACAGGGTATTCATCTTTGTCTTACCTTAAGCGTCTACCTGTACACGAATTAAAGATCGACAAAAGCTTTATCCAGGAGGTCACGCTGAATGAAAGTGATGCAGGACTGGTTGAAACTATTCTGGCGGTAGCCAAACATATGCATTTAAAGGTAGTGGCTGAAGGCGTTGAGACAAAGGAGCAGGCAGCCTTCCTCAACAGGCATCCAAACGTTATTCAACAGGGCTATCTTTTCGGTAAGCCGCAACCTGCATCTGATGTACTTAAGCACTGGTTTGGGGTTGGCTTGTAACCTACTTTATCCCGCATGATAAACTAAACTAAAGGAGGCAGACTGAGAGAAATACCAGAAGATGAGCCAGCAAGCCGGGGAGTTTAATTACCCGGCCATTTCGGGTTCACTGTCCGCACCATTCACGGAGAGAGTAATATGCAACACAAGCTGAAAATACTGTTTCTGTTTATCGTCGTTATCGACTTAATATGGCTGGCGGCATGCACTGAGCAACCGACGCTAAAAGTTGGAATACATCCCTGGGTGGGTTACGAATCCCTGTATATTGCGCGCGAGCTGAAATGGCTGCCGGATACTATACAGTTGCATGATGGAAACACCGTGGCAGATTCGCTTGCCGCACTGCGTTCAGGAGAAGTGGCGGCGGCCTGCGTTACACTGGACGAAATGCTGCAAGCTCGTGCGGCTGGACTGCCATTGTCAGCAGTACTGGTGTTTGATGTTTCTGCCGGGGCTGACGTGGTACTGTCACGCCCAGAGATCAGGACGCTAGGCGACCTGGCACACAAACGCATCGGTTATGAATTCGCTGCTCTGGGCGCTCTGGTTTTCGAAAAGTTGCTGCAAGCGGCAGATTTATCAGCATCAGAAGTCGAGCAGCTGGACATTCCGCCGGATCAGCAACTTGACGCCTGGATCAACAATAAGGTTGATGTCGCCATTACCTACGGGCCGAACGCCGCAGCTATTCAACGTGCCGGGGCATATACGCTGTTCGACAGTCGGCAGATGCCCGATGCCATCATCGACGTGCTGGCAGTACGGCGGGATCGGCCCGAGGTGTTACCGCTGGTAAGAGCCCTCACAACAAATCATTTTCGAGTCCTTGATTACAAGCGCACCCACGAACAGGACTATCTACTACGCATTGCTGCACGTGAGGGGGTTACTCCAGAGGAGTCGAGGCGCATGCTGGCGGGCGTATCGCTACCTTCTCTCGCCGCCAACAGATCCTATTTGGGTGGGGCCGATTCGCGTCTGCTGCGCGCGGCCAGAGAGCTTTCTACACTGATGGTTCGACGCGGCCTGCTGGCAAAAGAAGATAATCTCAAGCAACTGATGCTACCGGATGGGTTGCCGAGCGAGGAACCTTAACTGCATGAAACGCATTGCTGCATTTCTCTTTCTCCTACTTGTTGCTGAAACAACGTTTGCAGCATTCAACGAGCCCCCTCTAAAGATCGGCTTGCTTGCATTTCGCCCTGAAATGCAAGCGCGCGCAACATGGCAGCCCCTTGCTAACCATCTCGAAACCACCCTGAAACAAACGGTGGAATTACAGCTCTATGATCATACCGGACTGGAAGTCGCTGTGGCTCAGCGAGCGGTAGATTTGGTGGTGACCTCGCCTGGACAATTCCTGATGTTGCAACATACCAGCGGTTTGTCGTCGTCGTTGGCGACTCTTGTTGCAGGGAAAGAAGGGCAAGAGTCCAGCGCCTATGGCGGAGTAATAGTTACGCTAGCCGAGCGTGATGACATTGCATCACTACGCGATCTTATCGGGAAACACATTGGTGCTATCTCGCTACTGTCATTTGGTGGTTACCAGGCCCAGGCTTTCGAACTGCTTGAGGCAGGAGTGTCGCTGCAAAAGGATGACTATCTGCATTTTCTGGGGCAACCGCACGACCAGGTGATTGCTGCAGTTGTTGCGGGTCGTGTCGATGTCGGCTTTGTTCAGAGCGGCCTTATAGAATCCATGGCCAGAGAGGGTCGCCTCGACCCGAGTCTGCTTAAAATCATCAATCGACAAAACCTTCCTGGATTTCCCAACGCCGTGTCTACGCGACTGTATCCACAGTGGGCGGTTGCCGTGATGCCACAGGTCGACAAACATCTTGCTTCTCACATTGCGGCGGCCTTGCTGGCTATGCCTCACGGTAGTCTCGGGGCAGATGCTGAAGTCAACGGTTTTGAGATACCCGCTAACTACGAAGGTATCGAACAGCTACTGCATCGCCTACGCCTGCCCCCCTTTGATGGCACTCCTGAGATTCTGCTGGCAGACATTTGGCAACACTATGCAGCCTGGATTCTGGCGATGACAGCTCTGTTACTGCTGCTGGTAAGTGCCAGCATCGGCCTGATCGTCCTCTACCAGCGGACGCACAAGTCTGCTGCTGCGATAACAGAGCTTAACGCCCTGCTTGAGGATGAGCGGAGCATGTTTATCGGCGGGCCCAGTGTAGCCTTTAAATGGCGCGCCGCCGAAGGCTGGCCAGTAGAATATGTATCGCCTAACGTGAAACAACGCTTCGGATATTCACCAGAAGATTTCACTAGCGGAAAGATTCCCTATACAAGCATCGTCCATCCCGATGATCTGGAGTCGGTGCTCAGGGAAATGGAAATCCACAGTGATTCCGACGTTCCATTCTTCGATCATGAATACCGCATCCGCTGTGTTGATGGCAAGTATCGCTGGGTCTTCGATTTCACGCTGGTGAAGCGGGATTCCACCGACAGGGTTATCTATTATCACGCACACCTGAACGACATCAGCAAACTCAAAAAGGCGGAAAAGAAATTGCATCGTTACCGGGAGAACCTGGAAGAAACGGTTCATCAACGCACAAGCGAACTGATTCTGGCGCGTGATGCGGCGCAGGCAGCTAATAAGGCGAAGACAGTCTTTCTTGCCAACATGAGCCATGAACTGCGTACTCCGCTGAACGCCATCCTCGGTTTTTCTGCCATGATGCGTAAAGACCCATTGCTGCCAGAGAGTGAGCAGCAGAAAATTGACATCATAAACCGCAGCGGAGAGCACCTGCTTAGCCTGATCAATGATGTGCTGGAAATGGCCAAGATCGAAGCTGGACGGGTGCAACTGGAAAACAGGCCGTTCGACCTGGGTGCTATAGTGCGCGACACCACAGACATGATGGAGGTCCGTGCCCAGAGCAAAGGCCTGTCACTGTTAATTGACCAGTCATCAGTGTTCCCCAGCTACATTTTCGGAGACGAGGCCCGCCTGCGCCAGATACTCATCAACCTGCTGGGCAATGCGATCAAATTCACCCAGCAGGGTAGCATTACCCTGCGCCTGGGTACCAGGCAAAAAAAAGTTGCTCATTTGTTGATCGAAGTTGAGGATACTGGTATCGGTATTTCCCCTGAAGATCAACAACATATCTTTGAGCCCTTTGTTCAGTTGGGTGAACATGGCATCAACAAGGGCTCTGGACTCGGGCTAACCATCACGCACCAGTTCGTGCAAATGATGGATGGAAACATCAACCTGCAAAGCGAATTAGATAAAGGCTCAATATTCACGATTGAGCTGCCTCTGCAGGAAGCTTCGGAAGAAGACATCAGCAAACCAGATCAGATTACAACTGGGAGCGTGAGCAGATTGGCGGCAGGACAACCCGAATACCGTATCCTCATTGTAGAAGACCAGCGTGACAATCAACTCCTTCTAAGCAAACTTATGCAAAGTGTCGGCTTGCAGGTCAAAATGGCGGAAAATGGTGAGCAGGCTGTGCAACTGTTTCAGAGCTGGCAGCCACACTTCATCTGGATGGATAGACGTATGCCGGTGATGGATGGCATGCAAGCAACTCAACATATTCGTCAATTGCCCAATGGCAAACAGGTAAAGATCATTGCCTTGACTGCCTCGGCATTTGACGAAGAACGCAATGAGGTGCTCGCTATCGGCATGGACGATTTTGTGCGTAAGCCCTTCCGCGCGAGCGAAATCTACGACTGTTTGTCGAAACACCTGGGTGTGCAATACCTTTATCAGGATACAGTCAAGCCGCAACAGAAGGCAGATACCTTGACATCGGAAAAGCTTGCCGTATTGCCACAAGCGCTGCGTCAGCAATTGCGGGATGCCCTGGAAAGCCTGGACAGTACAAGAATCACCGCTATCATCAGCAAGATAAGTGAAACCGAAGCTGAGTTAGCTAGCACATTATCTAACCTGACGAAAAACTACGATTACCAGCCAATACTGATTGCGCTTGGCGGCGTAATTGATGACTGAGCAAGGCTTTATAAAACGCTACAAAGAAGATAACACTGGTCGTGAACTATGAGTATCCGATTATACTTGAAGTAATACCTAAGCACAGATCAGGCACCTTAGATATTGTGCAGGGATGATTATGTTGATTGGTCGGAAATTTTCCAAAAAAAGTAAGGCTAAATACTGGGAAGGTTTTAAAAATGCAAAACCGTCTTCGCATGACATCAACCGGCAGAGCCGACTTCACTCGGCACTTTGGCATAAGTATCGTATTGCTCAATTTGATAATCATTGCTCTGGTAGTATTTTTACTCATTCACAGCCTGGGTACTCATCAGCAACGCGCTGAAGTTACCACACAGAATTTGTCTACCGCCCTCACGCAAAGTATTGAAAACGCCATCGATATGGTGGATATAGGTTTGCGTTCAGCGGTAGACGAAATCGAACGCGAGCTTGCTACAGGCAACCCCGACAGCGCTAAACTGGAGGTTTTCATGACCCGTTTGCAAGGGCGCCTGCCATGGGTGATCGGTCTGCGTGCAACGGATGAATACGGCTTCGTGAAATATGGCGTCGATGTTCCTGGAGACAGGAAGGTTGATCTGACAAATCGGGTGTATTTCATGCGCCAACGCGATGAAGCAAATCTTGGCCTGTTTATTAACAATCCCGTCATGTCCTACATCAATAAGGTTTGGGTCCTCATCTTAGCTCACCGTCTGAATTATCCAGACGGTCGCTTCGCCGGTGTCGTGTTTGCCAATATTTCACTGGAGAATATCAACAAAATATTTGCCACAGTGGATGTCGGTATGCATGGGCAGATCGCCCTACGCGGCGGTGACATGGGTCTGATTGTCCTGCACCCCCATCCACAGGATTTTGCTAACGTCATCGGCAGTAAAGTAATTGAGAGTGATTTTAACAAGATGGTGCAAGCTGGGCTCACTTCAGGAGTCTTTCACACGTCTAGCATCTTTGACAGCGATACACAGATCGTTTCCTTTCATAAAACGAGTAGTTACCCCCTTTTCATTAGCGTGAGACTGGCAAATGAAGAGTATCTGCTGGACTGGTGGAATGAAGTGCAGGAACTCAGCGGACTGCTGATACTGTTTGTTTTGATTTCGTCAATTGGCATATGGATGACCAGACGTTCGTGGAGACAGCAACTGGAAATCACCCACATGCTGGCGCTAGAGGAGGAGAAATTCCATACCATCGCCGACCATACCTACGATTGGGAATATTGGGAGGGGCGCGACGGCAATATCGTTTACACATCGCCATCCTGTGAGCGTGTCACAGGCTACTCTCAGGCAGAGTTTATTGCTGATCCAGAGCTGCTATTCCGTATCATTCATCCGGATGATCAGCATCGAATGAAAAATCACTCGCACAATATGGAACAAACTGACTTTGCTGAAGTAGATTTTCGGATTGTTCGGCGTGATAGTGAAAGTCGCTGGATATCGCACGTTTGTCAGGCGGTGTATGGGGATGACAACAGGTATATGGGACGTCGGGTTTCCAACCGTGATATTACTGAGCGCATGCGTAATGAGGCGGTTAATACCGCAAGGATACATCTGGTGAGCTTTTCAGAAACGCATACCATGGATGAGTTGCTGGAAGAAACCCTCAATCAAGTCGAGAAACTGACAGGAAGCCTGATAGGGTTTTTCCACTTTGTCGATGCTGACCAGGATACCCTGACGCTTCAGAACTGGTCCACAAGAACCCGACAGGAATTCTGCAAGGCGGCAGGCATGGGGTTGCATTATCCTGTCTCCGAAGCCGGAGTCTGGGCAGATAGTATACGTCTGAGAAAAGCAGTTGTGCATAACGACTATGCTTCACTTACCCATCGCAAAGGGATGCCAGAAGGGCATGCTACGGTGATACGCGAAATAGTGGTGCCGGTATTTCGCGGTAACACCATAATAGCCAGTCTTGGGGTAGGCAACAAGCCTACCGACTATACTGAAAAAGATATCGAAGTCGCTACGCTGATTGCTGATCAGGCCTGGGAAATTATTGAACGCAAGAAAGCGGAGTTGCAACTCAAGCAGGCGCTGGAATTCACCGAAGGGGTTATCAACGCGATTCCCGACATTCTGTTTGAGGTGAATGCACAAGGGCAATATCTTAACGTCTGGACAAGGAGACCAGAGCTACTGGCTTTACCCAGAGAAGAATTGCTCGGCAAGACAGTGGAAGAAATACTCCCTCCCGCCGCTGCCACCATCGCCATGGAGGCTATCCGAGAAGCGAACGAGAGTGAACTTTCG
The DNA here is from genome assembly GCA_050292965.1 of Gammaproteobacteria bacterium. GTDB lineage: Bacteria > Pseudomonadota > Gammaproteobacteria > JACNJF01. The sequence continues at coordinate 33,104 of JBNKMF010000023.1, read as the reverse complement.
GTCGGCAATATCATACGTATAGATCTACCTCAGGAGGCACACTGGTTCGAGCTGTCGCTGTCTAAGAAACCAATGGCTGATGCATCGGCTGAACCTCGCTTTCTGGTGCTGTCACGTGATGTGACCGAGCACATGCACATGCAAGAGGCGCTGCGTAGCCACAAGGATAACCTTGAAGATATCATCCAGCAACGCACCACCGAACTGGTGCTTGCACGCGATGCTGCGCAAGCCGCGAATCTCGCCAAGAGTATATTCCTGTCCAATATGAGCCATGAGATCCGTACCCCGCTGAACGCGGTGCTCGGATTTTCCCAACTAATGCACAATGATCGCCAGGCCACTGCACAGCAGAAGGAATATCTGGATATCATCACTCGCAGTGGTCAACACCTTCTTAATTTGATCAACGATGTACTGGATATGGCCAAGATCGAAGCCGGGCGGGTGCAACTGGAAATCGCGCCCTTCGACCTGGGAAATCTGATACGGGATGTCAGTGATATGATGACTCAGCGCGCACGCAGCAAAGGGCTGGAACTGTTGATCGATCAGTCATCGCTGTTCCCGCGCTACATAGTTGGTGACGAGGCTCGGCTGCGTCAGATCCTGATCAATCTACTAGGTAATGCCATCAAATACACTCGGCAAGGGGGCGTAACATTGCGCCTGGGCACAAAGAATAACAAGGTCTCCCATCTGCTGATAGAGGTTGAGGATAGCGGCATCGGTATGTCAGCTGAACAGCGGGAGCATGTGTTCGAACCATTCGTTCAACTTGGAGAACATGGCGTCAACAAGGGTACAGGGCTCGGGCTAACCATAACACGCCAGTTCGTGCTCATGATGGGAGGCGACATCAGTTTTGAAAGCGAACCTGATAAAGGAACACGATTCAGGGTTGAGCTGCCACTGCAGAAAGCATCTGAGGCCGATATCGGCAAACAGAAATTGAATGGCAAAGGTGGCGTCATGGGGCTCGCTCCGGGACAACCTGAATACCGAATCCTCATCGTCGAAGATCAGCGTGATAATCAGTTGCTGCTGAGCCGACTGCTTAAGACTGTAGGCTTTAGCGTTAAAGTGGCGGAAAACGGTGAGCAAGGAGTAGAGCTATTCCAAAGCTGGAAACCACACTTCATCTGGATGGATAGACTTATGCCAGTAATGGACGGCATACAGGCGACCCGCCGTATCCGACAATTACCCGGGGGCAATGAGGTGAAAATTGTCGCAGTGACAGCCTCGGTGTTTGCCGAACAACGCGACGAAATGCTCGATGCTGGCATGGACGACTATGTACGCAAGCCTTACCGCGCAAACGAAGTTTACGACTGCCTGTCAAAACAACTACACGTGAAATACCTTTATCAAGGTGAACCTGAACCACAGCAAGCAGTTGAGACCTTAACAGCAAAGATGGTGGAAGATTTACCGGAGGCATTGCGCGGCGAGCTTATTGATGCGCTGGAAAGCCTGGATATGGAGCGCATTGAAACAGCTATCCAGCAGCTTGCCAGATATGATCAGGAATTACATAAGAGGCTTGGCCAGCTGGCTGGAAATTTTGAGTACCAGGTGATACTCGATATGCTAAACGAGGCAAAGCAATGATATCTGCCCCCTTATGATCGGACTGGTAGAGTCAGATATGCTGAGACTGATGAGCAGTTATTGGGGGACAAAGTACATTTCATACTTAGAACAGGAAAGTATTACCGACAAATCTGATTAAGCAGCTATTATCAATATAGTGGAAACCGTAACTCGGGAGGCTGGTAAAAAATAAATCCTCAGTCGACTCTGGTATAGCAATAATAAATCGCCCTGGCCAAGTTTCTAAAAGCCGATTTGAAACACAATATCAATAGACTTGAATAGAGATAGAGGCAGGTTAGATGAATAACTTTGAGCGTCAGCACCAAGGTTTTCTGAAGTCGGCCAATGATCAGTACGAACGTGACAACTTGAAACGCAGTGATTTTTTACAGCTGTGTGTGCTGGCTAGATTTGCTTTCGGTCTTTATGGGTTGGAGTGCCGTAACAACCCTCCCTGGCCGCAAAGATCACGATACCAGACCACCTGAAAATTGTGCGAACTACCGACAAGGCTGTGGCACCTAAAGTCTATGACAACCGAGCATCAAGACTACGCTTGACTGCTTTGCAACGCTGACAGAACGGACAACCCTGAGCTGGAGCAGGGAAAGTTTGCATGTGAACTTGCTTTACCTGACATACTGATGAATACTTTGATGGGGCAAATGAGCTAATGAATACACTAGTAAACAGGTACTGTATATGATCAGACCGGCCTGGCAATTCCTTGTAACATCCCTACGTGCCAAGGTGTTAGTCTCGTTTGTGGGTGTAGCTCTGATACCGCTAGCCATCCTGGGCCTGTACCACTATGTCGTCTCCAACCAGGCACTGACACGAAACACAGTCATTCTGGCGGGAATAGCGATACTTATTGTAGCTATACTCGCCATTATTGTTGCGCGCCTGCTAACCCTCCCCATTGTACATTTGACCGACATGGCTGGTCACATTGCCAGTGGCAACCTGAATATCAGGGCTAAGGTGAAATCCAGGGATGAAATTGGCCTGCTGGCCGCAGCATTCAACGACATGACCGAGCAGCTACAAAGCTCGAGTGCCGAGCTGGAGCAAAATAACTCCCTGTTGCAACAGAGTGAGGAAAGGCTCAAGGTTTCCGAGGCGCGATTAAGGCTAACTCTGGAAGCGGCGCAGATTGCTGTGTGGGACTGGGACGTCAGCAATGACCGCTTTTATCCCTCCCCAATCTACTACACCATGCTTGGCTACGAAGCACGTGAGGGTCAGGGAGACCGTCAGGAGTGGCTTCAACGTCTGCACCCAGACGACGTAGCCATGGTACAGGAAAATATCCAACAGGTTCTCTCCCTCAACAGCGAAGTTTATACCTACGAAGCTCGCATGCTTCACGCCGACGGCAGTTATCGCTGGCAACGGGTGACCGGTTTTGCTATTGATCATGACAAAGAGGGAAAGCTCAGCCGCATGCTTGGCTTGCGTTTAGATATTGATGAGCTGAAGAAATTGGCTGAGGAGCATAGGCAGTACAAGGATGAATTGGAGGAGAAGATCCAAAAGCGCACTGCCGACCTGGTGTTGGCACGTAATGCAGCGGAAGCCGCGAACCAGGCCAAGAGCGTCTTCCTCGCTAATATGAGCCACGAACTGCGTACTCCACTCAACGCCATCCTCGGCTTCTCCTCCCTTATAAGTAAAGATCCGCTACTACCATCTACTGAGAAGCAGAATATTGACATTATCAACCGTAGTGGTACCCACCTGCTGAACCTGATTAATGACGTTCTTGAAATGGCCAAGATTGAATCCGGCAGGGTGCAGCTGGAAAACAGGCCATTCGACCTTGCTGCCATGCTACAGGATACCACCGATATGATGAAGGTACGTGCTCTGAACAAGGGCATACAACTGTTGATCGAGCAGTCACCGGAGTTTCCGCGCTACATCGTTAGTGACGAGGCTCGCCTGCGTCAAATTGTGATCAACCTGCTAAGCAATGCCATCAAATTCACCCGCCAGGGCAATGTGACTCTGCGCCTGGCTACCAGACAAAACAAGATACCACATCTACTGATTGAGGTTGAAGATAGCGGTATCGGTATGACGCCTGAACAGCAACAGCATGTATTCGAACCGTTCGTTCAACTGGGAGAGCAAGGCGTCAACAAGGGTACAGGGCTGGGGCTGACTATCACGCGCCAATTTGTGCAGATGATGAGTGGAAATATCAGCGTGGAAAGCGTGTTCGACAAAGGTTCTCTGTTCAGGGTTGAAGTGCCGCTACTCGAAGCGCAGGAAGACGACATCAATAAACCAAAAATGCAGCACAAAGGAGATGTGCTAAGTCTCGCTCCAGGCCAACCCGAATTCCGTATCCTCATCGTTGAAGACAACCGTGATAACCAGTTACTGCTAACCCGGATACTTGAGCCTGTCGGCTTCAAGGTCAGAACCGCTGAGGACGGGAAACAGGGGGTGCAAATGTTCCAGAGCTGGAAACCTCACTTCATCTGGATGGATCAACGCATGCCGGTGATGGATGGCATACAGGCGACAAGACAGATCCGTGAACTGCCAGGCGGCAAAACGGTAAAGATCGTCGCAGTCACTGCCTCGGTATTCCCTCAACAGCGCAACGAAATGCTTGAAGCAGGGATGGACGACCATGTAAGCAAGCCCTACCGCGCTAGCGAAGTTTACGACTGTCTGTCAAAACACCTTGACGTAAAATATATTTACCAAAGTGATCCCGAGCCTCAACAGCAGTTTGAGACTCTAACAGCTGGAATGATGGAAGAATTGTCTGATGAATTGCGCAATGAGTTTATCGATGCTCTGGAGCTACTGGACAGGAGTCGAATTGAATCGATTGTTCAGCAGATAGCAAATCAAAATCAGACTTTACACAAGGCACTTAGTCGACTCACCGATAAGTATGACTACCCAACTATTCTGAAGAAGTTAAAGCCACTCGCAAGACACTGATCATGTGTGGTTTCGACGCAGATGAGTATTTGTTTTATATGGTCGATGACCTGCCATTTTTTACTCTATTATTAGAGTGCATGCGAGAAAGTTGATTGGGCGATGTATTCATTCCATAGCATTGACGATTTACATAGCTACAGCAACTCAGCAAACATGCCTCGATACAATGACTGTAACCTGGCGTGAACACACTATTAGAATGTTGTTGAATGGAACGCTGTCGAACACGATTATTTGGCATAATTAAGGTGTCGATGCTTGTTCTGTCACCTGCTAGAGGAGCATGAGTGATGAGTAATACACACCTGACCCTGTGCATTCTTTTGACGCTGATATTTACTGTTGGCTGCGACTCTGCCCCGCCACCCAGCGGCCCACAATATGACAGCGCACCAGTGAGTAGTGCAAAGCCGCACTACCACCTGGCCATCTACCCATTGCACAACCCAAAGAAGCTTGCAGAAGCTTACCAGTCGCTAATCGATTATCTGAATACAAACATTCCTGAAGTTAGCTTCCTGTTGGAGGCATCACGTGATTACCAGGCTTTCGAGAAGAAGTTTCGTGCTCGTAGCCCTGAATTACTGCTACCCAATCCCTGGCATACTCTGGAAGCTATCAAAGTCGGATATCAGGTAATCGCCATGGCGGGTGACGCCGAGGATTTTAAGGGCATCTTCATCGTACGCAAGGATAGTAGTCTGCAAACCCCCGCCGAACTCAAGGGTAAGATCGTCAGTTATCCCTCCTATACCGCACTGGCCGCCTGCATCATGCCGCAGTATTTTCTCTACCAGCATGGGGTGGATATCAACAGGGATATCGATAATGTCTATGTTGGCTCGCAGGAGTCTTCCATCATGAATGCCTATCTGGGCAAGTCTGACGCCGCTGCCACCTGGCCGCCGCCCTGGCGACTGTTTCAGCAAGACCACCCTGAGCAAGCCGCCCAGTTGAAGTTGATCTGGGAGACGCCTCCACTGATAAACAACTCGGTTATGGTCCGCGATGACGTGCCAGCGGCGCTACGTGACAGGGTACAGGCCTTGCTGGTTTCTCTTCAACAAACCCCGGCAGGGAACGCTATCCTCGCAGATATGTCGACCGCCCGTTTCCATATCGCTAACGATGCCAGCTATAACAGGGTGCGCGACTATATTGCCACCTTCGAGCGCGAAGTGCGTCCGGTGGAAGCTAAGTGAGACACTCCCCGTTTCAACGTTATCTGGGACCAATCTTCGGCACCCTGCGCGGCCAGCTCATAATTGGCGTAGCTTTGCTCAATGCAGTGATGATGGCACTGTTCGTCTGGTATCTCACTGATCGACAACAGGATATGCTACTACAACGTCAAATCGAGAACGCCACTGCTCTTGCCCAAAGCATTTCGACCTCCTCATCCGGCTGGCTAGCAGCACGAGATTATTCCGGGTTACAGGAAATTATCGAAGCCCAGAGCCGCTACCCCGACCTTCTGTTCGCCATGATTCTTGACCCGCAGGGCCGGGTACTCGCGCATAGCGATACCTCACTGGTAGGCAAATACCTGAAAGATTTTCTGGATAGCTGGACGACACAATCACACACCCGCATCATCAGTCAAACCGCTGATGTAGTAGATGTGGCCAGCCCCGTGGTATTGGCCGGTACCGACATAGGTTGGATACGTGTTGGCCTGGGTCAGGAGACCACAGCTAGACGCCTGAAAACGATCACGCGCACTGGTACTCTCCAGGCCATTGCCGCCATCTTTCTCGGTTCCATTCTGGTTGCGCTTATGAGCTGGCGGCTGACACGCCGCTTATACGCTATTCAAACAGTGGCGGACGCTATCCAGTCTGGTGATCGGGAAAGCCGGGTTCGACTCAAAGGCCAGGATGAGGCAGCCAATCTCGGTCATGCTTTCAACGCTATGTTGAACACCCTGATCCAACGAGAGAACGAACTTCAGCAGCACCGAAACCACCTCTTCGAGATGGTGGAGAAGCGGACTGAGGAACTGCTACAGCAGCAGGTATTTACCAGGGCGGTGCTGGATAATATCAGCGATGGCATAGTCGCCTGCGACAAACAGGGCGTGCTTTCCTACTTTAATAATGCCACTCGCCTGATACATGGCATAGATCAGGAGGATTTGCCGCCAGAGCACTGGTCCGAACATTATAGATTGCTTCAGGAGGACGGTATCACACCTATGCCAACCGATCAGATCCCCCTGTTTCGCGCCTTCAATGGGGAGCAGGTACGCGAACAGCCTATGATTATCGTGCATACGGATGGTAGTCGACGTTCCATGCTCTGTGCCGGCCAGGCGATGTTCAGCGAATCGGGAGAAAAGCTGGGCGCGGTAGTCTCGATGCATGATGTCACCACTCAGAAACAGATCGAAGCAGAACTTATCAGAGCGCGAGATGATGCCGAAGCCGCCAACCGAGCCAAGAGCGTTTTTCTCGCTAATATGAGTCACGAACTGCGTACGCCATTAAACGCTATACTCGGTTTCTCCGACATGATCCGTAATGACCCACTGCTGCCCGAGAACGAACATCAGCACATCGACATCATCAGCCGTAGCGGCAAACACCTGCTGAATCTCATCAATGACGTGCTGGAAATGGCCAAGATTGAGGCCGGACGTGTACAACTGGAGAACGCGCCGTTCGATCTGGGCGGCATGGTACGCGACGTCACCGAAATGATGTCGCAACGCGCACAGAGCAAAGGCCTGCAACTGTTGTTAGATCAGTCATCGATGTTTCCGCGTTATATTGTTGGTGACGAGGCCCGCCTGCGCCAGATACTCATCAATCTACTGGGCAATGCAGTCAAATTCACCCAGCAGGGTGGCGTTACTCTGCGCTTAGGCACCAGGCAAAACAAATCCGCTCATCTGGTGATCGAGGTTGAGGATAGCGGTATTGGTATAAAGCCTGAAGACCAGCGGCATGTATTCGAACCCTTCATTCAACTCGGAGAACAGGGTACAAGCAAAGGTACCGGGCTTGGACTGACCATTACCCGCCAGTTTGTACAGATGATGGGGGGCAGTATAAGCCTGCAAAGTGAACCCAATAAAGGCTCACTATTCAGGATTGAGTTGTTATTGCATGAAGCGAAGCCCAGCGATATAAGCAAAACCGAGCAGATTGATGAGGGAGAAGTAGCCGGGTTGCAGCCAGGTCAACCAGAATACCGCATCCTGATCGTCGAAGATCAGCGCGACAATCAACTGCTTTTAACCAAACTTATGGAAAATGTCGGCTTTAAGGTCAAACTGGCGGAAAACGGGGAAAAAGGAGTGCAGCTATTCCAGAGCTGGCATCCACACTTCATCTGGATGGATAGACGCATGCCCGTGATGGACGGCATGGAAGCCACACGACGCATTCGCGAACTGCCCGATGGAAAGGATGTAAAGATAGCAGCGGTGACCGCCTCGGCATTTGCCGAAGAGCGCAATGAAATGCTCGCAATCGGCATGGACGATTATGTTCGCAAACCCTTCCGCGTGAGCGAAATCTACGACTGTCTGTCGAAACACCTTGGCGTGAAATACATTTACCAGAGTTCAGTGGAGGCACAACAGGAAGTTGTAAACTTGACGCCAGAGATGCTTAGTGTACTACCGCAAGCGCTGCGTAAGGAACTTCATGATGCTTTAGAAAGCCTCGACAGTGTAAGCATAGAAGCTACTATCAAAAATATAAGTGCTATCGAAAGCGAATTGGGTTCCATATTGACTTGCCTATCGGAAAACTACGATTACCAGTCGATACTTACTGCTCTTGGCGACAGAATGGATGACTGAGTAAGGCTTTCCAATACCTGGCTACAGTATCGGATACGGTTTATCTCTGCATTATCTATATGTATTCAATCTATATGGACATAGATAAGGGACGTGAGCAGGACGCGGAAGCCTGGTAATTCCCTGGAATAGCCTCCTATTTCACATCATCACGCCTTTATCTACACCACCGCAAACGCACTACAACTCGTCCGACTGCGGATTCCAGGCTTACGGATTCAGGTGTAAAAAAAACCAGCGATTGAAAAAATCGTCTCAAATATTAGCTCTCCTCGTCGTTTTTGGACTTTCCTTTTAGCTGCTTTAAAAGGCTTTCAGGAATAGCATTAACGATTAGGCGCTTGCTGTCTGCATCAAACTCAATGCCTTCGCCCATTAATTTTCCCGAAAAGCTTATGCTTAAATCTTTGTTTTTTCCGCTGTAGCGAATAAATCCGCGCAGCTGTTTACGATCAGGAATGAGTTCGGCTTTTATCGCTTCTGCCTCTTCAGTCATGGCTGCGTCCTGGTCAGCTAGCTGCTCAGGGCTCAAGCCGGAATTGGCGCGCTGCTGTTGGCGCGTTTCTTTTTTCTTCTCGATGATGAAATCCGAAAATGCTTCGGCTGGGTGCGATTTAGTTTCGGCGGCCAGGTGATCCGCAAGCTCATCAAATACGACAGGGTCACCGCGTAGATCGTGCTCCATGCAGTAATCGACCACCTTAGCCTTGTACTCATAGCGTTCTTCTTCGGGCAGCGTCTGGCTGTACTGATCAACAATGGATAAAAACTCTTCAGTTTCGGCATGGGTGTTTAAGGTATCGGTAAAACCCATGCCATCCGCCATGTGGTTTTGCAGCGGTTTATCACCCCGACCAAAGGAGAAGGTAATGTACTTGCTGTCGCTGTCCTGTTGCCAATCCGTCAGGTTAATGCAAACGCCGAAGCCAGTATTAGAGAAATCGATGTAGCGAGTTTCCGTTAAGCTCATATCGGCTCCCACACTCACACTCTCTTTATGGCGCAGGTGGAAGACATAGAGTTTATCGTGGTCGGCCAGGGTTTCATAAAAATAGGCAAGGTAGCCGTCCATCTCAAATTCGCTGCTATCCAGTGTTGAGCTTAGGTGTTCGGTTAAGCGTTTAGAAAAGCTCTGGAATGACACTCCATCGCTTAGCCAATCTTTTATCAGGCCACGTACAATGGGTTGCTCATCTGAGAACACGCCATAACGCTTGCCGCTGCGCTGTATCAGTATGCCTTTAAGCTGAGACGCGGCTTGCTGGTAGTAGGGGGCGAGAGCACCATCGTCGGCGTTGCCTTCGAGTACGCTACAGTTGAGTTTCGCTGCCGGGTCGTTGCTTGCTTTTGTAATCTGGTGGGTAATAAAAAAGCGTAATGCCATGATATAAGTGAGTGCCGAATTTGAGAGCTGGCTATGATAAGGTATTGTTATGTTTAGCACTACTCTAGCAGACTGATGATTCCAGTCATCCCCGATCCTCGGATTTCACAGATTGATATTTACAGATAGGACTTTAATACTTCTTAAATAACATGTTAAAGAAATAACACAGCATTTCTAACAATCCCGAGGCAGAAGCTCTGGAGGACTTCCCATTAACCCGACAGTCGGTTGTTTTCCTGATGCTGCTGCTCTATATAACTGCTATCATCAATGGTAGAGGTACCAATAAAACTATGGACACTTCAGTAAATCCAGCACTGCTCATGCAGCATACACAGGTTTCGTTACTAAAGACGGCTCTGGAAATACAATCCCAGGCGGCAATGGCTCTCATAAACTCAATTCCTCAAACCACTTCATCAGAATCAAGCCAGTTATTGCCTTCTAACCTGGGCAATCATATTAATACTACGGCTTAACAATACACTCAGATTGATTCTATCTAGTTTTTCATCATTCTAAAGAGATTTGTGGCGTTCTGAGGGCATGAAGCCGCTTTACCTAAACCGGCAGAGGCCTGAGCCTGAACCTGGACTCAGACATGAGTTGGGCCATCACCGCTGAACTTCGCGATAGATCGACACTACGGACAGAACGAAAGGTTCGTGACACTTCTACATATCCACCTTCATCGACGACACGCTCACCGTACTGCCGCGTTATCTTCCGTAGTTTCGGATGCAGCTGTTGTCGCGCCGTAAATATTACGCAAACACAAAATTCGGTCGCGCGCAGCGGCGAAGCTGTGGTGCATGTGGAGATGTATGGCTGTATCACGGTACGTTGTAGCGGTAGAGTACGGAAGTGAAACTGCTGGATACGCTAGACCTGCCATCCGACACCGCAACAGATTAGCTGAAAGCTGCCAACGCCGCACATACCGCTATCCGCAATGGATTGCGCATATTCGATTACGTCCAGCGGTCTTAGCGGCGTATAGCTGTTCGTCAGCCTGAGCAACGATGCTTAATGCCGTTTTTCCTGCCTCGCATGATGTTGTTACCACACCGAGACTGATTGTGAGGCATGCCGCCACACTCGAAACACTTTGGGGAATAGCCAACGCCATGACGCCAAGGCGGAGCTTTTCGGCAATGGAAAATGCGCCTTCCTGATCCGTTTCCGGCAAGATGCAGACGAATTCCTCGCCGCCAAAACGGGCCACCAGATCGGTAGTGCGGACGATGATCTTGTTGATCGATTTTGCTACCTGTCGCAGACAATCAGCGACAGCTCTGCTTCCAGCGTAGCAATCGCAGCGATAGCGGCTGTCAGCGCCCACTCCAACGCATCGAGCAACGATTCCACCGCATCCGTTTATCTGCTCGCATGGCGTGCTCGACAGCGGTAGTGGCTTCACGCAGTTCCGCAGCTTCCAGTATCCCGGCATCGCCTTTTAGCGAATGGGCCAGCCGTTCCGCTTCTTCGCTGCACGCTCCAGCACTTTCGCGTACTACTTAAGGATGTCCAATTATGGGTCACTAAAGTATTGCCGTACTTCAGGGAAGGCCTCGAGCTGATCAGCCAGTCGAAGCAAGAACATCTGTCGCGCAGCAGCTAGTTGGGCGTCCACCTGACGCTTCAGTAACATATCCTCGCTGATGGCCTGCTGTAGTGTGAGTGCTTGGTTGGGATCAAGCACTTAACCGTGCTGGTACTTGCATCGGTAATCGTGACACTGGTACACCCGACCCTGCGGGATGCGTTCAAGCACCATCGGCCGATCACACTGTGGACATTTGGGCATTAGGATACCCCTTACACAAAGAAGACAAGACTAGAAAAAATGATACTCTCCAGAATGGAGCGATGTACATAAGCCTCCAGGCTATTGATTGCGATCTGCGATCAGAGTGCTCCAGCTCTTGTTATCATAAGCTACCTCATTGCTTTTTATGAAGTTAATCTCAACTCTTACTTAGATCCAAGTTTCAGCTTTTCAAAAAGCTGCCCAAAGTAGGCACTACATTCACCTACCCACCGCGCTGGTGATTTTTGTAAAATAAATGGCTGCAGCTCCCTCATAACCTGATCAGTTTCTGGCATCAGTTTTTTCTCCCAGGTATTGATTTCGATATCATGAATGATACGACCAATATATAAAACTTCGTTATCTGTTATTTGATAATGCTGCTGCATAGTTTCAAAAGTTGACTTGCTATGATAACGACGGAAATCTGCATCCGGAGTATCAAAGGCAATACCGTCAGTAATAGTGTCACCTTTCGGATAAAAACGTATTTGCGCATTTGGCGCAATAAATCGTTTGATTAACCAAATCGAGGCACATTTGTCGGCTTCAAGGACATCCCAGGTTGAAAATACATCTTGCTCTGCAGCTTTTGCATTCCCGGATAAACTGCCTAACAACAAAACAGATAGTATTCCCCAAAGCAGTTTCATTTTTGTTCCCGGTACCATTCCAGCAAATCATCCTGGGTAATCGTCTTTATACGTTCCGATGTGATTTCCCCCTGTAATTTACCGCCCCTGATAATGGTTATTCTATCCGCAAGATTAAGGGCCTCATCCAGATTATGAGTAACATACATAATTCCCATTTGATGCTCTTCTTTAACTTTTTCTATTAGATCCATCAGTTCAATTTTTAACACTGGATCGAGACTGCTAAAAGGTTCATCCATCAGCAAGTAAGCAGGCGCCGTAACCAATGCACGGGCGATAGCCAGACGTTGTTTTTCCCCACCAGAAAGTTGATGAGGAAAATTGTTCCTGTATTCATACAGTGAAACCTCATCAAGTATTTTATCGACCTTGTTTATTATCTCTGATTTGCTGAGACCACATCCTTTTAATCCAAACGCAACATTACTAGATAAGTTCATATGAGGCCAAAGTGCTAGCCCCTGAAAAATCATACCAACATGGCGCCTGTAAGGATCGACTAAAACCTGTTTAGAACTGACTAACTTATCATCGATTTCAATAGTACCTATATTGGGTTGCTCAAGCCCGGCAATCAATCGGAGTAACGTACTTTTACCACCACCCGACGGACCTAATACAACCAGAATGCTATCTCGCTCGAGGACAACATTGATATCAGTCACAGCATCTCTGGCACCATAACTTTTCGATACGCTTTGTATACGTATCACGATAAATTTCCCTTAGATTTGTTAAACATCCAGAACAGTCCTGCAGAAAACAATAACTGAACCACAAGCAGAATAAGGCAAAGCGCAGCAACTATATCGCCAGAACCATAATGCATAAAGTTGTAGATTTTTATCGGTATGGTAGCCACTCCTGGGGGGATTACAAGCAAGGTAACACCAAGCTCTCCGAAAGAAAGTACAAAAGAGATAAAAAATCCAACGAGAAGTCCATTCTTGATTAGCGGTATCGTGATAAGCACCATTATCCTGGTCCTGCTTTTACTCAGTAGATGCCCTACCTCTTCAAGCTGAGGGTTAAGCTGTTGCAAACTGGCATAAACCGCCCGAATGGTAAAAGGGAGAAAGTGGGCGAGGTAACCAATAAGAATAATCATGGAACTTCCATAAACCCAGTCAAACCAGGGTCTGTTCCAGATTTTAATCAAAGCCAAACCTAATAGGATTGGTGGAATAGCAAACGGTAGTTGGGTCAAATACATCCCCGCTGTACGAACTTTTACTGAACTCCGGGCAATATTGTAAGCTACCAGGAAAGCCAGTGAGATCATAACTACTGACCCTGCAATCGCCAATAATAAGCTGTCACCAATTTGTTGCCATGAAGAGGTCAGTGCTTTCTGGTAAGTGGTCAAGGAGCCTGCCATTTCCAGTAACACACCAATTGGAACCAAAACGGCGAGACTAACTGCAATCGCGCAAAAAACAGATGCGAGCCACTCCGAGCTTCTCTTGAAGTAGCTTAGTGAGGATGTTGAGTTATTTGAAAAGTTGACATAGCTACGACCTCGCATCACCCAGACCTGTAAGAAAACCATCAGTATTGTAATGCCCAATAATGGCAGTCCCAGGACAATTGCCGCTTTTTCGTTGTAGAAAGCACTGAACTGGACAAATATCTCAACCGGGTAGACTTTAACTCTCAAAATATCAGGTACGCTAAAATCTATAATTGAGAAGATAAAAACAAATATGCCTCCTGCAATGATGTGAGGAAGTACCAGGGGTAAAGTTACAGAATACAGTGATCGTATTGATTTCTGTTGCAACAACGCCGCCTCCTCATATTCCCTGTCTAGACTTTTTAAACCACTGATAGAAAGCAATGTAACAAATGGGAAATAAGCGAGCCCGAAAACAAGAATAGTTCCAACTAATCCATAAACAGAGAGTGGAGGTTCAGTAAGATTTAAGGCTTTTACGAGAAATGCATTCATCGCTCCATTTTTGGCTAATATTTGACTCCACACAATCGCTTGCATATAAGGGGGGATCAATAGCGGCAATAAATAGACCAATTTAAAAAATGGGCGTCCCCAGAAATTCGATCTCTCGCAAAACAATGCGTAAGGTACGCCAATGATAAGCGCCATCATACTGGCTCCAGTTGCCAGTATGATGCTATTTAGAAGGAGTTCCCATTGGCTAAATTTTGAAAAAAGCTCTATAACTGGAGTAAAGTCCAGTTGATGGCCTGTCCACAAGGCCTCACCACCAAGTTGTACCAGTGGCAATAAAGCCACCACACCGAAAAGAAGCCAAATCAGCAACGTCGTTAATCTGGATTGACGCACTTATTATCGGTCAAATAGTGAATGAGTAAATTTTGCTGAACGCTCGAGATTATCCGCAATGGATTGATAATCAACCTTCATTGCTCTAATGCTGTCATAGGCTGGAACATGAGATGGCCGGTCTACGCCTTCTCTAACCGGAATCTGCATAGACCCTGAAAAAGCCAGTTTACTTTCAACTTCTTTAGAAAGTAGGAAGTCTATCAACTTCTTCGCCTCATCCGGGTGAGGCCCTTTATTAATCAGAGCCACTGTATTAGGAATCAAAAGAGTTCCCATACCGTCCTTATCTGGAAACACCATTTTCACAGGCTTGCCCGCTTGAATCGCGACATTCACATCATCTGTGTCAGTAAAACCAATAGGCAATTCTTTTTGTACAACCAAATCACGTGAAACTGAGTTACCGTCCACGATGATAACGCCGTTCTTTTTTAGCGCAGTAAAATACTGTTCTGTTTTTTCTGCTCCCATGAACGCATACATAGCCGCGACATGAGTTGCGCTTGTACCGAACAGGGGATAACTCAAAGCCACCTGGTCTTTCCATTTAGCGGAGGTTAAATCAAAAATGGACTGTGGCACATCTTCTGATTTAACCATGTCGGTATTATAGATCAGAACCCGGGCTCTCGCGGCGAAGCCTGTCCAATATCCATTGACATCTTTAAACTGTTCTGGAATATCTCTGGCTGATAATGAGTGATAGGGAGTTAGTACACCTTTATCTTTAAGTACCAGAGTCCTTCCAACTTCAGAATTCCAGAAAACATCTGCGCGAGGACGATTCTTTTCAGCAATAAGCCGATTAACCAAGCCTGTTGACTTGGTTGCTTCAACGTCATAAACAGGTTTTACCTGAATGCCAGTTTGCATTTCAAAATCTTTAAGGATTGGTTCTGAAAAAATCTGATCAAGTGAGGTGTAAACGACCACTTCACTAGCTACAACTGGAGAAAGTAGAAAACTCAAAATAAGAGCGCCAAATAAAAATAATTTATTAAATTTTTCCATATTTATCATATCTCCTGAAATCAATATCCATGTTACGGTTAAAAGCAAAGTTCCATTCTTAATTTGAGAGCAAATTTGCTTTAATCACTACAAATAAGTTCTAATTTAAAAATTATTCGTGCAACTGGTGAAAAGGTCAAACGAATTAACTTTTCCAGCTTACAATACTTGAAAACTGACTTATATTTTCTGAAATAAAATAAACCCAGTAAAACAATAACTTGAAACTTTATTTCAATTAAAAAAACAACACTATTAACTTAAAATAATGTCTTTAAAACCCAACAAAACCATCAATAAAAAACATAAAACTGAAGAAATCAGATTTATAGTTCTGCCAAAGACAGAATGGTGAATGATACCTTTCCATAAAAAATACAAAACACCAAAAAAAGAAAGCATCATTAATAATGCAGTGATTTCTTCTCCATTCTGTATATTCCACCAAGGAGAACGCCAACCCCAGCCAAATGGTTTGTTCATATTGATTTAACATTTACTGATCGAGCGACGATCAGGGACTTGCTAGAAGAGCGCCTTCAATTTTCACTACCAATTTCATTCTATCGCACCCTCGACTATTTTATTCAGCTGAATCAACTATATTCATTTTACCATACAACAGAAATACTAGCCTAACAACACCCCGATGGTTTGATATTTTTCGCAGATTTTCGGGGACGCTTAAAAATCCCGCCTGATATTTCCATGATGTATTTCTATTAAATTATCACAACCGTAAGCCAATATTTAATGACTATTTTCTCAGCGAATTACCTAACAACCTACGATAATGAAGCTCTTTTTCTTTATCAATTGGCACTCCTTCGCCTGTTCCATATCTCTGCGCAAGTTCATAATAGGCATCAACATATCCTCCTTTAGCAGAAGCAATTAAATAGCTCAATCCTTTTTCCATATCCGCATCCACTTCATCTCCATCTAAATATTTAATTCCAACCATGTATAACGCATATGGATCACCCGCTTCTACATAAGGTTGCAATAAACGAATGCTTAATGGAAAAACTTTAGTTGATGGATAAACGTGAATACCCTCTTTGTTATTTGATTCAACAAACTTTTTAAATTTAAACCCATTTTTATGAATATTTTTAATATAGTCGCTTACTTGTGGTGATAGCGAATCGCATTCTTTATATGTATCCATAACTTTTTCTTGAGCAAGAAGGACCCCACTATCTGGTAGGATTCTTTTTTGACCTCTAGCTATGCTCAACAAAGAATCAAACGCCCTGATAGATATCATATCGATATCATTAAAAAATACTTTAGTTAACATCTCTACGGAAGACACAGTACCAATAGAAGCTAATATCTCAACTGCTTTACTTCTAACATATGGACGAAGATCATTGGTATTGATCAAGATAAAATCTTCAACATCTTTTGAATAAAAATATCCATATTGTACTAGTCCTTGCCCTACAACCATTTTTATTAACAGGTTATCCTCAATTTCTGGGTTGTAATACTTTCTATATTTCCCGTCTTTTTCCCACATACTCACCAAAAGATCTGGAGCTTGACTGGTATCTAACGATGCAATACGCCAAATAGCCAAAGCAACTTCATTTATATCTTCATGCGATAAATATTGAAGCAATTCATCGAATTTATCTGTTGTTATTATTGCATTTCGGTTAGCTTCAACTGTTAGAACAAGACCTAACAACCCAGTCATCAAAAGAAGCATCTGTATGCTTTTCACAATCTTTCTGTTTAACACAATTAAGTATCTCTACTGGAAAAAATCATAACGGCACAGGTATAGGACCCGCAGGAGTCGGAATAAATATCGGTACCAACGGTGGTACATTTGGGCCATCATCATATGGATTTGGTAGTTCATCCGGCCCCCAGTCTGTACCACTGTTCTGACCATCTTCATACCAAGTATTACTTGTTTCTTGACCGCTGTTTTCCCACATTAAGTCCGAATCGCGATATGAATCTATTTCTGAACTACGGTAGTAATGTTCGTTACAAGAGTCCCAAAGATAACAAACGAATTTACCTTCAGTTCTTATCCTATACTGCCTCATAATAACACCTATCTGCGAATATTTTGTGGTCCAGATTACACATGGCGCTCCAGGTGTACCCGTCCAACATGGCAAAATTAGAGTTTGTGAACTAACAGGACCCCATTCAGTTCGCTCCCGTCCAGTATACATCTTTGAAGACCCGCCCCACGGTTCGAACTGACAAAAAAGACCAAACGGATCTGTAAATAACAGCGGATTATTTAACGTATAAACAAAAGTATTAACCCCTCCACTCAAACCAACCGGATCACTTGCGGTATACCTTCCGGTAGCGGGGTCGTAGTATCTAAAAAAGTTATAATGCAATTCACTTTCGACATCAAAATACTGCCCCGAAAATCGGATATTTATTTTTGTGATTTGGCCATCTGCATCTGGATCTTCATCGGCTGTTGTCTTGCCAAATGCATCACTTTCCCAACGCCAAACAATAGTTCCAGAATCATCTGTTGCCAACCTTGGTGTTCCTAAGTGGTCAGTATGTATATAATGCACACTTCCATCAGATTCTATTTGAGCAATTATTTTCGGCACACCTCCATTTCTATTATATATATACTCACGAATGGGAAAACCGGAACTGTCGTATTCACCAAGCAGTTCACCCACTTGCCCATATACAAAACGAACATCCATATTATGCACTCCAGTAACCTGTTTACGTACCCTTTGTCCTAGGTAGTTATACCTATAGACTCCTTGCATCCCTGAGCTCAAATGGTCCACTTGAGCTAACTGATTCATAGCGTTATACCGGAACTTCCTAATACCATCACTAATTGTATTACCAGCCGCATCTAATTCTATAGCCTGAGCTCCAGTTTGACTTGCACGATTTGTATTAGCCTCATAATTGTAGACAATATCTTCGCCGCCAGATTGAGATTTTGTAATACGATTCCCTACCAAATCATAGCCATAACTCAGCCCATCAAACCCATCTTTGGTGATACGACCAAGTTTATCGTAAAGTATACTATCTATACTCTGAGTACCCTCACTAACCCTCGTTTGTTGAATAGTATTATTTTGATTGTCTAATACATTTTCAAAACTATTGTAGGCACTTCCATACTTTTTACTAATTAGACGTCCGCTATTGTCATATGAAAGATTTATCGTTTGCCCATTGCCTAGTTGAAATTCGGACATCTCCATACCATGCCAAAGCACCTGGCCTAATAATTCAGAAGTAAGTCCGCCTAAAGTTCTTTGGATACCACTTAAGCGGCCAGCCGAATCGTACTCATATACGACTTGCATACCACTAGGATACTGAATCTTTGTCAGCTGCCCTGCATCATTATACCCATAACCTGTACTGAAGGAGACTCCACTTAACTGACTATCTGACTGTATAACAAGCCCGCGATCATCATACTGATAATGAAATAGACTTTCCTCTTCCATTACGCTTGTAATCCTTCCTTTCCCATAGGTACCTTCATCCCAAGTAAAGTCAACAAACATACCGCTCCCTGTGAATTCGATATACTCTATACGGCTAAGAGCATCATAACTAAAATCTACTTGTTGATGGTTTGCATTTATTTCCTTGATTAGGTATCCCGCTTGGTCATAAGCATAGCTAGTATTACCAGTATCCGGATTGTTCGACCCTAACACATCACCAAAAGCCGTTAGGTCATATGAAGTTACACCTCCATTGGCATCTTTTATACTAGTAATTTGGTTAAAATTATCATAAGAAAAATCTAAAACTCCCGTTTCAGGATCAATGATCTGATTCAGTCGTCCCTGATTATCATATACATAGTTGTAAGTTGCAGTAGTGATCTCACCGTCAAAAACGCCGTTCAGCGTTTTCTGTGTGAGATCATCAACACTATTGTATACCTGAGTACTTACAGTTTGATCAGTACTAGACAAAAAGTTTTTCTTGGGTAAATCTGTAACCGAATCAAACTGATTTATCCGACGACTTATAAGGGTTCCATCAACTGAATAATAACTACGTTCGACATCTGTCGCATCTGACCTATAAATATAATTAAAATCGATATAGTCTCCTGAAGGTAAAGTTATAGTCCGGGGTTTATTGAACGAATTGTAAGTTACCGAAGTGTTCCTATCCATTTCATCAGTCAGGGAGGTGAGCAAACCCTTTGGATTATATTCATATGTGACTTCTCGTCCTAAACGAGTCATGCTGATGACTCGATTATTACTGTTATAAGCATAAGCAGTAATTACATTATTGGAATCTATTTCTCTAATTCTTTGCCCAATTTCATTATAGCTAAATGAGACAGTCTGATTTAGTGGATAATCAATTCTGGACAACAATCCTAAACTATTATAGGTTAAACTAACTAAATCTTTAGGACCAACTTTTGGACCATCGATAGTTGCGAGCTTACCCAAAACAATATTACCCATTGTATCAATTGAATTTGAATGATAGGTATAACTCCAATTGCGAACCTCTCCCGTAGAGAGGTCTGTCTTGGTTCTGCTTGTTACACGAAGATCACTGTCATAAGTATATTGTGTCTCAAGAATACCGTACTCATTTTTCACTTGAACACGATTGGTATTATTCCAATATTGGTAAGTGGTAACCTTCTCATCGGCCGTATCGGCCAACTCTGTAGTTTTGGTCCGGTTACCTATGGTATCGTATTCGTACCGTGTTAGATTTCCTCTCTCATCCTTGAGTTCGAGCAACTTACCTCGATCAGAATAGGCTCGGGCCACTGATAAATTGTCCGTGTTATTGACCTTGCTATAAATTCGATAATTACTGGCATCTGCTACATAGGTATACTGTTGGATGACCGTACTGTTTCCAACCTGCCGCGTTTTCTTGATAACACTGACAGCAGGTGAACCATTGTAAGTTGTTGCGCTGTAGCTATAGTCGTGGATATGACCATCACTTTCCGAATAACTGGTTACCCGCATAACAGGCTGATCTGTGGATTTAATGCGGAGATTTGCCCAGGTAACTGATAACACCGGATCATTAGTATTATCATTAACAGCGGTGAGTAAATGTTGTTTATATCCGATATGATCTATTAACTGGTAAGCGTAGTCCTGCGTATTACCATCGGGGTTAGTTACCTGAGTTAACCTTCCATAAGTATCGTAGCTGTACACCCAACTGCGTTGGGCATGATCAACAACTTCGGAGACGAAACCCTGATCGTTATAAAGAAAATTTAATGCGTAGCCATAGCTATCTAGCTGTTTAACCAGGCGATTATCACTATCGTATTCGTAATAAATTGTTGAGCCTTCTCTGTCTGAATAGCTTTCTAATAATGTCCCTGTCGCACTGTAAACATTATAGTTTTGGCTATTTTCAAACACCTGCTTGAATTGACCGTTGGCTTCTTTTTCAAAAGTAAAAAACAAGTTACCAGGGGGATTACAATGAGTGGCTGTTTCTTCTAAGGTATAACGCCTGCCGTAGGAAGCAAGCCAGATAGGAACCGATTTAAAATCAGTTGCTACCTTGGGTGACCCATCAGCGTTACCTTCTGTGACTGCTTTATAGGTCCGCGCAATATTCGATTCCTGAGCAGTTACCCAACCCCTTCCAAATAAACCTGCACGGTAGTCTGTCGAAGTGTAAGTGCGCTTAAGGCGAATTTGTGATGTTGCCGGAAACTGGATATCAGTGGTACTCCAAACCAGACTACCATCCGCAATATAGACAGGAGACCCAGTATTATTATCTCCAGGACAATCACAATCTCCACCCGGACAAGGTGGCGGTGGCGGTGGCGCAGGATTAGTAATATCTTCACGATTACCATTCCATGGCTGATCATAAGCCTGCACTGGTGAAATAATCAGGTACAGCACTGCAAAGACTGCCATCCACTTTAAAGAGGTTGATGGATTATTGTTATGCTTCATGGGGATTAACTCCTTCATTTTTCTATCCTCTCCTTAGGGTTGCGCCTGGATTAACTGATCATACTCTATCGCCAAACTTTCCAATTGTGACGACAGATTATTGATTTCGTTTGCCTGTAACGGGTTTTGCAGTAAATAGTCTTTGATTTCCTGCTCATGCTGTTCGGCAAATTCGTAATAGGTTTTTATCGTAAAGCCTGATTGCTTTAAATTATCATCGACAGCTTTAAAGCTCGGCTGTCCAATCAATTCAAACTTTTCCTGATCCGACAAGCTTCCAGTCATCAATAAATTGACTGACTGGTTTAATTCAGTGGCTCTGGCATTCATGACACTTATCTTTGCATTTACAAAATGCTCAATATCCAATTGACCTGAAGCAAATACCGCAGGGCTCAGAATCATCAACAGTATTAATATTTTTTTCATTTCTGTTCCCTCAGTCATTAATAATCAATTTGCTGGGTTCTATACCAGTAGAGACTTCGCTTGCCCTTATCATCCACGGAACGAACTCCGATTCGATAATCACCAGGTGCGAGGAGTTGATCATCATTATTTTTCCCATCCCAGTACACAGTATTCAATCCAGCAGGAACATCGCCGTATATACGATTTGCAACATCGACCCCTTTTTCCATATCTGACACTACCAGTTCAACAGTACTGGCTTTTGAGATAAGCAGCTCTATGCCAATTGGCTCTCTTCTGGGATCATGGATGATGGTAGATTTCAGGTTAAACTCTTCTATTCTTGGATTTTCTTTAACAAATATTACGTTGCCAGGTAATGCATAACGGACAATTCCTGGCATCAAAGCTGTCAGGTTAGACGGGATTTTCTGGCCTGAAGGGTATTCACCATTCCAGTATAAGCTGTATGATCCACGCCCCATTCGCTCGTGTTCCATTAACGTCATCAACCTCTCTCCGAATGACACCTGCCAGAAGAAAGTCACCTCGGCAGGATCATCAACGGCATAGTCAATTCGAAGCGGTCCTTCAAGCCGATCAAATGTCCTCGGATTAGCTGTGGTACGTCGATAGTAGCTAAGCTGGCCACCCGTGCTATCCCTTAAATCAACCTCATGCACTTCATTAAAGGAGGTGTAACTTAATACTACGTAGTAATCACCTTCAGAAACGATTTCGCCCTGAGCGTTCTTTCCGTCCCAGGTAAAGTTATAGCTACCGGAGGTTGATAAAAGTGCAGGTTGTATCGTTTGAACGGTATCCCCAGAAGCATTTTCAATCCAAACAGCAAGCTCAGTTTCAAAGGGTACATTAATACTAAAACCAGCTATTTCAGCGGAATCAGAATTCAAAGTATCGTCGCTGTCGGGAATCGTTAAAGTTGGTGCCGCCGATGAATTTACAGTAACAAGGATGGAGGCTCTTGCAGTTCGTCCACTGTCAGTAATGACTTCAACCACAGGATAGATGTTATTGACCTGATTGTAGGTAAAACTAACCGAATCGGTCAGCGCGCTTCCACCAGCAGTTTCAAAAGTACCATCACCATCGAGGTCCCATTGCCACTGGGTCACCTGGCTTCCATCATATAACTCTGCTGTTGCTGTTAACGTACCGCTTAATGGAACATTACCTGTTATCGGGTTACCGCTCAGGCTAACCAGTGGGTCCTGCGGATTGTTCACATCAACAGTAATTGCATTATTATTCGCAATAGTTTCAGCACCAAGGGTATCAGTAACCCTAACCACAGATTTGTAAATCCCTTCATCCTGATAAGTATGTTCAAAGGACCAGGGGCCAGAGGCACCGGTAACATCGACGGACTCGTCATATACCCCATCACCATCATAATCCAGAGATATGGCTTGGATGCCCTGAGGATCACTTGCCGTTACTACATAACTAACCAGCAGAGGCGCATGCCCATTGGTAACATTGGTCGCTACGCTAAGCATTGGCGGTTTATTTTCAATGCTGATCACCTGTGTCGCGACCAGCGGCTCACCGGTGTTTGTTGACACAGTTAGAGTCGCAGTGAAACTTTGTCCTGGATCGCCGGTATAAGTATAGGTTTGGGGCGCACCGAAACTATCCGATCTGTCTACGACACCATCCCCATTAAAATCCCAGGCATATCCTGTGATAACGATATTGTTATTTGTCACATCAGGACTAAAGCGTACGGTTAGTGGAGATAAGCCAGAAACTGGATTTGCAACTATAGCCGCAGACAGCTCGTCTGCTGCAAGCTCTACGGTTATATCGAAAGTTTGCTCAGCTGTAAGACTACCCGGATCCGTGACTAAAACAGTAACTGTATGGACGCCATCCTGACCAGAAGCGGGAGTCCATCCAATCAAACCTGTCTGGGCATCAATCACCATCCCTTCAGGATAGGTCGTTAAGCTATACGTCAACACGTCCTGTTGATCAGGATCATGCCCAATTACAGCATATTGGTATGGACTATTTACCTGTGCATTAGTCACAGCTTGTGACAGTATAACCGGTGGATTATTATAAGGGGTCGCGTCACAGTTGACACCATCAGGTGAAGAGGGGAACCGATACCCTGAATCCTCTGTAGGTATATTTTCCCACATGGGTACTGACACATTAGCTTTGCCCGTACATTTTGCGCCTTCGCTATCGGTAGCTTCAAATATAACTTCGTAAACCCTGCCTTTGGTTCTGACGATTTTGAATGCTTCCCAGTCTATAAACCAGTTAAACCTTTCAGCCCTGACTTCAGGTGTAGGGGTACCCAGTCCATCCGCATCATAATAACCGAATAGCCAGCTAATTATCCCTGCTGGCTCATCCTGCACCACGCATTGAGCTGAAAGAGTTAACGGTTGATTTTCAGGATCGGTCACTCCTTCAATATCAAGGGGAATCATATGTTCGTTTGGGGGCCAGATCACATCAGGAGAAATCGTAGCTTGACTACAGTCTGGCGCAAAGTTGCCCACACTGGCCTGAGCACTGGCATGCTGGCTTATCAAAAGCAAACATAGTCCAATCAAATAGATTACTTTAGACATGTGATACTGGGTAAGTCCTGTTATCATCTTAACAACCTTCATGGTTTTCTCCTGATTTTCGAGCTAGGCTCTTCCTTTCTGGGTCCTTTGTGTCTATGGCATGTGTTATTTATTCGGCCTTTTCTTCAATGCTGAAAGGGATGTGTTTCACGCCTACTTGCCCACTGTACCCAGAGACATTTACGGTGAGCATATGGTTGCCAGGTCTTAACCCATAGCGAGTGGGAGACCACCGCCAGTTGAAGGGTACGAAACCTTGCTCTTCCTCGGCAAGAAAATCATTGTCGACAAAGAAATTAATTTCGTAGCGTTCCTGATCCAGATAGACTTCGTCCAGGGGATTGAGCTTAACTGCAGTAATTATTTCTTCAAACTCATTTACATTGTTCGTCGAATTTTCAGGCACCTTGCTATTCAACATCACACGGATACGGGGACTTTTTTGCTGTAGTACCGGAGTAAAAAACTCAGTCCGAATTAATTTATCATTACGCTCCAGCAGTCGATCATCATAATCAGCTTTAACCACTGGCAAGCCTTTTTGTTCACGGTATTTTCTATACGAAAGACTTTTATTGCCGTAAGTGATAATCGAGTTATCCGGTAATTGATAGCCCAATATTAAATATGCAACGTCTGGAAATTGATCGATCGATAAAACATCATCAGCATCTCGTCCAGTCCAACGCTCAACATGAAACCCGCGAGACCGAGGCTCCCAATCGACAATAGTGCTAAGCATCGGTCCATTTTTGATACCTGAACGAATGAGGACTCGACTATCTACCGGCAATGTGTATTCGATAGCTTTATCGACAATTTTTTTCTCGAAATCATAGACTTCTTCACCACCGCTTGTGCGAACAGAATCATAAACAGTCTGTTTCCCTTGTTTGTCGGTAACCAGGATAACTGGTCGATAAGCTTCATCTGGTACGGCCATACCCTGTTGATCTCTACCATCCCATTTAAGCTCATATAGCTCTTTATCTTTTTCTAATTTAGTTAACTCCAAATGCCGGATAAGATCATTTTCATGTGTTCGGATTTCAACTTCTATTTTTTTAACTTTAGCAGTATCCACCTTAAACGGTAGGGTAAATTGCTCTTTTCGTGATGGATTAAAACTTCGTTTTTTAAAGGCTAATAGTTCGACAGACTTCCCAATATCAGTAGATTTTATTGAATCTTTTTTATTGGGTTTCTCATCAGCATAAGCTGATAATATAAAACAAAAGGCAAAAACCAAAATTGCTCTGCTTATGAGCTTATTTGTAAAAGAAAAATTCTGAGTATGTTCCTTCATAGATTTGATATTTCCAAATAATGTAATTTCTTTATTTGCTTTGGCAACTCAACTTCTTCTAGATTTGAGTTCAAAAGGGGTTGCATATCCGCATGTTTGAGTTTCAGCAACTTGCTACCTGAAAGCGAGCGCTGGATAAAGTACAGGTCATT
Organism: Gammaproteobacteria bacterium; assembly: GCA_050292965.1. Lineage (GTDB taxonomy): Bacteria > Pseudomonadota > Gammaproteobacteria > JACNJF01. The sequence goes on along the minus strand of JBNKMF010000023.1, from coordinate 7,123 downwards.
ATTCTCAGAAATCGACGGAAAACTGTACGTATTCTTATCATCGGTCAACCACTGAAGTTCACCTGTACCAAGGTCTATACGCGCCAGGTGATAATACCCACTCTTATTCGAACTGAGATATCCGTAGTTCGCATTCTGGTCAACTGAGTGAAGATAGGAAGTTGCATTAAGCAGGGTAATTTGTTCAGCTTTCCCCGTCACTCTGTTTTTTTTCCATATTTCCTGTATTACTGGATCGCAGTTAACCCTGCAGGTTACATGAGCGTAAAATAACGTATTATCTGCAGGCAAGGGATGAAACTGCGATGACAATTGTTTGTTAACTACTTCAGGGTGAATAGGCAATTGAGTGTCACCTCTCAATTGTTTATTACTAATATTCACAAGTTGAGTTTCACGACTCCTGCCATCTATCAGCTCAACCATCATCAAGCCATCCTCGTAGGCACGCAACTGGGTGAAATTATTTTCAGTACCATTTTTCTCGAATACCGTCACCACCTTTTGATTAGGTGATTCAGCGTAAACAACCACATCACCTCTATCAGACTTAACGAAATAAGTGCCAGTTTTTGACTGCCGGGTTATGGCCACAGGGTCTTGAATATGATCCAGTTTTTTCCAGGTAGTCCCTTTTATTGGGGCCTTCTTAGAAAGCCCTGCTACATATGGATACCAGTGATCACCGTCAAATCCAACAACCATAGCAACTTGATCGGCTTGTACCGGTATAACCCAAATACTAAGGAATACTGCGAATAGGGATTGCCATATTCGCCAAAGACTTAACTCCTGCTTGTTTTCCTGACATATAACACCTTGTTGTTTCACACTATCCATGATGTAAGTATTTATCCTAAGCAGACCATGGATAATACTGAGTGTCATCAGGAATTAAAAAAACAGTAACACTTGTAATTGTTTTAGTGCTTTTATCAGGCTTATATGTGGCTAGATTGCGCCCAGAAAGAATAAAATTTGTGGCGAAATGAGATAAGCAAGTTATCTTATATTTGGAAAGAAACTGCCCTGTCATTTAAGTATTCCTAAAAAAATTTTTGACAATCTAGCATGTCAAATCAAAGACTTCAATACATTTTTAGACTGCAGACTGGCCAGATTAATCAAGGTTAACTCGCCTTAAGTCACTGACCCAGATGTACAAGAGTTTTTGTACAACCAGACTATCAAGGCGAGTAGCATTCTAAAGATCGTTGCAGAAAAAGACTTACTCCAAATATTGAGGCTATAGAGTATTACTTTTCTCTGTCTAACCTGCTTGCTCCATATTACCGAGTTTAGCCCTTGCTTGATCTTGCCAAACCGATCATATTCGGTCGATAAAGTTGTTAACTGGCAAACCTATTAGATATTCTATCCAGGGCTAAGCTGTTGTTTTTCTATCGATCTTTACAAACCCCAGTAAACAGCTTTATTACTTAGTTAATTATGTTTTTTACCTCCGAAAATATGGAAAAATCCTACATATGGATTTATTCTACTGTTACAGATTTTGCTAGATTTCTTGGCTGATCAACATCAGTACCCCGCAGAACAGCAACGTGGTAACTCAGTAATTGTAATGGGATGGTAGACAGGATTGGCGTTGTCCATTTACTGCTACTATCTATATCTACAACAATATCATCTTCATCATGCTCGTCATGACTAGCACCCTGATGGGCAAACACATATAGCTTTCCACCTCGTGCTTTTACTTCCTGCATATTTGAATGTAACTTTTCAAGAAGCTGATCGTTCGGTGCAACTACAATGATTGGCATATCGGCATCAACTAGTGCTAGTGGGCCATGCTTTAATTCACCGGCAGGATAAGCCTCAGCATGAATATAGGATATCTCTTTAAGTTTGAGAGCCCCTTCCATCGCAATCGGATAATGCATACCACGACCCAGGAAAAGAGCGTCATTCTTGTCAATAAAGTCTTCCGAAATAGTTTCTATACGTTTATCCAGAGCCATTATTTTTTCTATTGAGCCAGCTAATTCATTTAGCTCCTCTACTATCTCAGCTATCAAGGAAGAATCTAAACCCTTTTCCTTACCCAGAGTTAGCACCAGCAGCATTAATGCGACTAGCTGTGTTGTAAACGCTTTTGTTGATGCAACGCCTATCTCCGGGCCTGCTCGGGTCATTAAAACAAGATCTGACTCTCTTACCAGAGAACTCTCAGGTACGTTACATATACTTAAAGTGCCACAGTATTTTTTCCCTGCTGTATCACGTAGGGCGGCAAGTGTATCCGCCGTTTCTCCTGACTGCGAGAGAGTTACAAAAAGGGTGTTTTTTGGAACAACAACTTTTCGATATCTAAATTCACTGGCCACTTCAACCTGACAGGGTATATTGAGCAATTCTTCTATCCAGTACTTCGCTACATATCCCGCATGGTAACTGGTACCGCAGGCAATAATTTGAATATTTTCGGTTACTGTAAATATATCTTCTGAACCCGGCCCAAATATACCTCCAAGTACATCGCTACGCGTAATTCTTCCTTCCAGACAATCGTTAATCGCCTTTGACTGATCATAGATTTCTTTCAACATATAATGTCGAAATTTTCCCTTATAGACAGAATCACTACGTAATTCAGATACATTGATTTCAAGTTCTTTTACTGCACCTTCATTACTCAAAATATGATAATCTTTCCCCTCAAGTACGGCAAAGTCACCCTCTTCAAGATAAACAAAACGTGAAGTTACTGGCAACAAGGCCGATACATCAGAGGCTACAAAATTTTCCTCAAAACCTACACCTAATACCAGTGGACTACCTTTTCTGCAGGCAATTAATTTATCAGGTTGGTCTTTAGCAATAATTGCCAAAGCGTATGCGCCTATCAGCTCTGCTGTAGCCTGAAACACTGCTCTAAACAGATCGTCTTCATAATAACTATCTATTAAATGCGCAACGACTTCAGTATCAGTTTCTGATGTAAATTGGTAGCCCTTAGCTATAAGTCCTTCTCTTAATTCCTTGTAATTTTCAATAATGCCATTATGCACAACAGCTATTCGATTATTCGAAAAATGTGGGTGCGCATTTTCTTCTGATGGTTCACCATGTGTTGCCCAGCGAGTGTGTGCAATACCATTCTTTCCAGCCTGCCCTGCTGGAATCTTTTCAGCTAATAGCTGTACTTTACCAAGTGATCTAAAACGTTCTAGTCCTTCTGAAGTAATTAAAGCTAACCCTGCAGAGTCATAACCACGATATTCAAGTCTTCTTAATCCTTCAATCAAGATAGAGCTCACATCTCTTTGTGCTAATGCACCTACTATTCCACACATTGTTTTTTCTCTACGCTTTTTTTCTGGGTCGAACCCAGTTCATTAAACTGACTTGTTTAGCTCTGGAAAAGGTTAACTGATTTTCCGGAGTGTCTTTGGTAATAGTTGACCCTGCTCCAATGGTAGAGCCTTTGGCTATGCGAACAGGCGCTACTAGCTGAGTGTCTGAGCCAACAAAGACATCATCTTCAATGATTGTTTTGTGTTTATACGCACCATCATAGTTACAGGTGATTGTACCTGCTCCTATATTAACGTTTTTACCCATTTCAGTATCACCAATATAGGTAAGATGATTAACCTTGCTATCTTTACCAATAACTGACTTTTTAACCTCAACAAAATTTCCAATTTTGGCGTTTTGCATTGTATGTGTTTCTGGTCTTATTCTCGCAAAAGGGCCAATACTATTGTTTTCTCCAATAATTGAATCCTCAATAATACTCATCGATAATATTTCACTACCAGCACCAATACTACAATTCTTTAAGATACAGTTCGCTCCAATGGTAACATCATCAGCTAAATCTACATTTCCTTCGAGAATACAGTTTATATCGATTTGTACATCCTTACCTGTGGTAACAACCCCTCTAATATCTAAACGTGCTGGGTCTGAAAGCTTTACACCATTTTGCATTAGTTCTACTGCTTTTTGATTCCTATAAATAGATTCAATATCAGCCAGTTGCTGTTGGTTGTTAACCCCCAAAACCTCACTCTCGTTATTGCAGATAACTGCATTAACAGCATGATTTCTGGCGACTGCTTGCTTCACTACATCAGTTAGATAATATTCCTGCTGTGCATTGTTATTATCAATTTCTGCTAATAAATCTCTGTATTCAGAACCCTTTATATACACTATGCCCGAGTTGGACTCCTGAATTTTTAGTTCATCTTCAGAAGCATCTTTTTGCTCTACTATAGCTACTACAGAGCTACCTGAATCTCGCACAATACGGCCATAACCTGTAGGATCATCAGCGATAAAACTCAGAAGTGAAACAACCTGTTTTTCACTACTTTGAGAAATCAAGGTTTGTAACGTTTCGACTGAGATTAATGGAACATCGCCATAGAGCACAAGGATATCGTTACCATGATGAAGACTGTCATTACATTGCATAACAGCATGTCCCGTGCCTAATTGCTCAGTCTGTTCAACCCAGATAATATTCTGTCCTTGAAGAGTAGAAACCACCTGCTGTGACTCATGACCAACCACTACAATAATTTGATCTGGATGCAATTTAAGGCTGGTATCAACAACATGTTGAAGCATAGCTTTACCAGCTAATTGATGGATAACTTTTGGTTTGCTGGAGTTCATTCTGGTGCCTTTTCCAGCTGCCAGTATAATTATGCTAAGCGGCATACAAGATTGTCCTTTGAATGAAAAATAAGTCGTATTGATTTTAGCCCAAGATCATATAAAAAAGGGGGCTAATGCCCCCTTTTAAACTTCAATCTGTGAACAAAGTTTTAACGTTTTATCCTTAGTTTCTTAATCGCTGCGATCTGAGCCGCAGCTGCTGCAATCTCAGCTCGAGCTTTAGCTACATCAAGATCTGATTTCTGATCAACCAGTGCTGCTTCAGCTCGTTTTTTTGCTTCAAGAGCGGCTGCTTCATCAAGATCATCAGCGCGGATCGCAGTGTCAGATAAAATGGTCACAACATGTGGCTGTACTTCAAGAATGCCACCAGAAATAAAGAAGAACTCTTCCTTGCCACCGCCAACGTCAAGACGAACCTCACCAGGCTTCAGAGGAGATATCAGCGGCGTATGGCGAGGAGCTATACCCACTTCACCCATTACCGCTGGTGCATATACCATTTCCGCAGGGCCGGAAAAGATTTGCTCCTCAGCACTGACGATATCGACATGTATGGTCATTGACATAGTTCTAACCCTTAAAGGTCTTTAGCCCGATCTGCAACTTCTTCGATACCACCGATCATGTAAAAAGCCTGTTCTGGATACTGATCCATATCGCCATTTACAATTGCCTGGAATCCAGCAATGGTATCTTTCAGAGAAACGTATTTACCCGGCGCACCGGTGAAAACTTCAGCGACGAAGAAAGGCTGTGACAGATAGCGTTGTACTTTACGTGCACGTGCTACAACCTGCTTATCTTCTTCAGATAATTCATCCATACCCAGAATAGCGATAATATCTTTTAATTCCTTATAGCGCTGCAGGGTACCCTGTACCAGTCGTGCTGTATCGTAATGCTCTGCACCAACCACGTTAGGATCAAGAATACGTGATGTAGAATCCAGTGGATCAACCGCAGGATAAATACCCAGCTCTGCAATCTGACGTGAAAGTACCAGCGTCGCATCAAGGTGAGCAAAGGTTGTAGCAGGCGATGGATCGGTCAAATCGTCCGCAGGTACGTATACCGCCTGGAAGGATGTGATAGAACCAGTCTTGGTTGAAGTAATACGTTCCTGCAAAGCACCCATTTCTTCAGCCAGTGTAGGCTGGTAACCCACCGCAGAAGGCATACGACCTAGCAGTGCTGATACTTCGGTTCCCGCCAGTGTATAACGGTAAATATTATCAACGAACATTAGTACGTCACGACCTTCGTCACGGAAATGCTCAGCCATGGTCAGTCCAGACAGTGCAACACGCAATCTGTTTCCTGGTGGCTCATTCATCTGACCATAAACCAGTGATACTTTATCCAGTACGCCGCCTTCAGACATTTCATGGTAGAAGTCATTACCCTCACGAGTACGCTCACCAACACCTGCGAATACTGAGAAACCAGAGTGCTCAACCGCAATGTTACGAATCAATTCCATCAGGGTTACTGTTTTACCAACACCAGCACCACCGAATAGACCGATCTTACCACCCTTAGCGATAGGCATGATCAGGTCAATTACCTTGATACCGGTTTCCAGGATTTCAGTCTGAGTTGACTGCTCGTCGTAAGCAGGTGGCTCACGATGGATTGGCATGGTCTTTTCAGCATCGATTGGACCTGCTTCATCAACCGGGTTACCGAGTACATCCATGATACGGCCAAGAGTTTTCTGACCCACAGGTACCTGAATTGGAGAACCAGTATTAGTGACTTCGAGGCCTCTTTTTAAACCATCAGAAGTGCCCATTGCGATAGTACGTACAACACCATCACCTAACTGTTGCTGCACTTCAAGTGTCAGATTATTTGCATCAGCAATTGTCAATGCATCATAGACCTTGGGCACAGAGTCACGAGGAAATTCTACGTCGACGACAGCGCCGATGACTTCCACGACATTTCCAGTACTCATACTTGGTTCCTCTTACAAATAAATATGTTCAAAATAGTTTAAACGGCAGCTGCGCCGCCCACAATTTCACTGATTTCCTGCGTAATCGCAGCCTGACGCTCCTTGTTATAAACCAGTTGTAATTCTTTTATCAGGTCACCGGCGTTATCAGTAGCGCTCTTCATGGCTATCATGCGAGATGCCATTTCACAGGCAACGTTTTCTACAACAGCCTTGTAAACCAGTGACTCAATATAACGATCAAGCAGATTATCCAGCACTTCTTTTGAATCTGGCTCGTATATATAATCCCAGTGATGCTTCAACTCAGTATCCGTAGACGCTTCTACAGGTACCAGCTGAGTAAATTCAGGCTCTTGTGTCATGGTATTAACAAACTGATTGCTGATCAGGTAGATCGCATCAATTTCACCATTTTCATAGCTTTGTAATAACGCCTGTACTGGCCCAATAATCTCTGTGATTTCAGGGCTATCACCCAGGTGACTCACCTCTGCGATAATCTCAGCA
>JBNKMF010000022.1:0-57986 GCA_050292965.1 Gammaproteobacteria bacterium | reverse complement strand
TACTCGCTTATAAAGCCCGGGCATTACTTTTTATCATCGCGCCACATCACGCTGACATAATCTTCTTTTATCTGCTCAATCTTCAATGGCGCTAGCTCATTATTTTGATAGTAGTACTGGATAGTGTCCTTGCTATCAGCGAAGTCCTGGCTGAGCTTGTCTACCCTTATGCTTGAATCGCCGTCAGGGATTTCTATATCGGTTTGCAGGGTGACTTTTGAGTATTTCAAATCAGAACCCTTGTAAAACTGAATAATGATTTCCGTTTGTCCCTTTCGCTTCATTTCAAGGTATAAAAGGTTGATGCTGTGGTAATTGTATAGCGGAGTATCAAACTCAAACCTGCGCTGCTTTTTTTTATCGGCGTAGTATACGAGGTGGTTATCATGGTCAAACCAGCTGGCTCGATTAGGTCTAAGATCGGGATAATCACCACTAACTTCTATCGATAGCTGTTGGCTACCATCGCTCACCTTTCGCATATGGGTTTCGATGTAGGGTCTTTTACGTGTCAGCCAGCTATAGATGCCGCGAGGTTCGGTCTTCATTGACCAGATCCAGATACCATTGTCTTGATGCAGGCTGAAATCGGCGTAAGCAACATGCTGATCATTGCGAAACACCCGGTAGTGGACGTCAAAGGGCTTCAGTTCGCTGGCGTAAAGCGCACCACTGATTAGCAGCAGGCAGAAGGCAGTAAATTTAATAACTGTCGTGTAATATCGGTTGCTGTAAAGGTGCATGATCAAATTCCGGAACCCCCTGGTTGAACTGAAGCCGTTTTTCGGCGAACCATTGTAAGACTTGTGGATACATCTGATGTTCCAGGCGATGGGTTTTCTGTTGTAGTTTACTGGCATCATCACCCTCTTCAATCTCAAACTGTCCCTGCAGTATCACGGGGCCAGAATCCAGCTCCGGAGTCACTACATGAATACTGGCCCCATGCATGCGATCTTTATTGTCCAGCGCTCGTTGATGAGTATTTAAGCCCTGGTATTTGGGTAGCAGCGAAGGATGGATATTAATCATGTTCGGCCAGTAATGCTTGATAAATCCCTCACTAAGGATGCGCATATAACCCGCCAGCACGATCATATCGGGTTGAAATAGATCGATCTGTTGCTGCAACTGCTGGTCAAATAATGCACGCTCACTGAAGGCTTTATGATCCAGGCTAATGGCCTCTATACCATGCTCACGTGCACGCTGCAGGCCGTAGGCATCAGGTCGGTTTGAGATAACCGCCTTGATCTCGGCATTCAGTCGGCCATCTTCAATGCTATCGATAATGGCCTGAAGGTTACTGCCACTGCCAGATATCAGGACTACCAGTGTTAATGGGTTCATTTTCCTGAATGAATTAACTGTACCGGTTCAGCATTGCCTTTTTCGCTGATATGCCCGATATGCCATGCCTGTTCACCAAGATCGTTAAGCTGCTTGATGCAGGCATCAACATTGGCTTCATCAACCACAAGTACCATACCCACGCCACAGTTAAAGGTACGGAACATTTCCTGTTGTTCGATATTGCCCGCCTGTTGCAGCCATTCGAATACCGCTGGTAGTTTCCAGCTGTCCAGATTGATCTGTGCGCTGCAGTTATCCGGTAAAACGCGTGGAATATTATCGATCAGGCCACCGCCGGTGATATGAGCAATAGCGTAGATATCCTGCTGCTGGGTGAGTTCCAGCATCGGCTTGGTATAGATGCGGGTAGGTTTGAGTAATGCATCTGCCAGTGGGATGCCGTCGCAATCCTGTTGCAGGTCAACCTTGCTGACCTCAATGACCTTGCGTACCAGTGAATAGCCATTCGAGTGAGGACCGGATGAGGCTATAGCAATCAGGCTATGGCCGGGTTTGACCTGGCTGCCATCGATAATGCGCTCTTTTTCTACAATGCCTACACAAAATCCTGCGAGGTCGAAGTCATCCTGCTGGTACATGCCGGGCATTTCAGCGGTCTCACCACCGATTAAAGCACAACCAGCCTGCACACAGCCTTCGGCTATGCCGGAGATGACCTGAGTGGCAATCTCCAGACTGAGTTTGCCGGTCGCGTAGTAATCCAGAAAATACAGCGCTTCAGCACCCAGTACTGCGATATCGTTGGCACACATGGCGACCAGGTCAATACCGATGGTATTGTATTTCTGCATTTCGATAGCCAGCTTCAGCTTGGTACCGACACCATCGGTACCGGATACCAGCATGGGATGTCTGTATCTATCCAGCGGTAACTCGAATAATCCACCAAATCCACCGATACTGCCCACACAGCCATCGCGCTGCGTACGTTTAATCGCAGGCTTGATACGTTCTACCAGTTCATTACCGGCATCTATGTCGACACCAGAGTCACGATAACTCAGTGAAGTTGTTGCGCTATTGTGCGCTGAATCAGAGGAATTCATATTTCTTGTGTTCAGGAATATTGAGGGTGTGCTATTTTACACAGCCTGAAAAATAATTCCTTTGTTTCGATACCTCAAAAACCATCTTGAGCCTGATAAAAAGTAAACCTGATGCTGAAAAAACCTGTAACAATTAATTCTATCCTTATTTCCCTGACAATCCTGTGCCTGATGCAGTGGAGTAATCTTCAGGCTGCAGTGGTTGATGACCTGTATACGGTCGAATTACCAGTGGCTGATCAAACAACTACGCAGCGCCTGGAAGTATTTAATCAGGCCTTACGCGAAGTGATCGTTAAGGTCAGCGGCTCGGATGAAGTGCTTGAGCGGCCTGATCTGGAAAGGCCCCTGAAAAACAGCTCTCGTTATGTACGTCAGTTTCGATACATTAATAAAAAGGATGACACTAACGAAGCCTTTGAAGCTGGTCAGCTTTATCTGAGTACGGTATTCAACCAGGATTTACTGGAAAAACTATTGCGTGAAAATAATATCCCGGTTTGGGGTAAGGAGCGTCCCAGCACCCTGTTGCTGATTAGTTTTGATGTGAATGGAAATGTTGCTCTGGTGTCTGGTGATACCACGCCTGATGTTATCGAAGAGCTAGATACGGTTGCTGCACGTAAGGGCTTACCTGTGTTATTTCCGCTGCTGGATCTGGAGGACAGGCTGACTCTCGGTGTTGAAGATATCGTGCAGTTGAATGAAGCCAATATACAGGCGCTGGCTGATCGTTATGCGCCTGATGCAGTGCTTGTCGGTCAGATCGTTGGACAGACTGGGGAAGGCTGGCAGAGTAGTTGGCAGCTGCGCTTCGGTGATCGTATGCTGGAATGGAGTAATCTCGCACCGGACCGAGAAGCCATCATGCAGCAGGCTATCGGTCAGCTGGCTAAAATACTGGCGACCGAATACGCATTGCAAACCTTTTCTAATCTTGAAGAAGATGTATTACTGCGCGTAGATGAGGTAACAGGTATTGCTGATTATCAGCGTATACTCAGTTATCTTCAGTCGCTTGATGCAGTGGAATCCGTTCGACTTGTGTTGATTCATGAAAACCAGGTGACTTATAGAGTAAAGTTACGTAATTCATTGCAGGATCTACAGCAGTTGATATCGCTGGGCAGTCAGCTGGAGCAACTGGAGTTTCCGCAGGTCAATGCGGCCAGTGATGAGCAGACCGTTCTGATGAATTATCGATTCATACGATGATAACGCGCTACAAAGCAGGTTAGTACTTCGTGTCTCAGATACCGTTACCGCTGAGTTTTGATAAACGCTTCAGCTTTTCAAACTATATTGCCGAAAACACCGACTATATCGTGACACATCTGACCGCGCTGTTTGATGAAACCGGCGAATCACTGATCGGTCTGTACGGTGGCTGTGACAGTGGTAAAACGCATTTGTTAAATGCCTGCGCGCACTATGCTCGTGATTGCAAAATCCTGTTTCATCTGTTTGATGCTCAACAACTGGTGCAGGCAAAAGCGAAGAATTTTGGTGAGTTTCCAGAAGGTAGTGTTATCGGCGTTGATAACCTGGATCTACTGGCAGGTAATCGTCCCTGGGAAGAACAGTTCTATCATTTAATCAATCGTGTCAAAAGTGGTGAGTTGCGTCTGGTCTTTACCCTGTCGAGGACGCCTCGTGACACCGGATTTCGTCTACCCGATTTGAAATCACGTCTGATGTGGGGGCTGTTGATCACGCTACAGGCGATTGATGATCAACAGCTCGAAAGTATCCTGCAAAAACGCGCCAGGTTACTCGGCCTGAAAATCAGCGACGATGCTTTGACTTATCTGTTATCCCATTTTTCACGCAAACTTTCGGATCAGATGGAATTGCTTTATCGGCTCGATCACATCTCTCTCTCCAGTCAGCGTAAGATTACTATTCCACTCATTAAGCAGAGCCTTAGCTAGCTCTGCGGGCGCTTAGATAGCGGCTGTAGTACATACTGCTTAGAAACAATATGAGAGTAAAACACAGCGTCATTACGCCATAAATCCTCAAATCAGAATTGCTGAAAGCTTCACTAACTCCAATAATGAAGTAGAGCATGGTGAGGAAACCGGTCCAGCGGTAGGTGTACAGTTTGTCCTTGAGTAAACCTGATAGCGGTATCAGCAAAGGTAGCGTAAAAAGCGGGGCTAGCACATAGCGGATATTACCCTCAACCCACAACAGTAGTGAAAGCTGGTTAAGGATCTGGCCGATAAGGGCTGTGATACTAATGATTTTAAGTGGATGTTGTGTCATGTACGAAGTTTTACTGCCAGATCGGCGATACGTTTGCCCAGGCTTTTGCAGGCTGAAATTTCATCAGTGGTTAGCGGTTGCCCCTGACTACCGGATACATGGCTGGCTCCGTATGGTGTAGCCCCTGAGCTGGTGTTATGTAAAGCAGGTTCCGAATAGGGGATGCCACTCAACAGCATGCCATGGTGTAAAAGTGGCAGCATCATACTCAATAGCACGCTTTCCTGTCCGCCATGCATGCTGGAGCTGGAGGTAAAAACGCCAGCCGGTTTGCCAATCATGGCTCCAGAAATCCATAGGGGCGTGGTCTGGTCGAGGAAGTATTTCAATTCGGCGGCCATATTTCCAAAGTAGGCGGGACTGCCCAGAATTAACGCATCGCATTGTTTCATATCATCAATGCTTGCATAAGGTGGGCCAGATTGTGGCACTGGCGGCTCGGTCTGCTGATGATTGTTAGAAACGTCCGGCAGGCAGCGGATAATTGCATTGCAACCATTAACGGATTCCACAGCCTGTGAAATATGAGTCGCCATTTCTGCTATAGAGCCGTGTCGGCTGTAATACAACAGCAGAATATCTGTCATTAGATAATCTCCAGCACATTCTCGGGTGGGCGACCCAGAGCGGCTTTGCTGTCATTAACGATTACAATTGGCCTTTCCAGTAGAGTAGGGCATTGGCTGATCGCCTCATAGATTTCATCGTCTGTAAGATCTGCGTCATCCATGCCAGCATCTTTAAATACCTGTTCATGGCTGCGCAATAGAGCGCGTACAGGCAAATCTAACATATTGACGATCTTTTCAAGGGTTTCCCGATCAGGCGGTTCACTCATGTATTCAATGATATTGGGCTGGATATCGTTATCTTCCAGCAATTGAAGAGTTGCACGTGATTTACTGCAACGAGGATTATGATAAATAGTAACTGATGATTTATCCATGATGGCCTCTATGGTTATTTTTTAGTATCTGAGAAATAGTGTCGTAATGATAAATAGAAGGCAATAATTTTCGTATACGGGAAGCGATATTTAATTCATTTAAAAATGCTAAAAATATATTAGCGTGTTGTTTCAGACTCATATTGATAACTATTTACAGTTATTTTTACAACAAACATAGGATGTCGGCCTTGACAGGCTAAGGTTCATTGGTTAATTTCCGTGCAACCTGATACCAACTATCAAAGATGGATTACATTTTATTGGCTATAATTAGTTAAAACTAAGAAATTATTAGTCGATAACCCCTTGCCCTGATTAGCTGAACAGGGTAAGGTTTGGAACAGAATTTTGGGTGTGAATTTAACGATTTATCTCAGGTACTTGAACTAAACTATAACCGTTCTTGGAGAACGCACTAATGAAAAAAACTAAATTCCTAAAGCTTGCAGCCGTTGCTATTATTTCTTCGGGTCTGGTTGTGGGTTGTGCTAGCACAGAAGAGCCGGCTCCAACACCTGAACCAGTCCAGGAATGCCCTACTGCGGCAGCTAAAAATGCAATCTACTCGGCAAAAATTAAATTAGCCCGAGCTGAAAAACTGGGTTACGCCTGGCGTGATACAGCACAAATGATTAAAGATGCTGAAAAAGCAGCTGCAGAATGTGATAGCGAGAAAGCCATTGCGTTAGCAAATAAAGCCGCTGAACAGGCTGAAGATGCTATCGCCCAGGCTCAAGCTGAAGCTGAACGTTATGCCAAAGAGCAAGCAGCAATGCAGATGGAACAGTCCGCTGCGGCAGAAGCTGGTTCTTATACCGTAATTTCTGGCGATAATCTGTGGAATATCTCTGGTCAATCAGCTGTATATGGCAATCCTTACCAATGGCCTCTGATTTATAAAGCTAACTCAGACCAGATTAAAGATGCAGACCTGATCTTCCCTGGACAGGAATTCAGTATTCCTAATAATGCCACTGCTGGCGAAATTGATGCTGCAGTTGAGCATGCAAAAAATCGCGGAGCATGGACTATCGGTGTTGTTGAAGAATCTGATCAGAACTACCTTGCGCAGTAAGTGATTACTCGGTAATCCACATTATAGAAAAGGCCCGCAGATGCGGGCCTTTTTTTATGGCAGCCTTTTTTAGAATTTATTACGTTAATCAAAATGAAGCTCAATCTGAAATCTATAAGACACGCCTGGTTAATCTTGTTGTTAACATTTTTCTGCTCAGCCTCTTATGCTGTGGATATGGAGTTGAAGGGCCTGAAGGGTAAAATTTCCAATTTGTCAGATTTTCAGGGCAAATGGGTACTAGTTAATTTCTGGGCCACCTGGTGTCCGCCTTGCCTGGAAGAAATGCCTGAATTACAGTCTTTCCATGATAATCATGAAGAGAAAGACGCTATAGTGATTGGACTGAATACAGAAGTGATTTCCCCCGAGAAAGTCAGTCAATTCCTGGATGATTACTTTATAACTTATCCGAATTTTATCGCTGGGCCAGTGAGTCGCACTGTTCTGGGCGAAGTACCCGCTTTACCCACCTCTTTTCTAATATCACCTGAAGGTAAGGTAGAGGCCAGGCAGGTGGGCATGTTGACTCGCGAAATGATTGAAAACTTTATAAATAAAAAGAGTGTTAAACACCTGAAATAATTTGATTTTGGGCGGAATATTTTCAACTTTGAGATAGTCAACAGTTAATAACATATCATAAAGGAGGAGGAAAACAATGAATCATATCAGGGTCTACTGTTTCATCGCTGTTGTTTTCTGTATTACTAGTGTACAGGCAGCCGCGCCGCGCGATCCCTATCAATATTTCTTTGAGCAAAATTTAGGCGACTTATCTGAAGAACTGGAAACTGCCAGGGATGACGGTAAAAAAGGGATGCTAATTTTCTTTGAAATGGAAGAGTGTCCATTTTGTCATCGTATGAAAAAAACGATACTCAACCAGCCTGATATTCAGGATTACTTTAAAGAAAATTTCCACTCAATATCTATTGATGTTGAGGGGGATATTGAAATAGTCGATTTCGAAGGCAATCAAACCACACAAAAGGACTTCGCCAGTAAAAACCGGGTCAGAGCAACGCCCGTTGTAGTGTTTTATGACCTGGAAGGAAATCAGGTTGTTAGATACACTGGGGCCGCTTCGGGTATTGATGAATTTAAACTGCTAGCTGAATATTATCTGGATGGTATCTATAAAACAAAGGATAAAAATGGCCGTCCGATAAAGTTTAGTAAGTATAAAAGAATTAAAAAATCAGAAAATAAGATCAATTAATGAGCATTAAAAATCTGACGCTAGTCAGGCTATGTTTGTTGATATTAGCCTTTGAACTAGCACCTGTTTATGTGTTCGCTGCTGAAACTCTGCCTCAACCCTTAACGCTACAGGCCGCTTTAAGCTACGTGGATAAAAGTGATCAATATCAGTTACAACTGGCTGAAGAAAACCTCAACACAGCATTGGCCGAATCAGGTCAGGCAAAGTCAGTGAATGATCTGAGTGTGAATTTATCAGGACACTTGCGCAAAGTGGGCGTCTCCGAATTGGGTAACCCAGATGAAGATAATGACAGTAAGGTCAGTCTATATGTAAGAAAGCCGTTGTATGACTTTGGTAAAAGCTCCGGGGCTGATGAGCTGGCGCAGTTGAAAGTTGAACTCAGGCAACTGGAAAAGGATTATCTGATTGAGCAACGAGAATTATCTATCACACAAAAGTATTTTGATGTATTAAATGCGGATAATGATTTTTTGCGTAATAACGAAAACATGGCAATCGGATTTATTCGTTATGATCGGGCGCGCGAAAACAGGGAACTGGGGTTGACGTCTGAATTAGAAGTCCTTCAACAACAGTCAGAGTATGAGACTATTCGCCAGAGCCTTTACTATAGCGAAAACATGCAGCGTCTTACCCGCGTCATGCTGGCGGAAGAACTGGGCTTTTATGACCAGCCTCCTAGTGAACTGTCTGTACCTGAGCTTGAATCAGCAACGCAGATTAGTGATGATGTTGAAGCTATGGTCGAACAGGCATTTAAACACAGTTTATTGATGAAAATACGCTATAAGGAATTAGCGATGGCGATACAGAAAATGAATAGTGCTGGTGATAGCATAGGACCGCGTCTGGATGCCGAGCTGGAAGTATCAGATTATGCTCGTGAGGGCTCAACGCGTGACGACTGGCGTGCCAGTATTTATTTTGAAGTGCCACTATATTCTGGCAATCGTGAAAAATCATTAGTCAGCATCGCAAGTGCAGAGCATCGTCAGGCACTGGCTGAATTACAGAAAACTCAATCTGAAATTCGCATCACTGTGTTAAAGCTATGGCAGGCAATAAAACAGAATAGTCTGCGCCTGACCGGAGAATTGATCAATCAGGACTATCGGGATATGTATCTAGATAAGAGTCGTGCAGAGTATGATCTTGAATTTAAGACCAACCTTGGTGATGCGATGGTTCAGTATTCTACTAGCCGCATGAAAGGGTATCAGGCTCGCTTTGCACTGGAAATGGCCTGGCGAAAACTGGAGAAACTAGTTGGTAAAGAGTTTCTGGATACAATGAAAGTCAAGCAAGTTGCTGAGGTTGATAATGGTTAAATCAAATCTAAGAATATTATTTTTATGCCTTAATGTGTTGTACTTTGGTAACGCTCAGGCATTGACCTTGAAGGGTTTCACCGAATTTTCTTCAGTGGTGAAAATAAATGCAAGAAGTGCTGGATTAGTTCAATCTGTAGTGGTTAAAAGCGGGCAGATAGTTAAGCAGGGCGACGTATTGATGGAGCTGGATGCTACTCCTTATCAGGCTCGACATGAACGAGCAAAGGCTTTGGTGAGATCGCTACAGCCTGCGCTGAGTACAGCTCAACTCGAACTGGACAGGGCTCAGGAGTTATTTGACCGTGATTCCCTGTCGCAGGTGGAGATGAAAAATGCCGAAAATAAAGCGGCTGCAGCTGATGGTACTTTAAAAGCGGCACAGGCCGATGTGAATTTGACTCAGTATCAGTTGCAACTGGCCCGGATAAAATCGCCTGTGAATGCGAGAGTCATCAAAATAAATGTCAGCAAAGGCCAATATGTCGATCCATCGGTTGATTCTTCGGCATTGATTACATTAGTCTCGAGTAATAGTATGTACGCTGTTGCTGTATTGAATTCTGAGCAGTGGAGTTCAGACCTGATGAATAAAAAAGCCACTGTTAAATACCGTAATAAGGTCTATCAGGGGAAGGTCAGCGAGCTAGGCTATCAACGAGTACAGCAGTCAGATGGATCACTTGCTTATGAAGTTCGTATTATATTTTCAACCGGCGATTTGATTCCTGCAGAAATGCCTGTTTCAATCGAAATCAAGAATGAATAATGAATATGAATAATGAATAAACCAGGTGGTTGGTGTGAATAAAACCTGTAAACTGGAAGATATACTCGACAGGTTAGTCAAACAGGGGATCGTCGACTCCGAAAAAGCGCAAATGATTTCGTCCCTGGTTTCACAGAAAGATCGCAATAATCTGCATGCTCTGGAGATTATTGCAACTCGCCAATGGGTTAATCAATCCAGGCCTGAACAATTAATTACACTAGAATTTTTAACCGACTGGCTGGCGCGAGAATCGGGGCTTATTCATTTTCATTTTGACCCTTTAAAAATGGATGTTGGGTCATGCACCAGTTTGATGTCCTATGCTTATGCGGCAAGGTTTCATATTTTACCGGTCAAGGTAACGACTACCGAAGTCGTTATTGCAGTTTCTGATCCCTATGATCTGGAATGGCTTGAAGAAATACGTCGTATCGTAAAACAACCCATTGAGCTCGTTCTGGCTAATCCCCAGGAGTTACGGGCTTACGCTCTGGAGTTTTATAGTATTAGCCGAGCGATGGAGCAAGCTGGCTCCAATCAGGTCGAACAGACTGGTAATATCCAGAATATTGAGCAGTTAATCAAACTGGGTAAAACAGGTTCGGTTGATGCGGATGATCAGCATATCGTCAGTATTGTTGACTGGCTGATGCAATATGCTTTTTCACAAAGAGCCAGTGATATCCATATCGAACCCCGTCGAGATCAGGGTAATGTACGATTTCGCATCGACGGAGTTATGCATCAGGTATATGAAATACCCGCTAATATCACTGCTGCGGTCACCAGTCGGATCAAAATCATGGGAAGGCTTGATGTAGCCGAAAAACGCAAACCTCAGGATGGGCGTATTAAGACATTAACGCCAGAAGGTCAGGAAGTTGAAATGCGATTATCCAGTATGCCCACAGCGTTTGGTGAAAAGCTGGTATTACGTATCTTTGACCCCGAAGTACTGGTAAGAGATTTTGCCGACCTGGGATTTGAAAAAAATGAATCCGATGCCTGGAATTCAATGATTCGACAACCTTTCGGCATCATACTGGTTACTGGCCCTACCGGTTCGGGTAAAACCACCACGCTATATACCAGCTTGAAGCAGCTGGCAGTCCCAGAGGTTAATGTCTGTACTATCGAGGATCCCATTGAGCAGGTGGAAGCAAAGTTAAATCAAATGCAGGTTCAGCATAATATTGGGCTGGATTTCGCCAGTGGTGTAAAAACCCTCCTACGACAGGATCCAGATATTATCATGATTGGCGAAATACGTGATCGCGAAACGGCTGAGATGGCGGTGCAGGCAGCACTTACAGGTCACTTGGTTCTGTCTACCCTGCATACAAATGATGCACCCTCAGCGGTGGCGAGACTGACTGAAATTGGTGTGCCGCCTTATTTGATCAGCGCCACTTTATTGGGTGTTGTTGCTCAGCGTCTGGTGCGAACCCTGTGCCCACATTGCAAACAGCCTGCTGAGCTGGATATAGATCTATGGCGTTCACTGATCAGGCCATGGACAACCGAAGCACCAGCTAGAACTTTTCAGGCAGAGGGTTGCCTGGAGTGTCGTCAAACCGGTTATCTGGGGAGAAAGGGTATTTACGAGATGATGCCGCTAAACGAGCAGTTGAAACTACATATCACTAAAGATTTTGACCTTGCCAAATTTCGCAAGCTAGCCATCAAACAGGGGATGCGACCACTTAATCTTGCGGGAGCGCAAAAAGTAGCGCGTGGAGTTACTACGGTTTCAGAAGTACTTAAGGTAGCACCGCCACGTTATGATGGCTAGTTACTGTTTAAACCAGTGTTTATGCAAAGCCTTAATAACCTTGTTTTGGTATCGGGTTTTTCCGTAGCTACCATTATAACGGGCCAAAGCAGGGCCTATATCATTTGATTCCATATCCATATAGTAACGTAAGATAGTACAACCCATGCGCAGGTTGGTTCTTATCTTAAACAGGTTTTTGTCAGATAAATTTATTTCATCCAGCCAGAAAGGCATTACCTGCATCAGCCCACGCGCGCCGGACATCGAAATTGCGAATCTATCAAAGCGGCTTTCCACTTCTACTACAGCGAGCACCAGTTCAGGCTCCAGGTTTGCACGTTTTGCTTCGTAATGAAGTGTTTTTAATATGCTGATACGTTCTTCGGGGTCTTCAATAAACTTGCTTAAACGTCGGCTCATATCGTTCAACCAGACCTGAGCATCGAAACGGTCTTCAAATCCATTCGGACTATTGATGGCCTGTTCGAGTAACTGTTTCAGTCGAGGGTCGACTTCATTAGCAGCAGCAAAAACCGGAGTGGCAAATACCCACAGGTACAAAGCCAGTATTAAACTGAAGCGATGTATCCTGTGAGAGGGTTTCATTTAGTTATTGATTTTCTGAGTAATAAAGTCGATCAGGCTTTCGGTTGACAGGTTCTGTGACTCTTCATCGCAGCGTCCCTTGTATTCACATTGTTGCTCCTTCAACCCTCGTTCACTGAATACCACTCGATGTGGAATACCGATCAACTCCATGTCTGAAAACATGGCACCGGGGCGAAGCCCGCGGTCATCAAGAATAACTTCTATGCCAAGATCCTGACACTGTTGATAAAACTCATCAGCAGCCTGTTTTACCATCTCAGATTTATTGTAGTTGATAGGGCATATGGCCAGAGTGAATGGTGCCAGTGAGTCTGGCCAGATGATGCCGGAGTCATCGTGGTTCTGTTCAATAGCAGCAGCCACCACCCGCGTGATACCGATGCCGTAGCATCCCATCGTGGTGATCACGGATTTACCATTTTCATCCAGTACCGCTGCATTCAGTGTGGTTGAATACTTGTCACCGAGTTGAAAGATATGGCCGACTTCAATGCCACGGACAATTTTAAGCTGACCCTGACCATCCGGGCTGGGGTCACCCTCGATAACATTGCGTATATCGACTACTACAGGCTCGGGTAAGTCACGCCCCCAGTTTACACCGCTAAGGTGGTAATTATTTTCATTGGCTCCACATACGAAGTCGCTTAGCGCTGCAGCACTGCGATCAACATAAACGGGTATTTCCATTCCAACAGGTCCTATAGAACCAATATCGCAACCCAGAGTCTGCTTGATTGCAGCAGCATCAGCAAGTTGAAATGGGCTTGCTATTTCAGGCAACTTTTCTGCCTTTATGGCATTCAATTCATGGTCGCCGCGTAGTACCAATGCGACCAGTTGATTGTCTACGCCTGTCGCAATAAGGGTCTTAATAGCCTGGCTGGGTGCTATGGAAAGTAAATCGGCTATTTCATTGATGGTGTGGATGTTAGGCGTATGCACTCTTTGCATTGCCTGACTTGCCTCAGCACGCGTTTCATTGCAGATCGCTTCAGCCATTTCGACATTGGCCGCATAATCTCCCTGGTCAGAAAATGCGATAGCATCTTCTCCTGAGTCTGCAAGTACATGAAATTCATTCGATTGACTGCCACCGATTGAACCAGAATCAGCATTAACCGGACGGTATTTGAGCCCAAATCGATCAAAAATTCGGCTGTAAGTTGTAAACATCAGGTCGTAAGTTTGTTGTAATGAATCCTGATCAATGTGGAAAGAGTAAGCATCTTTCATAATGAATTCGCGTGAACGCATAACGCCAAAACGGGGGCGGATTTCGTCACGAAATTTGGTTTGAATCTGGTAAAAATTAATAGGTAACTGCTTATAACTTTTAATTTCACGACGGAACAGGTCAGTGATAACCTCTTCATGAGTTGGCCCAACACAGAATTCACGTTGATGTCGATCATTCAAACGCAATAACTCAGGGCCATACTGCTCCCAGCGCCCAGATTCCTGCCACAGCTCTGCAGGTTGAACTGCTGGCATTAATAATTCCAGAGCATCGGCCTTATCCATTTCTTCACGTACAATTTTTTCTACTTTTCTGAGTACGCGTAGACCAAGCGGTAGCCAGGTATACAATCCCGATGCTAGTCGACGAATGAGTCCGGCGCGAAGCATAAGCTGGTGGCTGATCACTTCGGCATCAGCGGGAGTTTCTTTCAATGTAGACAGATGAAAACGGCTGGTTTTCATAATTTATTTCTCAGAGTTCGGGATTAAAATTAAAAAGTTTTACTGTCCCATCCCCACATACTGCGGGGAGGGGCGGAAAACTCGATATAGGTTCTTTTGGGTGAGATGTAAAATAGTTCCTGTATGCATTTACACAGTCGTCTGGATATTTCTGTAGTCTGAGATTCCTGCAGGCCCAGGCTTTTTAGTTCACAAAACGCAAGCGGTTCAGTGCTGCCTGCAAATAGCATCTCAGGGTTGTGATGCAAGGATACCATTACATAAGCCTCAGGTTTACCAAGTGCATTGGCGACTATCTGGCTTAAGATATTAAGCTGGTTGGAGCCTGTATCCAGAATCTGATTACTGGTAATAGTGAGAATAGGCATGGTGATTATTTACAGTATTGTTGAATATCTGCCTCGCTTTGCTTTCTTCGCTCAGCAATCTCTTCCGTAGTCATTAAACGAGTGCCTCCATCCGCAGACTTAACGCGTATGCGATTACTACGGTTGATGACTGTGAGGTCTTTTTTGGCCTGTGCACAAAATTCTGCAGCCTGATCAGCTGAGGGTTTCGGAGCGGGAGCCTTCGCCTGATCAGGTGAAGATTGACCTTTTTGTTGATCCGCCTTTGGTTTGCTTTCAGCAGTAAAGCGGGGTAAGGACTTGCCCGGGTTACTGGGTGGGCGAGCAATGCGCACTGATTCAGGAGTAACCTGAGCTGGTGGGCTATCGCCATAATGAATCTGGCCATTCTCATCAGTCCATTTCTGGATGCCTGCTGCATGACTATTACAGGCCAGAAAAAATAGCGGGATCAATAAGCGTTGCATGCAAATAACCTCATGATGTGGTTGCCCTTATGTTAGAAAACAGATGTATTATAGTTTACGAATCAAGTGAGATGCTGTCAGCAAGAACTTGGGAAATATACTGAAATAATTTGAAGATTAATATAAGTAATTGCTGATATACCAAAATAAGGTTATATTTCCACCTTAGTTATTAATCTTCAGGTATGTATCCAATGTTATTTTTCCAGCGCAGCGTCTTATCTGTGACTTTCATGCTTATGGGCTTTAATTTCGCTCAGGCTCAGGCTATAGAGACCGAGGTTGCTCAGTTAAAAGAGGTTTCTACCTCCTATATGCTAGAAGGGCTGGTTGAAGCTGAGTTTAAAACTACCATTTCGGCACAGACTTCGGGTATTGTTAAGAAAATTCACTTTGATGTCGATGATTTTGTTGCTAAGAACAAAGTTGTTGTGGAAATCGATAACAAGCAACAGAAAGCAAGCCTTAGACAGGCCCTGGCCGCGCAAAAAGAAGCGAATGCCAAATTGCAGGAAGCTCAGTCGGAGTTCAACCGAGTGAGTGAAGTATATAAAAAGAATGTAGTTTCCAAATCAGTGTTTGATACAGCAAGCGCGGCGTTAAAAACAGCAAAAGCACGCCTGGAGTCTGCGCAGGCATCTACATCCAAAGCGCAGGAACAACTGGATTACACATTGGTTAGAGCGCCTTACAGCGGAGTTTTAACCAGTCGTATGGTTGAGCCGGGTGAAACAGTGAATGTTGGCCAGCAACTGGTCTCAGGGGTTTCACTAGAAAAACTGAGAGTCCTTACTAATGTGCCGCAGAGCGTCATCAAGCAAGTGCGAGATCGACATTTTGCCATCGTGGTCACTGAAGATAGTGAAATCGTTTCTAAGGATATGACGTTTTTTCCTTTAGCAGACCCCCTGACACATAGTTTTCCATTACGCATTAGACTGCCGCAAACCAGTAATGATCTGTTACCCGGTATGCACGTCAAGATTGCTCTGGAAGTCGGACGTGAAGAAAAGACCGTGATTCCTTTTAATGCTGTTGCATTTCGTGGCGAAGTGACCGGAGTTTACGTGTTACTTGATAACAAGCTGCACTTCCGTCATGTGCGCCTGGGGCGTCGTCTGGAAGATAATGAAGTGGTCGTTGTTGCCGGTGTGACTCCGGGTGAAATGGTAGTTATCGACCCGGTCGCCGCTGCGATAGCGATTAAGTCCGAAAAAGCAGAATAGAGATAAACCCATGTCTGAAGATTTAAACTCAAAAAGCGAGCGTTTGGGGTTTTCTGGTTCTCTGGCTAAAAAATTCCTGCTTTCCGAGATTACACCGCTACTGGCCCTGGTTGGTATTCTGCTAGGTATCTTTGCCGTCATTGTGACGCCAAAGGAAGAAGAACCTCAGATCAATGTAACCTTTGCCAATGTATTCATTCCTTTTCCGGGAGCATCCGTTTCAGAGGTTGAGCAACTGGTGAGTGCCCCTGCGGAGCAGGTGCTATCGGAGATTTCGGGTATCAAGCACGTGTATTCCATCTCTCGTCCGGGCATGTCGATTTTAACCATACAATTCATGGTTGGCGAAGACCGAACCGATGCCATCGTCCGTTTGTATAGTAAGATTTTTTCTAATCAGGATTGGTTACCGCCAAACCTTGGTGTGGGCCAGCCTATCATTAAACCGAAGGGTATAGATGATGTACCCATCGTGACAGCCACCCTGTGGGCTGATGACGATAGCCGCGGTGCCTATGACCTGCTGAAGGTTGCACATGCTATCGAAGCTGAAATTAAGCGTGTACCTGGTACTCGAGATATCTATACCCTGGGCGGCGCACAACGGGTGGTTCATGTGCAACTGGACCCACAGAAAATCTCTGGATATAACCTGGATCTAGATAGTATCCGTCAGTCACTTCAGGGTGCTAACCGTTCACAAACAGCCGGATCATTGACTCGCGACAACCTGCAAATACCTATTCAGGCAGGGCAGTTTCTAACCAACAGTAACGAAGTAGGTAGCCTGGTTGTTGGTATGGATAATGGACGACCCGTTTATCTTAATGATATTGCTGAAGTAGTGGATGGACCTGCCGAGCCAGAACTTTATGTATGGTATGGCACAGGTCCTGCTGCGTCTCAAGCGGGTATCCAGCCGATAGAGGATATCAAGCCTGCGGTTACTATCGCGGTAGCTAAAAAACCATCGACCAACGCGGTAGAGATTGCTGATAGCGTGATCGAACGCTTTGAGCAACTAAAGGGTACTTTCATCCCCGAAGGCGTACATTACACCATCACTCGAAACTATGGTGAGACCGCGCATAGTAAATCTAATACTCTGATTTTAAAGCTGGTTTTCGCCACTACGGTGGTGATTGTTCTGGTCGCTGTAGCATTGGGATTACGCGAAGCATTTATTGTTGGTGTTGCTATTGCTATCACCTTGCTGATCACCCTGTTTGCTTCCTGGGCCTGGGGGTTTACCCTTAATCGGGTATCACTGTTTGCGCTGATCTTCTCTATAGGTATATTGGTTGATGATGCCATCGTGGTGGTGGAGAATATTCACCGGCATATGACGATGGGGGGTAAAACCCTGCTTGAGTCTATACCACGAGCTGTAGATGAAGTAGGTGGGCCAACTATCCTGGCAACCTTTACTGTTATCGCTGCATTATTACCCATGGCATTTGTGAGCGGGTTGATGGGGCCTTATATGAGCCCGATTCCAATCAATGCCAGCATGGGGATGATAATCTCCCTGTTAATCGCGTTTATAGTCACTCCCTGGTTGAGTTATAAAGTCCTGGCCTCGCGCGAGAAAGAAATGCAGGCACATCATCAGGCGGATATTCGCGAAAGCGCTCTGTATCGGTTTTTTCAGCGCATGATGTCTCCATTTGTGCGTGGTGATAAGCAGGTAAAAAACTTTATATTATTGAACCTGGCAGTGGTTGTACTGATCGTGATGTCGGTTGGCCTGGCGGTGGTTAACCTTGTGGTATTAAAAATGCTGCCCTTTGATAATAAGTCTGAATTTCAGATTGTTGTCGATATGCCCGAAGGCATTGCGCTGGAACAAACCGCAAGGGTGATTAATGACCTCGGTGAATATATTGAGACGGTAGCTGAAGTCACTGACTATCAGGCTTACGTTGGCACGGCATCACCGATTAACTTTAATGGTCTGGTTCGCCAGTATTATTTACGCGAAGGCGGCAATGTCGGTGATATTCAGGTTAATCTGATCGACAAGTCCATGCGTCATCGTAGCAGTCATGAAATTGCTCGCTCTATGCGTGAAGATTTACAGCGTATTGGTGAGAAATATAACGCCAATATTAAACTGGCCGAGGTGCCACCGGGGCCGCCGGTAATGGCGCCGCTGGTAGCAGAAATTTACGGGCTGGATTATCAGGGGCAGATAGATGTGGCTAAATCTCTACGTCCGATATTTGAAAATACCGATGCGATTGTAGATGTTGATGACAGCATTGAGTATTCTGCTGACCGTTTCATTTTGAATATTGATCGTCAAAAGGCAGCGACCTTTGGTATTTCTCAGCAATCGCTGGTGACTACTCTGAAAACAGCCCTTGAAGGTGAAGATGTTGGCTATATTCATGGTAGCCATACCAAGTTCGCTACACCAATACGCCTTAAGTTGCCTTCTGCAAATAAAGAAGACCTATATGATGCAATGTCGATTAAGCTGCGCACTCAAGGTGGACAGTTGGTGGCTCTTTCCGAACTGGTATCAATTCAGCAAACCAAGATCGAGAACGTTATCTATCACAAAGATCTATTGCCCGTGGTATTTGTAACTGGCGATATGAGTGGCGAACTGGATAGCCCTTTGTACGGCATGTTTGACATATCAGGTCAGCTGAGTGAAAGCTATGCTGAGTTGCAGCAGTTCTTTATCCAGCCGCCGGATAACCCATATCAGTTCAGCATTAAATGGGATGGAGAATGGCAGATTACCTATGAAACGTTTCGTGATATGGGGATCGCGTATTCGATCGGACTGGTGATGATTTACCTGCTGGTGGTTGCCCAGTTCAGGTCTTATGTGGTGCCGCTGATCATTATGGCGCCTATCCCTCTGACTATTATTGGTGTTATGCCAGGGCATGCTTTGCTGGATGCCAAGTTTACAGCTACCTCGATGATTGGAATGATCGCATTGGCGGGGATTATCGTGCGGAACTCGATATTGCTGGTCGATTTTATCAACGAGCTAGTCGCTGGTGGGATGGACTTTGCTGATGCAGTGATTACCTCCGCAGCGGTGCGTGCAAAACCTATCATATTGACCGGTCTGGCTGCCATGATGGGGGCTTTTTTCATCGTTGACGATCCTATATTTAAGGGCCTGGCTATTTCATTAATCTTTGGAATATTTGTTTCTACACTGCTTACGCTACTTATTATTCCGGTGCTATATTTTCGAGCCAGTGGCCGTTCTGCTGCTAGATAATAGAAACCCTGTAGACATTCATAAAATTAATATATAATGATGCGGTTATTTTTTATGAAGCTTACTTAGATGAGTGATAGACGATTAAAAGTATTTCATGCAGTGGCCAAGCTGCTCAGTTTTACCAAAGCAGCTGAATCCTTACATATGACTCAGCCGGCAGTCACCTTTCAGGTGCGCCAGCTGGAAGAGTATTTTAATACTCGACTGTTTGATCGAACGCATAACAAGGTAAATTTAACGCCAGCTGGTAACAAGGTGTATGAATTTGCAGATCGAATATTTGA
This sequence comes from Gammaproteobacteria bacterium, assembly GCA_050292965.1. GTDB lineage: Bacteria > Pseudomonadota > Gammaproteobacteria > JACNJF01. The sequence goes on along the minus strand of JBNKMF010000022.1, from coordinate 38,285 downwards.
TCTCTACGATGAGATGGAAAACTCGGTACGTGAGTTAACTGGTGAGATATCTGGCGCACTCACCATTGGAGCCAGCACTACCATCGCCGAGTATATGCTGCCCACTCTGCTGGGCCAGTTTAAGGCTAACTATCCTGACATCAATATCCGCCTCAAGGTTTCTAATACCGAAGGTATTGTGTCTATGGTGGAACACAATGTGATTGACCTGGGAGTGGTGGAAGCTTCTGTATCAAATAAGAACTTGATCGTTGAAGTTTGTCACGATGACCAATTGGTCGTTGTCTGTCCACCAGGTCATGACCTGGGCAAGCTCGATAGAAGCGTTAATGCCGAAGAGTTAAAAAACTACCCATTCATTTGTCGTGAAGAAGGGTCAGGTACACGTGAAGTCATCATGGAGTATTTGCAGCAAGCCGGTATCGATCAGGCTGAAATGAATTTCTGTCTGGAGCTGGGTAGTCCAGAGGCTTTAAAAGGTGCTGTTGAAGCTGGTATGGGTGTTTCAATTCTGTCGCGATCTACTATTGCGAAGGAATTAAAACTACATACGCTGGAAGAGGTTCAGCTTGATCCACCGCTAAGTCGCCCTTTCTCATTCGTACGACAACGGCAGAAATTCCGCGTCAGGGTGATGGAAGAATTACTGGAATTTGCCAAAGCCTACTGCGAGTCTGCACCCTAAGTTGTGAAAACTGGGAAACAGAAACTGATTCAACTGTATGAAGGGCTGGATCAACAGGGGCGAGACAGTCTACTGGATTATGCCGACTTTCTGTTTAATAAAACTCAGCAAAATGTGCCCGTACAGGAAAGGCATATTAAGCAGCAGCCATTGGATCAACCGCGTCCGTCTGAAGAAAGTGTGTTGGCTGCCGTCAAGCGCTTGCGAGCTAGTTACTTCATGATCGACACTGATGGAATGATCAACCAAACCTCGTCATTAGTGACCCAGTTTATGCTACAGGGTCGTCCAGCGAACGAAGTGATCGACGATCTGGAACAGCTTTTTAATGACCACTACCAAAAATATCTAGAATCATGATGGATGTATTTAAACGTTGGTATCTGCGCAATTTTGCCAATCCCCAGACAGTAATTCTAGCGCTGATACTGGTGGTCGGCACCATATTGATTGTGGTAATGAACAAACATCTGATGCCGATACTGGTGGGCATAGTCATCGCGTATCTGTTTGATGGCTCGGTTCAAAAGCTGGGTTTGCTGGGTGTTAACAGAACCTTATGTGCCAGCATCATGACAACGATTTTTCTGACCATAATTCTGCTGTGTTTTCTAGTGTTACTACCGTTGCTATCCGCTCAGATCTCTGATCTGTTTCGAGCGCTTCCGACCATGTTCGCCAAAGGACAAACCCTGTTATCACAATTACCGCAACGTTATCCTGATTACATCTCTGATAAACAGATCCAGGAAGTACTCGGTTTAATCCGCACAGAGCTGACCACCATGGGGCAACATCTGGTGACTCTGTCCTTATCCTCAGTAGTCGGCGTCATTACCTTTTTCGTGTATCTCATTTTATTGCCTTTGATGGTGTTTTTCTTTCTTAAAGATAAGTATTTAATTCTTTACTGGTTGAGTCGTTTCCTACCCGAAGACCATGAACTGGTGGAAGATGTGTGGGTAGAGTTGAATATGAAAATTGCCAGCTATGTGCGCGGTAAAGTTATGGAAGTTATTATCATCTGGGTTGCCACTTATGTTGGGTTTGCGGTGATGGGTTTGAATTATGCGATGCTGTTAAGTCTGCTGGTGGGACTGTCGGTGATTATTCCTTATGTTGGTGCGACGGTAGTGACCATTCCAGTGTTGTTGATTGCTTTTTTCCAGTTTGGCTCGGGTTCGATGTTTGGTTACACCATGCTGATTTATGGAGTGATTCAGTTTCTGGATGGTAATTTGCTGGTGCCTTTACTGTTTTCAGAAGTGGTGAATCTGCATCCAATTGCGATTATTGTGGCGGTGGTTTTCTTTGGTAGTCTGTGGGGAGTCTGGGGGGTGTTTTTTGCGATTCCTCTGGCGACTCTGGTGCAGGCGGTTATTAATGTTTGGCCGGCGCCGAAGAAGATGTTGTCGGAGTCAGTGGAGTAGGTTGATATTTGTTATCGGGTGGGATATCTGTTTTACGTCTTAGGCTGTTCTTGAAAAATAACTGTCATTGTGAGTACCCGAAGGGCATAAACTTCGTGTGGCAGGGATAAATTACACACTCATAGCCCTGTTAACCATCTTTTCAACATCAGGTTCCATTTTTACAGGATGCAACTCTATATCAGAATGTCTTTTAACATATACCCGAAAAATCTCATCTGCGAAAGCCAGGCCAATGGCCGCTATACCTTCGAAATCAAAAACCACATATCGGAATTTCTCTATGCGGGAAAGTAGTCTTTTCGCTTGAGAGCGGGATACCCGTTTCTCATTATCATAGTGAGCTAGCCGAACAGGTATTACTGTTTTATTAAACTGGAATTCATCTGGTCCGGTAAAGTCATCAAAAATCGTTTGCACAGTACGCTCTGATTTTCTATTTATCAGCATATAAACTGCCGTTTCAGATTCGTTTTTTGAAAACCCTGTTTCCAAGATGAAATCAAAGTTGAGTTGATCATCGTGACAATACTTCACTCCTTTTGAATCGATTTCAAACTCATCGAATACTCTCGATGTAAAAAATATTGTTTCGCCAGTATGATTATCGGGGTCGGTTGTTAATTTTCCTTTTGATAATTCAACGAGGGCCTGGTGCTCATCAAATGAATTGAAATCACTTTTTCCTACAAAACATTCCAAAATAGATAATAAAAGCCAAATGATATCCAGGTGGAAACGACTTCTAAATCAATAAATTGTAAGTAGAGCGGCGTCAGGTTTAGAATTTTTCCCTGCGCTATTTATCAGTCTATTTGGGTCAGACCCGCTATAATGTGTCCTGGTAGGTATGACGGATTTTTTTTGAGTGATCGTTCTGTTTGAAAATGATGAAAAAATTCGTGAAAAATTGCGAGAGTTATTGGATATTACTGCTGATAAAAAAAAGTAATTATAGAATGTTGATAAGATTTTTAATTTTGACATCTCTGAATAGGGGGGAGAGAATTTGATATGTTTGACATAGGGAGGTCACATCATGCGTACACACATCCGTACCATCATCTCTTCTCTTGTTTTCCTGTTGTTGATTCTGGCCGCTAGTGCTGCGGATGCTGCCGGTTCGATCTCAGGAAGGGTCACGCGCTCCGGAACGGGAGTGCCGTTACAAGGAATCTCAGTGATTCTCTATCGCAGCGAGGATCCCAATTCGGCGGATAAAAATGCCTGGACCTATGTCACCTCTGCCTCAACCGATGTCGACGGCAAATACCATATTGACAATCTGGAACCACGGCGCTACCGCATCAATATCCCCACTGGCAAAGACGTGAGCGGGACACACTTCGTGCAGACCGATCTCTACAACATTCAGGTGTTCGACAACGTGGGAACGCTAGACATGGATGCTCAATTGCGTGAAGCCGGGTTCATTTGGGGATATGTGCGTACTGAATCCGGTACCCCAATTCCCGGCACCATTGTGCACGGCCGTGCAGAATGGATGAAGGAAGGTCTGGGCTGGCAGCATACGTATACCGACAACAACGGTCTTTACAAGATCTGGGTACTCCCCTCGCCTGGTGAGTTCTATGTGGTGTCGACGAATGATGGTCCTCTATACACGCCGGGTCTGGCAGGATACGAAGCAGCGATTGCCCCCGGCCTCTACCAGGCCACCATCCAGGGTACACGAGGGCCGGATTTCACCCTTGCCGGGGGCGGTTGCATAACTGGACGTGTCGTCAATGAGCAGGGAGCCGGTATCCCTGGCGTGGAGGTCGATCCACAGATCGGTATGATCGATAACCCGGACAGTAAGACCGATTCCCTGGGCTATTACACACTGACCAATACGCCCATCACCGATAAGGCCTACGCCTACATCGATACCTGGGGTCTGATGCCTATAGTCCTTGATGGGGTCAAGTATGGCAGCGGCGAGCGTTTTGTCGGTCCCCTGACGGTCACGCCGGGGCTTCCCTGCACCCTGGCGCCGGATATGGTGATATTGAAGGCAGGATCTATCGAGGGAGTGGTGACCGACACGGCCGGTACGCCGATCGTCGGGGTTGAGATCGAAATCCACGGCTTCGATGTGGACGGCAGCGAGCTGGACAGGGGGGAGCTCCCCTTCACCGGCGCTCTGGGCCAGTACACTATTGACTATCTCCCCCCTGGGGAATACACGGTGACCGCAATGAAGGACGGCTGGGCTGTGACACCTCGTAGCGGCATTGTCGTTGTTTCAGGTGAACAGACCGATCTCGATCTGGTGATGCGCCGGGCCGATCAGGCAACAAGCGTCTCTGGCCGGGTGATCGACTTTCAGAGCAACACCTGTCAAAAAGATAGCGCAGGCATACTGCTACCCTTTTATCTCGACAACGATCATTCAAGTTCCACCGACTGGAGCTGTGAGAGCGGCATCGTTGCCATCTCAAGTGACTTTGTCTATGGTACTCAGGAACCGTTTCCACTGCTTGGCATGGCAGAAATTGCTGACGGTTATGCCGACTATTTCCTGCCGAATCCGGCAGAAGAAGTTGGCGTATACCAGTTTGTGCTACCACCAGGTGGAGTCGAGGGGCTGCTCTATTCGGCATATGGAACAGATCGAGGAGATCATATAATCATTCAAGATCGCCAGCGCTGGAATCTGGCCGAGGGTGAAACACTCACCGACCAGGACTTCCAGATGCCTCCGATCATCAACACCGGTGTACTGGAGGGTGTGATCAATTACCCTGCCAACACAGATTTCAATCCCCGCATGACGGTTATCTTCGCCTTCAACGAGGAGTCGCCATCGAGTTCTGCTCTTGGCGATGCATTCGCCTGGGTCAAATTCGCTCCAGCTTATCGCATCGGCCATCTTCCGGCGGGCCGCTACACGCTGCGGGCTCTTTCCCAGGGCTTTGTCGACAGCACCTATGAGGGCGTTGTAGTGAGCAGCGGCGCCACTACGGTGCAGGATATCACCCTGGAGATAGGTGCAACCCTCGGTGGACTGATCACGGATGCGGACACGGGACTGCCCCTTGCGGGCGTGCGAGTGGAGATCACCAATTACGTCAAATCAAACGTGAGCGACGCTGACGGCGCTTACGCGGTGAGCGGCCTGGCGGCCGGCAGCTATAACCTGCTGGTGAGCAAGCCGGGATACGCGACATTCAGCGGGGCGGTAACAGTCAGTCTGCCTACCACCAGTTATGACATTGCCCTTAATTCTCAGGCCGCTTCGATTACCGGGAACGTGGTCGACGAGAGTGCCGCAGCGGTCAATGACGCGCAACTGGTGGCATACAATCCGACCCTCAACAGCTTTAAGAGCAGTAATACCGTAGCTGGCGGCTTCACCATCACGGATCTGCCGGCCGGCGACTACGTGCTGGGCATAAAAGCCCTGGGTTATGCAACGGTTCAGTATCCGCCCAGCGGCACACTGGCCCTGAATCCAGGCCAGGCGCTGGTCATTACCGATCCGATCGTGGTCAGCCCGGCAGGCCCCCTGTTCGGTAGCATGTCGAGTGTCAGCGAGACTGCAGGAGTGAAAACCCTGGAAGTGACCCTCACCTCGGACCAGCCCCTGCTTTCCACCCCAGGCATCGTTGCACGCGGGCAGGACACAACCGCAGGTTGTAGCATTTTTAATTGGCAACAGATCACTCCCAGCAAATATATTGCCAGCTGTGAAGTAGCGATGGGTGAGAGTCTGGTGTGGATCGACATCGCTGAGGGCGCCGTGCCCGTCATCTCAGGCAATCCGACAAACGCCACTTTCAGCTTCGAGGTTTCAAGCAATCTGCTCAACACCTCCACCACCAATATCTTCAATGCCATTGGCGGTGACAGCACCATCATGGGTACCCAGGACCAAACACAGGTCTACATTCCACCATTCGCGCTTGCCGGCACCGATACCCAGGCCATCAAGTTGACCGTCAAACGCTATGGCGATCCGGGCGACGCGGCGACCAACAACGTTAATCAGACGGTGAGCGCCGTGTATGACTTTTTCTTCGAGGATGACCAGGTTCGGGTCGATACCAATCATACTGTAACCATTACCCTTCAGTTTGAAAATCCTACTGGCATGTCCCAACAAGATTTTGAGTCCGACCTCAAGATTGGATACTTTCGGGTCAGCGATCAGCAATGGGTCTATCAGACCGACCCCAATTCTGGTATTAGTAATATCCATATCAACTGGCTCAATAGCACCATCACCTTCAATGCCAGCCACTTCACTTGCTTTGCCGCTTTCCTGCCCAAGACGCTACCAATCCCTGGTGATTACGACGGGGATGGTGATGTAGACCAGGATGATCTCGATGTTCTTCTGCAGGACCGCAACAAGACGGTGGAAGTATCCATCTGTGGCAGCGCCTGCGACCTCGACAGTGACGGCACTATCACCGCGCTGGATGCGAGAAAGTTGGTCCTGCTATGCAGCCGGACGCGGTGTGCAACGGAATAATGGTTTAGAAACTATGAGTGAGGAGAAAACAATGCGTAGGATAATACTATCGATATGTCTTTCATACTGGCTAATGTTTACCTATACAACACCGGCTCAGGCCATTACCATTGATCTGGTTCCTGAGCAGCAGGAGGTCGATGTAAACTCCTCGGCAAGTGTCGAGATAAAGATCTCTGGACTTGTCGACGGTGCAGCCCCTTCTCTGGGCGTTTTTGATCTGAATATCATGTACGACACAGCGATGCTCTCATTCTCTGGATTGAGCGGTGTGAACTTTGGTGATCAGCTCGACCTTTCCGGGTTTGGAAGTATACAAGCTATCGATAACAGCTCGCCTGGGCTCATCAACCTGTACGAGCTATCGTTTGATTTTCTCGATGATTTAAATAATCTTCAACTGCCGAGTTTCACTCTTGCTACCTTAACCTTTGATACGATAGCCGAAGGAATAAGTGCACTGGACGTAGCGGTTAATTCGCTGGGGGATGCCAATGGTGACCCATTGACCGCAGATACAAATGGGGTTGAGATCAACGCGATCCGGAACACATCGATACCTGAGCCGGCGACCCTTCTCCTGCTGCTGACAGGCATGGCCGGTTTGTATTGGTTGAGATATCAACCAGAGATGAGAGCTAAGCAATAATCATTGGAGCGGGCAGGCAAGGGGGCGTGCAGGGGGGATATCAAACGCATGAGTTCTTTTGGAGAGGGGCAACTCCAGTCGCCCGTCAGAGTCGAAACAGCCTTTAAAAAAGGGCAATTTGATCATCTCATTAAACAGAAAAACTTAGTTTCTAGCTTGAAGTTCAATAAAAGCTGTAAATTGAGGGCGGAGTTAATTAACGCATTGAGTTTTAATCAAGAATGTAGTTAATTAATAGAGTAACTGAGGTTAGATACTAATTAGAATTTAACGTGTATCTGGCCTTATTATTCAAATAGCATGGACAGTCATAGCTTACTCTTTTAATATCTAACCGATAAATGTACACATAATTTAGTGTATCCTTATACAACTTTTATTTGAAAGGAGTTCAAAAAAATGTCGTCATCTTCCCTTATTCCTCTATCACCAACAGAGGCAGCTTAATATCGCCTGTAATGTTTATTTTACTCTTGAAGGCTGGGATAAACGCTATCAGGATATCAAGAATAAAAATCTAAAAGTCAATGCTGCTGTCGCTAATGATAAAGTCATCAAAAAAGAAATAGTTGGTAGTGGCTCAAAGTCTCTCGGCCGCACTCAAATTAAAGGTACAGTCAATAAGACTATGGAGGGAAAAACTGGCTTAAGATTAGCCAATACACGTAGTGGATTTGGTTACATGCTAACATTTGAACGAGCTGGTAAAAAGCATCTGGTTATAGCGTCGAGAGACACTCGACCTGAAATGGGTAATGCAGACCTGATTTCAGATCTAAATATTTCCCCATTAAGGGTATTTCCAACCATCGGGCCGGTACATGCGGGATTTTTTGCATTTAAAAATAATGATAAAAAGAGCTATAAAAACGGCATCAAGAGTTAAGAGGTCGTACGAGTTTCAAAGTTTTCTAACTTCTGCAACCCAAATAGGATTAATCTTAATTTAATGTAACACATGAGGCACGAAATTTGACATACTGGCTGCTTATACCCGCAACAATATTTTCATTCGCAATTTTATTTTTTTCTATAGTTTTATGGGGTGTATTTCCAGACTGGTTTGGAATCTACGGATACAAGCGCAAGTCACCTGTCGGTAAAATAATTATCAGGTTAATAATACTGTATCAGCTCCTTGCTATCAGTTGTCCATATATTGCCTGGAGTATTAATAGTGATGTAGTAGCCAGTTTCGTTATTTTGATTCCTGTTATGTATATTCTGACTTTATGGTTTTATCGGGTAGATAAAAACAAACGATGTTTCATTACAAAAGAAAATAATCTGAAATATTATTTACAGGGAGTCGATGATCAACTTCAACACTTTGATAAGCTAATGAAAAATGAAAGCAGTTTATCCATTAGTTTTTTTTGCCTTATACCTGAAGAATCATTAATTGCAGATATTACAACTTCAATTGAACCTGATTTCCAATATGTTCGGAAGTTTATTTCAGGTGGCTATCTGGTTAATAAAGTCTGGTTTTTAGAAGGGTTTACGAAACCGTTGTTATCCATAGATGATGCAGCAATAAAACAGCAGCTTACACAAATCATAAATACTGTGTGGGATGCTGGGGGTGAATTTGGGGGGTGGAGTCTAGTTTCACAAAAAAGAATCGACGATAGAATGGAGCTTGGTCAAGACTGATTCTATAGGACTATAATCAATTTAATTAGATAAAAAATCGAAATGAACAGAGAAGAGTTTGAACTTGTAAGTGTCAATATTATGGCAATATGCAACTGCATTTTTACAAAAAACAGCAATGCCCTTATTGGTAAAATGAGCGAAAAATTACAGGAATCAAATGAGTTTGATAATAATACAGAGGCATCAATTTTTACAGAAGCTATTGATAGCCTGTGTGAACTTGGGATTGATGTTGATGACCCGAGTCGACTCATTAAAGATGGATATGCGTCTTTAGTAGAACTAAAACCTCAATTTGATTCAGTCTATTCAAAATTAAATCCAGAAAAATTGTCACAATTACTAGTAGATTTGCCAGAGATAAATGTTGATCTAATTGAAGGTAGTGGTTCACTTGAAACTTAGGTGGATGTTACCTGCGTGACAAACAATGATTATTATTCTTTGTCATCTGCTGACAATACATTTATCGAAATCAAAGCAATAAAATCTTCTGACTCAATGGTCGCATACGAACTAAACTGTAAACTGATTAGTTCAGCTAGTCAGGAATATCTGCAGTTAAAAGATGTTGTTTTAGAAATTACGGGTGAAAACTTTAAATCATTAATCATTTAGGGAACGTCTTATCAATTTACATTTTTTGTATTATTACTCGTGGCCTTTTAAAATTTTATCGATAAACTGGCTTCAAATAACCTGACCTGATTTGGTTTCAGTCCATTTAAGAAGTAGAGGGTCCGGTCCAGCGGATCTTTCCAGACTTCCAACGATTGGAAAGAAAATTATTCTTCATTTATTCAGCGATGGCTTCAGTTAAATGTTCAATATGTGGCTGTCCCAAAATGTGTTTCGATGCTGTTAAGTCTGCTGGTGGGACTGTCGGTGATTATTCCTTATGTTGGTGCGACAGTAGTGACCATTCCAGTGTTGTTGATTGCTTTTTTCTAGTTTGGCTCGGGTTCGATGTTTGGTTATACCATGCTGATTTAAGGAGTGATTCAGTTTCTGGATGGTAATTTACTGGTGCCTTTACTGTTTTCAGAAGTGGTGAATCTGCATTCAATTGCGATTATTGTGGCAGTGGTTTTCTTTGGTAGTCTGTGGGGAGTTTGGGGGTGTTTTTTGCGATTTCTCTGGCGACTCTGGTGCAGGCTGTTATTAATGTTTTGCCGGCGCCGAAGAAGATGTTGTCGGAGTCAGTGGAGTAGGTTTTGATCTTAGGTTTCTGTTGAAAGAAACTGTCATTGTGAATACCCGAAGGGCATAAACTTCGCGCGGCAGGAGTGCTACAGGGGTGTAGCGTTTACGAAACCAATGGATGTAAGTTGTTGGAAATTGTCATTGCGAGCGAAGCGCGGCAATCCTTGGAAGGTTAGCAATTATCCGGATTGTGTTTCACACGCCTTAGCTTTCCTTGCTTCGTAGTATCTTTCTAACAGGCGTGCGAGTGTCTTTCTTTTACGCGAAAAGAAAGGCACCAAAGAAAGCGCGCCCCTCAATCCCTTCATCGTCAAAATGATGTCCAGATCGCGGTCGGCTCAGACGCGGGTCCCACCGCGCTGTGCCTCAAATGACATCCCTCGGCTTTGACTCCTGTGTCGCCCTACCTCCTGCGTCCTTGCAGTCGTGTCATTTGACCCCGCTCTGATTACTATTATGCCGCGGGCTTGAAAGGGTGATTTTCTTAAGAGTATTCGAGAGGAACTCGAATACTCTTGATTTAATAAAAAAAACAGTAAATAGAGGGAGGTGAAAATTAATTGGCGTATTGAGTTTTAAAAAAGGTGTAGTTTATTTAAAAGAGTAGCTGAGGTTAGATATCAATTGAAATTTAACGTATATGCCCCTAATTGTTCTAGATAAATGGAGATGTTTCAGATGTTTGAGCACATTAAGCTGCGAATTATCAAAAGTTTAATTGAAGAAATTGGAGGCATCAATGATGTTTATCTAGAGCTGGTTGGCCATAATCTCATCTCTGTCATCGAAGGTCACAAATTGATCTGACGCGAAAGCCTGAGTCGGTGGTTGAAAAAGGAGGAGCGATGTATTCCAAACCTGAAGCAGTAGAGGGTTAAGTCTAATATCTATCTTTATAGAAAATCCCTGATCCAGACATAACGAATTCTCAACAGACTTTTTAATCGCCCTTATTGAGTGCCGAAAATTGAGTCATTTTGTAGGGTCAGGGGACATGGATGTCCGCTGAGGACAGTCGAGCATGGATGCGAGTCTGGCCGTGCCCTGCAAAATGGCTCAATTTTCGGGGAGCCGCAGGCCACTCAAATCGGGCTGGCCTTTTTTGCGCCTCTTTTTTGGCCAATCAAAAAAGGGGCTCGCACGCCTGTTAGAAAGACACTACGAAGCAAGGAAAGCTAAAGCGTGTGAAACCATAATCCGGATAGTTGCTATCACCCGATGAGACTACCGCGCTAACGCTCGTATTGACAGCTTTCACCTATTCCCAATGATCGCCTGGATCAACTCTGATATTTATAGACACCCAACGATTGGAAAGAAAATTATTCTTCATTTATTCAGCAATGGCTTCAGTTAAATGTTCAATATGTGACTGTCCCAAAATGTGTTGTCCCAAAATGTGTTTTACTGGCTGAGGTTAAAGTCGCGCTTGAGAAATAAGTCTATTGCCGGGATTTATTGCGTGGGAATGTAACCATTTAAAAAAAGTTAATCCTCTCTGGCCTGTTGAGGCCAAAGAGTAATTAAACAACTACTATTGACGAATAAATTGCCTGTTTGTATCAATTGTATCTGATCTTAGTTGTGCTGTAGAACCATCTAAGAAATCGTCATCATCACCCAATAGCAATATGTCGTTTTCGATAACAAATATTGTATAGTCATTCTCGTCGAATGGCGCTCCATTAAAAGAGGTTATATGGCTATCTAGTTCGGTTGCATTTAATCCGCCTGTTGTTGTTATCTGGTTTCCAATTACGAAATTGCCGGCTGCTTTTGGGTTTGGATACATTGGCAAAGGAGTTGTACAAAGACTATTGGTGAAATTTTTGATATCAGATGTAAAACCATTTCCTGCGAAAGTCAATGTAACTTCGTCATACAAAGAATCCGGATCAGCTGGATCAACTGCACCACATGATTTTTTCCAGCTCCCTTCCAGTACGGTTGGAGTAGAATCAGTTACAGTTGGAGTAGAATCAGTTACAGTTGGGGTAGGATCAGTATTCGCACTGGCGGAAGGACTGCTTCCTCCTCCACCACCACAGGCAGTGATGATAAATAGTGAAAGTATTGAGATAAAAAGTTTATTTATCACTTAAGTGATCTCCTTATAAAAAATTGAAAGACATATCGCTGTTGCTGTATTAAGTAGTGATTGCAGCGAACACCGCAGGTAGTTTTGATTAAGGTAAGGTGGAAAAAGCAGGTGAGGTAGATTTACTTCAATAAATCCAGTCGGTTAAAAAAACATTTTGCCAGATACTTATGACTCAGATCTGGAGTGATTAAATCCCTTTAATATTTTTTCCGGTTTGCAGTAAGTGCAACTACCTAATTTAATCAGCAAATAAATTATGTACAAAAAGCCAGGCTATATTCTAGTAATAATTTCATATTACCAGTCATAATTATTGAAAATGAAAACTCCGATAGTCAATGAAAATAGAAATGTATTATTTTAGAATTAACTGAGAATCTCTCCGGAAACCAAATGATTGGAATGGAAATTAATCTTCATTTATTCAGCAATGGTTTCAGTTAAATCAAATGAGTAAGTCAGTAATAGTATTTTGTTTAATCTTATTGGATATTTTTTCTATGGCCGACTTCTCAGGACAAATTAATCCTGCAAACTGTGATATCAGGTTGGGGTTTGAAAGAATTATCGAGGAAGGGATTATGTGTCAGGAAAAACTTTAGCACAGCGCTTCACACTGTGCACCCAGCTCTTGCCCATGTGCTCACAGGCTTGTCTGATTTTATCCGCGCTACCTACAAGAGATGTAATCGGACTTTCAAAATCCTTTGTCAGGTAAATCCAGTGCCTCGGATCGATATTAAGTCGGGTCGGTATGTCAGCTTGATGTCCAGGGATGCATCCATTTTTATCTTATCGCAGAATGCGTCCTGTCCAGTCCACCAGTTCTACTCCATTCCCAATGACAGTCTCGATCATCTCAATCCTAACGGAATCCGATTCCACAACCTTTCATGCAAATAATACAAAACAATCTTGGTAAATACCTCCGTCCCACCAATTGCAATTGCTATGGTCAATTCGGAAGTAAAAAACCATGACAACAAAACAGTATCCAGTGACCCCAGAATACGCCAGGAAACCGCTTTCGCCATACTGCGTAAGGGTCTCTCCTGATATTCCTCAAGCAATGTCTCTGTCGATGTACTGCTATCCATAATTATATTAATCGCCAACTGCTACAGGAGTGTAACCCTGCTTTAAAATACCATTTTCATCCAGGTAAGCCAGTATCTGATTGACTGCTTCAGCTACTGAAATTTCACCTGCACGAATATGAATCTCTGGATTTTCCGGTGCTTCATAGGGGCTATCAATACCTGTAAACTGCTTGATCTCTCCACGTATGGCTTTTTCATATAGGCCCTTAGGGTCACGTTCTTTACAGACATCCAGCGAAGCATCAACAAATACTTCTATGAACTCTCCTTCGTTAAGGATATTGCGCACTATGCGACGATCACTACGAAAAGGTGAGATAAACGCAGCCAGTGAAATTAAACCCGCATCGGCATTTAATTTAGCCACTTCACCTACACGACGAATGTTTTCTTTTCTATCTTCGTCGCTAAATCCAAGGTCTTTACACAATCCATGACGCACATTATCTCCATCCAGTAGATAGGTGTGATAACCCTGTTGAGTGAGGATCTGTTCCAGCGCACCGGCGATGGTTGATTTACCTGAGGCACTTAAGCCCGTAAACCAGATGACGCGTGGCTGCTGGTACTTTTGCTCGGAACGTGTTTGTTTATCCACCGGGTGGCTGTGCCAGATGATATTATTGCTCATGATGTCTCCTGATAAAGTTAGTTTTTGTTAATAAAATTAAAAAAGTGTCAAAGTATTATTCATGCAGGCCACATTCTCTTTTGAGACCTGAAAATCGAGTTTCTTCTTCGCTCATGCCGAGTTCAAGCGGTCTGCTGCTGTGGTGATCTCCTACCGAGACATAGCCGCTTTCCCACAACGGGTGATAGGGCAGGTTGTGCTGTGTCAGGTAGCGATGTACATCGCGGTTAGTCCAGTCGATGATGGGATGTATTTTAAAACGCCCTTTCTGGACCTTGAGTACAGGAAGCTCTGCTCGGCTATTCGCCTGCTGACGTCTTAAACCAGCATACCAGCTGCCTACATTAAATTGTGCCAGAGCTCTTTCCATCGGCTCGACCTTGTTGATGTAGTTGTATTGATTGAGACCTTCCAGACCCTGAACCCATAGCTCGCCGTAGCGTGCTTCCTGCCAGGCTGCTGATAGCTCTGAACGGTAGACCTGTAAATTCAAATCCAGCCTCTGAGTCATGCTGTCAATAAACTGATAAGTTTCAGTAAACAGATAACCTGTGTCGATCAGTACTACTGGAATATCCGGTTTGATAGAGGTTAGCAGGTGTAGCATGACCGCACTTTGAATGCCAAAGCTGGACGACAGAACCTGAGTGTCTGGTAAATGTTGCAAGCTCCAGTGGATGCGTTCTATCGCATCCAGCTTTTCAAGCTGCCGGTTGATATCAAGCAGGCTGCTTTCGTTGTTGTCAAATAAGGCCTGAGTCAGTACTTCGCTAGTCATGGAAATCCACCACCGGGTCTATCACCCGGGATATGATGTTTTTACGTACGACAAATTCACCAAAGCGTTCATCTGTCAGGCGAGATGCTGCAAAGTTTTCTAACAACTGATCCAGATGTTGCAGGATTTGCTGTTCGTTCAAACTTTCCTGATACAGCTTGTTAAGACGAAAGCCATTGCCATCGCCACCCAGATACAGGTTGTATCTGCCAGGCGCTTTACCAACCAGTCCGATCTCAGCTACAAACGGCCTGGCACAGCCATTAGGGCAGCCGGTCATGCGCACAACGGTATCCAGATCTGTGAGTTTATGTTGATCTAACAAAGCTTCGATCTTTGTCAGTAATTCTGGAAAATAACGCTCTGCTTCTGCCATCGCTTGAGGGCAGGTAGGGAAGGAGACACAGGCGATGCTATTTAAACGCACCTTGCTATTCCTGGAATCAATCAGTCTATACTGCTCGATAAGTTGTTCTATCTGCGGCTTTGATACCTCGCTTACGCCAGCGATCAGCAGATTCTGACTGGGAGTGATACGAAAATCTCCCTGATGGATGGCTGCTATTTCGCGCAGGCCTGTCATCAGCTTAAGCTGTTCGGTGTCTGCGATTCTGCCATTTTCAATGTACAGGGTCAGATTCCAGTTGCTATCGCTGCCCTTAATCCATCCAAATCGATCACCCTGTTTGCTGAATTCAACCTTGTGTGCAGAAGCGAATTTTACATTGGCACTTTTTTCTACTAGCTCGCGGAAGCTATTGATACCGAGTTTATCAATGGTGTATTTCAGGCGTGCGTGGCGACGACTGCTACGGTTACCTTCATCGCGTTGTACGCTTACGATAGCTTCGGCCACTGCGAGTACCTGATCCAGGGTGATAAATCCTAGATCATCAGCAAGACGAGGATATGTGCTGGTATCGCCATGGGTAGTGCCCATACCACCTCCTGCGAGTACATTAAAACCTATCAGTTCACCCTGTTCGGCGATGGCAATAAAGCCCATGTCGTTAGTATAGATATCGACATCATTGTGCGGTGGAATCGCTATCGCAGTTTTGAACTTACGTGGCAGATAGGATTCGCCGTAAATCGGTTCCTGATCTGGTTGTTCCAGCTTTTCTCCATCCAGCCATATTTCATGATAGGCGCGCGATGATGGCAGCAGATGTTCGCTTATTTTCTGTGCCCACTCATATACCTGCTGATGTAAATCTGATTGCTGAGGGTTAGGGTTGCACATGACGTTACGGTTAATGTCACCACAGCCGCCGATAGAGTCGATCATGGATTGATTGATCTGCTGGATGAGAGGCTTCAGGTTATGTTTCATAATGCCATGAAATTGAAAGGTCTGGCGTGTGGTCAGTCGTATCGAACCATTACCTAACTGCTGACTGATGTTATCGATGGCTAGCCATTGCTTGCTGGTGCATACACCGCCCGGCAGACGTGCACGCAGCATGAAACTGTAATAAGGTTCGAGTAACTGCTGTGTACGCTGTTGACGGATATCACGATCATCCTGCTGATAAAAGCCATGGAATTTACTCACCTGTGCATCATCCGGGCTGAGCGCACCGGTAATATTATCTTTCAGGCTTTGCTCTAAAGTGCCGCGTAAATAGTTACTGCGTAACTTAATGATTTCGTTTTCGTTGACTTGCTGATCCATTAGTAAACATCTCTCAGGTAACGGCCTTCGGCGCGTAGATTATTGACGAATTGCTCGGCCTGTTGTGTATCTAGCTGGTCATGCTGTTGCACGATGTTGACCAGTGCCTGATGCACAGCGGTATCCAGATTGGTACTGCCGCAGACATACAGTTGCGCACCTTTATCTATCCAGCGGTAGAGTTCTTCGGCTTCTTCGAACAGGCGATCCTGAACGTAAACCTTGCTTTGATAATCGCGTGAAAAAGCCAGGCTAATGCGGTTGAGTAATCCCTCGGCTCGGTATTTTTGCCATTCCAGCTGGTATAGAAAATCGCAATGAAAATTGCGATTACCAAAGATCAGCCAGTTTTCACCACTGGCATTCTCGGCCTTGCGTTGCTGTAAGAATGCTCTAAATGGCGCGATGCCGGTTCCAGCGCCGATCATGATGATGGGTGTCTGATTATTTTCAGGCAGACGGAACTGATTATTTTTGGCAACATAAATACGCAGGCTGTCGCCCGACTGAATATGCTGGTTGAGGAACTGCGAGGCACTGCCATAACGCGTATCACCGCTCTGGGTTTCATACCGCAGGGTTGATACCGTCAGATGAATTTCATCATCGAATGCCTGTTGGCTTGAGGCAATGGAGTACAGACGGGGTTGCAGCGGTAACAGGGTTTGCACCAGGGTTTGTGCATCCACTGTGGCTGGATACTGAAGTACAAGATCGATTAGCTGGTAGCTTGTAGCAAAACTACGCAGTTGATCTTTATCTTCCATTAATTGCTTAAGCTCGTCATTATCGGTAATGGCTGCCCAGGTCTTGATTACCGAAGGGTGTAGCTGGGTGATTTCCAGTTGCTCTTCTAATGATTGCTGTAGGGTCAGTTGTTGCTTTTTGTATTCGATCAGGGTGTCAGCATCCAACTGCAGCTGTTGCAGGATTTGTTGAACCAGAGCCGGGTTGTTGCGACTCCATAGGCCAATGGAATCTCCTGGCTGGTATTGCAGGCTAGTAGCATCGATCTGTAACTCGATGTGATGTATCTCGGCTATCGCATCCTGGGTGGTTATACGTTTGCTATCCAGTACGGTTGCGAGATAGGGATTATTGCGGTCATAACGTATGCTTTGACTGGCGGCATTCAGGTTGACCACATTATCCGTGCTTACTGATAACCAGTCATGCGATTGCTGGATGACGGTTGCGCGCCATTCGCTTGCGCTTTCATCGAAATCTACATCGGCATCGACTCGGTCCAGCAATCTTTGCGCACCCAGATCTTCCAGGCGCTGGTCAAAATCTTTTCCTGCCTGGCAAAAATCAGGGTAGCTGGAATCACCTAGCCCGAACACGGCGTAGTTAAGCTGTTTCAATTGCGGGGCTTTAGGCCCGAATAAAAACTGCTGTAATTCAAATGCCGATTCCGGTGTTTCGCCTTCGCCCTGAGTACTGATAACCAGCAACAGGTATTTTTCTTTGGCGAGGTCACGTCCTCGGTAGTCGGCGCTTGAAATGAGTCGAGTATTAATACCGCTGGCCTGATATTCAGCCTCAAGCTGGCGCGCTATCGACTGAGCATTACCGGTCTGGCTGGCGTAGAGAATAGTGATTTGTTCCAGTTCCCGTGACGCCTGCTCGGGAATCTGGGCCTGGCTGAGGCCAGCCAGATATCCACTTGCCCAGTTGAGTTGCTGTCGGCTCAGACCCTGTATCGCCTGAGCCAGGTTCTGGCGTTGAGCCTGATCCAGGCTATCACCCTGTGGAGGGTCTATCTGTTTTAAGGCATTGTTCATGATGGTCATCCAAAGCAAAATAATCTTGTTGACTAAATATTGAGTCGAATCGTTAATCATGTAAAATGATGAATTATTATAATCAATTAAGAAATGTGATATGGAGCTGCGACAATTACGCTCGCTGGTAACACTCGCTGAAACCGGGTTCAATGTCACTGAGGCGGCATCTCAGTTGCATCTGGTGCAATCGGCGGTGTCTCAGCATATGACTAAATTAGAAGATGAGCTGGGTGTCGTGATCTTTAATCGTCAGGGCAGGCGTTTAACTGGATTTACCGAAGCAGGTAACCAGGTACTGTTTTACGCGCGTAAGGCGCTTTCTGATACTTCTAATATTCAGGCTATTGGGCGTGATTTTATGGAGGATAGTAAAGGTGTGCTCAGGATCGGCACCACGCATACTCAGGCCTGTTATATGCTACCGCCGGTGTTGCGCAGCTTCAGTCAGCGTTATCCCGGGGTAGATGTTCAACTGCATCAGGGCAGCCCAAGACAATTGATCGAAATGATAAAGAAGGATCATGTGGATTTTATCGTTTGTACAGAAGCGCTAGGTGATGACGCCTTGCTTGATGCTATACATTGTTATCGCTGGAATCGTAGTCTGATTGCGCCTGACGGACATCCTGTTTTACAGCAAAATCCACTCACTCATGAGCATTTATGTGAGTATTCGCTGATTACCTATGTGTCTGGGTTTACCGGTGCGGACCATTTCAAGAAGAGCTTTGCTAGATTAGGGCTTAAGCCGCGCATTGTATTGAGCGCGGCCGATACTGATGTGATAAAAACCTATGTACGCGAAGGCTTTGGGGTGGGTATTATCGTTAGCTTTGCCTATTCGGAGACTAAAGATCAGGGGCTAAAGGCGCGCGATCTAAGCCAGTTATTTCCCTGGGAAGTTACCCGTATTGCCTATATGAAAGAGCGTTACCTGCGCCGATACGAACAGCAGTTTATCGATTTGCTGCAAAATGGCGTGGGAGATAATGCACTCAGTCTGTTAAAAGACTGAGTGTTTTTTAGTGCGCTAAATTAGCTGAGTTTCAGATGTAAACCTGTAAACAATAACATCTGTGTTTTAAATTTGATCGTATTTTCAATGCTGTGTAGTCACCAGAATTATCTTGTATCAGCAAATTTCAGAGATTAGAATCACCATAAGCTGTAAGCGATGGCGTCGTTTACATACAGCTTAATCGATAACTGCTCAGGCAGACTTTTGATCCTGTACGCCCGGATAAACACACCGGGTAAATATTAATGAGTTACCCGGATATTACTTCGGAGTAACTATGTCTCAATCTCAAACTGTTCGACCAGAATTTTTCGAATTACAAAACGGCGAAAAAGCCAGACTCCCTTTTTCAAATAAGGAGTATGAAAACCGTCTTTCCAAATTACGTGCCTTGATGGAGACATCTGGTGTCGAAGCCATGTTGTTGACCTCAATGCACAATATCGCCTACTACTCGGGGTTTCTGTATTGTTCTTTCGGTAGACCTTATGCCTGTGTTGTCACTGCTCAGCGTTGTGTCACCGTATCAGCCAATATCGATGGTGGTCAGCCCTGGCGTCGATGTTATGGTGAAAACCTCATTTACACCGACTGGCAACGCAATAATTACTGGCGCGCGATTAAGTCAGTTCTGGCTAACATGCGACATATCGGAATCGAAGCCGACCACATGACACTGGCTGCTCGCGATACCATGATGAGCCTGCTTGGTGAGATAAAAATTACCGATCTGAATGCTGATATCATGAAGTTACGTATGGTGAAATCGAGTGAGGAAATTGAGCTGATCAAAGGCGGGGCTCGTATTGCTGATATCGGCGGTGAAGCTATTCATGCTGCCATCGCTGAAGGCGTTCGTGAAATTGATATAGCCATGGCCGGGCGAGATGCGATGGAACTTGAGATAGCCAGATCTTATCCAGATAGCGAATTACGCGATAACTGGGTCTGGTTCCAGGCGGGCCTGAATACCGACGGGGCGCATAATCCGGTTACCACTGCAAAGCTGAAGATGGGCGATATCCTGAGCCTGAATACCTTCCCAATGATTTCCGGTTACTATACGGCCCTGGAACGCACGCTGTTTTTAGGTGAGCCGGATGCTGAATCACTCAGAATCTGGCAAGCCAATATTGCTGCCCATGAGCTGGGCTTGTCATTAATCAAACCGGGTGCAAGCTGCTCAGGCATTTGTGCGGAAATCAATCGCTACTTCGAAGAGCAGGGTTTGCTGCAATACCGTTCCTTTGGTTATGGCCATTCATTTGGTGTGTTATCACATTACTATGGCCGTGAAGCTGGTCTTGAATTACGTGAGGATATAGATACGGAACTAACAGCAGGTATGGTGATTTCGATGGAACCCATGCTGACGCTACCGCAAGGTCTGCCGGGTGCAGGTGGATATCGTGAACATGATATTCTTGTTATTGGAGAAGACAGTAGTGAAAACATTACCGGTTTTCCCTATGGGCCGGAACACAATATTATCTCTGCCTGATTGACTACTCATTACCTTTCAGACAAAAAAAACCCGGTTGGGATGTCGTGGTGATGGTTCCCTAAGGCACTATCACCACGAACTCCGAACCGGGTTAAGGGGAGGAATTCTTATGCTACTATTGGCTGATGTTCGTTCAAATCCAAATCATTGGGCGCTGCAACAAAGTCAGTATGACCATTACATACGATGGATTTAATATCGCATCTGACAATGCCAATATCAGATAGTTCGCGGTCACTATAATTTTCCAGTTCGCTAATGGCTTGACGAACTTCTTTTTCATGTTCATTAAAGATGCTATAGACCCAGGCTGAAACGTCCTGTAACAGTAACTCACGCGAGAAACCAATATCTTCAAGAACACGATCACTAGATGAAACTAACTGGCTACGTAAGCGATTATGAGAAAAATTGCGCAATGTATCTTTAGTTAACTCGGCTAAATGTCCCTGAATATAGTCACATTGAAGCATGCTAATGTCGCCGATTTCATCCGTTTTAACCATCGCTTGTTCCTGATGTATCATCGGAAATTCAGTATAGGCATAGACGACGCAAAACTGGCGCCGCTTTAGTTACTTGCTCAACCAGATCGAGCGCTTCGGACAGGGTATTGGTTAAAGGCTTTTCGCATACAACATAGAGGCCGTGATCCAGAGCAGAGCAGGCCAGCGTGTAGTGGCTGTTGCTGGGTGTCATGATAGCCCTGACTTGAGTGTAGTAGAAAACATGAGTACAGTAATGTTCAATCTATTACAAAAAGAGCAGCTAGATAAAAATCCCTCAGGTGATCATTTTGCAAAGCAGGTCGCTAATCGGCGATAGAAAGCCCTGATGTTTTTATTGGTTATTACAATATCTCGTTATTGGGTATGGTTTCCGAAGCCTGGCTGGGCCATGGATATCCGATGATAGCTCAGGTTAATGTAGTGCCATCTGGTGGTTCAGCTGCACAGGCTCCAAATCGTGATTATCATCTGGGGTTTCAGTTGCACGAGGAAGTGGTGAAGTTTCCACTACATGCCCAGACTATGTCTGCAATGCTGACTTTGCAGGGTGCAGACGCGCATGTTGACATGCCTATCGAATCTGGTCCGACTAAATTGCTGCCGTTTTCTCAACAATACAAATTGGGTTACCAGATATATCGACAGGATGATTTCAAAGTATATTTTGAGTAACATGCAGTGCAGCTTTCTTTGAAATTAGGTGATGCAGTATTTTTTAGTTCTGCTTTGATGCACGGTGCTGGGTCAAACATGAGTACTGACGTGCAGCGTCTGGCAAATCTGTTACAGGTCTCTTCCCCATAGTTACCCGTTCCCCATTAATCTGGATCGTGATGCACCTGAGGAAAGTATGCCCCTGGCAGTAGTAAGCAATTATTACACAGGGCGCTTGATCAGGGACTGGATAATACGCAGTACAAAGAGATGCTTGCCGATTATAGCTGGCGACGAAGTACTGTTTAATATCAAACAAATTTAGCGACTTCTATATTCTGGAAGTTATCTGAACAAATATGAGAGTAATGAATATGACAACTATTGGACATTTAATCAACGGTAAAACTGTCGCTGAGTCAGGACGCACACAGAATATATTTAACCCTGCAACAGGCGAAGTTTCTGGTGAAGTTTCTCTTGCAGCTAAAAGCACCGTAGAAGAAGCGATTGCAGCCGCCGAAGCGGCCTTTCCTGCTTGGCGTAACACACCGGTTGGAAAACGCGCTGCCGTGATGTTTCGTTTTAAGGAATTGCTGGAAAAAAATGCGCTTAAAATTTGTGAGCTAATCGGCGCAGAACATGGAAAGATCGCGCATGACGCAGACGGTGAATTAAAGCGTGGCATCGAGAACGTTGAATATGCCTGCGGTATTACTGAGTTATTAAAAGGTGAGCACAGTAAAAATGCGGGTCCAGGTATAGATTGCTGGAGTGAATTTCAGCCACTGGGTGTGGTTGCAGGCATTACACCTTTTAATTTTCCCGCTATGGTTCCTTTATGGATGTATCCCATGGCTATAGCCTGTGGAAATTCATTCATATTAAAGCCCTCAGAGCGTGATCCAAGTTCAACACTGTTTATTGCTGAATTATTACATGAAGCAGGTCTTCCTCCGGGAGTGATGAATGTGGTTAATGGTGATAAAGAAGCGGTAGATACCTTGCTGACGGATGAGCGCGTCTCTGCGGTCAGTTTTGTAGGCTCAACTGCAATCGCTGAATATATCTATACAACAGCGACTGCCAACGGTAAGCGCTGTCAGGCTCTGGGTGGTGCAAAAAACCATGCCATAGTTATGCCGGATGCTGATGTCGATAATGCGGTGAATCAACTGCTGGGTGCTGCCTTCGGTTCTTCTGGTGAGCGTTGTATGGCGCTGTCGGTTGCGGTAGCTGTGGGTGATAAGGTTGCTGATAAATTGATTGAGAAAATGCAGCATGCCATGAAGCCTCTTAAAGTGGGAGCAGCTACAGATAGCAGCAATGATTTTGGCCCAGTTATCACAAGAGAGCACCAGCAAAAAGTTATCGGTTATATTGATAGCTGCGAAAACGATGGCGCTACTGTCGTGGTTGATGGTCGTAAACCTGCTGTGCCCGGGTATGAGAATGGATTCTTTGTCGGTGCAACCTTGATAGACCATGTTAAAACATCGATGGTGAGTTATCAGGAAGAAATATTCGGGCCTGTATTGCAGGTGGTTCGAGTGAACAGTATGGATGAAGCGATGCAACTAATTAACGATCACGAGTATGGTAATGGAACCTGTATCTTTACACGTGATGGTGAAGCTGCTCGATATTTCTCTGACAATATAAAGGTAGGGATGGTAGGAATCAATGTGCCTTTACCGGTACCCGTTTCCTATCATAGTTTTGGTGGCTGGAAACGTTCACTGTTTGGTGATTTATTTGCCTATGGACCTGATGCGGTACGCTTTTATACGCGACGTAAAACCATTACCCAGCGCTGGCCATCCAGTGGTGTGCGTGAAGGTGTTTCATTTGCTTTTCCCAGTTAACGGATTAAACCTGGATTTCGTAGTTGACCGCTCTTTTTAGTGGATGACCCTCTGTTTCGTAAACGATCGCAGTCGGTTTGTGTTTTCACCAAAGAGGTAAATCCAGCTATGAGCTGAAGTGCACATTTGAGGTGGCGTATCTCAACGTTGCCTATAGGGACATAGGTAAGGAGCGTGAGCAGGGACGCGGAAGCTTTGCCTATAGGGACATAGGTAAGGAGCGTGAGCAGGGACGCGGAAGCCTTGCCTATAGGGACATAGGTAAGGGGCGTGAGCAGGACGCGGGAGCCTTGTAACTCTCTGGAATAGCTCGCTATTCGCGTCGTCACGCTTTGATCTACACCACCTCATACTCACCGCAACTCGTCCAACTACGGATTCCAGGTTAAAAGGCCTGGTTCATGTCTGTGAGCCAGGCTTTTATTGTAAAGACTTATAGACTTTTTTAGATTAATCCTCGAATATCAGCCTCGGTTATAGACCCAGACTTTCCTACTGCTTTTTTACGTAGTACTCCATTTTTATCAATCAGGAACTTCATCGGCGTACCTTTTATAAAGTAAAAGGAATCATCAGCTACTTTCACAGCACCTCTATCGTTAATCAGATTCTTGAACAGAGGCACCTTATAGCCCTGTTGATCCACCCAGAGCTGGCTTACCTGAGGGTCTTCGACTACGGAGAGGGTGATGAATTGAACATCGGATTCATCTTTTACAGAGTCATAAAGCGCCTGATACTCGGGCCATTTAGCTCGACAAATACCACACCAGGTAGCCCATAACTTAACTACCACGACCTTGCCTTTGTATTCTGACAGACTGGATCTCTTACCTTCAGGGGTGACAAATGTAATATCAGGGAAGGCTGCATTCATACTGTCGAAGCTTTCAGGGGGAGGGGCAGCCATAGCGGTGTTAAATGACAGGGCCAGTAAGATCAAAATTAAAAGGCGCATTTTGAATTCCTAATCGGTTGAAGTTAAAACAATATGACTACTTGTCTCTGCAATGAGTTCATCTTTAAACTATTAAAAAATACTCACCACAGATTAGGGCAGGATGCACGTAAGTACGAGACTATGGATGGTCGAAGGTAGAACAATGCAGGATGCCTGGTTAGCCGAGATAATTCGGCAAAAGATTGGCGGGATTGTGGATACGGACATCCAGGACTTTTTCGCAGGGCTTTTTCGATAACCTTGATCGTGACTGGTTACTGAAACTCATCCAGCACCTGATAAGCGTCAAACGCATACTGAGACTGGTGGAACGGATCCTGAAAGCAAGTGTAGAAGAAGATGAGGTTTGGTCAAAGACAACGGTTGAAACCCCTTAGTCTCTATATTGGCCGAAAATTTTTCTATTACTTTATGTAAATCAATCACTGAAAAGCTTATTTTCCTAATTAAGCTGGGCTTTACGCTATAATTTTTATTATGTGATGATTTGGGTATACGCCTGTGTGTGCCTATAAAAAAAATATATCAGGGGGAGATAGATAATGCGTTCACTTATGTTTCGGTTTTCTGTGTTCTTTGTTTTAGTGATCTGCGTGTTTGCCTCACAGGCGCAGACTATAACTCACGTGCTACAGGATAAGTCCATGAAGGACTTTTTCAAACATGCAGAAGGATTGAGAATGACTAACTCAGGTCAGCTGCTGCTTACCTCCAGTGAAAAAGGTGTACTGCTGAGATGGCAGGGTGACGCTTTTGAAAAAATTGCTCTGACTCCTTCGGTATTAAAGGGTGATGATGTATCAGGCATCGACCAGATGAGCGATGGACGCCTGGTGATCGCAGATCGTGACAGTAATAGTGTGTTAATTACAGATAGCAATGCTAGCAGCAGATTGCTCAAGTTTTCAAAATCTGGTGATGATGCGGGTGAAATTGATGAACCAGTCGATCTGGTTGTTTCTGCTAATAAACGCATCTATATCGCTGATCGAGATAACCATCGTATCTCCGTTTTCAATGATCAGGGGCTTTTTCTACAGCATTTTGGCCATCATGATCGCAGAAAAACCGATCTTTCCAGACCAACTCATATTGCACTCGATGCACAGGAGAATATCTATGTGCTGGAATCTGGTGATGCTAACCGAGTCGGAATCTATGCGGCTGATGGTCGCCTGATCAAACAACTGGATACCAAAGCTATCGCCAGGCAGTTGGGTTCCAGTATCGATTTCAGTGCAATGACTGCTGATTTAAATGGCCTGATCTATCTGGCAGATGATAATAGCAAACAAATATTCAGTTACGACTGGCAACAGGATAAGATCCTCAATCGCTTTGGCTCACTGGGACAGTCTCGTGGCCAGTATCGGAATATAAACCGTTTATCGGTCAATAACCAGGGACAGTTGGCAGTACTGGATAAGGTCAATAAAAAGGTCGAAATCTATCAACTGGAACAGAAGAATTATAATACGCCGATACAAAGCGGATTACTCCAGCTAGGTCAGAAGATAGCGAGTGACTGTCGTTCGGTACATGCTTTTATCAATAATCAAACCCTGTGTATTAAATCGGATGGTAAATCGATTGCCATTCTTTCTGCGCAGGGGAAGGAAGTTGGACAATTTGCAAAAGATCTGAAGACCATCACTACATTGCACAGTGGTCAGCAAATGGTAGCAGTATTGTCTAAAAACGTCCTGCACACCTATACCCATGCAGGTAAAAAGATCTATTCCGTTGGACGTTATGGTATTGCTGAGGGTGCATTTGATAAACCGATACACGTATTTACTGCACATAATAAGGTTTATGTCGCAGATAAGAAAAATAACCGTGTGCAGATTTTTGCCCAGGATGGGCAGTTTATTGCACAAATCAAGGGCAGTTCGGATAAGACCTTTAACACTGTCGGCCCGCTGGCGGTAGATAGTCAACAAAATCTGTATGTTGCTGAAGTGGCCAGATACCCGATGATTCGTGTGTTCGATGCCACTCTCAAGCGTATTGCCTCCATAGGCTATACCGAAGATTCATCACACAGGGCCAGGAAGATTTATGCTCTGGATATAGATCAGCAGGACCGCCTCTACGCTCTACTCAGCTCTGATGTTAATGATTTCAGCGTCAGGGTTTATCAGGATCATCAACAGGTACTGGAATTTGGCTCAGGTGCTGAAAATGGTACGGTTGCATTCTTCGAAACTGCGTCATCCATGTCTGTTGCATCCACTGACAGGAATAGTATTTATATCAATGATACAGAATTGAAAAACCTATTCCGTTTCGATTACCTGGAGCCTCCCGATGCCGCTTTTGGGCTACAGGTGTCGGCCAATAAGTCACAGGTCACATTACAGTGGAACAGTACTCAAAGCCCATTAATTGCCTCTTATGAAATTCAGGCAGCGGCCAGTGAAAAAGGGCCCTTTGAGAAGATTGCTAGCAGTAAGGATGTGAGCAAAACATTGACACCAAAAGAAACCCGTAATCTTCCCTGGTTTCGTATCGTGTCAGTGAGTGGATTTGATCTTAAGGCGAAACCGTCAAAAGCCAGGGAAAACCAGTTTTTTGAACTGGAGCGACTCTACAAAGCCAAACAATACGACAAGGCTATTGTGCTGGCAGAGCGGTTATTAAAAACTGCCCCAGATAATGCCGATATCCTGCAGATAAAGGCTGAGAGCGAATTGTCATCCGGTCAGCAGCAGGCTGCAATCAGCAGCTTTCAGCAACTTGAAAAGTATCCCAGATATAAAAATACAGCTATCAGAAAACAGGTGCAGGCTTACTTTGAACTGGAGCAGTATCTAGATGCCAAGGCCCTGATAGATCAGGTTCTGGCCATGCAGCCAAAAGAGGTTGATCCCTATCTCATCTGTACCCAACTCAGTATTCAGATTAACGATGCCATCGGTGCCGTCAGCTGTGCTGAAGATGGTCTGGCACTACATCCACAACACGCCCGTTTAAGATACATGCTGGGCAAGGCTTACCTGATCGCAGGTATTCAGGACTCAGCTCTGCTTGAGTTTCAGACCGTGATAAAAAGTCATCCAAAGGATAATACAACTCGTTTGTTAATAGCTGATGAATTGATGCAGCTGCAACAATACAAACAGGCTCTGACTCACTATAGCTATGTTAGTAAAGCTAACCCGGGCAGCGGGAAAGCTGCGGTGGGAAAAGCCAATGCGCTGTTAAAACTGAATCGCGATGGTGAAGCAAAGGCTATAGCCGTTAAATTATCTGCGCAGAAAAAAACCAGGGGTGAGGGTTACTATGTGCTGGGAAAAATTGCAGTCAAGCAGAAAAAATATACCGAAGCAGTCTTGCGTCTAACCCGTGCCAGCAAGGTCGCGCCAAAAAATATTGATGTATGGCTGACTCTGGCCGAGGCCTATGTTGAATTGAACAAGTTACCCAGGGCTGTAAGCGCGCTGAAACAGGGAAGCAGCGCTAACCCTGAGTCGTTTCAACTGTTTGAGATGGCGGGCAGACTGGAGCTTGAACAGGAGCATTTTCCTCAGGCCATCGAATATCTGGATGTAGCGGTGAGTCTTAACAGCCAGTCTTTAGCAGCTAATAAACTGTATGCTCGCAGTCTATTTTCTTCACGCAATTACCGGACTGCCGCGACCTATGCAGAAAGAGCTGCACGCATAGCACCCAAAGATATAGATGTATTGACGTTGCAAGCCGATATCGCCAATCGACAGGGTAAGGTTGGTTCTGCTATCGAATTCCTGAAGACTGCAATCAGTATTGAACCTGCTTCACCACAGCTACAGTATCAACTCGGACGCGTGTATCAGAATGCTAACATGTTTGATGCCTCTCGTGAGCACCTGGAAAAAGCAGCAGGAATCAATCCATCCTGGGCTGCTCCCCATGTTGCCATGGGTCAGTTATATACCAAACGCAGATTATTCGATGAAGCCATTAAGTCTTTTGAGAAAGCGGTAGCACTCGACCCCTCGGACAATAATCGAGCAATTCTAAATAGCGCATTTGCCGAGAAGAAAAAATCCCTCGAATTTAAGAGCAATGCACCGCAGTTACAGTTAAGCGATCTGAATTTGCTGCACGTATTTTCTGCCGCCTATAAACAGTATGCGAATAAGCCCATCGGTTCGGTTAAGTTGAAAAATGTAAGTGCTACCGAGTACGGCAATCTGCAACTGTCTTTTCAGATCAGGGAATACATGGACTTCCCGGTGACTCAGGAGATCTCTCGTATAAAAGGCAATCAAACACAGCAGTATGATTTCAAGGTTACCTTTAATAATAAAATTCTTGAAGTAGATGAAGATACCGGCGTACAGGTTGAAGTAAAACTCATTTTTTCGCGTGATGGACAGAAGGATTCAATCCGCCTTACTCAGCCGATGACGATCTATGGTAAAAATGCGATGGTCTGGGGCAACCCTCTAATGGTTGGTTCTTTTGTGACACCCAAGGATGATACCCTGCGCAACTTTGTAAGAACGGTGATCAACGAGCACCAGCCAAAAGCCGGGCCACTGAATGACAAGCTGGTTGCCGCCATGACTTATTTCAGCGGTATAAATGCGATTGGTACCCGATATATCGTAGATCCCAATACACCCTACAGCAGCTTACGTGAAGACCAGGTCGATTATGTGCAGTTTCCACGAGAGACTCTTAAATTAAAGAGTGGTGACTGTGATGATCTATCGGTACTACTCAGTGCGGGTCTGGAAAATCTGGGCATTGAAACCGTGTTACTCGAAGTACCAGGACATTTATTGATGATGTTTAATACGGGATTAAATGCTGAAGATGCCGGACTCATTAGCCGTGATAAAAGCCTGCTGGCGATCAGCCAGGACAAGGTCTGGATACCTGTAGAAGCGACCATGGTCGGTGCCAGTTTTAATGAAGCCTGGGCAGAAGGGGCACGCAAATACCAAAAAGCCCTGTCTGAAAATAAGCTGGGCATAATCGAGTTGAAAAAAGCCTGGCAGCAATACCCGCCAGTAACCTTAAGCAAGGCAAATTACTCTATAGATCTACCACCACAGGCACGTACTGCAGCACTGGTCAAAACTGCACAAAATCAATTACTCAATAAAAGCATCGACCGTGTGATCCTGCCATACCAGAGCATGATAGTTAATAACCCTAAAGATACCAGGGCACGTTTACAGATTGCCATATTGTATACGCGATATGGATTGTTCGATGATGCACAGTTAGCTTTTGATGCTCTGCTGGAGCTGGCACCAGATAATAGCGCCGTGCATAGCAACCTGGGCAATCTTTATCTATTGTCCGAAAAATATGATAAAGCTATTGAGAGTTACCAGCGAGCAGTAAAACTTGATGACAAGGATGGCGGAATCTTACTCAATTTGTCGATGGCGAATTACCGCAAGGGTAATGTGAAAACCGCTGCCACCCTGTTTGCAAATGCAGTAGCAATTAAACCAGAATTGAGGTCCAGTTACTCGGCTTACGGCAAATTGTTAAACCAGTAAAGGTAAAATATGATGAAAACAATATTCATGATCCTGATCCCGCTTTCAATATTGTATAGCGGGCAACCCCTGGCCGAGACCCAGGCGCCACCACAAACAATCATTACACAGACGGAAACTCATAGTGTGTTCAAGGGGTTTTTCCTGAATGTGTGGTCAAAATTGCGAGCCTTCAATCCGCAAACTCGTCACGTGGCGAAACCTAATGCGGTTTATACCGCCGGAATTCGTGGAGCTGAAGCGACGGAAACCTTGATTCAGCCCTACTGGAAAGGTGATTTATCGCAGGATGAAAAGTTTCAGCAGGAGTTGAAGAAATTCTCCAAAGCGCAACAGTTAATGGATAATGGTGAACTTGATAGTTCACAAAAAGCCTTCGCATCATTCATTCATCAGTACAGTAATAGCACTCTGGTGCCAAATGCGCTTTTTGCCAAAGCACTGTGTTATGCTGGTTTAGGTAAAAAGGTAGAGGCAAAAATAAGCATGCAGCAATTTGTCGATGAAAATCCGAATCATCCATTGGTTACAGATGCAAAACAGGTGATAGCTCAGTTAAAGTAGTTGAGTCTACTCACTTAATATTCTACAGGGCAACTATGCTCTCGCTTTGTACAGGGCTTGAGTACCGGAACGATTTGAGCCCAAAAAGGTAACTCCGGGGCAGCCCAGCAGGACCTTAGACAAATTCGTCGCAATAAAAAGATATGGTTGGCTGGTATTGAACTTTGAGGTTTAATTAGGTGCTTTTTGCTATTCACTTTATCTCTGTCGTAAATAGACTATCCAAAGGCGCTTTGACGCATAACGGATTTTTGCTGTGCCGTTAATATTTCCTTTTGACCGCCGTTTTTTATTGTGGCGGTTTTTATTATTCAGGAGCTTAAAAATGCAACGTTATTCAGGTTTTGGACTGCTCAAACACAGTCTGACGCACCATGAAAACTGGCAGCGCGTATGGCGAAATCCGACTCCGAAGAAGAAATATGATGTGATCATAATCGGTGGCGGCGGTCATGGTCTGGCGACTGCTTACTATCTGGCCAAAGAGCATGGTGTGACCAATGTTGCAGTGATCGAGAAAGGCTATCTGGGTGGTGGTAATACGGCACGAAATACGACCATCGTGCGTTCGAACTATCTGTGGGACGAATCGGCGCATCTGTATGAACATTCCATGAAATTATGGGAAGGCCTGTCTCAGGATCTGAACTACAACGTGATGTTTTCGCAACGCGGTGTTTTGAATCTGGGCCATACCTTGCAGGATATGCGCGATATCCAGCGTCGGGTGAATGCCAATCGTCTTAATGGCATCGATGGTGAAGTTCTGGATGCGCAGCAGATTAAAGAAATCGTGCCGCATATGGATTGCTCTGCGAACACACGTTACCCCGTGTTGGGTGCATCCTGGCAGCCACGCGGTGGTGTGGCACGGCATGATGCGGTTGCCTGGGGCTTTGCTCGTGGTGCAGATTCCTTTGGTGTTGATCTGATTCAGCAAACCGAAGTTACTGGCCTGATTATTGAGGACGGGACTATTACCGGCGTCAATACCAATCGTTACGGTGAGATTAAAGCTGACCGGGTTGGTAGTGTGGTGGCTGGTAATTCGGGTGTGGTAGCAAAGATGGCCGGTTTCGAACTGCCTCTGGAATCACATCCCCTGCAAGCTCTGGTGTCTGAACCGATCAAACCGATACTAAATACGGTGGTGATGTCGAATCAGGTACATGGCTATGTTAGCCAGTCGGATAAGGGCGATCTGGTGATTGGTGCCGGCATCGATGGCTATAACGGTTATGGTCAACGTGGTTCATACCCGACTATTGAACATACGGTTCAGGCAATTGTTGAACTCTTCCCGATCTTCAGCCGTGTACGTATGAATCGTCAATGGGGCGGTATAGTTGATACATGTCCTGATGCCTGTCCGATCATGAGTAAGACACCGGTTAACAACCTGTTTTTTAACTGTGGTTGGGGTACCGGCGGATTCAAGGCGACACCAGGTTCCGGTAACGTGTTCGCAGCCTGTTTGGCGAAGGGTGACATGCACCCACTGGCCGAGCCATTCTCTATGTTTCGATTCCACAACGGCGCGCTGATCGATGAGCACGGCGCTGCTGGCGTAGCCCACTAAAGGGAGAGGAAATCTTATGTTTTATATCTACTGCCCTCACTGTGCAGAATACCGCGAAGAAGAAGAGTTTCATCCGGCAGGTCAGGCACATATTGCAAGACCTCTGGATCCAGAAACCTGTTCTGATAAAGAGTGGGGCGAGTTCCTGTTCTTCCGCAAAAACCCTCGTGGATTGCATCACGAATTATGGGTGCATGCTGCCGGTTGTCGTAAGTTCTTTAACATGACTCGTGACACTCAGAGCTACGAAATCAAAGAAGTCTACAAGGTTGGTGAACAGCCTTCTGTAGTAGTTGACTAAGGGAGCGGAATAATGACACAGAAAAATCGCCTGCAAAGCGGCGGTCGAATCGACCGTACTAAACCGCTGACCTTTATATTCAATGGAAAGGAATATCAGGGCTATCAGGGTGATACGCTGGCTTCCGCCATGCTGGCCAATGGCATTGATGTAGTTGGCCGTAGTTTTAAATACAGTCGTCCGCGTGGCATCGTTGCCTGCGGAGCAGAAGAGCCAAATGCTGTTTTGCAGCTAGGGGCTACCGAAGCTACTCAGGTACCCAATGTTCGTGCGACTCAGCAGGAATTATTCTATGGCCTGGTTGCTGCTTCAACCAATGGTTGGCCGACTGTCGATAATGATCTGATGGGGATCATTGGTAAGGTCGGTGGCAAAATGATGCCTCCCGGCTTCTATTACAAAACCTTCATGTATCCACAATCTCTATGGGATACCTATGAGTCGATGATTCGTAAGGCCGCTGGACTGGGCCGTTCGCCACTGCAAAATGACCCCGATACCTATGACAGTGTTAATCAGCATTGCGACGTGATGGTTGTAGGCGCAGGCCCTGCTGGTCTGGCGGCAGCTCTGACAGCTGCTCGAGGCGGAGCTCGAGTCATAATTGCCGATGAGCAGAATGAATTTGGCGGCAGTCTGTTGAGCAGCAAGGAAACTCTGGATGGTAAGCCCGCATCTGAATGGGTGAGTTCTGTAGTTGAAGAATTGAGCAGCTATGAAGATGTTCTTTTGCTGCCACGCTCTACTGTAAATGGTTATCACGATCATAACTTCCTGACTATTCACCAACGTTGCACCGATCATCTAGTAGACAAAGCGCCAGACAATCAGGTGCGCCAGCGTATGCATCGTGTTCGCGCGAAGTGGGTGGTACTGGCGACTGGTGCTCATGAACGCCCACTGGTTTTTTCCAATAACGATGTACCCGGATGTATGCTTTGCAATGCGGTATCCAGCTACATCAACCGCTATGGTGTGGT
Organism: Gammaproteobacteria bacterium; assembly: GCA_050292965.1. Taxonomy (GTDB): domain Bacteria; phylum Pseudomonadota; class Gammaproteobacteria; genus JACNJF01. Next base: position 4,668 of record JBNKMF010000022.1, on the reverse strand, counting down.
TCCGGGTAATGAGCTGGTGGTAATGACCTCCAACGATTATGGCTATCAGGCTGCTCTGGACTGGGATGATGCCGGTCGTAAGGTGGTGGCCATCGTTGATACACGAGCAACCTCCAACGGTGATAGAGTTGAAGCCGCGCGTAAACGTGGTCTGAACATAATCTTTAGCGCTGCGGTTATCGAGGTGCAGGGTAGTAAGCGAGTATCCGGTGTGAGCATTGCTCCGATTAGTAGTAATGGCGATAAGGTCATTGGTCCGGCAAACAGTCTGCTAGCCGATACTGTTGCCACTTCCGGCGGATGGAGCCCGGTTATTCATCTATCCTGCCATACCGGGAGTCGTCCAGTCTGGAACGATGAAGTAGTTGGTTTTCTGCCGGGTCCTACAGTGCAACGACAGCTGAGCGCTGGTGGCATAAATGGTCAGTATGAGACTGCTGCAGCACTCAAAGAGGGTTTAGAGGCCGGTCAGAAAGCGCTGAGCGAAATAGGACTGGCTGCTACTGAAATGGATCTGCCAGAAGCACAGATGTTACAGCAGGATGCACCGATGAGCCTGTTCCATATTCCTCATGTTAAGCCGACCTCCCAGGCACCGAAACAGTTTGTCGATTACCAGACTGATGTGACTGCCGCCGGCATCGAGCTGGCATGTCGTGAAGGCTTTGAATCTATCGAGCATGTTAAGCGTTATACGGCTATGGGTTTTGGCACTGATCAGGGCAAGCTAGGCAATATCAATGGCATGGCTGTAGCTGCAAAAGCTCTTAATAAATCTATCCCTGAAACTGGTACCACGATCTTTCGACCCAATTACACGCCGGTTACTTTTGGCGCCATTGCCGGGCGTAACTGCGGTGAACTTTTTGCTCCTAAGCGTTACACCGCTATGCACAAATGGCATGTAGAGCATGGTGCGAAATTTGAAGATGTTGGTCAGTGGAAGCGTCCCTGGTATTTTCCCAAAGCAGGCGAAAGCATGCAGGATGCACTCAACCGTGAATGTCTTGCAGTGCGTAACTCAATCGGCATTCTGGATGCATCGACGTTGGGTAAGATTGATATTCAGGGTAAGGATGCTCGTGAATTTCTGGGGCGTGTGTATACCAATGCCTGGGCTAAATTACCTGTAGGCAAATGTCGTTACGGCCTGATGTGTGGTGAAGATGGCATGGTGTTTGACGACGGTGTTACTGCTTGTCTCGGCGAAAACCATTTTGTAATGACCACGACTACCGGTGGTGCCGCACATGTCTATGAATGGCTGGAGCTCTACCATCAAACCGAATGGCCAGAGCTGGAAGTGTATTTCAATACCGTCACCGACCACTGGGCGACCGCAACCATTACCGGACCGAATAGCCGAAAGTTGCTGGCAGAGCTGACGGATTTCGATCTCAGTAATGAAAATTTCAGCTTTATGGACTGGAAGCAGATGACCGTCGCTGGCGTACCCGCACGTGTTTTCCGTATCTCATTCACCGGCGAGCTTTCATTTGAGATCAATGTACAGGCTAATTACGGTATGCATGTGTGGGAGCAGTTGATTGAGGCTGGCGCAAAGTATGATCTAACACCCTATGGCACAGAGACCATGCATATCCTGCGTGCTGAGAAAGGCTTTATTATCACCGGACAGGATACCGATGGCTCGATGCATCCTTACGATCTGGGTATGGGATGGTGCGTCTCAAACCAGAAACCATTTAGCTTCATTGGTAAGCGCGGGATGAATCGTGAGGACTGCGTGAGGGAAAATCGTAAACAACTGGTGGGGCTAAAAACCACTGACCCTAAGGTAGTCATTCCAGAAGGTGCACAGGCCGTACTTGATCCTGATGCGCCCATACCTATGCCTATGGTAGGCCATGTGACCTCCAGTTACTGGAGTGAGAGTCTCGGACATTCCATTGCGATGGGTGTGATAAAGGGTGGGCTGGATAAAATGGGTGACAAAGTATACTACCCACTGGCCGATGGTCGCGTGATTGAGGCTGAGATCTGCAGCCCCATCTTCTATGATCCAAAAGGGGAGCGTCAAAATGTCTGATCAACAGGTAATGACTGCAGAGCAGACTGCAGCAACAAAAGCAGCAGTTATGAATCAGGTACCGGCTGTTGAAATTCAGGGGCAGTCACCACTACACCATGTAGAACTGGAAAGTCTGGCACAACAGGGGCCGAAAACCGGTGGTATCCATCTGCGTGAGAGAAAGCTACTTGGGCACCTGACGCTTCGATGTAACCCGGAAAATGCAGACCAGCTCGCAGCTGTTGAACGTGTGCTAGGAACAAGGCTGCCACTAAAGCCGCTAACATCAGTAGAAAAGGGCGATTATTCTATACGCTGGATTTCACCGGATGAATGGCTGATTCTGGTACCTGGTCAGGAAGCCTTTGATATAGAGTCAAAATTTCGCGATGAGATGGCAGGGCACTACTCACTGGTAAACAGTAGTGGCGGTTCAACCGTACTGGAATTGTCCGGTGATAATGTGGTTGATTTATTGAAGAAATGTACGCCAGTAGATCTACATATCAAGCAGTTTCCAGTGGGTAAGGTGGTGTCCACAGTTTTTGCAAAGAGTGCAGCGGTCATTCGACGTATCGATGATAAGCGTTTTGAACTGGTTATCCGTCGAAGTTTTGCCGACTACATCTGGCTCTGGATACAGGATGCCAGTCGTGAATTTGGTCTAGTTATTGAGGCTTAAAAAACCTTGTCATTTTTGTAAACCCTGTTGACGTTTCACGGGGTTTGTTTTTTGGCGGGTTAATCCGAAGTCTATTAAATTTTAATAAAGGCTGTACTCCTTTGATCAAATGGATATTATCAATTATGGCCTCAATTCAAACCTGCAAATTACCCGATAAAGCACTGCTTAGACGCTATCAGGACAGTGGTGCATACACCGATTGTTATGTCAGCGAAATCACAGGGCAGGTTTCACAGGCTCAATTCGTTGAAGCATTTTATACCACGCCTTTGTTTAAACTCGAACAATTGCTGTTGAGCTTGTTGCTTGCGCGTCCTTCAACAGATCTACAGGCACGCGGGTTGGCTGAGGGTGGCATCGAAGTCTTTGCTGCATGGAGTGTTGAAGATAGAGCTCTCAATCAGTTATTGTTGAAGGATTTCCAGGGCCGCACACGTTCGTGGTTGATGAGCGTTGTTGATAGCAGCGGTCATTCAACGCGTCTGTATTTCGGTTCTGCGGTGGTACCTATTGTTGATAGAATAACAGGTGAATCAGGAATGGGTTTTCTGTTTAAAGCGCTGCTAGGCTTTCATCGGCTTTATTCGCGAGCTCTTCTTCGTTTGGCAGTCTTTAGATTAAAACTTTAACCTGTATTTGAAACGGTTTTATGACCCCCGCTATTAAACTCGCACAGAAGCATAAAATTAATCATAGCGTTCTTGAATACGAGCATGATGCTAATTGCGACTCTTACGGTAAGGAAGCTGCTGAGAAGCTAGGCCTTGATGAGCACAGGGTGTTCAAAACACTGGTCGTCAGTACCGGTGATAATCAACTGGCAGTGGCGGTGATAGCTGTACCCAATATGCTCAGTATGAAGCGCATGGCAAAGGCTCTTGGGGTAAAAAAAGCAGTTATGGCTGATAAAGATGATGTCTTAAGGTCAACAGGTTATGTGCTCGGTGGCGTGAGTCCGTTGGGACAAAAAAAACGCTTAAAGACCGTCATTGATACTTCGGCTAAAAAGTTTAGCACTATTTATGTGAGTGCCGGTCGAAGAGGATTAGATCTAGAGTTAAATCCAGAAGACCTGAGAAAGCTGCTAAATGGTGTGTTTGCTGAAATTCAGCAATAGAGAGATTTATCTCTTTCAGGTGTATGATTTGCCCCTGTATTAACCAGAATTCACACAAGGAAATTAATTAATGAAAAAATCCACCAGGGCTGCTTTACTATCAGGATTGGTCTTTCCGGGTATTGGCCATTTTTATCTGAAGCGGTATGTTCCAGGGGCAGTCATTTCAGGCATAGCAGTCGCGTGTACTTACTATATTGTTTCTAAAGCAATAGATCAGGCTTATCAGATTGTGGATCAGATTCAAAGTGGCGCGGTTCCGCTCGATCCGGTTATCATTGCTGAAATGGTGTCAAAGCAATCCGCAGGCAGTGAAGGCGATTTGATGAATCTGGTTACTCTGCTATTAGGGGGTATCTGGGTGGTTGGGATCATCTCTGCGTATCTGGCTGGACAGGGCGAAAAGGATAAGGAGTAGTGAATCACTGATTAATTCCACAGTAAAATAGGTGTTTTTGCTTACAACTCCAGCAGTTACAATTTGTTACGTCATCATTAAAATGAACGATTAGAATTTCAATTTCGAAAAGTCTATGATAGCCGTTCTCGGCTCACGTCATTTTTTTACCATCTATTTATCATCAAAAATTCGGATCAAGAATGAGAAGAAAAATATTATCTGGACTATTTGTAAGTCTATTAGCCTTATTAACCGCCTGTAATAAAGAATCTGCTTCAGCAGAAAGTAGTCATGCCGCTGCCCCTCCACCTACAGCGGTAACCAGCATCACGGCTGCACGCGAAAATATACCGATTAATTTCGAATATGTCGGGCAGATTGCAGGGTCTTTAGATGTTGAAATCGGAAGCCGCATCACGGGTATTGTTGAGCAG
>JBNKMF010000021.1:0-59947 GCA_050292965.1 Gammaproteobacteria bacterium | reverse complement strand
ACACATAACCTCCTCCTCTGAAAACTCTTTCAAGTACCAACCTAATATCACAGGTTGCAACATCATTTTGTCCTTTGAAACCAGCCGAAGAAAAATACCCATTTAAGGTTAAACAAAACCTGTTTTTGACTTAATATCCCTTCATTTAACTGTAGCCATAACTGAATAGCTGAAGTTTAATTTCCTTTTCAATCGCTGGGTCTATAAAGATTGTAGGTGTCTTTAAAGAATGTAATAAAGGGTGGCCTCGAGAGAAACCCGAGTCTTCCTAGCTTTCGGCATGATGAGCTCGTTACGTTGAGTCAATGGATTTTACGTTACCGTTGATCTATAGTAGTGTCAAGTTCCAAAAAGTGGGTCCCAAAAAGATTGTGCATCGTGCATTTGTACAAATGCTAAGCTGTAAGGCGAAAAGTACGAAACTCTCAATAATAAGGCATAGCGATATGAGCTCAAATAAACATCAATTAATTTCAATCCAATATTTACGAGCTATAGCTGCCTTAATGGTGGTTTTGCACCACACCATAAACTCAAAAAGCTACAGTGCGTTTGCCTCGGGTGTCGATATCTTTTTTGTAATAAGTGGTTTCATAATGTATGTGGCCGCAAGAAACGAAAATTACGTTGATTTCCTCGGGAGGCGTGTAATTAGAGTGGCACCTTTGTACTGGATAGCAACATTTTCTCTTTTTGCCATCGAAACAAAGTTTCACATCTGGTTAGTTGAATTAGATAATCTCAATCATATAGTGCAATCACTTTTATTTATTCCTCATTACAGTCCAAACAGGCCTGATCAAATTTGGCCTTATTTAGTCCCTGGCTGGACGCTAAATTATGAAATGCTTTTCTATTTTATATTCTTTATTGGACTGCTCTTCAAGCGTCCATTATTAGTGTCGACTATAGCAATATGTTCATTATTTTCTATTGGAGTATTTCTAAACCCCGAAGCGGCGGCATTGAAGGCGTACACAAGGCCGTTTGTCTTGGAGTTTTTATGTGGGGCTTGGATTGCTTGGGCTTATACTAAAGGAGTGCTTAACAGATTTTTTCCGTTGGTCATTATTTTTGGCTTCGTCATCCTTTTTTCATTGCCTTTAATCGACGCAGGACAATTTACCCTCGCCATACAAATTTTGTCTTGTTCTATGATTGTTACCGGGGCGCTCTTGTTGGGTAACCGAATACGATACTTTAAACTACTGCATCTGCTTGGAGATGCAAGCTACTCTATATATCTAACTCACACATTCATATCATTGAGCGTTTCGCGTCAAATATGGCAACAAGTACCTATAGAGGGCTGGATACAGCTTGTCGTGAGGATAATGTTGGCCCTTGTGGTTAGTTCTATTGTTGGTGTAATTGTGCATTCATATATTGAGAAGCCTGTCCTTAGGTGGTTGCGATCCAAATGGGAAGTTTTTTTGTCGAAAAGACGTGCAAACAATATGAGCAGCGAAATCGCCAAATCGGGATAGAAATAATTTAAGACACCCAGTGCGCCGAGATAAATCAGTGACCGGGACACAGTGCCTGGAAGGAGCAGAGAGCGGACTGGCGTGTATACGCATCGCTGCGAAGCTAGAACCCAAACTTCAATTCAACAATCTATACCATCACTTCACGTATGAGCTGCTTCATCAGGCTTATTTTGCGCTAAAGCGTAAAGCAGCGCCTGGACTCGATAATATGGACTGGGTCGGGTACGGAGAGAGGCTGGACGAACGTCTGCCGGATCTTCACATCCGACTTCGGCAACAACGTTATAAACCTCAGCCGTAAATAAAGTGAGATGGATACTGGATGCAGACATTCAGGGCTTTTCGATAACCTTAATCATTACTGGTTACTAAAATTCATCGAGTACCGGATAAGCGACAAGCGCATACTGAGACTGGTGGAACGGACGCTGAAAGCAGGAGTTGAAGAAGAAGGGGGTTGGTCAAAGACAACGGTCGGAACGCCGCAAGAGTCAGTGATATCGCCCTTAATATGCGAATATCTATTTGTACTATGTCTTAGATATGTGGGTAGGGCAATGGTGTAAACGAAAGGCTAGAGGAGAAGTTAACATCGTGCGGTACAGCGATTACATTGTATTGGATTTCTAATACCGCAGGGATGGCGAGCAGTTTCTACGAGACCCGAAGTTACGCCGTCTCAGGAGTCTTGTCAATGGGGTTTTCAACTACTTTTGAGTTCCGGAGAACCGGAAAAGCCTGGAAGTGTTGAGAACGGTGATCTGCCAGATGTGGATAAAGTCCCTGCGCAGGAGAAGTCAACGAGGATCAAATCTAAGCTGGAAGCGTTTTTAACCAGTTGGTGAGGCATTACAAATCAGTTGTCAGGCTAAATCACCCATACCCGAATCAATGTTGGTGTGTTTGACTGGCAGGTGTCGTATGCGTTAGTAGCGCACATACGGATCTGTGACGAGTACCTGGCGAGTGACCTTTGATCTCGAGCCAGGGCTCTACGGCGACGATTCTTTTTATAAGGGGGCTCCCGCCAGATAGCGATTGGATAGGCTATACCCTGAAAACAGTTGATGCCAGTGTGTATAGACTTCACGTGTAGACCAGGCTTCGGCTTTTAGTTGATCGATATGCAGTACGACATGATAGTGATTGCTCATCACCAACCACACTAACTACCTTGTCTGCAACGGCAAGGGTTTATTATCCATTTCATCCGTATGTCAATCGAACCTTCAAAGTGCTTCAACGTACCGGCGGGAAGCTTGCGCTGTCTGATCAGGGAAATCATAGTTGACCTGGATGAAGAGAAACTGCTGTTAAGCTTTATTATCCATTGGCAAGGGGGCAGTCATACCTCGTTGAGTATTCCCAAACCTCTACCAGCCGATCAAGCACATAAGACTGCGCCAGAAGACCTTGAGCTGATCCGCAAGATGGCGCTGAGATATCGTGATGCCGAAATCGCCATGGTGCTAAGCAAGTTGGGAAGAAAGACCGGTAAGGGTAATCGCTGGACTCAAACAAGTGTGCGCACTATCCGCACAAAAAACGGCATTAAACCGGCACCCAAACACAAGGATGACGGTATCCTTAATCTGGTGCAAGCCAAACATTATTGTGGGGTCAGTAGTTCAAGCATCATGCGCTTGATCAACGCTAATATTTTACCGGCTGAACAAATCGTGCCATTTGCGCCCTATGAAATAAAGCAGTCGGATCTGGACAAAGATCCGGTATTATCAATACTTAGAACCCTCAAAAAAACCGGTAAGTTGATCCTTAAAGGGGGTGTTTCAGCTAATCAGCCAGAACTGTTCATTTAAAATCAATCACTTAACTACCAGGGGTATTTAGCTTATGCGTTCAAAATTGCGTAGGCTGCGATATCGATGGCAAAGATGTTGGATAATGAAAGTAATCGATCTTCGATCCACTGTCTTCTGTGTTCATAATCCTGACCGGATTGGGAGTCCTTACCACACAAAAAAGCACGGCGGAGAGCCTGCCCCGCGAAGCGCTTTGGGTACACAGCGCGAAATACAATGGTAGTAAGGGGTGGCTTCAATAGAGACCTGAGTTTTCCTTGCTTTAGGCATAATGCGCTCCTTGCGTTTTGGTTAGGTTATAGAAACTACGACTTTTGATTGTAGTTGTCAATGTTCATTCAATATATGGGTGTCCGCATTTACTCACAGGCTTGCTTGATTTTATAAGCACTACCGACCAGTGATTTAAACGGACTTTCAAAATCTTTTGCCAGGTAAGTCCAGTGTCTGGGATCAATATTAAGTCGGGTCAGAATGTCTGGCAGATGGTCAGGAATGTATCCCTTTTTATCATCTCTAAGAATACGTCCAGTCCATTCCACCAGCTCAAGGTAATCGGTGTAGCATTCAATATATGGGTGTCCGTATTTACTTTGAGAGTAAGTGATTCTCTCTTTACAGGCAAGATAGCAATATAGACGATTGGACTACTGTGCGGGGCGTCAGGCGCGGTTTATTCCGTATGCATCCTGGCTCTAGAAGCGCTGGGTGTGTGACTTTCCCAAGTGAAACGGACTTTGATAAGGTGAGCGAGAAATTGAGAAGCTCAAATAATGGAGAGATACCTGAAATTGGTACCTTATATTTTGGAACATTAACAGTTCAATAAATTCAATGAAGATAATTGCTTTCGTGTTGTTCGATCTAGGTATTTCTTACGCCCTTGCTATTTTTTGGTGGAGGGCATGGATGTATAAAGGTGTTATTGGTCCACCAGGAATCTTAGAGTACTTTTATGTTGCTGATGGAGAGCAATACTACGATCTAGTAGAAAGTGAGATGTTTTTAATCTCTCTAGCCACTTGTTCGTTAATACTGTTTCTTGTCCGCAAACTGATGGGTAAAATGCATAGATTCAAAGGGTAATATTCGTCGACCTTAATTTGGATGATAGAATTAACGATAAATCAAGGAATGACTCATACTCAAATTAGAGTATAAGCAAATTTTTTTACTTTTGGAAAATGAAAATGGATCAAGAGGCAATAGATAAGGCAAATAAGATCTATGAAGAAGGTTCCATGGATGAGCTATATGAATTCATAAAACCATTTTTAGAAAAAAATGATTCTTATGCACATTATTTCTATTCACGTTTCAGTTTGGCGGATTGGAATGAATCAGATGATGAGTATGATGAGAGATATGTGGATTCACTGACAAAGGCGGCAGATGGGAATGTGCCGGAAGCAATGTATAGGTTGGCAACATTGTACTTTGTTGGTGATATGGTTGAACTGAATGAAGAGAAGGGAAAAAGTTTGTTAGAAAGAGCGGTTGATCTCAATTATGCTCCTGCGAAATTAACAGAAGGATTGAATCTATTCTATGGTTCAAATGGCTACCGGAAAAATATAGAAAAAGCAGTAGAGCTTGTATCAGAAGCATCTAGAGGGGATGTTGAAGGAGCATCTGAGGCCTTAGTGAAAATTAAAGAGTGTGATTTGATTGGTTTTTAACTTGATTTCTGTCTATTAACTGGTCATTTGCAGAATGCCGGTCAGCGTTTAATGGATTCGGTGGACAGATTTGGATCTTTAAAAGACACCCATAGATTGGAAAGGAAATTAAACTTCAGCTATTCGGCTATGGCTTCAGTTAAAAGAAGGGGGGGATTAAGTCAAAAATAGGTTTTTGTTTAACCTTATTGTGTGTTTTTTCTCTGGCTTGTTTCTCAAGGCAAAATGATCCTGCAACCTGTGATATCAGGTTGGTGTTTGAAAGAATTATCAGGGGATGGGGTTATGTGTCAGAAAAAACTTCAGCACAGCGCTTCACACCGTGTACCCAGCTTTTCCCTATTTGCTCACACCAACTATCTAGAATTGATTGCCAGATGAATGTCTTAGTGCCGTATGCTACTGAGATTATATGGTTTTCTTATCTACCTTGTTATGCTAGTTTTACGACGTCTGTCTATTATCTAATTTTCACCCCTGATTATTACACTTCGAAGTGGTAGTACAGAAATTGGACTCAAGCTTGTTTTGAGTCGGTAGACCCAGATTTACCTTTAACCCGTTTAATACAAAAGGAATTTTCGATGTTTTTTTCATCCGTTCATAATGTTCTGTTCCATCAACGTCTGTCACTGCTATTACCCCTGATACTCCTGTTTGCTGGACCCGGTGCACAGGCCGCCAGCTTCGATTGTACGAAGGCTTCAAGTTCCACAGAAAAAACAATCTGCAACGACAACAGTCTTTCTGAACTCGACACTCAGTTGGGACAGCATTACCGCAATGTACTTGATGTGACAGAAGATAGTGTCAGCGCAAAGGTGAAGGAAGAGCAACGTCTATGGATTAAGCAGCGCAATAATTGTACAAATACGCAATGTATGGCTGATAGCTATAGCCAACGAATTTCCGAACTGGTAAACCTCTACCAGCAGGCAATCTATGCCGGTAAGGATATCGAGGTAAGCTCCGTGCTGGAACAGAACTATGACAATGCCGCGTCAATTGTCGTGCGCTTCAACGTACCGGTTGATCGTAATGCAGATTTCCGTAGTCGTCTGGAGATCAGCCAGGATGGTAAGCAACTTGATGCATCCAACTGGCTGATTAACGAAGATGGATTACTGGCGGTCTATCCCTTTATTGAACCTTCAACAGAATACAGCATACAGGTGAAGCCTGGCCTTCGCGCTATTAACGGACGTAGCCACTCAGGCAACCGCTCTTTCAGCGTCACTAGCCGTCGCAGTGTGCCGAGTGCCTCATTCGCCAGCTCAGGACAGGTCATGAGCAATCACTTAAAACCTGCATTACCGGTAGTTACGCTGGATGTGGATGAAGTTGATGTGGATTTTTTTCATATAGCCGTTGCTGACATTGCCAAATGGAGTCACCTCAATAATGGTCAAAGACGCAGTTACTACCAGTTAGACAGCTTTACCAGGAAGAATCCGCTGGTTTACAGTGCACGCTTCCCGATACCCAACAGGCGTCATCAACGCACTACCACCAATCTGGATCTGAGTGGGATACCGCCACTGCAACAGAATGGCGCTTATCTTGCCGTATTGCGTGTACCCGGTAAATACAGCCATTCCTATGAAACAAATTTTTTCACCGTTAGCGATATCGGTGTTCAGGTTCGTCGTACCGAGAAAGGTATGCATATACTCGCGAACTCCATCGCTACCGGCGAAGCACTTGAAGGTATTGAAATCTCGCTGTACAAGGGCAAGGAACTGAGTGCAAGCCAGACCACCGCAAACAATGGAATCGCCAGCTTTAGTAACTGGTTCAAGGGCACCAATACCCTGATTGCACACAAGGGCAATCAATACTCTATCCTTCGTCTGGATAAACCGTTGGATCTTTCCGGCATTCGTAACGCTACTGCGCGACACCAGCAGATGCAGGTATTTGCCTGGGGGCCGCGTGACCTGTACCGCCCCGGAGAAAAGCTCGAAACCTATGCCATTGTGCGTGATCACGATGGACGCCAGCTACGTGATACACCACTACGCGCCAGCCTGGTGAATGCAACCGGTGCCCAGCTAATCAATGCTACATTGAACCGTGAAGCTGATGGCAGCTATCACTTTACCCATCAATTGACCGATACCGCCAAGCCCGGCAAATGGAAGCTGGTTTACCGCAATCCCGGCACCGATGAGATACTCACCGAGTATGCTTTCTCGGTAGAGGAATTCATGCCAGAACGTATGGAGCTCACCCTGTTCGATGGAGACCCGCTACGCCGTCGGCTAGTCTACGATATCAATCAGATAAAAATCCCTGTATCCGGTGACTATCTGTATGGCGCACCTGCCTCGGGTAACGCAGTGGATGGCTACCTGCTGGCAGAACTCGACCGTCACCCATTCGAGCAATGGAAAAGCTACAGCTTTGGGGTCGACAAGGAAAATATCCCCAATGCGCGACTGACCCTGCCGAAAATAACCCTGGATGAGGCGGGCAAGGCAGAGTGGGCGATAGATCTGGGCAACTGGAAAAATGTTAACTCCCCGCTCGCCCTGACTACAACAGCCAGTCTTTACGAAAGCGGTGGCAGGCCGGTTACCCGAACCCTGAGTGCTACCCGCATCAAGCAGCAGGAGATGGTCGGTATCGAACCCCAGTTTAAGGACCAGGCCAGTAACGATAGTCGAGTGGGCTTCAAGCTGATTTTGACCGATAACCAGGGTGCACAACGTGCAGGAAATTACCAGTACGTACTCATCCGTGAAGATCGAAACTATTACTGGACCTACGATGATAACGGCGGCTGGAACTGGCACTACGATCCAATGGAGTATGAGAGTTACTCCGGTAAACTGAAATTTGCGGACGATGAGGCACTGAGCATCCAGGTCCCGGTTGAATGGGGCAACTATCGTCTTGAGGTGCGCAATAAAAGCAATACTACCGTCAGCAGCTACCGCTTTCGCACCAGCTGGTACTGGTGGGGCAATAGTGAAAGCGGTGCGGCAGTGCGACCCGATCAGGTCAGCATGGGCTTTCGCGATAAGATCTATCAGGCCGGCGATACTGCCCATCTGCTGCTGACTCCAGCAACAGCTGGCCTCGCTACTATTACAGTTGAGGATAACAACAATATTCTCTGGGTATCGCAGGTAGATGTCGAAGCGAAAAAGACCGAGATCGAGATCCCCATCATGTCCGACTGGTCACGTCATGATATCTATGTCACTGCAACCATCCTGAGTCCGGGTGATATGAAACATAGCGTGGCACCGAAACGCGCATTCGGTTTTATCAACCTGCCGCTCAGACGTAAGGATGCAGCCTTCGAAGTGACCATTGAGGTGCCGGAAAAAATCGAACCATTGCAGCATGTGTCCGCCAGGGTCAGGCTCAGCGGTAACCCGGTTGCAGATAATACCTATGTCACGCTGGCGGCAGTCGATGTGGGCGTGTTGAATATCACCCGCTTTAAGACACCCGATCCGGTTGCACAACTTTATGGTGCTCGGCGCTACGAAGCCAGTTACTACGACCTGTATGGGCAGATAATCGATAACGCCGGTTTTGACTACAGTCAGCAGAGATTCGGTGGTGGTTTTGCGCAATCCGCAGCCGAGCTATCACGTGGTGGTGATAAACCTAAGAATGATGTGCAAATCGTAGCCCTGCAATCTGCTCCGGTACTGGTCAATTCAGATGGCGTAGCCACGGTTGAGATCGATATCCCAGAGTTCAATGGAAAGCTGCGCTGGATGGCTATCGTCTACTCTGAGCAAACCTTTGGCAGTGCAGAAATCAATAGCACCGTGGCCGAGAAGCTGGTCACCCAGCTCTCCAAACCACGATTCCTGGCGCTGGATGATCAATCCGAACTGACGCTGGATCTGAGCAACATGAGCGGGTTATCGCAGCATTTGAAGGTTAGCCTGAAAACATCAGGTGCGCTGCAGGCGCAACAATGGGATAAGGCCCTGGTGCTGGCTGACGCCCACAAGGATACCTTGCGTTTCCCGATTACGGCACAACAGATTGGCGAGGGTAATATTGAGCTTAAGGTAGAGAATGATCTTACCGGCAAAGATGCCCTGTCGCTGACGCGTAGCTGGAAGCTGGGGGTACGCTACGCCTATCCGGCTGTGGCGCGCAAAGCCATGGAGATCATCAACCCAGGCAAGATCTGGCAGCCGCAAATCGCTTTAAACGATCTGGTCAGCGACAGTGTGCAGGCGCAGCTGATTCTATCCAGCCAGCCGCCGATTGATGTTAATTCTCAGTTTGAGCACCTGCTGAAATACCCCTATGGCTGTACCGAGCAAAGTACCAGCTCTGGATACCCCTGGGTACTGGTCGATCTTGATGCGGCCGAGCGCATGAATCTGTTGCCGATCATCCAGCGCGAATTTAAAAAGGAGTACAGCGCTGATTTCCGCAAGCAACAGATCGAAAAAGCGGTCAAACGTATCACCCCGCGCCAGAATAGCTCTGGAGGTTTTGGTTTGTGGTCCGGTAGCGATAGTGAATCCTACTGGTTGACTGCCTATGTGACCGATTTCCTCACGGATGCAGAACTGGCCGGTGCCAACGTCGACAGAGAGGTGCTGAACAAAGCGATCAAGCGACTGCAGGAATACCTGCAGGAACGAGTACGTTTTGCCAGTCGCTGGGGCAGTGATGATCAGTACTATTCGTTCGCGACTCGTGCCTATGCCGCTTACGTATTAGCCAAGATTAATCGCGTACGTCTGTCTGATCTGCGTCGACTCTACACTGCGACAGAAAAAAGCTATGAAGATACGCCGCTACCCTGGGCGCATCTGGGCTATGCACTCGATAAGGCAGGTGATGTTAATCGGGCCACAGCAGCATTTGGCAAAGCCAGAGGCCTGAAACATTCCGGGCAACACCATGGATACTACGATAGCGAGCTGCGTGACCTGTCGCTCAGCTATGCGATTCTGGCATCGCGCGGTAAGGCTTCGGCAGAAATCCTGTTGACTATTTTTGAACTCACCAAAAAACGCCAGTGGCTGAGTACCCAGGAACGTAATGCCCTGTTCAAGGCCGCGCTGGCGGCGAATACGCAAACTGGTGAAGCATTGCTTGCGCTGATCCAGACGCGCGATTTCAAACAGGATGTCGATCAGAAAGAAGCTTTCAAATCGATCCTCAACTACCAGCAACTGGAATCGCTGCAATCGATCAGCAGTAAAGACAGCACGGTGTATGCCAGCCTGGAGGTGATAGGAAACCAGTCTGGCCTACCAGAGCCGGAGAGTAACGGCTTCAGCATCAAGCGCGACTATTTTGACATCAACGGTAAGGCTATCCAGCTAAGCGAGTTAAAAGGTGGCGAGATGGTGGTGGTGCGTATTAATGTCAGCGCCACCGAGCATACGTCGAATGCACTTGTCGTAGACTTGCTACCAGCAGGCCTCGAACTGGAGAACCAGAACCTGGCTAACGCCAGCGTTGATCTGAGTCGCATAGCGATTGATGGGGCCGAACTGAAAGACTGGCAGAGTAAGGCGCGTGTCGAGCATGTGGAATATCGTGATGACCGCTTTGTCGCTGCCCTTGCGGTCAATGAATACGGTTCACGCGATATCTTTTATCTGGCGCGAGCGGTCACCCCTGGCATCTATCGTGTACCGCCGCCTCTCATCGAAGATATGTATCGGCCATACCTTCGTGCCGTAGGCTCGACGGTTGAAGCGGTGCGTATCACCAGTCCATAGTGGGGCATTTGCGATTACAACGGAGCTGGCGTTTAGTCAGCTCCGTTGTGCTGGTGGCTGGACTGTTGTTTTCTGGCTTCCTGCTATTTGATCAAATCTATCCCGTCGATCTGCAGCCACGAAGCGCCGCACAGGTAGTCATCGACTGCCGTGGTGAACCGTTACGTGCCTTTGCCGATGAACAGGGTGAGTGGCGTTATATGGTTCGCCTGGATCAGGTATCACCACTTTATATTAAGACCCTGATCGCCTACGAAGACCGTTGGTTTTATCGTCACTTTGGGGTCAATCCACTGTCCCTGCTACGCGCTGCGCTGCAGTGGATACGTAATGGCTATATCGTGTCCGGTGGCTCAACCCTGACCATGCAGGTGGCACGTATACGCTATGGGCAAGCCCCTGGCATCGCGGGAAAAATTTTGCAGATGCTGCAGGCGCTGCAACTGGAATGGCATTACAGCAAGGATGAAATCCTCGAGTACTACGTTAATCATGCACCTTTTGGTGGAACTCTGCAGGGGGTTGAGGCCGCCAGCCGGAGTTACTTCGGATACCCATCCGCGCAACTGACTCAGGCACAGGCCGCATTGCTGGCCGTGTTACCTCAGTCTCCGAGTCGCTACCGTCCAGATCGCTATCCTGAACAGGCACAAAAGCAACGCAACAAGGTGCTGGACCGCCTGGTGCAATATCAGATACTGACTGCGGAGCAGGCCAGTGATGCCAAACTCGAAAACGTAGACGCGAATCCGCCCCGTTTTGAGACATTGGCGCCTCTGTTGAGTAGACGCCTGATGCGTCGATATCCCGCAGCACAGATCATCCCCAGCTTTATCGAGCGCGACCTGCAACGTCGTATTGAAGCGCTCGCATTCGACCAGAAGCAGATTCTGCCGCCGCATACCTCTCTGGCGATACTGGTCATGGAGCATGGCAGCGGCAAGGTGGTCGCCTATGTGGGTTCTATCGACATGACAGATAGCGAACGTTTCGGCTATATCGATATGGTGACCGCCGAGCGCTCACCCGGTTCGACCCTGAAACCCTTTATCTACGGGCTGGCGCTGGATGAAGGTTTGATTCATAGCCAGAGCCTGTTGATGGATGTTCCGCTGACCTTTGGCGATTATCGACCCCAGAATTTTACGCGCGGATTTTCCGGAGCGGTTAGTGTCAGCCGGGCATTGCAAAAGTCTCTGAATATCCCGGCCGTTCAGGTGCTGGAGCAACTTGGCCCCGGCAACTTTTTTGCCCGCATGCAAACCGCTGGAGCCGGGCTTTTGCTGCCGCCTGATGCCACCCCGAACCTGACGTTGGCGCTTGGTGGGGAAGCAACAAATCTGCAACATCTGGTCGCCCTGTATAGCGCACTGGCTAATGAAGGCTACGTGATTACTCCCAGGTTCACTGCGCTTGACAGCATACAACGACGCAAGCTACTTAGCCCCGGTGCCGCCTGGATTATTCGAGATATTCTGGCGCAAGCAAAGGTTGGAGAAAGCTGGCGCCAGAATGTCGCCATCAAGACTGGAACCAGTTATGGAAACCGTGATGCCTGGGCCATAGGTGCTAGCGAACACCATACTATTGGCGTCTGGGTGGGTAGCCCGGATAATGCAGCCATGACAGGGCATTATGGTAGCTTTACAGCCGTCCCTATCCTGCGCTCAGTCTCTGCCATCCTACCCGACACGGCCTACTCAGCGCATGCGCAGCCGGATAGCGTAACACGCAAGCAGATTTGCTGGCCCGGTGGGCAAAACACACCCGGTCTATGTGATCAGAAGATGGATGCCTGGATACTGGACGGTGTGATACCACCCACGTTGATGGGTAGCCTTGCTCAATCTCCACTCATCTCGACACCTTATCAGACCTTCAGCATTGCAGCAGACAGCGGTCTGCGTGCAGCGCTGGGCTGTCACGTTCAGAGCAGGCAACAAACGCTGCCGATCTGGCCTGCAGCATTACAAAGCTGGATACCAGCAAAATGGCGAAATGCTAATCGAATTCCACCACTCGATCCTCGTTGCAGACAAAGTGATGGCCTGTTAAGTGAAACCCCAGTTCAGATCATAGGCCTGGACAGGAATACAAGGCTTAAACGTCATCCATCAACCACCTCACAACCGCAACTTAGTTTTAAGGCGGTTGGCGGACAGCCTCAATGGTACTGGTTCCTGAATGGAGAACTACTGGACGAGCATGGAGACACCCTTCATCTGAGTATGCCTTTACCCGGCAGTTACCAGTTGGCGGTATCCGACCAGGCTGGCATGAGCGATGCGCTCGATTTTATTGTTGAACCGCAGGATATTTTTCGTTGAGTTATTTGTTAGAGGAGATGTCAACCAGGTCAGTTGATATCACTCTGACCAATTAAAGATTTCTGTCTAAAATATATTTCTCTGGAATCCGCTATTGAATATGGATTTTTCACAAATGCCTGTAGCGTTACTGGGTTATCCAATGGGTGAAGTTAAAATTTATCTTTTCTAGCCGGTATCATAAGATGCAGTAATGATTTATGCTGATTGTGTGCATGCCTCTGTTCCGATAAAAAGTGCCCACCTATTGTGAGACCCTCAAGCAGAGTTTGAACCTGGATTTCGTAGTTGACCTCTCGAATTAGAGGGTAACTCATTGCTTAGTAAACCGTTACAGTCGATTTATCTTTTCACGCTCCTATGCATCCATGCATTCGCGAAATAACAGCATCCATGCTGAAAACGCTCCTATGCATCGGCTCTGGCATCCTCGGCTCAAGCATCCTGCTTCGCTCTACCTCCTCCTTCCCTGGAGTCGTGCTTCGCTCTCTACAATTGCTCCCTGCATTGTTCTCGACAATAGCGCCTGCATTGTTTTCTACCTTCGCCAATCTGTGGGCTCGTACCACCTACGCGGAAGCTTTCTCTATAGGGACATAGGTAAGGGGTGTTAGCAGGACACGGAAGCTTTGTAACTCCTTGATCTACACCACCGTAAACGCACTACGACTCGTCCAACTGCAGATTCTAGGATTATAGCGCTTCACGATAACAAGTCCCCGGCTCTAATAGAGATATTTGACTGATGATCCATCAGATGGGGGGGTAATATTTTCTGGTAAAGGAGCTGGGAAAGTAAAAATGTTCTAACCCAAAAGCCCAGGAAAAGTGTTATGAATATGCAAAAACATATCAGTTAATGAAAAGGAAGGTGATAAAATTGTCTCCGCGTATCAATGGCATGCATGCAAGTAAATATTTATTAGAACCTAAAGAGGAATTAACTAATTATGGCTCAAGGCAATGCAGCCTATCAGCTAATCTTAAAGGTTGAAGATAGAATATAGTCAATTCGAATTTTTTACTGAATTTTGGAGTTTGAGTAAAATGAAAAAACCGGATAGATCATCCCAACCAGGAATGCCTGCGCATGCAAACTTTTATTGACTGGTTGCTGACTACTAATCCTCAACGACGTATTCGGCTCCAGCTCACTGGAGTCGCCACTCTATTGATGCTTGCCTGCGTTGCGGTGCTTAACCTGCTTGCCAGATTTTCTGGAACTCAGCCGCTTGCCATTTATGTGTGGACCTTTTTCGCCCTGGGCGGACTTGTCGTGTTCTTCCTGCTTATACGCAGCGGTTATTCAGAGCGCTGGCAAGATCCCTCATTGGCGCTAATACAGATAAGTTACGCGATAGCCGCCAATGCTGTAGCATACGCATTGGCAGGGGAAGGGCGCGGTGTTGTTCCATCCATTCTGGCAGTGATTCTCATGTTCAGTATGTTTGGCCTGTTGGTTCGACAGATAATTATTGTTTCCCTGTTTGCGCTACTGTCATTTGGCTCTGCCGTGGCCTATGTTGTATGGCACTCACAGGGTAGCAATGCATGGAGCCTCGAAGTGGCTAATACCGTGATGATCCTGATTGTACTCAGTGGTGGTACCTTTCTGACTTCCCGCCTGCAGCATCTACGTGAGGGTCTAAATACGCAGAAAAAGGAGCTTGAAGCTGCTTTAGAGCATATTCATCAGATTGCTTTATTCGATGAGTTGACAGGCCTGATGAATCGTCGATCAATGAATGAACTACTCGCTCAGGAGTGCCTTCGCAGTGACCGTAACGGTCGAACTTTTACTGTAGCGTTGCTGGATATTGATCATTTCAAGAAAATCAACGATAGCTACGGCCACCGAGCAGGGGACATTGCGTTAAAGCGTTTTGCTGAAACGGCTGAGCAAACAATTCGCGCAACTGATCACATCGCGCGCTGGGGTGGCGAGGAATTTTTGCTCGTTTTACCCGAAACTGAACCCCCCTCATGTGTCATGAATTGTCTGAATCGCGTGAGGGAACGCATTACTGCAATTGAAATCAATCACGAAGGGCAGCAATTCAGTTTCACGGTATCAATTGGTTTTAGCACACGCCGTGACAATGAGATGATCGAACACACCATAGATCGTGCCGATCAGGCCCTCTATAGTGCCAAGCAGAATGGCCGTGATCGTGTAGTGGCAGGCTGAATTCGTGAGATATTCATGCTGATCTCCTGTATTGGAAACAGCATATTCTCTAGCCTGGAAACTTTATCCATTCATCCTAGAATCCGCAGTTGGACGAGTTGAAGTGTGCGTTTGAGGTGGTGTAGATCAAGGCGTAACGATGCGCGGAATAGCTAGCTATTCCAAGGAGTTACAAGGCTGCCGCGTCCTGCTCACGCCCCTTACCTATGTCCCTATAGGCAACGAAGAGATACGCCGCCTCAAACGTGCAATTCAGTTCGTAGCGGGATTCACCGATTAGGTGATTATACACATCAACTGTAATGATTTATGAAACAGTGGGTTAACCTCTATTGCGAGCGGTCAACTGCGGAATCTAGGTTCATGCATCTGTTACCTTCATCGTGTAGAAGAATTTACTGGGCTCAGGAAATAGCGCTTAAACCAATCCTCAGCTAGCCTCTAGCTCTGTCCCTTCACTCAACCCAAACTGCTCAACCCACATCGCAGTCGCACCAGCGGTGGCTAGTGGTATGACGAGGAAATTTATTATCGGAATACTGGTTAGCACCATGACACTACCCCCAAATCCTAGAGCCAGTCCTCGGCGTTGTTTTAGGCGGTCTTTTTGTTGTCGAAAAGTGAGGTCGTGGTTACCCATCGGGTAGTCCATGTATTCCAGTGCGAGCAGCCAGGAGCCAAATAAGATCCATAATATCGGTGATATGAGATTGATCACAGGGATTAAGCTGATGAGTAATAATCCAGCTGACCAGATGGCGATGTACAGCAGCTTTCTTAGCTGCGAAATGATGCTGTCTTTAATGATGGTGATCAGGTCAATACCAGAGTTGATATCTTTGCCGGTAAGCATTTCTTCTATTTTTTCCGACATGATGGCATTGAAGGGGGCTGATATGATATTGGCAATCGGAGTAAAGACAAAGAACACGAAGAATGCGGCGAATGAGGTGAATAATGCCCATAGTATCCATTCCAGAAATCCCAGCCAGCTGGGTAGAAACGAAAGCAGCCAGTCGACAAAAGGAGAGAACTGGGCATAACCAGCATAGATCAGGCCACCAAATAACAGAATGTTTATCAGTAGTGGGGTGATGACATAGCGCCTGATTCCCGGACGTTTAACCAATATAAACCCTTTTGCCAGGTAGCCGGTGCCGCGCCCTATGTCTTTAATCATGTGTCTTTTCCTGTGTTA
This sequence comes from Gammaproteobacteria bacterium, assembly GCA_050292965.1. Taxonomy (GTDB): domain Bacteria; phylum Pseudomonadota; class Gammaproteobacteria; genus JACNJF01. The sequence goes on along the minus strand of JBNKMF010000021.1, from coordinate 43,525 downwards.
AATCTATGGAGTTTAAATGATGACATAGAGTGCCACGAAGATTTTTGTGGTGCAATATTCATGTCTGTCGTTGGTAGTGCGTTAAACCTTGAAGCGCAAGTAGTGCACTGCCATAAGCAGCCTGATCGTGTCTGGATCTGGTGACTGGTAGCCCCAGTATCTGGCTGCGCATAGCCTGCCATTGTGGGTTGACTGCACCGCCTCCCAGTGTCTGTATGCGGTTGATATCTGCTGCGCCTAATGCCTTAAGTTTCTGATAACCCTGTTGTTCGATACGGCTTAGGCCTTCCAGTATGCCCTGAAGAAATTCCACATCTGAAGCTGGTCTGGGCGTGAGTCTGGGATGTTTGTCTGGATCCATTATGGGGAATCTTTCTCCTTTTACTGATAGAGGGTAGTAATCTAGTGCAGGTGATTTTTTAATGTCTATTTGTTCGGACAGCTCGATTAACTCAGAGTCGCTGAAATACTGTTTAAGCACACTGCCGCCAGCATTAGATGAACCACTACATAGCCAGTAGTCGCCAAGCTTATGACTGTAGACGCCAGATTGCAGCTCTTGAATCTGGTTTTGGCTAAGAATTTTGAGCACTATTGTGCTGCCAAGAGAAGTCACTGCGTCACCGGCATGAATAGATTCAGTGGCAATAAAGGCGGCATTAGCATCGGTGGTTCCAGCGCAGATCTGTAGGTTTTTGTTGAGTCCGAGCTTGTTTGCTATTTCAGCGGTTACTGTGGAAAACACCTGCCCGGGCTCCTGTACATGAGGCAGTGATGATTTGGGCACTAACTTGAGAATCCACTGCGGCCAGAGGAGGTGCTCTACGTCGTAAGCCATTTTTAATACATTGTGATAGTCGCTAATCCCCCAGCTATTGGCCAGATAATTACTCAGATAATCGGCCTGGTTGAGGATGAGGTACGGGGTGCTGGCAGGCAGGCTCTGCGCCAGTTGCAGGGCTTTGGCAAGTGGTGAGCTGGCACTGTTGACGATATGTTGAGGGTATGGGCAGTGCTGCTGGATAAGTTGCTGCTGCGCCAGGCTACTGCTGTCATTATACATCAGCGCTGGGGTTAGTACTTTTCCCTGTGGGCTGACCAGTAATACACTGCCAGATGTGCCATCAATTGCTACCCGTTGTATTCGAGTTAAGTCGATCTGTGTTGAGAGTTGTTTGAATAAAGCATGCAGGCCTTCGATCCATACCGAGGCCTGTTGTTTAATACTTTGCTGATGTTGAGTTGCTGCAGGTAGCGGATAACTAGTTTCAGCCAGTTGCTGCCGCTTGTTATTTATAACTATGGCACGGCAGCCAGAGGTACCAAAGTCTATGCCGAGGTACACTATACGTTACTAATTTAAGGCAGAATAACCGGTGTTGGCGGTACCCAGCCTTCGGCACGATGTTCGGCTACCACGGTGGTATAAATACCACCACGTACATTAAATTCAGCGTTCAATCGCATGAATCTGGGTTGAATTGCTTTTACCAGGTCATCCAGAATCTGATTAGTGACGGCTTCGTGAAAAGCGCCTTCATCGCGGTAAGACCAGGTATAGAGTTTGAGTGATTTAAGTTCGATACACAGCTTATCGGCGATATATTCAATGGTTAGCGTGGCGAAATCTGGCTGGCCGGTCATTGGGCACAGGCAGGTGAATTCTGGTATATCGATACGGATGGTGTAATCTCGTTCAGGTTGCGGGTTTTCGAAGGTATCGATCTGTTTGGAAGGTTGGGTTGCCATAAATGCTCTGTTGTTTGTTAGTGTTTGATTTTTCGATGTCCCTGTAACAGGGCGTCATCTACGTATTGTCCATAAAGTTCCAGCGTATTTACACCCAATATACGTTCGCTGACCTGTTCGCCGCGTCCGTCCAGGAATAGCAGGGTAGGCGTCAGTGAGGCGTTTACTTTAAAGGCATATTGCGCTGGTGAGGTTTTGCTTCCGTCAAAATCCTTCATTGGGTAGTGGCTATCTATATTCAGTTTGCGGATTAGTACATAGTTATCGTAATCACCACTGCGCAACATGGGTTTGATGATATGTTCTTCCAGTAACGTGCAATAAGAGCAATAACTGGCTGACATCTCCAGGAAAATAATTTTTTGCTGGTCTAGTGCCAGTTGTCCGAGTTGCTGTAGGTTATTGGCATATTTGATCTCTACATAGGGCAGCTCATCATCACTATAGTCATGAGCAATAACGCTACTGGCGAATAACATCAGGAATAAAAAACCGAGGGATTTCAAAGTCTATTTACCGAAATTTATTGAGATGGTCAGAAAGCAGGAGGATATCTGCTTGCACAAACCGGCATCATACAATGTCGACTCAGCTTTTTCTAACTATTCATATGAGGTTTTAGAGCGTACAAGCGCTATGATAGCGTTTACAGAGTGGTTTTTTTTAGATTTTGACTATCATTCCACAGGGTTTGATATCTGTTTTGTCATTTGTGTTAACAGGCCCTAGTAGTGATATAATCCGGCCTCTTTTTAATCCAGTTATTTTTAATAATCACCCAATATGCGTCTCACCCAAATCAAGATTGCCGGTTTTAAATCATTTGTCGATCCGACGAAAATACAGTTCCCTGAAAATCTGACTGGTGTAGTTGGCCCTAATGGCTGTGGTAAGTCGAATGTTATCGATGCTGTACGCTGGGTGATGGGTGAGTCATCTGCCAAACATTTACGTGGTGAGTCAATGGAAGACGTTATCTTCAGTGGTTCATCTTCGCGCAAACCAGTCGGGCAGGCTTCGGTCGAATTAATTTTTGATAATTCTGATGGCAAAGTTACCGGTGAATACGCTAAGTACAATGAAATTTCGGTTAAACGTGTAGGTACACGAGCGGGCCAGTCGAAATACTTTTTGAATAACAGCCGCTGCCGTAGACGCGATATTGCCGACATCTTCCTTGGCACTGGTCTTGGACCACGCAGTTATGCGATTATTGAGCAGGGCATGGTGTCACGTATTATCGATGCCAAACCAGAAGATTTGCGGGTATATCTGGAAGAAGCGGCGGGAATCTCCAAGTACAAGGAGCGTCGCCGTGAAACCGAAACCCGTATCCGCCACACACGTGAAAATCTGGATCGCCTGAATGATCTGCGCGAAGAGATCGAGAAGCAACTCTCCAAACTAAAGCGCCAATCTAAAACGGCTGAAAGATATAAAGTACTGAAAACTGAGCAGCGTCGTTATGAAGCTGAATTGCTGTTATTACAACGTAATGCCTTCGACCTTGAAGTGCAACGTCAGCAGCAGAAACTGGAACAGATCTCGACCGGTTTAGAACAGGCTGTCGCCGATGTGCGCAAGACTGAGAACCTGATTGAACAGGGGCATCAGCTGTTAACCGCTGCGAATGATGAACACAATAAGATTCAGGGAGAGTTTTATTCGGTAGGTTCTGAAATTTCATCACGCGAGCAGGAAATTACCCACCAGCAAAGTCTGACTGAACGCAACCAGCAGGATTTGAATAAAGTGAACCAGGCAGCCGATGAATCACTCAATATTATTCAAAGTGATGAATCGAAACTAAAGCAACTGGAAGACGACCTGGAAAATCTTGCACCACAACTGGAAGGTTTAAGCGAAGTCTACGAGCAGGCGCAGCAGGTACAGATTGAAGCCGAAAACAAGATGAATCAGTGGCAGAGTCGCTGGGATGAATTTAATCAGCAATACCATAATGCGCACCAGGCGGTACAGGTTGAGAATAAGGGTATTGAGCATATAGAGCGCCAGATTCTGCAATCTGAGCAGCGCATTGCGCGATTGAATTCAGAAAAAGAAAGTCTTGATGTATCGACCTACGATGCACAGATTCAGGAACTGGACGAAAAGATTCAGGTACAGGAGCAGGATTATAACGGCCTGCAGCAAAATCAACAGACGCAGAGTGAGTCAATTACTACACTACGTGAACAGATCGAGCAACAAAGCAGCCAGCTGGATGGCAAGCGCACCGAGGTTCAGAACTTGCGCGGACGTTTGTCCTCACTGGAAGCCCTGCAACAAAATGTATTAGCCGAAACCAGTGATGAGCTGAAGGGCTGGTTACAACAGCAACAACTTGCAGAAAGTCAGCGTTTGACCGAAGTACTAAAGGTTGAGAAGGGTTACGAGCAGGCGGTTGAAGTAGTGCTAAGCCCGCTTCTGGCTGCTTACTGTACCGATCAAATTGCTCTGCATAGTTTGCAGGCAGTGGCCGGTAATGGCATTACGCTTATCCATCAATCAGGCAGCATAGAAACTACTCAAGCCCCGGCAGGTTGGCGTAAATTGACCGAGGTAGTATCGGCACCCTTTAATCTGGAATCGATTGCAGGCAATGTTTTTATCTGTGAAGACCGTGCAGAACTGGAGCAGAAACGTAGCCAGTTAAGCGCTAACCAGAGACTGGTGAGTAAGGATGGACTGTACTGCGGCTGCAACTGGGTGATTCAGCTGGGTGAAGAAAGTGAGTCTAGTGGCCTGATTCAACGCGAACAGGAAATTAAGACGATCAAAAGTGAATTAGAACAGATCACTGAAAAAGCCATGCTGTTGAAATCGCAAACCGATGCTGATCGTGAACGCCTGCAACGTGAAGAAAAGCAACGTGATGAAAACCAGCGTCAGTTGCAGCAGATTCAACGCCAGATTGCAGATTTGAATAATCAGCGTACACAGCGTAAAGGACGTGCGGAACAGATCCAGAACCGTCTTGGCACACTGGACAGGGAAATCGAAGAACTGAGCAGTCAACAAAAAGAATTACAGGAAGATTTACAGCAAACTACCTTGCGCCGAAATGAATTTCTGGAACAGATAAATCTACTGGAAGAGCAGAAAGCCGAACTGGAGTTAGAACGTGATGCCTATCGTGAAGCGCTGCAGCAGACTCGTGAACAATTGCAAAGCAGCCGTGATCAACAGCATCAGGTTCAGATGAAGCTGCAAAGTCTGAAATCTGAATCCAGTTCAACGCGCTTCAACCTGCAACGTATAGAGCAACAATCGGCACAATATAAAACCCGTGTTGAAGAACTAAAACGTGCCATTGATGAAGCCAGACAACCGTTGCAGGAACTGGAGCAAGCTCTACAGCAGGCACTTGCCAGAAAGTCGACCATTGAACAACGACTGCGCGCATCACAGGATAAGGTAACGGGGCTTGATACGGAGCAGCGTGCTCACGAACATGCTCGTAACGATCAGCAGCAACGGGTTGATCAGGTGCGTAGCGAACTGGAACAACACAAGATGCAATGCCAGGAAGTTGAGATTCGTCGTTCGACGATTGATGAACAACTCGATAAAACAGAATTTAATCGTGAGCAGTTAAAACTGGAAATGGATGAGCAGGCAGATATTCAGCAATGGCAACAACATCTGGATGACCTGACCCGTCGCATCAACAACCTTGGCCCAATCAATCTTGCTGCGATTGATGAATTTAAGGAACAGTCTGAGCGTAAGGAATATCTGGATGCACAGAACGAAGATTTGACGTCTGCCTTGACCACACTGGAAAATGCGATCAAAAAAATCGATAAGGAAACTCGGGAACGTTTCAAGGAAACCTTTGACCATGTAAACTCACGTATGCAGGAACGATTCCCTAAATTATTCGGTGGCGGGCAGGCAAGCCTTGAATTAACCGAGGATGACCTGTTAAATACCGGCGTGACGATTATGGCGCGACCTCCGGGCAAGCGTGTCACTAGCCTGCAATTATTATCGGGTGGAGAAAAGGCATTAACTGCTGTGGCCCTTATATTCGCAATCTTTGAACTGAATCCTTCACCTTTCTGTATGCTGGATGAAGTTGATGCACCGTTGGATGATGCTAACGTAGGTCGCTTCTGTGCGATGGTAGAAGAAATGTCACAGCAGGTTCAGTTTATTTTTATTACGCATAACAAGGTGACTATGGAGTTGGCGACGACTTTGAATGGTGTCACCATGCATGAACCGGGAGTCTCTCGACTGGTTTCTGTAGATATTAATGAAGCAGCTGCTTTGGTGGAAGCGGGGTAAATTTTTGCTGATGCAAAGTTACAGTCAATTTGTGTTTTATTTAAAAAGAGCCCAGTAACATGGACGCAACTTCACTTCGCTGGATTTTGGGTATTATTGGGGTTTTGGTCATCCTCGGTGTTTACCTGTTATCTATTTATCAGAGTAAATTGCGTCGCAACGCTGCTATAAAAACCTTCACTCAGGATGAACTGGAAAGCGGCGTCATAGAGGACGAAAAACTACGAGACGAACTCTCACACATTAATACCATGCTGGATCAGGAAGTCACTGAAGAGGATGTCGAAGATATAAAGATTACACCAACACTTGATACAGGAGTAGCCGTTGAAGAAATGCCCAGGCCGGTACTTATACTACCTTCTGCGCTGCTCGACATTGCTAGAGATGATCGGGTCGTACATGTGTTAAAACCCGATGATGATCATCTGTTGACCAGTGAAGAACTCATTTCAGCTATGCAGCATGTAGAGGTCGATTTGAAGGAAGATGGACTGGTGAAGTCAGAAATCGATGCCGATGCTGATTTTATTCTTGCCAGCCTGACTGAAGATGGTTCGCTGGCCAGCATGAATGATGCACAATTTTCAATACCTGGACTGGTCTGTTATTTTGATATAGCGCACTGTGAACAGCCTATGGGGTGTTACGAGTTTATGCTGAAAAAAATTGATGAGCTGGTGCGAGTGCTTAACCTCAAAGTTTATGATGAAGATATGCATTTACTCACTTTACAGCATGTTACTGAAATCCGCGCTCGTATAACTAATCAGAAATAAATGAAAAACATCGACGAAGCCCGCCGGCAGATCAGCGAAATTCGTGATGAAATCAATCATCACAATTACCGATATTATGTACTGGACGATCCTCAGGTTACCGATCAGCACTACGATCAATTAATGCGCAGTTTACAGGCACTGGAAGCTAAATATCCTGAATTGATAACGCCGGACTCTCCGACGCAACGGGTGGGTGCCGAGGTCTCGCAAAAGTTTGCTACGGTTGAACATAAGGTGCCCATGTTGTCATTAGACAATGCCTTTAACCGTGATGAAATGGAAACCTTCCACCAACGCTTACAGGATATGCTTGAGATGAGTAATGATCTCGAGTTTTGTGTAGAACCTAAACTGGATGGGTTGGCGGTTAGTCTTATTTATCAGCATGGCAAGTTGATCCGTGGTGCAACGCGAGGGGATGGTCGCAAGGGAGAGAATATCACCACTAATGTACGTACTATCAAATCGATTCCTCTGAGCTTGCAAGGTGATTCTATTCCTGCACTGATCGAAGTTAGAGGTGAAGTCTATATGCCGTTGTCTGGTTTTAACGAACTGAATCTGACTCAGCTTGAAAATGGTGACAAAGTATTTGCGAATCCTCGCAATGCGGCTGCGGGTTCTTTACGTCAACTGGATTCTCGAATTACTGCAGGTCGACCACTCAGATTTTGCAGCTATGGCATAGGAGACAAGGAAGGTGTTGATTTGCCTGGTTCTCAGTTTGATCAAATGCAATTTCTCAAATCCCTCGGTTTACCCATTAGCCCGTACATAGAAAAAGTAAGGGGCGTTCAGCAGTGTGAGAATTATTATCAGCGTATGCAACAGCAACGCGACAGTCTGGCTTTTGAGATCGATGGGGTTGTGTATAAATTAGACCCCATAGAGCAACAGTTGCAGGCTGGTTTTGTATCGCGTGCCCCGCGTTGGGCTATAGCCTGGAAATTTCCGGCTCAGGAAGTGATGACCAAACTGCTGGACGTCGAATTCCAGGTGGGTAGAACCGGAGCTTTAACTCCAGTCGCTCGACTTCAACCGATAGTTGTTGGTGGCGTTACGGTGAGTAATGCAACGCTGCATAACATGGATGAAATCAAACGCAAGGATATCCGTATCGGTGATACTGTAATCGTGCGTAGAGCCGGTGATGTAATTCCTGAAGTGGTATCTGTGGTGATGAAAGATCGGCAGATTGACTACATGATGCCTGAAATGCCTCTGCAGTGTCCGATATGTGATTCTGATGTTGTTCAAATTGAAGGGCAGGCCGCCTGGCGTTGTAGTGGTGGTCTGGTTTGTGCTGCGCAGCGTAAGGAAGCGATTAAGCATTTTGCTTCGCGTAAGGCGATGGATATCGATGGTCTGGGTGATAAGATGATCGAACAGATGGTCGATTTAAAGTTACTGGATTCGGTTGCTGACCTGTATAAGCTTCAGCTTGATCAAATTGTTGGCCTGGAGCGTATGGCTGAAAAGTCGGCGAAGAATCTATTGACTGCTCTTGAAAGCAGTAAAAAAACGACTTTAGCTCGATTTATCTATGCTCTGGGCATCCGTGAAGTCGGTGAAGCAACGGCCGAAGCGCTGGCTAATCATTTCACTGATCTGGAAAGTATCCAGAACTCACAACTCGAACAGTTGATAGAAGTAGGGGATGTAGGTCCGGTAGTTTCTGCCAATATCGTGCAGTTTTTTTCACAGCCTGAAAATCAGCAAGTGATTCAGCAATTATTGGACTCGGGGCTTCACTGGGATAAGATCGAGCCAATGGATAAACAGGTAGCGACCCTGGCGGGCAACAGCTATGTGATTACTGGTACGCTGGAGAATTATACCAGGCAACAGGCGGGTGAACTGCTGAAACAACGAGGTGCGAAGGTCAGTTCGAGCGTTTCTAAAAAGACGACAGCGGTAATCGCGGGTGATAAACCCGGTTCTAAAGTGGATAAGGCTGAGCAGTTGGGTGTTACTATCCTGGATGAAATGGGATTCGAACAGTTGATAGGAGAATGATGATTATGCAGTTAGATTTAGGCGATCAGGAATTAAAAAAATATGTCTTTGCCGTGTATATCCTGCAGGCGCTTTCATTTCTGCTGGTGATTACATCGGTAGCAGGTGTGATCATTAACTATATTAAAGATGATGACATGCGAGGAAGCTGGCTGGAATCGCACTTTATCTGGCAGAAGCGGACATTCTGGTATGGCCTGCTGTGGATCACTCTGGGTACCTTGACCTCGGGGATATTGATTGGATGGTTTGTTTTGGCGGTAATTCCTTTCTGGTTGATCTATCGTATTGCCAAGGGATGGATCTATCTGGTTGATGGAAAAGAACTTTATCTATAAACATCTCTCTTAACAATTGCCTGTCACAATACGAGAAAAGTATTATGAATGATGATAAAAAATGGCGTGACCAGTTAACTGATGAAGAATATAGAATCTGCCGGGAGAAGGGTACCGAGAGGGCGTTTACTGGTGAGTTCTGGAACAACAAGGATGAAGGTGTTTATATCTGTAAATGCTGTGGAGAACCTTTATTCAGTTCTGAAACGAAATTTGATTCAGGTTCTGGGTGGCCATCGTTCTTTAAGCCTCTGGATGATGAAAATATCGAATATGATACTGATAAAACTCTGGGCATGATACGTACCGAAATCATGTGTAAGAAATGCGGTTGTCATCTGGGGCATGTATTTGATGATGGGCCAGCAGAAACCGGTAAAAGGTTTTGCGTGAATTCGGCCTCATTGGATTTCAATCAAAAAAGTAAATAGAGTAGCGTGATGAATGAATCTGATTTTAACCAGCTAGCCGAAAAGACGATGATGGATATCGAACAGGCTATAGAAGATAGTGGTGCCGAGATCGACTACGATACCATTAGTGATATTCTGACGCTGGAATTTGAAAATGGTAGCCGTATTATCGTCAATAAACAGACCCCTGTATCACAGCTATGGGTTGCTGCAAAATCAGGTGGCTTCCATTTTGACTATGATACTGAAAGCCAGACCTGGCGACTGGATAGCAATCCCGATGAGGAATTGCTTTCCTGTTTGAGTCGTTACTGTAGTGAACAGGCTGGTGAAGAAGTTGTTCTAACCCAGTAGGGCCTTAATAGGAGGTAGATCATACTTCCTTTAGAACTGATATGTGTAGCCAAGGAACAGGCTATAAAACGTCTGATCATTACGATTCGGTAAATCAAAATTCGAATACTCAAGGCCCAGGCTTGCTTCCAGCTTAACTTTTTTTGTCGGCTTATAGCTCACTTTGAAACTGGGGTAGATAATGTATTGATCATCGTTGGTGATCTTGCTTGAGCGAAAATCGACCCGTATTCTGGGGTTATAATTAAGGTTCTTAATACTACTGCTCTGAATACGGGTGCGACCTCTAATTGATGTGGTTTCTGACGAAGAAGTATCAGATACTCTAAAGCCAACGGTGGTGTAATCCTTTTCCATAAAGAATCCACGAACCGTATAGTCCCCAGAGATATAGGTATTGTCTGTCGCTTCCATTGCAGCTATCGCAGGTGTAGTAGCCGTAGCCGCAGAAGCCTTTGTGGCCTCTATAGAGGATAAGGAAAGGCTCAGGTAAATCTGTCTGTCGTCGTCGATGATGTAAGTCGTCCCGGCAAATAAATTCGTGCTTTTGCTGGTCCGATCTTCAGCCAGCTGATAGATTTGCTCATCACTTAGGCCAGTTTTAGTTTTTAATTCGTCTAATGTATCTACACCCTGAGATTGAATGGCATTGGTAGTGGTGAGTAACGGCGAATTCCTGTTGTCCAGTGTAAGATTAAAATACAATTTGTTATTGTAACGATAATTGGTAATCGCGGTGACATTGTTGAGATCATTGTAGAACAGGTCATAGTCGACTATTCCGTAAACAAAACCTCGGCCTGTACGGTATTGAAACTCTGTCCCTATCGCCTGTCTGTCGGTAAGGCCGGCATTGTTCTGTTGTATCAGGTAATAATCCATATTAAATTCTTTTGAAAACTTGAGGTTGATGTTACCACCATAAAACATGCGCTCTGTATCGATGGAGTCATAGGATGATTGAACAGGAAAACCGGTAAACAGACTGTAGATACGGTCAGGATTAGAAATATCTTTATAGACAAACCCATCGAAACGTCCCAGCACGCCTTTCGCTGTTAGGCTTTGGCGGCCTCCTATGAGCTGGTATTCGCCTTCATTATTGATGTAACTCACCATGGCTCGGCTGATTCTGCCCTGGTTATCGCTGTTCAGAAAATCACTGAAGATTCCACCATCAAATCGTATAATTAATGAGTCCGTTTCAGTTTTTCTACGAGCGAACAGGTTGATATCACTGACCAGAGAATCAGTCACTGTTTCAGAACTGAAAGTGTCGATATTCTGGATATCATTACGGTAGTATTGCGAAGCTGATCCGGATATATACCATGCTTTAGAGTCTGCCCCCTTTTTATTATCGGCCATAAGTTTCTTAGGTTCGTTGCGCATGGTTTTTAGTCCTTCAAGCCGACTTTCGATTTTCGGGGTATTTTCACTATCTGGGTAAAGTGCCAGGTACTTAGTATATATGGCTATAGCCTGAGGAATTTTCTGCTGCCTTTCACGTGCAATACCGGAATATTCTAGCGCTTGCTGTTGCTGTTCCAGATTTCCTATTTCACCAACCTTTCCCGCTATAGCGAGCACTCTGGCGTAATCTTCATCGAGAAACTTCTGCTTGGCATCCTGCAGTAGTTTGTCGGCCAATCGTTCATTTTTTCTGGCGGGAGCTTGTTCGCCTGCCGCTTGTGCTGGTATTACAACTGGTTTCGGTATTTTCAATACAGCCAGAGGTGCAGCTTTGGGTGGTCTGGTTTTTAATAAACGTGAAGTTAATTCTGAGATTTCCGCTTTGCTGCGAAAATATATCCAGGCACTAGGATAGGTCTGTTTCAGCTTTTTAAGTTGTTCATTTGCGGTCTTTTTATCTTGATAATTACCCAGAACAAGGCGGTAGTAAGTTGTGTTACTTACCTTGATCTTATTTAAATAAATTAATTCATCCTTGTAATCAGATAGAATTTTGATATCGGTTTTTGGAATTCTTCTTCCTGAGGATTTAAGACTGATGGAATAGGGGTTTATGGCAGACATCAGTGTTGGCTGGGAATAAATAGTATCCACACCCATATATTCGCTCTTTGCTGCGAACAGCAGGTTAGGGATCAATACCAGTAAATAGAGGTAATACTTATAATATGGCATAGAAAAAATTCATTATTATTTAAAAGCTCTGCAACTGACGAGTTAAGTTGCAGAGGAAATCCAGTCTGGTTTATCTATCCCAACTAGAGTCAGTAACTCTGTGATAAGAGCTATTCTGCTGGTGACAGCTACCACTACAATCTGCATTTTCTGCAACGCTCTCAAAACCACCACCTGATGCTTCGTGTTTATCCTGTTCATAATCCTCTGCATGACAGGCGGCGCATTCAGTGCCATAAGCCGTGTTCCATGTTGGTATTTCATTGTTGCTGCCGTGGCAGGCAGTGCAAACTGCAGTATCATGTTTCCCCCCAACCGGGACATTTGTGCTGCTATGGACATAGGTTTTTGGAGTCCAGTTAACGGTGGTATGGCAGACTTCACAGTCTTTAGACGTAACGAAATGGTTTGCTGGCTTTCCAGTTGCTGAGACACCATTATGGCAACTTTCGCAACTAACGTTTTCCACGTTTTGATGATTCCAGGTGCTATTAGACCAACTGATTGTAGTATGGCAATTATCACACTCTAGATTCGTAAGCATATGTGTTGCAGGTTTTCCTTCAGCGAGAATGCCGTTATGACAGCTGGAGCAATTTCCAATAACTGAGATATGATCAACTCTGTAGACTGGATCAAAAGTAATAGTCGTGTGGCAGTCTTCGCAGCTGTTTGTCGTTTGAATGTGATTAGTATTCTTGCCAGTTGCAATTACCCCGTTATGGCAGAGTTGGCAGTTAGCAGTAATCCCTTCGTGATCAAACACTGCATCTTGCCAGGAATTAGTGCGATGACAATTATCGCAGACATCACTACTTTGGATGTGTCCCGGATTTTTACCTATCGCAACAATTCCATTATGGCAGCTTTGGCATTCCCCTGTAACAGCAAAATGATCAACTCTAGCTACGTTTTCCCAGTTTCCAGTCTGGTGGCAAAACTCGCAATCATCGGTGGTTCTCATATGGCTGGGTGAAGGAGCGCTGGCCTGAATACGCCCCGAGTTGGAATGGCAGCCACTGCATTGAGTAGGAGTACCTCTAAATACGCCTTGAATATGGCAGGCATCACATGTTTGCCTGGCATGTACGATATCTAATGGGAAGTGGGTTTCATCGTGATCAAATTTCTCAGCATTTGCATTATTTATAATGCCCATAGTTAACAAGAATGAGCACAGGATTAACGATACAGCCTTTAGCCAGTTTAGTGGGTAACCAGTGATGTTAGTGCTAGCAATATTAATTATCATTATCTGCTCCAGTCATATGAGACTCAACTTCCAAATCTTCGGCCATTCATATTGATGTCTTTAAAATCATCGATAGAATGACACTCATCGCAATAAGGGCCAAAGCTTCCTTCGTGGATATCATCTCGGTAATGGCAGTCGATACAGCGGCTTTTCATTTTCTTATCTTTATCTAACGGTTTGAAATGACAGGCGTGGCAATGTAGTTTTTCATGAGCCCCCCTAATCTTGAAGTCGGTTTCGTCATGATCAAATTCCCAGATCAGCCAGTCGTTAGGGTTGTGGCACTGCTTACAATCATCCCCCAGAGCTTTTTCGTGTACATCGTCTTCCTGATGGCAGTCTATACATTCTGACTTGGCATCCTTAAATTTAGAGGTTAGATGGCAGGATTCACAACCAACGACAGCGTGCTGACCGATTAGAGGGAATTCAGTCAGTTCGTGATCGAAGCGAACGTCTTTCAACCACCATGATTTTTCATTATGACAATTGTCACACTCCTTACCCTCCTGTTCCTTATGTACATCTTGATGTTTATGGCAGCTGTAACAGGCTTTGTCGGTTTTTTTGCCTTTCTGATCGGACTGATGACAGGATTGGCAGTTGGCTTTTTTATGAGCGCCTTTTAAAGGAAATTCAGTTTTTTCGTCGTGATCAAAGCTGGAGTCAAGCCAGTTGGTTTCATTATGGCATTTATCGCATTTTTTCTTATTTTTTCCTTTATGGACATCATCAAGACGATGGCAGCTATAACAGTTGCGAACCGCTTTTTTCCCCTTAGGCTTCTTCTTTTTACTGTCGGCTACTGTATGGCAGGTATGACAGGTCGTCGCTTTATGCTTACCCTTTAATTTGAAATCAGTATCCCGGTCATGTTTAAATTTTGTCTTATCCCACTTTTTCTCTGTGTGGCAATCCTGACATTTTTTTCCGAATCGATTTTGATGAACATCTTTGATAGCGTGGCATGAAAAACATTTTTTAGGCGTGTCTTTGTACTTGTTTCCTACATGGCATAAGTCGCAGGCTACTTTTTTATGTGCATGCTTTAATTTAAAGTCTGTCTTGTCGTGATCAAACTGTTCGCTACTCCAGCCTTTAGGGTTGTGACAGGTTTCACATTTTTTTCCCAGATTGCTTTCATGAGCATCATCCTCCTCATGACAGGAAAAGCAGTCATCTGGGGCTTCACGATATTTTTTGTCTTCTTTATGACAGCCTGAGCACTCTGCCTGTGTATGCTTGCCTTCTAGAGGGTAATCGGTAGATTCATGATCAAAGCGGTCTTTATCCAGCCATATGACATTGGCATCTCTACCTTTATGTTCGGTATGACAAACACGACATTCAACGCCAACAACCTGATCATTTAAACCATGGAAACCCTGTTTGGCGTTTACATCATCAGCTACCTCTTCATGGCATTCCAGGCAAAGTTTTCGCTGAGTTGTTTCCTGTAATCGTACATGACAACTTTCACATTTTAACTCGTATTCTGCATGCCCTTCGATGACTTTACCTGGCATGAACAGCTTTTCAAAGTCCATAGCCTGAGCCATCTGAGGCAGTAGGATGAAAAAAAATAGTGTAAGTAATAACTTCATAGATTAATAGAAATGAACGACTACAACGTGCGTTATGCCAGATAATACCAGCATGATGAAAAGCGGGAAATGCAGAATATGCCAGTAGGAGAACAGTATCTCATTAATACCCAGAGTACAGATTGAGCGTAATCCCCAGACTCTATCCAGAAAGTTCCTCCGGTCATCAGAAGGCTTATATTCTTTCAGCACCCTGGATTTTATTTTTTTCAGTTTCCAACGGTTTGAAATGTAAAACCAGAGTGATCGGTTTATTCCGGTATGTTGAACCACAAGATCGTCTGCTATTTTTTTCAATTCTTCAGAGAGCTCAGGAGTCTGCTTTGAGATAATCTCGAATTCATGAGTTTCATCTTCAAAATTACGGTACAGGTCTTTAAAACGGATTTTTCCACCGTATAAACCATAGTGAATTGTGCGATATAAGTAGCGACCAATGAGCCCGCTAGAAGCTACAATCATCATGCAGGTAAAAGCGACAGTGCCATTAATAGAAGACAGACGGTAGCCAGAATGGAGTATGATCAGTACGGGACCGAGGATGCCAAGAATCATGTGAAAGCGAAACCAGAACCTTATAGAACCGAGAAAGGTCCAGTTAGTTTTTTGCTTACGTAACGGGTAAATAAGCAGGAGCAGCATCATTGAGCCGCCGAAAATGCCGAGCCAGTAACCAATGCCTGTTTCAGCCACAATGTAACGGTGGTCAGAAACTGTCCAACCGATATAGATTACAGCTACTACACTGGTATACCAAAGTAGTGCAATAGCATTAAGTGCGAATCGTATAACCATAAAGTCAATATAAAATGTTAATATAAGTTTAGCTTGTTGAATATATCAGAAATGCAACTTTTATTGGGAATATATTACCATATATATGATAAAATTCTTTATAAGATAGTATTGGCCAATTATGTCTTAACTCGGGCTCATAGACTGATAAGCCCGTAACATAATTGATCAGTGCTGCCTTATGCATTTCACTAACTTTACTACGGATTAACCCCTATTTTCTTATGGACACTATCTATTATTTTGTCCCTTTTATTCTATTCTTGCTGGGATATACATGGCGGGCGCACCGACGTCAACGCCAGACCGAGTTAGTTCGGCAGGAAGCAATAGAAACTGGACTGGCCGAACCAGCATCGTTACATCCCATCATTGATCGAAATAAATGCATAGGCTGCAAATCCTGTGTTTTTGCCTGTCCGCAACAGATTGGCCATAACGTGCTGGGTATTTTTCATGGCAAGGCTGAGTTACTTGAGCCAGCAAATTGTATCGGTTTTGGTGCCTGTAAGACGGTTTGTCCTGAGAATGCGATTACTTTAGTTTTTGGCACCGAGAAGCGTGGTGTTGATATCCCCTTGATTGGAGAAGACTTTGAAACTAATGTCAAAGGCATTTATATTGCTGGTGAGCTGGGCGGTATGGGATTGATCCGTAATGCTATTGAACAGGGTAAATCGGCAATGAAATCTATTCTGTCGTCCTTACCTAAAAATAGTAGACATCCATATCAGGTGATTATAGTTGGAGCCGGCCCTGCAGGGATTGCTTCTTCGCTGGCTGCACAAGAGGCGAAAATAAAATACCTGACACTCGATCAGGACTCTCTAGGCGGGACGGTTTTTCAATATCCAAGGGGGAAGATTGTCATGACCCAGCCAGTTGATTTACCTCTGGTTGGTAAGATGCATTTCAAAGAAACAACTAAAGAAAAATTACTGGAGTTCTGGCAAGGGGTAGAACAAAAGACAGCGATTAACGTCAAGTACCAGGAAATTGTAGCCGGTGTAGAAGCTTTGAGTACAGGGTTTAAGGTTAAGACCAATAAAGGCGAATATGAAACAGATACTGTACTGCTAGCCATAGGTCGGCGAGGTACTCCTCGCAAACTCGGTATTCCGGGTGAGGAGTTATCCAAGGTCGTTTACCGATTGCTTGATCCCGCTCAGTATGAAAATCAAAGGGTTATGATAGTCGGTGGTGGAGACTCCGCCCTTGAAGCTGCATTAGCAATTGCTGATGAGCAAGGAACTGAAGTTTCCGTTTCTTACCGTAGTGAAAGCTTTTCGCGCGCCAAAGCTAAAAATCGTGAGCGGATAGATAGCTATGCCCGTGAGGGAAAGGTTAAACTTTATCTCAAATCGACCCCTAAAGAAATCAGCAAGAACAGTATCACTCTGAAATTAGATGATCGGGATATAGAGGTTCCAAATGATGCTGTGATAATTAATGCTGGCGGCATTTTGCCTACTGGGTTCCTGAAACAGATTGGTATAGAAGTTGAGACCAAATTCGGAACAGTCTAATGATTTACTTAAAGATATTAATAATTGCTTTCGCCCTGTTTTTTTTAATTAGCCCAGAGTTGCAGGCAGATAATAACCAGCAGTTACAGGAGATCAGTAAATCTATTCGAGTCAGAGATTATAGCAAGGCTGTTAAGCAGCTAAAACCCCTGGTCAAGTCTGGTGATACTGAAGCTCAATTTTTGCTGGCAGGGCTTTATCGCTCAGGTAAGGGTGTAAAAAAGGACCTGGATAAGGCGATGAAACTCTATGAAAAGGCCGCAAATAATGGGCATGTGGATGCTCAATATACGCTAGCGTCTATACTGGAAAAAAAAGGTGATATTACTAAGGCGTTATTCTGGTATCAGCAGGCATCTGAGCAGGGACATAGAAAAGCCTTGAAGAAACTGAAAGTCGTCCAGAAGGCTAGTGAGTCATTTGGCAATGAAGATATTAGTGCGGACACGGTTTTTAGTTCGATTGTTCATAATGATATTAAGCTAATTCAATCCTGTGTTGAGAATGGTTATAACTTTAATATTCAGGATAAATCCTCACGTACACCTTTGATCGCTGCCCTGCTTGCGGAAAATAAAAAGATTGCTGATTTATTGCTGCCTGTTACGCGAAATTTAGCCCATAACGATCAAAATATGAATCAGGCAATTCATGTCGCTGCTTCAAATGGCTATGCAGATATCGTTAAAAAGCTACTTGATAAGAAAGTAGATATTAATGCACAGGATAACCTGGGTAATACGCCACTGTTAATTGCTGTGCGTCATGATGATGCAAAGGTAACCCGTCTGCTTTTACAAAATAATGCAGATTACAGATTACAAAATAAAAGGAAGGTTTCCGCCATAGAGCTGGCACAAACGAGAGCTGATGCAGATGTGTTAAAAGTTTTTGCCAGTCAGGGAATTAAGGTTGGAAAAAATCAGGATCAATATGACAATGTCAGTATTGAGGATTTTAAAAAATCTATAAAAGAGTCATCGTCAATATATAAAGGCTGGCCTATTTTGAGTATTGCCTGTTTGTTAGGTGAAAATGATATTGTTCGGCAATTACTGAAACAAGGCGCTGAGGTTAACGCACGCGACAGTGATGGATTTTCTGCATTGCATAGAGCCAGTTCAAAAGAACAGGTGAAGACGGTAGGGCTGTTGCTCAAATCAGGTGCGTTAATCAATATTCAAAATGATAAAAAAGAAACCCCTTTATTTTTAGCCGCTGAAGCCGGTAGTTATAAAATGGTTAAATTGTTACTCAGTAAAGGAGCTGATCCGGCTATATTGTCATCGAAGAAAAAGAGTGCTTTAGCGGTTGCAATATCTAATCAGCATAAGGATGTAGCATTGTTGCTGGCTGATAAAAAACTGGATAAGGTTTCTATACATGCTGCACTTTTCCTGTCAATTCAAAAAGATATGAAAGAGGTTGGTATCAAACTCGTGAAGCGTGATGCATTAATCAATGACGTGGATGATAATAAACGAAGTGTTCTCTGGTTTAGCGCTGACAAAGGACTGGAAAAAACTACAGCAGCGTTAATGTTAAATAAGTCTTTAGATGTTGACCAGAAAGATGTTAAGGGTTATAGCCCTCTGGCCCGATCAATTTTAAAGGGGCATAGTGTTATTTCAAAATTATTAATCGGAGTGGGGGCGGATATTAACACTCAGACAGCAGAAAAAAATACCTTGTTGATGCTGGCTGTATTATCTGGCAAACAGGAAATGGTGAGATTGTTGATTAATAAAAAAATCAATATAGATGCTAAAAATAATTCTGGTGAAACAGCTCTGATGCTAGCAGCAGGGATGGGTAATAATGATCTGGTTGAGATTCTGATTGAGGCAGGTGCGGATATACTGACACGAAATCAGGATGAGCTCGGTGCCTATGAAATAGCATTAAAAGCGGGCAAAAAAGATACTGCTGAGTTAATTCGTAATAAAAGCGGCAGTATTTTTAAGCTGTTTAATTAGGCTGCTTTTTAATTAACCATTTCATTTTTTTTATCTGTTTAATAATAATGTTTAACTGTGGTTGAAAATCGGCGTCACCAACTGATCAGAGCTGTTAAGTTTTCAGCTCTTTTAGCATCATTATTCGTTGTGTTTGTATTAATCGATTATTCTTTTAATCAGGCAAAATTAGATAAGGATTATCGTTTTAATGTCCCTGACCTAATAGATAATCGACCAGTAATATTGAGTCAGGGATCTATGATTATTGTTATCGCTCATTATAATACCAACATGAGCGATCTATTTTTTACAAAATCTGCGTCTGCATCACGCATAGATTCTAAAGGGTATTTCGTAGCACTGGCTTATGGCACAGATTTAGGTTGTCCGATTCAGCTGGCTAAAGATCATTTTAAAGAAAGTTGTAGCAATGCAATGTATGATTTATTGGGGCAATCATTAGACCAGGGTTCTTATAAGAACCTCGAAATCCCTCATTATCGCTGGAATAAAAATTTTACTGCTTTAACAATTTATCAGGAGTAACTATGCCTTCATTTGATACTGTATCTGAAATCGATCATCACGAGTTGAAAAATGCCATTGATCAGGCAAATCGTGAGATCGGAACACGTTATGACTTTAAGGGTGCCAATGCAAAAATTGAGCTGAATGACAAGGAAATTATGTTTCATGCTGAATCACGCTTCCAGTTGCAGCAGATGTTTCCAGTGCTATTATCTAAAATGGGAAAGCGTGGGCTTGATATTGAATGCCTGAAAACTGGAGATGTTGTTGAAGCGGCTAAAACTGCGCGTCAACCTATCTTAATTCAGGAAGGTATAGATAAAGAGATTGGTAAAAAGATCGTCAAATTGATTAAAGAATCTAAATTGAAAGTACAGGCAGCCATTCAGGGAGAGCAGGTGCGCATTACCGGTAAAAGTCGCGATGATTTACAACAGGCTATGAAGCTCATGAAGGATGGTAATCTGGGTATTCCTCTGCAGTTTAATAATTTTCGCGATTAGGCCAGTTGTTATCCCAGATAGACATCGAAACGTATTGTTTTCTCGCGATAGCTGATATCTGGCTTCAGATCATCTAAAAAAGGTGCATGCAGAGGTCGTTTAACCACAACACGCTGAACACTTTTTTTAAGTGCTAGCTGGAATGTTTGCTCAATAGACTGATTTTGTGTAATGCGCTGTAACAGCTGTAAATCTTTACCTGGTCTGGCGCTTGATTTATGTGCTGGGAACATCGGGTCGAGATAAAAGCAATCGACTTCATCAATACTGTCCTGCTTCAAATAGGAATAGCTGTCTAATAATTGCAATGATATTTGCTGGAATATCGGCTGATTACTTTCGTCTCTGGCCGATTTGAGCAGGTAGTTGAGGCAGTGGTAGATTAATGGGTTATGTTCCAGCATCTGGACATGTCGACCCTGATGCGCTAGCAGGTAGCTATCCTTACCCCAGCCTGCGGTCAGGTCTGTAATATTGCGAATAGTATTCTTTTTATTGCTGCAGGCTTTGAGCAAGCCCTGGTTTTTCTGGGAAGCTCTCTTGATCAATCTGGGGTCGAGAAATGAGTGAGTGAAACAGGCGTTTTGATTATTCAACTCACTGCATATCGCTATCGTGCAATCATCAATTTGAATCCGGTACTCATTATCAGTCTGTATCGATTTCAGGTTTTCTACCAGTTCCCTTGCGTAGGCTTTATAATAAAGTGCCTTATTAGCTATTTTTAACATAGTTTCAGGGATTATTTAATAATGAGGCGGTTTTTCATCGCCTGGAGGTTCACCCTCAGGCAGCATTTTTTTCATTTCTCTGAGCTGTAGTTTGAGTAATTCAAGCTGTTGTTGTAACAAACCGATATCTCTGTCCTGGCGTGTGATCACGGTGTTCAGAGTTTCTATTGTATATTCCTGTTCTGAAAACATGATCTCAAGTTTACTGATGCGGGTGCTGTGATCGGTTGTGGTCATAAAGGATTCCATCTGAAATAATGCTGGCTGCGGAGCATAACATCAGACAATCCGCAAAACTTGAATTTTAACAAATGAGGTTTAGATTAGTACTGTAGCGATGCATGAATTTTTGTTTATTTTTATTTTGCTTGGAGTACTATGGTTGTGGAGAGACAGCGCCAGTGCGCGTGAAAAAGCAACCTCTACTGCGCGAGCTGCCTGTAAGCAGATTGATGCTCAGTTTCTAGATGACACTGTCATGATGGTAAAGCTTCGTTTATGTCGCAGGAACTCTGGAACTATGGCATTATGCAGGTTGTATAACTTTGATTTCACGCTGGATGGGGAACAACGTAGATCCGGCGTTATACGAATGAAAGCGCAGATCATTGAGGATATATTACTCAATATCGATCAGAATAGCGCATTGCAATAGACATAACAATTAGAGGGTTATAATGTCAGAATCTCAGATTCATACCATTAAAGAAGTAGCACAGAAGCTCGCTAAAGAAAACGATCGCAGAGTTCGTGTATCACATACCATAAATGAATTATTCACCGAGCGTCAGGATGTTCTCACCTGTTTTTGTGAGCTTGCTGCTTTAGAGGCTTCCGGTTCCCCACTGGATACAATACTGACTAAATTGAAAAGGTTTAACCAGATGCTGGTTGATTATGCAGCTCTGGGGCATTTTGAAATTTATCAGCGGATTATGGATGGCAAGGAACGTCGTGGTGCGATAAACGCCATCGCTAAGGAAATCTATCCGACCATAGTGAGGAGCACTGATCATTTCGTTGAATTTAATGATAAATATGATGGGGCTGATGATGCCGACAGCATAATCCCGCTGTCAAAAGATCTATCCCTGATTGGAGAAGCTATGGCTTCGCGCATCGAGAAAGAGGATCAATTGCTCAGAGAAATGGGAAATCAGATACTGAAGCGCAATAATTAGAGGTATATTGAGATGAGGACTTAGCTTTTAATTGCGGCCATCATCCAGCTAAACCAGCCAGTTATAAAGGCTAGCCCTCCGAAGGGAGTTACGATTCCTAACAGTGTTTCCCCTGAAAGCACCAGAGCATAAAGGCTGCCGCAGAATAAAATAACACCCCCAATAAGACTGCCACCGGCAGTCTTTATCCATAGAGTCATAGGTTTATGTTCTGCCCAAAGTCCAAGCCCTATTAATCCAAGTGCATGATATACCTGATATTGGGCAGCAGTTTTCCATGTTTGTAGTAAATGTTCAGATACCCTGCCTTCTAAGCCATGCGCTCCAAAAGCACCTAGAGCCACAGCACAAAGCATGGAAACCAGGCCAGAAATGAGAAATACACGAGAATTCATGCGAATAGCGATTTTATCTGACCTTGTTGATCTAATGTGTTATTAAGGTAGGCGTTGATATTTGCCAGGGTGCTATCGACCAGCCTTTGACGAGCTTCAACAGCACCCCAGGCATTGTGAGGCGTTATGATGAGCTGCGCTAGTTGAGCTTGCATAATTGGGTTAGCCGGAGAGGGAGGTTCCTGTTCAATGCTGTCTATGGCGGCACCAGCGATCTGCTCATTTTTCAGGGCTTCGATCAAATCAGTTTCATTCACAATGCCCCCGCGTGCGGCATTGATCAAAATAGCGGAGTTTTTCATCCATGTAAACTGTTGGGCAGAAATCAGGTTTCTGCTCAGATCGCTCAATGGACAGTGCAAGCTAACGATGTCAGATTGAACTAAAACCTCTTTTAACGGGAGCCGGCCTGATGACAGCTGCTGAGGTGTTGTCAGACTTTGAGCAATGATTACCTTCATATCAAAGGCTAAAGCAATCTTTTCGACAGCCCTGGCAATATGACCATATCCGATCAAACCTATAGTCTTGCCTTTCAACTCTCTAATAGGGTGGTTCAACAGACAGAATTGATCCTGTGATTGCCATTTGCCCTGCATGATGTCCGCCTGATAATCCATAAACCGAGTGTATAAAGCGAGGATCAGCATGAATACATGCTGGCTAACTGCTGCCGCAGAGTAATCCTTCACATTACATACCTTGATACCAAGGTGGTTTGCCGCTTTTATATCAATATTGTTAGTGCCAGTCGCGATAACACAAATTAATTTGAGTTTTGGCAACTGCTTAAGAATTGCTTCATTCAAAATGACCTTGTTAACAATGACAATTTCGGCGTCCTGTGCGCGCTGGATAATCTGATCCTGAGTAGTTCGGCCATAAGCCGTGAACTTTGATACCGTTTGAATAGCAGAAAAGTCCAGATCGTTTAAGTCAATGCTTAAACGATCCAGAAATACGCTGATAGCAGTGTGCTTCTCAGTCATAAAATACCAGTACTACTTAGCTTTGGTTAGCTCAACATTAGATTTGTCGTGTAAAGTTTTGATCATATTGCGGATACTTTCAGAAGCTATGGTGTTGTAGAGTTGTTCTTTTACCGATTCAAATGCTGGCGGATCAACCTTTCGGGTTTCATTCAAAAGAATAACGTGCCAGCCAAACTTGCTTTTAACAGGTTCTGCTGAGTAACTACCGGACTTTAATTTACTGGCGGCTTCAGAAAAAGGAGCAACCATATCTCCTTTAGAAAACCACCCCAGTTCGCCACCATTCTTACCGCTAGGACCGGTCGACTTGTCTTTTGCCAGCTTGCTAAAGTCTGCGCCCTGATCGAGTTGTTTGATGATCTCTTTAGCTTCTGCTTCAGTTTTTAGCAGAATGTGATTTGCGTTATATTCCAGCTCCGGATCTTTGGATTTGTATTGTTCTTCATAGCGTTTTTGTAATTCTTCATCGCTAATCTCAAGTTTGCCAAGAAATTTGTTCAGGTAGTATGAAGCGATAAGCCCTGATGTATTGAGTTTAATCTTCATTGCCAGGGCTTCATCTTTCAACAGGCCTTCATTTTTTGCAGCTTGAGTCAGTAGCTCTATATTGATCATTTCCATCAACGCCTGCTGAGGTGGTGTCTGCCTGTTCTGTTGTTGAATGAAATATTTGACATCTAGCGTAGAAATATCAGCCCCGTTGACACTCGCTAATATAGGGTTTTCGGGCTGTTCGGTTGAAGCTGCAAAAATAGAACTGTAATTACAGGCAGACAGGATAATTAAACAATGTAATAGTCGTTTCATGTAGGTCACTTTTATATGGGTTAATGGACTAAGGGGATTAGTGGTCTTAAGGTAAAACCTTTATAAAAGGTTTTACTTCAACCGATTGATAAACAAGGGATTTGGTATAAGGATCGTCATTGGCCCACTGTTGAGCCTGTTCCAGAGATTCAAATTCAGCAATAATGATGCTGCCGCTGAAGCCCGCTTCTCCGGGGTCAGGGGAATCAATACAAGGGCTGGGTCCAGCCAGGATTAGGCGTCCCTCAGCCTTCAGTTCCTGTAATCGGGCAACATGCGCCGGGCGGGCGGCCATGCGATTTGACAGGCTGTCCGGGAAATCTGTACCAACGATACTGTATAACATAGAGTCAGGATTCCTTATTTTTCTATTTTTGTGGCTTTAGTAGCTGATTCGCTCGGGATAAACCGAGCCAGATAAAATGCCTGACCGATAACGAATAGAAAGGTTAAACCCATTAAGCCGAATAGTTTGAAGTCTACCCATATCTCTTCGCTAAAATTAAAGGCAACTATCAGGTTAGCGATACCCGAAAAGATAAAGAAGGTCACCCAGGCCAGATTGAGTCGCTTCCATACCGAGCTGTCATTTATCTCTAGAGCGTGGCTCATCATGCGCTGAACCAGAGGTTTCTGGCCGATAAACTGGCTACCCAGAAAAGTCGCAGCAAAAAGCCAGTTGATAGCGGTGGGCTTCCATTTAATAAAGACAGGATCTTTTAATAGTAATGTTGCTCCACCAAACACCACCAGCAATACCAGGGTGATGATATGCATTTTTTCGACGCGTTTGCTAACCGATGCAGTTAGCGCCACCTGGATTGCGGTTGCGAGAATTGCTGTCAGGGTGGCGAGGTAGATAGCATGCTTGGCTTCACCGGGTTGAATGTTCATAAAAGGAAATATTGAGTTAACCGACAGGATTAATTCATCGGGTAAATCGAGGTAGAACTTATAGATAATAAAAAACAGCAGAATAGGGAAAAAATCGAAAAGTTGTTTCATATATATATGGCAATCACTTAGGAGGGCGAAGCATACCATAAAATTTACCGAGGATAGATTACAGAGTAATGCAGGATTATCACTGCAATTATTTCCACTGCCTGATTTCTCAAAAATTACCGGTGTGAGTAGGTGATTAAAGTATAACTGCGTGAATTTAATGATTTAGAAATGTTGCGTCTGTTGCAGGAATACCTACCTGTTGCATCCTTTTTAAGGATGAGGAATGCAAATACATTGATTTGTTGCAAAATAGCAACGTATTGTGGCTGTGCATCGAGCAATAAAGAAATAAAAAAGACCTGGTTCACAATAAATGTTGTTTTTTTGTATATCGGGTGTTGCAAAAAACAAATCATTGTGTATGATCCTGTTTGTCGATTGGTATTTGTGCCAACACAAAAGTAAATTAATTTATTTTTTAAACATAATACTTGAGGGTATTTACATGAAAAAATTAGTAATCGCTTCTGCAGTAGCTGCAGTAATGGCTTCTGGGTCTGTAATGGCTGACACTACTCTGGGTGGTGAAGTTCGTTTAAAGCTGCAAAATCAAGGTTCAATGGCACTTAACTCTGGTAAATTGACTGTTAAAATCAACGGTTCTGAAGATCTGGGTAATGGCATGACTGGTCTTGCTTACCTGGAAATGGAAAACGATTCTGCTGATAACGAAACAGATACTTTCCACAATGACAAGTCATACGTTGGTATCAAAGGTGATTTCGGTCAACTGACTTTAGGTGCTCAAGGCGATGCGGCAGGTTTTGCCTGTGGCGGAACTGATATCTTCACTGATAACTCTGGCAACGCTTGTGGGGTTGGTGCGACTAACGGTACTTTAGATAACGCTGTTGTCTATGTTAAAGGTATTGACGCTCTGACTTTTGTTCTTGGTCTGACTTTCGATGGCGATGTTAAAAAAGGCGAAATGGTCGATGCAGGCGCTCCGCCTACTGTAGTAGCTGATCTTGAAGCATGGTTAGCTGGTACTCAACCTGCTCCGGGTAATCATTCAGTTATTGCTTTGAACTATGCTGTTGATGCTTTCTCAGTTGGTTTACAAGCGACTACACCTGATAGTGATACTGTTGATGTAGTTGAGGGTCTAACAGGGGTTAAGCTGGAAACTGTGACAGTTATTGGCGGTACTGTTAAGCTAGGCGAAGGTACCTTGGGTCTGACTTATGCTGACAATGGTCAATCTAAGAACAACGATGCTATGGCAATCGCATATTCTATGCCTTTAGCTGGTGGTACTGTTATGATTGGTGTTGATCAGGGCGATGCTCTGAAAGGCGGCAAAAATGGTAAAGAAGATACAATCACTAACCTGGAATTCAAAAAGAAACTGGGTAAATCAACCTATGCTGGCGTGCAGTTCAGCGATGATGCTCGTGAAGAAGATTCTCTGATCCAGGCATATATGGGCTACAATTTCTAATTTAGTTTTTTCTAAAATAGAAAAGGAAAGGGCGTCTTTGACGCCCTTTTTTTATGTACCCAGTTCAGTTTTACATATCATCAAATCTCTGGTGAAGGTAAAATCCACATTTATTCTTTCATCTATTTTTTATGGCTCAGTTTTTTGAAATTCATCCTGACAATCCCCAGAAACGCCTGATCCAGCAGGCGGTACGGATTATCGACGATGGTGGTTTGATCGTATACCCCACCGATTCAAGCTATGCGCTGGGTTGTCATATTGGCGATAAATCAGCAA
This sequence comes from Gammaproteobacteria bacterium, assembly GCA_050292965.1. GTDB lineage: Bacteria > Pseudomonadota > Gammaproteobacteria > JACNJF01. The sequence continues at coordinate 16,429 of JBNKMF010000021.1, read as the reverse complement.
TGGAAAGGATGCAGCGCCTGCGCAAGCTGGATAATAAACATCATTTCACGCTGGTTTGTAGCGATCTGTCGGAGATTGGTACCTATGCCAAGGTGGATAATTCATCCTATAGACTGATGAAAACCCTGGCTCCTGGCCCCTATACCTTTTTACTCAAGGCAACCTCCGAGGTGCCGCGTCGCCTGATGAATCCAAAGCGTAAGACTATCGGTGTGCGTGTTCCAGATAATGCAATAACTCGAGCTATACTCGAAGAGTTAGGGCAGCCCATCATGAGCAGTACCCTGATTCTTCCGGGAAATACTGAGGCGATGGACGATGCAGAAGCAATACGCGAACATTTTCAGCATGAGGTCGATCTGGTCATCGATGGAGGGGTCTGCGGCATTGAGCCAACTACCGTCATTAATCTAATCGACGGCAATCCCGAGGTTTTAAGATATGGTAAGGGAAATGCCGAATTCCTGGATTATTAGTCGACCATAAAGAAATTTTAGCCACGAAGGGCACGAAGAGTATAAAGGTATTCTTTTTTCTTCGCGTGCTTCGTGGTTAAGAATTATTTAAACCATTCCCCTATAGTTGAGTCGATCTTTCCCCTCGACATGCTTATAATGCCGACTGTTTATTACCTTCAGGAAAATCTTTTTGAACACCTTAGTTAGTCAGAATCAACGCGTGCTTTCTGGTATGCGTCCCACCGGCTTATTGCATCTTGGTCATTATCACGGTGTGCTTAAGAACTGGATCGAATTGCAGCATAGCTATGAATGCTTCTTTTTTGTTGCCGACTGGCATGCTTTAACTACGCATTATGAAAACCCTTCTAATATTGCGCAAAGTAGTGTTGATCTGGTTATCGACTGGCTGGCAGCTGGTGTTAACCCTGGTAGTTCAACCATCTTTATTCAGTCTCGGGTGCCTGAGCACGCTGAACTGCATACCTTGCTTTCCATGATTACGCCTTTAGGCTGGTTAGAACGCGTGCCCAGTTATAAAGATCAGCAGGATAGACTGAAAGATCGTGATTTAAGCACCTATGGGTTCCTTGGATACCCATTGCTGCAAAGTGCCGATATCCTGATGTACAAGGCTGGGCATGTTCCAGTTGGTGAAGATCAGGTCGCACACATTGAATTAACACGAGAAGTAGCTCGTCGCTTCAATCATTTGTATGGAAAAGAAGCTGATTTCGAAGAGAAAGCGCATACTGCTATCAAAAAGATGGGTAAAAAGAATGCCAAAATTTACAATGCTTTGCTCAAGCGCTATCAGGAGCAGGGCGATGCAGAAGCTTTATCGGTAGGACAGGCGTTACTGGACTCACAGCAAAATATCAGCATCGGTGACCGTGAACGGTTACAGGGATATCTTGAAGGTGGTGGTCGAATTATTCTTCCTGAGCCACGGTCCTTATTAACGCAGGCTTCAAAAATGCCAGGGCTGGATGGACAGAAGATGTCCAAGTCCTATAATAATACGATTGCTCTACGCGAGCCGCCTGATCAGATAGAAAAGAAAGTGAAAACCATGCCTACAGATCCGGCACGTGTTCGCCGTACCGATGCTGGTAATCCAGAAAAATGTCCGGTTTGGGAGTTACATCAGGTTTACTCTTCTGAAGACTTAAAGACGTCGATTGTAGAAGGTTGTACTACAGCGAATATTGGTTGTATTGACTGTAAACAGCATATTATCGATAGCATCAAGGCTGAGTTAATGCCTATCCAGCGGCGTGCGCAAGACTATCAGGAAGACATCACCAGTGTAGAAAATATCATCAACGAGGGCTGTGAAGCTGCTCGTGATGTGGCGCGTGATACGATGGAAGAAGTCCGCAAATCAATGGGACTGACATTACGCTAACAGGCGTTATCATCTAAACAGCCGACGGGAAAATATGAGCGATTTATTTCAGGAAAACCAGTCTAATCAATCGGAGATGCCTTTCGCTCTAATAGAGGGGGAGCCATTGACGATGATCCCGCAGGACCTGTATATCCCACCAGATGCCTTGCAGATTTTTCTGGAAGCCTTCGAGGGGCCGCTGGATTTGCTGTTATACCTGATCAAGCGCCAGAATATCGATATCCTGAATATTCCAATTGCTGATATCACCAGGCAGTATATGCAGTATATCGACTTAATGGAAAACCTGGAGCTTGAGCTGGCAGCTGAATATCTGGTGATGGCATCCATGCTGGCTGAGATAAAGTCACGTATGCTGTTGCCTCGGCCACCCAGTGAGGATGACGAAGATGATCCGCGTGCTGAATTGATTCGTCGTTTACAGGAATACGAACAGTTTAAAAAAGCGGCTGAAGATCTGGATGCGTTACCGCGTGAAGAACGTGATATTTTTATGCCGCAACCAGAAAGGCCCGAGATGAGCAGTGAGATTCCTTTGCCCGATGTATCGATCAAGGATTTACTGGCGGCATTTCGAGATGTGGTCAACCGCGCAGAGCAGTTTGCCAGTCACCATATAGAACGTGAACCTTTATCGGTACGTGAGCGTATGACGATAGTTTTAAGTCGCTTAAAATCGACTGGATATACTGAGTTCAAGGATTTCTTTGACGTAGAAGAAGGACGTATGGGGGTAGTGGTTAGCTTTCTGGCCATTCTGGAGCTGGTTAAGGAATCAATGATCGATCTGGTTCAGAATGAACCCTATGCGCCAATCTATGTTAGAGCTAGAGCCTGATAGATAACAATTTGAAAAATTAGACATAAGCATGACCCCTGAAAAATTAAAACCCATCATTGAAGCGATCCTGAGTAGCGCTGATCATCCTTTAAGCGTTGACCAGCTGTTTAATCTCTTCCATGGTGATATCGAGCAACCGGGCAAAGATGAAATTCGTCAGGTTTTGCATGAGCTGGTTGATGATTACCAGGCTCGTGGTTTGCAGATTAAGCAGGTCGCCAGTGGTTTTCGCTTTCAGGCTAATGCGGATTATTCTGTGTGGATTTCTCGGCTGTGGGAACAGAAACCCCCTCGCTATTCACGCGCTTTACTAGAGACGCTGGCGTTGATCGCTTATCGCCAGCCGATTACTCGTGGTGAGATAGAAGCCATTCGCGGAGTGAGCGTTAGCTCAAATATCATAAAAACATTACAGGAACGCGAGTGGGTTAAAACTCTGGGGCATAAAGATGTACCCGGCAAGCCCAGTCTGTATGGCACCACTAATACCTTTCTGGATTATTTCAATCTAAAATCATTGAATGAGTTGCCCACGCTCTCTGAACTAAAGGATCTGGATAGCTTCCACCCTGAGCTAGCTTTTAATGAGGATAATCTGGCAGCAGGTGAATATACCGAAGTCGAAAATACAGAAGTCGAAGATACAGAAGTCGAAGATACAGAAGAAGTTGAAGCCGATAGCGAGCTCGACCCGGCAGAGGAAAAAGCAAATGAAACTGAAAATGAGGCTGTTCAGGAAGACGATCACACGACCCAATGATTAAGCTCACTTACTTTGCCAGATTGTTATTACTATTGTCGATTACGGCACTCATCGGTTGTAGCAAACCGGGTAAGGAACTGAAACGTTGGCTGCATGAAGATACTGGTTCTTACAGTGCCGTGATCAGTGATGACAATCGTTATCTGCTGACAGGGTCAATCGGAGGCTATGGTCGAGTATGGGATGTGAATCAGGGGCAGGTGTTGTACAGCGTTCAACATGAAAAAAATGACGAAGGTGGCATCATCGCGGCCGCTTTCTCAGCCGACAGCAAGTACCTTGTCACTATCGAGCAACAATCCATTGCACGCTGGCGTGTATCGAATGGAAAACTGGTGGGTTACTGGTCGTGGCCAGATCTACGCGATGTGGCTATTTCAGCTAATGGCCGTTATGCCCTCATTGGCATGAAAGCCAATCAGGCCATCTATTTCGATATGCAACAGGGCGAGATGGTGTATGTATTCCCGCACCATGAAAAGATAAATTCGGTAGCGCTATCCAGGGATGGACGTTTTGCGCTAACGGGTTCAGACGACTGGCATGCCAGCTTATGGAGTCTGGATACGGGTAAGCATATCTGGGCAAAGAATATGGAGTACAAAATCGCCCATGTCGAGCTGTCAGATGATGGAAAGTTGGCTTTTGCTAATGCTTCTGTGGGCAAGGCTCGAATCTATTCGACCAACAAAGAAGGCACCCTGGTCAGTGAGCTAGATATTAAATCGCGTGGAATGACTGTGGTATCTGCTGACTTCTCAGATGATGGTAGTTTGCTGGCGACGGGTAGAGCATCCAAGGGTATCGATATCTGGGATATTAGCACCGGTAAACTCCTGAAAACCTGGTTGCCCGAAGTCAAACATCTGGTACAACCAGATTCTGCCACTATCCTGGATTTGAAGATCAGTGCCGATAATACACAATTACTATCAGAATCGTCCGCCGGAATTGGTCAGCTCTGGTCATTAAAATAATCTTTGGTAAACCATGCAACGTATTCAAAAATTACTCGCCCATAATGGTATTGGCTCGCGCCGTGAAATTGATCGCTATCTGCAGGAAGGGCGCATCAAGGTAAATGGTAAACTGGCAAAGCCCGGCGATCAGATCAGTGGTGGAGAAAAGATTACTCTAGATGATAAACCGGTGCGTCTTTCTAGACACGAGATCAAGCCCAAGATCCTGATGTACCATAAACCCATTGGATTAGTGTGCACCCGCTCGGACCCTGAAGGTCGGCCAGATGTCTACAGCGATCTGCCCAGATTACAGCAGGGGCGATGGATTGGAATTGGCAGACTGGATATCAATACATCAGGGCTGTTGTTGTTTACTAATCATGGTGAACTGGCGAATCGTTTAATGCATCCTTCATTTGAGCTGGAACGAGAATATGCTGCGCGTGTGCGTGGACAGGTTTCAGAAGATGCGCTTAAGCTGCTTACCAGTGGTATAGAGCTGGACGATGGTCCTGCTAAATTTGATTCTGTCGCTGATGGTGGCGGGGAGGGTACCAATCACTGGTACCATGTCGTACTGCGCGAAGGTCGTAACCGAGAGGTAAGACGCTTATGGGAATCGGTAGGTGTAGAGGTCAGTCGACTAGTTCGCGTACGTTATCATGAGTTCACCCTGCCCAAGTGGTTAAAGCCAGGTAAGAGTCGATTTCTGGAAGATACGACGGTTAAGAGATTATTTGACTCGTTGCAACTGGATTACGGTCACAAGGTCACACAACACGACCCGAAACGTAAGCATGGACGCAGGAAATAACGCTTTCCAACGGGTTTATCTAAGGCTTCAGAACTACTATGGACATCAGGACTGGTGGCCTGCTGAAGATGAATTCGAGATTATAATCGGTGCCATACTTACGCAAAATACCAGCTGGAGTAATGTCGAAAAGGCGATAGATAATCTCAAGCAACAGGGGCTATGCAGTGCGCAGTCTCTTGTTGAACTGGAACTCGATCAACTCGCCCAGCTTATCCGTAGCTCTGGATATTTCAATCAAAAAGCACTACGTTTGAAAACTATTGCTGCCTGGTACTTAGAGCGGGGTGGTTTAAACGGTTTAAATCAATTAAACCAGATAGAATTAAGACAGCAATTATTGAACCTGAAAGGTGTCGGCAATGAAACGGCAGATGATATTTGTCTATATGCCTTCAATCATCCTCTGTTTGTTATCGATAGCTATACACGCAGAATATTCTCACGTCTTTCCCTGTTAAATTCCGAACACGGTTATAGCAAGTTGCAGCAGTTATTTCACCAGTATTTACCGACAGATGCTGCTCATTACCAACAGTACCATGCACTGATTGTTGCGCATGCCAAGCAACATTGTCGTAAGAAGCCGTTATGTACTCAGTGTCCACTACAGGTATCATGCGAGTATGGTCAAGCATAACCCTGAAAATAAACCCGCTAAAGCGAGGAGAAAAAATAAAAGCAGCCCGTTACAGGTATCGAAATTGTTCGGGAAAATTCTACCCGAGGGCTATCAATCTAAAACTGCGTTGATTAGTCAATACCAGCATTTTTTTAATTCTCTGGATACTGATGCGGTATTTCAGATGGTCAAGGTGATGAGTATTGACGCGAATATGCTGACTGTTTCACTCCCTTCTGCAGCTTTGGTGAACTACCTACGGTTACATAGCCAACAGATTTGCCGAGAGATTGAGCATCAATTTGGACAGGTTATGGCCTTAAGGATAATCTCTAGTCCTGCCGGAGCGCAGAATGAAATGCCTCGTCCACGATTAAAACCTGCCGCACATTTTTCTGAGGAGGTAAGCGACAAAATTAAAACTTCAGCCATAAATCTTGACGATGATGAATTAAAGCAGTCATTGTTAAGATTGGCGGATGCCATCAAGAAAAAAGATGTTTAAGAGGCCTTGTTTAACCGAATCCGTGCTTTTATTAACTTGCGTCATGGACGGGCATGAAGTTACGGATTCAGATTTAAGTCAGAGGTCCGTCGATCATTATAAATATCCGAATACAGATTGTTTTGAATAATCTTAATTGCAGCCATGGCCGGTATAGCCAGAATGACACCAATAGTGCCAAATAGATTGCCAAAAATAATAATGCCAACGATTACAAGCACTGGATGTAAATCAACTGCATTGGCAATCACTGAAGGTATCACTACAAGGTTATCTACCACCTGAGCGATAATAACCACAGCAATCGCCATATAAATCAGGCCGGGCTCAAATGGTGTAACAGCTGCAGCAACTATAGTAGCGAGAAACATTGAGATTAATGGGCCAATATAGGGGATCAAGTTAAGTAACCCGGTTAATGAACCCAGTAATACCGGGATATCCAGACCAATAATATAATAACCACAAGTTGCTACCACAGCCATGATGAAAGACTGGATCATGACACCACGTGTGTACAGAACCAGTTGACGAGTCACTCTATGGTAGATCAACCACCCCAGCTCAAAACTTGAATTAGGTAACCAGTTGAGAGCTTTATTACGTATCTGTTTGAAGTCCTTTAGAATGAAATAGGTCATTAAAGGTACCAGAATCATGCTCAGGGTGATGGCAAAGACCTGTTCCGATATTTTAACCAGTAGTGCATTTCCTAAAGAGGACGACTGAGCCAGTATCGATACCACGACATCAGAAACATTAAATTCAATGCCAGTTGCTTCAGCAAGTTTGTGGCTGTAAACATTTAGTAGGCCCTCAAGATGAGTAAAAATACCGGGCATCTTGTTCTTAAGGAAGGCGGCCTGTTCCAGTAATTGTGGCAGAGCAAAACTGATTGCAAAAATGCTCGACATAAGCATGAGGATTAGCATGAAAATAATCGCAGCTGAATGATTTATGTTTTTACGAACCAGGTAGTTAGTAAATGGCTGTAGGATGGCGTACAGAGTGAATGAGATAATAATCGGTAGTAATACCGATGATAGCAGGTAAAAACTAGCCAGCACAATAGCGCCAATAATGGCTAAAACTTTAAAGGTGTCCAGATAAGCAGAGCTGGCCTTGTTGGTTTCAATGTGAAGGCCCATATCAGTTTCCAGCTTTATCGGCTAATAGCAGGTTCGCCTGATGTAAACGTTTTGCCAGTGTTGAAGAAAGGTTCTTTAAAAAGACCAGGCCTAGATAGTGTTCTACTTCAATCCACTCCTCGAGATCCTGTTTCAGAAAGAATACCAGTCGGCAGTTTCTGGCGCAGACTGCATCAGCAGTTCGCTTATCGTTTTCAGCCAGTGCAATTTCGCCAAAAAAGTCCCCCTGGTCGAGTACCGAAATAGGGGTGTCCAGCGCCATAATTTTTACCTGGCCTTCCAGCACAAGAATAACGCCAGCACCCTGATCGCCTTCACGGAACACGATCTCACCCTGCTGATAGTTTCGGATATGCATGTTTTCGCTTAACGCGATAATGTGGCGCAACGGGATATCCTTAAAAAGTGGGGTATTGCTCCAGTAGTCAGCAATAGTATTGATCTCACTGTCTTTATGTTTAAACAGATTTGACCAGAAGAAATTGTTCATCAATATTTGCCGGTTTTAAAAAAGCTAGCAGCATAGCAAAGCGTAAAACGGATTAACAATAAAGATAAGGATAACAGGGATAAATTTAAAACTCACGAGCCACCGTTGGTGACTCGTAAGATTTGAGATGGCTCCCCGGCCCGGGCTCGAACCAGGGACCCAATGATTAACAGTCATTTGCTCTACCAACTGAGCTACCGGGGAATTGCGGAGCGTATGGTAATGGAAAAGAAACCAATCAGCAATAGCATTTAATTATTTTTCATTAAAAACTTTTCCGATTCTTTGTAGTGCCTTTTCAAGGTTCTGCATGGAGGTTGCAAATGATAGTCTCATATAGCCTGGAGCCCCAAACGCAGAGCCGGGTACTACGGCTACTCCAACGCTGTCCAGTAAATGATTCGCTACTGCTACATCGTCCGCCAGATCGGGGCGATTATCGATAAATGATTGAATATCCGGGAAGCTGTAGAAAGTGCCATCAGAGGGTATGCATCTAATATGAGCGATGGAATTCAGAGTTTGTACCACATAATCATGGCGTTGTTTAAAAGCTGCAAGCATATCCTGAATGCAACTTTGATCACCATTTAAAGCCGCTACGGCAGCGGCCTGAGAGATAGAAGCGGGATTTGAAGTGCTTTGTGACTGTATTTTTTTCATTGCTTTGATGATGTCAGCCGGTCCTGCTGCATATCCGATACGCCATCCGGTCATAGAATAAGCCTTTGAAACTCCGTTTAGCACCATACAGCGATCATATAAATCCGCATTGGCGTTCAGAATGTTGCTAAAGCCTTCTTCATTCCAGACGATGTGTTCGTACATATCGTCACTAGCTATAAGGATTTCGGGATGCTGGATTAAAACATCAGCGATATCCTCCAGTTCTTTGCGTGAGTAAGCGATACCGGTGGGGTTGGATGGGCTGTTTATCACTACTATACGGGTTTTGGGGGTGATGGCAGCCTGTAGTCTTTCAGCGCTCATTTTAAAGTTTTCTGTTAATGTGGTTTCAACGACCACGGGTACCGCATCAGCTAGCAGTACCATGTCAGGATAAGAAACCCAGTAAGGTGCAGGGATAATGACTTCGTCACCTTTATTCAGGTATGCCTGACAAAGATTGTAAAAGCTTTGCTTACCACCACTGGAAACCAGTATCTGATCAGCGGCATAGTCGAGGCCGTTGTCTCGTTTAAATTTCTCGATAATCGCCTGTTTCAGTTCTGCTGTTCCATCAACGGCGGTATACTTGGTCTGACCGTTGTTGATTGCTTGTATAGCCGCCTGTTTAATGTGCTGGGGGGTATCAAAGTCGGGCTCGCCCGCACCCAGTCCGATGACATCACGTCCCTTTGCTCGAAGTTGGCTGGCAAGATTGGTAACCGCCAGGGTTGGGGAAGGTTTGATAGCATTGACACGGTCAGATAATTGGTATTTCAAGTCGATAGTCCTTATTAATTAATCGCGAAAAGCTTTAGCATACAGCCTGACTCTGGGCTGATAAAGTGCTAGCAAGGTAAAATCATAAATTGTAATTCTTATCTAATAAGATAAACGTGGAAATTATTTCAGTATGTCAAAACCGTTCCAACTGGTAACCGATTATCAGCCCGCTGGTGACCAGCCTCAGGCAATAGCCAGTCTTATTGAAGGGATTAATGATGGATTGATGCATCAGACCCTGTTAGGTGTCACGGGCTCAGGTAAAACCTTTACCATGGCAAATGTAATTGCCGAATTACAACGCCCCGCAATTATTATGGCGCATAATAAAACGCTCGCCGCCCAGTTGTATGGAGAAATGAAAGAATTTTTCCCTAATAACTCGGTGCAATACTTCGTTTCTTATTATGACTATTATCAGCCAGAAGCCTATGTCGCTGCGTCGGATACCTTTATAGAAAAGGATGCTTCGATTAATGAACACATCGAACAGATGCGCCTGTCAGCAACAAAGTCTTTATTCGAACGAAAAGACACGGTCATTGTTGCATCTGTATCTGCAATATATGGTCTTGGTGATCCTGAATCTTATCTCAAAATGTTGCTGCATGTGGTGCAGGGAGACCAGATAGATCAACGTAGAATCCTGCGCCGACTCGCCGAATTACAGTACACCCGTAACGATATAGAGCTCAAACGGGGTACCTATCGAGTACGCGGAGATGTTATCGAGATTCACCCGGCAGATAGTGAGCGCGAAGCAGTGCGTGTTGAATTGTTTGATAATGAGGTTGAGCAACTCAGTATGTTTGACCCGTTAACTGGCGAGATACTGGAGCGGGTTAAACGAATTACTGTTTACCCTAAAACTCATTATGTGACCCCGCGCGAAACGATTGTTGCTGCTTTGGAGGATATCAAGGTCGAATTACAGCAGCGCCTGGCCCAGCTGACCGAATTGAACAAGCTGGTTGAGGCGCAGCGTCTGGAGCAGCGCGTCAATTACGATATTGAGATGATGCTGGAGCTGGGTTATTGCAGTGGTATAGAAAACTACTCGCGCTATTTATCGGGCAGACAACCTGGCGAGCCGCCCCCAACTCTGTTTGATTATTTGCCTAAAGAGTGCCTGTTATTTATTGATGAAAGTCATGTCAGCGTGCCACAGATCGGTGGTATGTATAAAGGTGATCGTTCACGCAAAGAAACTCTGGTTGAGTACGGGTTTCGGCTGCCATCTGCTTTGGATAATCGACCATTACGTTTTGAGGAATTTGAACGCCTTTCTCCGCAGACGATATTTGTTTCCGCCACACCTGGAAAATATGAAGATGAAAATGCTGCTGCTGTAGTCGAGCAGGTAGTGCGCCCAACTGGTTTGGTTGATCCAGTTATTGAGATTAAACCCGCCATCTCTCAGGTAGATGATCTGCTATCAGAAATCAATGTGCGGGTAAATTTATCTGAACGTGTGCTGGTTACTACGCTCACTAAGCGCATGGCTGAGGATTTGACCGACTATCTGGGTGAGCATGGGATTAAAGTCCGTTACCTTCATTCGGATATAGATACGGTAGAACGTATGGAAATCATTCGTGATTTACGTCTGGGAGAATTCGATGTGCTAGTAGGAATCAATTTGCTCCGCGAAGGTCTGGATATGCCTGAGGTTTCACTGGTGGCCATACTGGATGCTGATAAGGAAGGTTTTTTAAGATCGGACCGGGCTCTGATACAGACTATAGGTCGAGCAGCAAGAAACCTCACTGGTAAAGCCATACTTTATGCTGACCGGATAACGGGGTCCATGCAGCGGGCAATCGATGAAACACAAAGACGTCGCGACAAGCAACTGGCCTTTAATGAGGAGCATAACATTACGCCTGTAGGTATCAGCAAGCAGATAACTGATGTGATGGATATGGGGCAGGGACGGGGTACACCAGGTCTCCGTAAAATTGCTGAAGCTGAGGGCCTGTATCATCATAAAATGTCACCCGCAGAGTTGAAAAAGCGCCTTTCCGTGCTGGAAAAGAAAATGTATGAACATGCGAATAACCTGGAGTTTGAGCAGGCTGCACAAGTTAGAGACGAAATTGAAACACTCAAAAATAAACATTATATCGCTGAAGCTTAATACCTGTTATCTAAGGTTTAGGGTAGGATTAATGGCTGATATAGTTGCTCTATGTCAATTCTCTACCTTAAAGCCCAGAGAAAATAAAAAGTTTCCATATTTCACACACTTATACGCAGAGTAAATATGGATAAAATTAAATAAATGGATTAGTATTTGCGCGGATAAATTAAGAAATCTCTGCATATTTTGATATTAAGTAAGAGTGTGATATGGATTTATGCAAAGGCTTCTTGAGAAAACCAAAAGCAAAAAAATCATAAATTTAGGAGATCCTTATGGCTCATATAGTTGTACTTGGCGCTGGAACAGGTGGTATGCCCTGTGCTTATGAATTAAAAAATGAACTGGGTAAAAAGCACCAGGTCACTGTCATTAATTCAAATGAATACTTTCAGTTCACACCTTCAAATCCATGGGTCGCTGTGGGCTGGAGAGATCGTAAATCAATCACTTTCCCCATAAAACCTTATCTTGATCGTAAAGGCATAGGTTTTATCTGCGATACCGTTACAAAAATCGATGCCTCTGCGAACAAGCTGGAAACAGCTAAGGGCGAAACAGTTGATTACGATTACCTGGTCATAATTACTGGACCTCGTTTAGCCTTTGAAGAAGTAGAAGGTTCTGGCCCTGAAAATCATACTAATTCGATCTGTACCATCGATCACGCTGAAAAATCGTATGAAGATTATAAGGAGTTATTGAAAGAGCCAGGCCCGATCGTTATTGGTGCTATGCCATTTGCCAGTTGTTTTGGCCCGGCTTATGAGTTTGCATTTATCGTTGATGCGGATCTGAGAAAGCGCAAGGTGCGCGATAAGTTCCCCATGACCTTTGTCACATCCGAGCCTTATATAGGTCATCTGGGTCTGGGTGGTGTAGGAGATTCAAAAGGCATGCTCGAATCTGAGCTGAGAAATCACCACATCAAATGGATTACAAACGCCAAAACCACCAAAGTAGAAGATGGAAAAATGTTTGTAGACGAACTGGATGTTTCCGGTGAAGTCGTCAAACAACACGAAGTTGATTATAAATTTAGCATGATGTTGCCAGCGTTTAAAGGGGTAGACGCGGTTGCAAATGTTGAGGGTCTATGTAACCCACGCGGTTTCGTAATGGTTGATGAGTTTCATCGTAATCCAACTTATAAAAATATCTACTCGGCAGGTGTTTGTATTGCTATTCCACCTGTAGAAGCGACACCTGTACCAACGGGCACGCCTAAAACAGGTTATATGATCGAATCGATGGTGACTTCAATCGTACATAACATTGCTGATGAGCTGGGTGGCAAAGAGCCAACTACCGGTGCGACATGGAATGCTATCTGTCTTGCTGATATGGGTGATACAGGAGCAGCGTTTGTTGCAATTCCGCAGATTCCACCACGTAATGTTGCCTGGTTTAAGAAAGGTAAGTGGGTTCACATGGCGAAGATCGCATTTGAAAAATACTTTATGCGAAAGATGAAGAAAGGTACTTCTGAGCCATTATATGAAAAGTATATCCTGAAGATGATGGGGATAAATAAGCTGGATGATTAATATCCACTAAGCAGTAACTTAAAAAGCCCCATCTTTGGGGCTTTTTTATTTCCTATTTCACGTAGTTGGAGATTGATTATTTAATTTTGTGATGTAGAATACCCGACCTGATTTACAGGCGCGTAGCTCAGTTGGTTAGAGCACCACCTTGACATGGTGGGGGTCGGTGGTTCGAATCCACTCGCGCCTACCAGATTTATCTGGTAGTACTTCTCCGATTTTAATTTATATATCTTTTTGATTAACACGTGGCCTTTGGTAGGGGTCACCACTGAAACAGGATCAATATGCCTCAAGTTACTCTTCCTGATGGTTCTATTCGTTCATTCGATCAAGCTGTATCAATCATAGAAATAGCTACTGACATTGGTCCCGGTTTAGCTAAAGCGACACTGGCTGGAAAGGTCAATGGCCAACTGGTCGATGCCTCTTTCATTATTAGTGATGATGCTGAAGTCTCAATTATTACCAGTCGTGATGAAGAAGCGCTGGAGTTAATGAGGCACGACGCAGCTCATGTTATGGCGCAGGCAGTTCAGGAATTATACCCGGGGACACAAGTCACGATAGGGCCTGCTATTGAAGATGGTTTCTATTACGATTTTTATCGTGACGAGGCATTTACGCCAGACGATTTAACCCTGATCGAACAGCGTATGCATGAAATCGTCAAACGAGATCTCCCTATTGTGCGAGAAGTTATGGATCGGGATCAGGCGGTTACTACCTTTGCTGGACTGGGTGAAGACTACAAGGTTGAGATTATTAAGGACATCATCCCCGAGGGTGAAGAAGTATCCATCTATCGCCAGGGTGACTGGTTTGATGTCTGTCGAGGACCACATTTACCTTCTACTGGCAAGCTAGGGCAGGGCTTCAAATTGATGAAGCTAGCTGGTGCTTACTGGCGGGGTGATTCCAACAACGTGATGCTGCAACGAATCTACGGAACTGCCTGGAGTGATAAAAAACAGTTAAAGGCTTATTTACATCGCCTGGAAGAAGCAGAAAAGCGCGATCATCGTCGTATAGGAAAGAAGCTCGATCTATTCCATATTCAGGAAGAAGCGCCGGGTGAGGTTTTCTGGCATGAAAAAGGCTGGTCTATTTATCAGGCCATTCAGCAATATATGCGTAAGAAACAACTGCAATTCGGATATAAGGAGATCAACACGCCGCAGGTAGTAGATTTTTCTTTGTGGGAAAAATCTGGTCATGCAGCGAAATTTAGTGCCGACATGTTTACGCTTGAAGCTGAAGGTAAACAGTTTGCTATCAAGCCTATGAATTGCCCTTGCCATATTCAGGTATTTAATCAGGGTTTGAAAAGTTACCGAGACCTGCCGCTAAGGCTGGCTGAATTCGGTTCCTGTCATCGTAATGAAATGTCAGGTGCGTTACACGGATTGATGCGGGTAAGAGCATTTGTACAGGATGATGCGCATATCTTTTGTACTGAACAGCAGATTCAGTCTGAAGTGGCAGATTTCATCGACTTTCTGCATGAAGTTTACAAGGATTTTGGTTTTAATGAAGTGATCTACAGGCTGTCTACTCGCCCTGAAAACAGGGTTGGTAGTGATGAAGTTTGGGACAAAGCTGAAAAGGCATTAGCAGAAGCAATGGATGCAAAACAGCTGGATTGGGACGAGCTTCCTGGAGAAGGTGCTTTTTATGGGCCAAAAATTGAATTCACTCTGAAAGATTGTATAGGACGCGAGTGGCAATGTGGTACGATTCAGGTCGATTTTTCTATGCCGGGTCGTCTGAATGCACAATATGTTGATGAAGACGGTTCGCGCCAAACTCCAGTCATGCTACACCGAGCGATTCTGGGCTCATTTGAGCGATTTATTGGGATACTTATCGAGCAGCATGTCGGTAAAATGCCGCTCTGGTTATCCCCAGTACAGGCTGTACTAATGAATATAACCGATAAACAGGCTGCTTATGTTCAAGATGTTGAAAAAAGTCTTAAAAATCAGGGTTTCAGAGTAATTTCTGACTTGAGAAACGAGAAGATCGGCTTTAAAATTCGCGAGCATACAATGCAGCGCGTTCCTTACCTCCTTGTAGTCGGTGATCGGGAGATGGAGCAGGGTGAGATTGCTGTACGTAGTCAGGCAGGTGAAGATCTGGGGAGTATGAAGGTTGACGCTTTTATCTCTAGAGCTCAGGCTCAGATACAAAACTACGAATAGTAATTGAGTTTATATGAATAATTGCGAGGAATAATCCAATCGCTGATGATAAGCAAAGTCGTTTAAATGACGAAATTACGGTTCCTGAAGTTAGATTAATTGATCAGGACGGTGAACAAAAAGGTATTGTTTCAATACAGGAAGCTCTACAGGCCGCGGCAGATGCCGAACTGGATCTGGTAGAAATTGTACCGAACAGTAAACCTCCAGTATGCCGCCTGATGGATTTTGGTAAGTTCAGGTTTCAACAAAAGAAAAAATTGCATGACCAGCGCAAAAAACAGCGCCAGATACAGATCAAGGAAATTAAATTCCGACCTGGAACTGAAATGGGCGACTATCAGGTCAAGTTAAGAAAACTGACTGAGTTCATAGAGGCAGGTGATCGAGCCAAGGTGACTGTACGTTTCCGTGGCCGAGAAATGGCGCATATGGAATTAGGAAGAAATTTACTCAAGCGTATTGAAGAAGATATGACTGAGGTAGCGACGGTGGATCAATATCCGCAATCGGAAGGCCGCCAGATGACAATGTTATTGGTGCCTAAAAAGAAATAATCAGCAATACTGCCTGTGCAGTATTCGGTTATACAGTCGTAAGACTGGAAGTTTACCCGAACACGCAGACTCCGGCGTGCAGGGTTTTTATTTAATCTTTATCGAACGGGAGTTTGAAATGCCTAAAATCAAATCGAGTCGGGGCGCTGCCAAGCGCTTCAAGCGTAATGCGGCAGGTAACTATAAACGTGGTCAGTCCCATTTACGTCATATCCTCACCAAAAAGAGTAGTAAGCGTAAGCGCCATCTGGGCGATATGCTTGAAGTTAATGCTAATGATGTACGTCAGGTACGTCGTCTTTTACCCTATACATAGGAAGGTGAGAAATGCCTAGAGTTAAACGCGGTGTAACCGCTCACGCACGTCATAAAAAAATTCTGGATAAAGCCAAGGGTTATCGTGGTGCACGCAGTAAGGTGTTCCGGGTAGCCAAGCAGGCTGTTACTAAAGCTGGCCAATACGCATACCGTGACCGTAAACAGAGAAAACGTCAGTTTCGTGCCTTATGGATCGCGCGTAT
>JBNKMF010000020.1:0-59950 GCA_050292965.1 Gammaproteobacteria bacterium | reverse complement strand
AACCAGGTTAGAAGACGACGCGAATGTGTTTCCTGTGAAGCGCGCTTTACCACCTATGAATCACCCATGTTGAATATGCCTATGGTGATCAAGAATGATGGCAGCCGCGATACCTTTGATGAGCAAAGAGTGCGTAATGGTATGCTGCGCGCGCTGGAAAAACGTCCGGTTTCAGCAGAACAGATTGAAGATGCGATGAGCCATATTAAACGACAGCTTGCGGCTCTTGATGCCCGAGAAATCGCTTCGCGCAAGATTGGTGAGCTGGTTATGCATGAATTACAGGCACTGGATCATGTCGCTTATATCCGATTTGCCTCTGTATATTTAAGTTTTGAAGACATTGCGGCTTTTGAGGAAGTGATTAAAAGACTCGCTTCTGAGCCAACACCAGAGATGCAAAAACGCCAGGTTCCGTTAATCGAGGATGGCGATTACTAACTCATGGCTGAGAAATATCCACACGAATACTGGATGGCAAAAGCCATTCAGCAAGCAGAGAAAGGACTCTATTCAACCCATCCTAACCCTCGTGTAGGCTGCGTTATCGCTAAAGATGATCAGTTGGTCGCCAGCGGTTTCCATGAATTCGCGGGTGGACCGCATGCGGAAATTAATGCGCTGTCGCATGTAAAAGGGCAAGCGCAAGGCTGTACAGTGTATGTGACTCTGGAGCCCTGTTCACATACGGGAAAAACCCCTCCCTGTGCCGAAGCGCTTATCAAAGCACAACCTGATACGGTTGTGATAGCTATGCAGGATCCAAACCCCCTGGTGGCTGGGAATGGTATAAAACGACTACAACAGGCAGGGATTAAGGTTATAACTGGGGTCATGCAATCACAGGCTATGCAGCTTAATCGAGGTTTTATAAAGCGCATGCTGCATCAACGACCCTGGATACGAGTTAAGATGGCGTCTAGTCTGGATGGAGGAACTGCCCTGTCTAATGGGGTCAGTCAGTGGATTACGGGAGCTGAGGCCCGCAATGATGTACAACTGCTGCGCGCTCAAAGTTCGGCAATTTTATCCACTGCTAAAACCGTCATAGCTGATGATGCCTCACTTAATGTACGTCTGGATAAACAATCGCTAAATCAGGCTATTGATGTTCGACAACCAGTCCGCATCATTCTTGATACCAGGTTGGCCTTAACCGGTAAAGAAAGCCTGTTTGCGATCCAGTCACCCATCTGGATAATTACCACTCAGCACAACCAGTCTGAGCGTTTTATTAAATTTCCTCATGTGCGAGTATTTGAGATTATTGAAGATGATCAGGGAAGGATTAATTTATCCGTATTGATGGAAGTACTGGCTCAGCATGAAATTAATGAGATCCATACAGAATGTGGGGCTTCACTGGCCGGTGCATTGCTTAAGCAGGGGCTGGTTGACCAGTTGATGCTATATCTGGCACCCAGTTTGATGGGCAATCAGTCTCGAGGTCTGTTTGATCTGGGTGAAATCAGTATTATGTCAGATAAAATAAAATTATCTATCCAGGATGTACGCCAGGTTGGCGATGACATCAAAATAACAGCAACCCCGGAGAGCTAATGTCTACCATTGTAGTGGCACAGAAAAACAATTCTGTCTGTATAGCTGCAGACAGCTTAACCAGCTTTGGTGATACCAAACAATCCTCTGAATTTGTCGTTGATTCCAGTAAAATCATCCAGTTTGGCGATTTTTATCTGGGCGTTGTAGGTAGTGCTGCGCATCAACTGGTACTCAAATCCCTGCTACTTCATCATGCTGACAAAATTGATTTCAGCAGTCAGATGGCGATATTTGAAAGTCTTAAGAATATCCACCCAGTACTCAAAGAGGAATATTTTCTAAATAGTAAGGATGAGGACGAAGATGCTTACGAAACCTCGCGCATTGATGCCTTATTGATCAACCCTCAGGGTATGTTTGGCATCTATTCTCTACGTGAGGTTGATCAATACACAAAATTCTGGGCGGTAGGATCGGGCGCTGAATACGCACTGGGTGCGATGCATGCAATCTATGAACAGAGTGATACGGCTGAGCAGGTAGCTAAAGCGGGTGTTATGGCAGGGGCAACATTTGATAATGCCTCGGCTTTACCCATGCAAAGCATTTCACTCAATTTGAAAAAGTAAATCTTAAGCGAGTCCAATATGTTTACAGGAATTATTCAGGCCATTGGTAGCATTCAGGCGATACAACAGAAAGGCGGAGATGTTCGTTTAACATTAGATGCAAACGGACTGGTTCTTAATGATTCTGATCTGGGTGACAGTATTGCAGTAAATGGCGTCTGCCTTACTGCAGTTGAATACACCGACAACGGGTTTAGTGCAGACGTATCACGCGAAACATTGAATCTGACCAGTCTTGGTTTTCTTAAACAGGGTAGTCGTGTCAATCTGGAAAAAGCGCTTACCCTGAATACGGCTCTTGGTGGTCATATAGTCAGTGGACATGTGGATGGGCTGGGTACACTGGTCAGTGAACGCAATGATGGCCGCTCAATACGCTATGAATTTACCGTACCGCAAAACCTGGCGCACTATATTGCCGAAAAGGGCTCGATAACCATCGATGGAACCAGCCTGACAGTCAACCATGTCGACAATAATCGCTTTGGGGTTAATATTGTTCCTCATACTCGTGATAACACCGTATTTCAATTTTATGAAATCAATACGCAGGTCAACATAGAAGTTGATATAATCGCGCGCTACCTGGAGCGCCTGCTTACCGGCCAATCATCGGAGCAGAGCGATAATCAATTGCTGGCAAAGCTGGCAGAGTCAGGATTTATCAAGTCCTGAGTGGACAACAGAGAAATAGATAAGAATGGCATTAAGTTCAACAGAAGAAATTATTGAAGATATCAAGGCTGGCAAGATGGTTATCATCATTGATGATGATAACCAGGAAAGTGTAGGTGACTTGCTGATAGCGGCGGAGGCAGTCAAGCCTGATGATATCAATTTTATGGCACGTTATGCGCGTGGTTTGATATGTTTAACCCTGTCTCAACAACGCTGTCAGCAATTGCGCCTACCTTTAATGGTTAGTGACAATACCCAGGCAACAGAAACTCATTTTACGGTTTCTGTAGAAGCAGCCGAGGGCGTAACTACCGGAATATCCGCAGCTGACCGAGCAGTCACTGTACTCGCCGCTGTAAAATCCGATGCTTCTCCAGCCGATCTGGTTCAGCCGGGGCATGTATTCCCAGTCATGGCGCGCAGTGGTGGAGTGCTTGCTCGTGCTGGCCACACTGAAGCGGGCTGTGATCTGGCAGGTTTGGCCGGATTTGAACCGGCATCGGTGATCGTAAAAATTCTTAATGAAGATGGAGGCATGGCCAAATGCCCGGATCTGTTAAAGTTTGCCAAACAGCATGATCTGAAAATAGGAGCCATAGAGGATCTGATCCGTTACCGCATAGAAAATGAAAAAACGCTGGAACGTATCGTTGAAACTCATTTCCCCACCGATTTTGGTGATTTTAGATTAGTAGCTTATGAAGATGCCATCGATCAGGAATTGCATCTGGCTCTAGTTAAAGGCGAAGTTAAGCCTGGTGATATCACCCCAGTACGGGTTCATGTACAGAATACGCTCTATGATTCGTTATATGGAACCGTTGGCCGTGGCTGGCCTTTAAGCAATGTGATGCAAAAGATCAATGATTTAGGCCATGGCGTAATCGTTTTTTTACGTCAGTCAGAAACCCCTCGACAGATGGTTCAACATATTGAAGCCGTTATTCGGGAAGAGCAGGGCAGACAGGGTGAAAGTACCAGTGATGATTTACGTACCTATGGTATCGGTGCTCAAATTCTGGCTGATCTGGGCGTACATAAGATGCGTCTGTTAAGTGCACCAAAGAATTTCCATGCTTTGGCTGGATTTGGACTCGAAGTTGTAGAGTATATTTCCGACTAAATGCATTAAATCAGGATTATTTACAAGAGATACAAAAATGACTCAAATCAAAACCATTAACGGTGATATCAGCGTTAGTAACGCTAAAATTGCCATCGTCGTCGGCCGATTCAATGGCTTTATCGTGGATAGTTTACTCACTGGTGCGTTAGATACCTTGAATCGCGCGGGTGTGACAGCCTCTGATATTACAGTCAGTCACGTTCCCGGTGCATTTGAAATGCCTCTGATTATTCAAAAATATGCTGAATCTGGACAATTTGATGCCATCATAGGGCTGGGTGCCGTGATCCGTGGATCGACGCCTCATTTTGATTTTGTCGCCGGTGAGAATGCCAAGGCTTTAGCCAGCCTGGCGCTGAAATTTAATCTTCCGGTTATCAACGGTGTATTGACAACCGATACCATCGAACAGGCGATAGAGCGAGCAGGTACCAAGGCGGGTAATAAGGGTGCTGAAGCGGCAATGGCTGCAATGGAAATGATCAGTCTGCTTAGCAAAATCGGCGCATAAAGCTTATGTCAAAGTCAAACACGCCCGAACAACAGGAGCGGGCGCGTGCCATAAAAAAACGCAAGCATGCACGAGACAAAGTGCTACAGGCGTTATATCAATGGCAGATATCTGGTGAAGACCTGGACTGGATTCGTGATATGTATTTGCAGGAACAGGGGGTTTCATCAGGTGATGAAGCCTATTTTCTTGAACTGCTGTACAAGATCCCTTCTGCAGTGACTGAGCTGGACGAGCTGTATAGAGAGTACATCACGCAATTCAAGGATCATGTTGATCCAATAGAAGCCAATATTCTGCGTATTGCTACCTACGAATTCAAGCAACACCTGGAAATTCCCTACAAGGTGGTGATTAACGAAGCCGTCAATCTGGCTAAAACCTATGGCGCGGATGATAGCCACAAGTTTATCAATGGTGTGCTTGATCCTCTAGCTCAGCAAATGCGATCATTAGAAACTCAAGCTGACAAATCCTGACAGGAATGACCGATGGCGGAGGGTGAATTTTCACTGATACAACAGTATTTTGCCCATCCGTCTTCGCATATCATCAATGACTCAGTGTTATTGGGGATAGGCGATGATGCTGCCGTTATCCAGGTTCCTGAAAACCGCATGCTTGTCCAAACAATTGATACATTGATTGCTGGCAGACATTTTCCCGAATCAACCTCTGCAGGGGATATTGCCTACAAAAGCCTGGCAGTAAATGTTAGCGATCTTGCTGCGATGGCTGCGACACCCTGGTGTTATCTATTGTCCTTAACCCTACCAGAGGTTAATCATGATTTTCTAAGCGAATTCTCTAGCTCCTTATTTGATGCTTCTGCAGAATTTGGTATCCAGCTTATCGGTGGAGATACCTGTAAAGGTCAGCTATCAATCACTATTCAGGCCAGTGGTCACGTGACTCCAGAGGGTTATGTCACTCGTAAAGGTGCTCGAGTTGGTGACAGGATTCTGTTGAGTGGAAACATTGGCTCTGCTGCCTTAGGCTTGTCCAGTCTGCTCGGTCGATATGAGCTGGATTCAGATACCCAGACTGAATGCTTACGGGCATTAAACCGGCCATTACCAAGAATTGATTTAATTCAACTGCTGGGGCAATATGCAAGTTCGGCTATCGATATTTCTGATGGGCTGGCTAGCGATCTTGGACATATTCTGCAACAAAGCGGAGTTGGGGCCTTGATACAGCAGAAAGATTTACCCGTTACTGATTTGATACGAAAAAATCATCAGTACCAATACGCGCTTGGCGGTGGGGATGATTACCAGATTGTATTCACGGTTGCAAAATCGAACTATGATCGGTTAATGGATGAAGTGGAAAGGCAAAATCTCGATATCACTGACATTGGAGAGATTACCGAGCAGGGGTTCTGGCTACAAACTCAGTCTGGACGAATTGATTTAAAGCAATATCAGGGATTCAATCACTTTGTCGAATAAAAAAATACCACTAAGTTATCTTAAAAATCCGTTGCATTTTCTATCTCTGGGATTTGGAAGTGGTCTTGCTCCATTCGCTCCCGGGACTTTTGGTACGCTAGTCGCAATACCTCTCTACTGGTGGGCGAGCCAGCTCTCGCTCACTGCATTTGTTGTGACTATAGTGCTGGGTTTTGTACTAGGTGTCTATCTGTGTGGGTATACCTCTAAAGCTCTTGGCGTACACGATCATTCGGGCATAGTGTGGGACGAGATTGTCGGCTATTTCATCACCATGATTGCGGTACCGTTAGACTGGCGTTGGATGCTTGCGGGCTTTGTGTTGTTCAGAGTCTTTGATATTGTCAAACCCTGGCCTATTCGATGGGTGGATAAGCATTTACAAGGTGGTTTTGGCATTATGTTTGATGATGTATTAGCGGGTATTTTTGCGCTGATTGCACTACACTTTTTAATCTACCTTTTTTAATACGTGCTATGAAAGCTTTAATCTGGATATCACTGTTTTTTTCTCTTCTGATAAAACCAGTAGCAGCACAGCAGAATTCAGTAAAAGTGGTTGCCCTTTTCAATAATAAAGCCTTATTAATGGTAAATGGGGAACAAAAACTAGTGCGTAAGGGTGAGGTTTTTAATGGAGTAGAGTTGCTTTCATCTACCTCTAGAGGTGCTCTTATTGGGTTTTCAGATGGCAAGCAAAAGATGCTGAATATCAACCAATCCATCAGTCAAGGCTTTATTAAGCCAGATAAAAGTAAAGTCACTGTTTATGCCAATCAATCCGGAATGTTTATGATTCAGGGGAAAATTAATGGGCATACGACAAATTTTCTGCTGGATACAGGTGCTACCACTGTGGCAATTAGTCAAACCGATGCGGATAGACTTGGCTTGCCTTACGAATCTTCACAACGTAAATATGTCAGTACTGCCAGTGAGGTCGTTCCGGTGTGGTCTATAAAACTCGATCACGTTACAGTGGGTGATATCGGAGTAGCAAATGTAGATGCAGTGGTTCTCGAGGGTTCACAGCCTCATACCCCTCTGCTTGGGATGACTTTTCTGCAGCATTTGAAGTTGAAAAGAAATGGTTCCATGATGACACTAGAACAAAAATACTAATGAAGGAACCTCTGATTAATTCTGGTAGATTTTAGGCTGAGATAGAAATGTTCCGATTCGTTTCGAAGTCAGTTGTAATAGTCGTCCTATTGCTACGATCTTCGGGACGAATCGGGACATTTCTAGCCAGTATAAAAATCATGAATTGATCAGAGTTTCCTTAAATTAATTACATCCTCCGCCTTCTTTCCAGTTACGGTTTTGATAGAATAGCGCGCTTTTCCTAATTAGCCCTGAGTATTCAACATGATAAGAACACGTTTTGCCCCCAGTCCTACCGGTTATCTTCATATTGGCGGTGCCAGAACTGCGCTGTTCTGCTGGTTATTCAGCAAGAAAATGGGTGGTGATTTTGTCCTCAGAATTGAAGATACCGACCTTGAACGTTCCACCGAAGCATCGGTTCAGGCAATATTACAGGCGATGGACTGGCTTGGTCTGGATTACAACGAAGGGCCTTTTTATCAGACTGATCGTTTCGATCGCTATGCTGAAGTCATTCAACAGTTGGTAGACAACGGGCATGCTTATTATTGTTCCTGTTCAAAGCAGCGTCTGGAAGATTTACGTGCTGAGCAAATGGCGAATAAGCAAAAACCACGCTACGATGGCTGCTGCCGAGATAAAGGCTTAACTGCCGCCGAAAACCATGTCATCCGATTTAAAAACCCGCAATCCGGTAGTGTGGTGATCAAGGATCTGGTAAAAGGGGATATTGAAGTGAATAATCAGGAACTGGATGATCTGATCATTGCTCGTTCTGATGGCTCGCCGACCTATAATCTCACCGTTGTGGTAGATGACCTTGATATGCAAATCACCCATGTTATTCGTGGAGATGATCATGTTAATAATACACCCCGGCAGATCAATATCCTCAAAGCACTCGGGGCTGAGTTACCACAGTATGCACACGTGCCCATGATTCTGGGTGGTGATGGTAAAAGATTATCCAAACGGCATGGCGCGGTAAGCGTTATGCAGTACCGAGAGGATGGATATTTACCTGATGCACTACTGAATTATCTGGTTCGTTTAGGCTGGTCACATGGAGATCAGGAAGTATTTACACGTGAAGAAATGATCGAACATTTCTCTCTGGACGGTATTAATCGAGCAGCAGGAGTCTTTAATCCTGAAAAATTACAGTGGATGAACCAGCAATATCTTAAATCTAATGAGCTTCAGCACATTGTTGATCTGGTGATTGAAAAACTGGCACAACTAGGCGTAAAACCTGAGCAAAATCAGGATATTTCATCTATTGTTGATCTGTATAGGGAGCGATCTAAAACCCTGAATGAGCTTGCAGAGGGAATTCTATATTTCTTTCAGGACTTTTCAGAGTATGATGTTAAGGCAGCTAAAAAGAATCTTAAACAAGCAGCACTGGAACCTTTGAGTCTATTGCAGCAACAACTTGCAGAGTTAGCAGAATGGACTGCTCCATCAATACATCAGGTTGTAGCAAATGTGACAGAGCAACTGGACGTTAATATGGGCAAGGTGGGGCAGCCATTACGGGTTGCTGTTACCGGGGGATCATTTTCACCACCGATTGATCAGACTGTAGAATTCATTGGTCAGAGAAACACGCTTAACAGAATTCAGCAGGCAATTGATTTTATTAGGCAAAATAATGACTAGTTTACGTTAAAATTATTGACGAAAAGTGCTATAACATCGCCTAACTAAAATAATTGTTGGGTACAGGAAACAAGCCGAATGTCCGGAAAGCCACTTCAATGTATTGTCATGTTTGCAGATGTAGCAGGAAGTACTGCAATCTATGAGAATCTAGGCGATGTCGAAGCAAGAGATAGAATCTCAAAGGCGTTGAATACGCTTATTTCTATTTGCACACGCCATAAAGGTGTTCTAGTAAAAACCATCGGTGATGAGATTCTGGTTTATTTCCATGATGCTGACCTGGCGATTCTGGCTGCGTCTGCTATCCAGGAAACCATGGAAGATATTCGGTCTCCTGAGACTTTAGGTATCTCTATTCGTATCGGCATGCACTATGGCTCTGTTATATATGAGGATAATGATATATTTGGCGATACGGTAAACGTGGCAGCTCGTGTGGTCGCAATGACTAAAGCGCGACAAATTTTATTTACCAGCGAACTAGCAGAACGCATCAGTTCATCCGAATTGAGTTATAAAACACGTCAATATGATCGTATTCGGGTTAAAGGAAAGGAAGAGTCACTTGATGTTTACCTTTATTCATGGGAAGAAGAATCTGATATTACAAACATGGCTACTTCCAGCAATTTCACCAACCCCTCTAAGTTCGATCAGGCCGATGGTTTAACACTGTCTTACGGCGGAATAGTTATCAAGTTGGACTTCAAAAGCCCCCCAATCAACATTGGGCGCGGTAAGGAATGCGATCTGATAGTGAGTGGAGATTTGATATCTCGGTTTCACGCCAAGGTAGAGGCCCGAAGGGGTAAGTTTGTGTTGACCGACCAGAGTACCAATGGCACGTATTTAAGAACTCGCGATGGACAAAACTTCTTTTTACGCCAGGAAGATGTAGCCTTATTTGGCAGCGGTGTGATTAGTTTTGGTAAAAACATTGATAAAGGTCAGGGCAACCTGATCTCTTATAGCTGCGATTAGTTTTTTACCTTTTAGACAGAGGTTGTTTCTCAGTATTTAGAAAGCCATCAGCAAGTGCTCTATACAGAGGTCTAGGGCAAACTAAAGAAGAGACACCTGATCCAAGGAACGCTGTAATCATCAAGGGAAAAATCATATTCTGGTTGGAGGTCATCTCCAGCACAATCACCATGGCTGTTATCGGAGCCTGAATTACCCCGGAGAAATAAGCAACCATGCCCACTAGTACCATAAAGGATTGTGGGGCGAGGGGAATGAAATGAGCCAGATTTTGTCCTATACCGGCACCTGTCGCCAGAGATGGTGCAAAGATTCCGCCAGGGATTCCAGTAAAATATGAGCCTAGCGTGGCGAGGAACTTATAAACGGGGAATAGCTGGTTCACCTCACCTTCGCCCGATACGATTTGATAGGCAGCACTATAACCGGTTCCAAAGCTGGTATGACCTGAAAGATGACCGATGTACGCGATAAATAAACCAAGGATACAGGTGATTCTCATGGGATAACGTTGTATCCAGGGCTGGATGAGTCGATTGCCAGTAATAAGTGATTGACTGAATATCCCACCAAGCAAACCTCCAAGTACGCCACAGATAAGCATACTCGCAATGAGTGAGATATCCATACTGAACATCGCCTTGCTCACTCCAAAGTATTTATAATTACCCACCAGAGCAATAGCGGTCATACCTGCAAAAATTACAGCAGTAAGTATGATTCCATTGGTTTTTTGTTGCATCGATTTACTAATCTCTTCCAGCGCAAACACTATGCCAGCAAGAGGTGTATTGAATGCTGCTGCTATACCGGCGGCCCCACCAGCAGCTATCATTCCGTGTTGATAATAATGAGCAGGGAATTTAGCAAACCGGCCTAAAGAGTACATGATTGATGCACCAATATGGACGGTTGGGCCTTCTCGTCCGATAGAGGCCCCTGAAAACAGCCCCATACTGGTAAGGAGAAGTTTGCCGATGGCAATGCGAAAAGATAAAACGGATTGTTTATCCTGTAGTTCCATGGCGGCTATGGTCTGAGGGATGCCACTGCCATTGGCTCCGGGAAAAAACTTTCGCATGAGCCAGGAAATCAGCATAAGTCCTGCAGGGGTTAAAATAAAAGGGAGTAGGGGGTAGTCATCAAGCAAGCGGGTAAAACTATGATCAGCAAGGTCGGCCATTTTTGCAAATATTACGGCAATAATGCCAACGATTAAGGCACCAATCCAAAATACCAAACGCAGGCGCCAGGCTTTAAATGAAAATAGTCTACGTCTAGATCTTCGGATATGTTTGCGCATAATTCAGTCGTTACCGCTCAGTTATCATTATAATGTGTAGAAATTCAAAAGGTTGGACCTATGAATAAAATTGCCTTAATGCAACCAGTCATCATGAGTATTCTCGAGTTGGGAGGATATCCAGATTTCAGCAATTTATATCAGAGTCTCGGTTTTCAGGTTGTTATGATGCCATCAATGCGTAAGGCGATAAAATATATTAAAAGCCATCGCATCAACGTTATCGTTGCTGAGTTTAATTTTCAATCTGATTTTAGGGATCGTAGCTCTCAACTTGAGACTCTGATCGCAAGTATCGCACAACTACCTGATGTTGAGGTGATAGTGTTTTTTGATAAAGAGCACTCGCATCAATTGAATAAAGTAACTGATTATTTTGATTTTCTCGAAACACTGGCTTATCCAGTGGATGAGCAACGTCTCAAGCAGCTACTGGAAAGGTTAAAAACTAAAATGTGCCCATCGTAAACTTGGTACCAGGCGGTCTATGCGCTCTTAATTTTTGACCTCTAAGCGCTAGAATCCTATGTTGGTCGATCAATAGCTGGTATAGAAACATCAGCTCTTCTTGCGCTTCAACTGGAAAGCCCTCGCGCCTTTTACCGCCCTCAACAAGAATCAGCTCTTCCAGGTACTTTTGACCTTCACTGTATCGCCATAGTCCTGAAATTGTTTTGATTACTCTTGGGAATGATTCAAGCGCAGCTGGTTTGCCAGCTCTAATACGCTTTAACTGTTCACTCTTTTTGAACAGCTGCTGAGCAATCTCAGGATTAATTACTCTGTTATTGATGGCCATACCGGTTAGGCACTCGTAAAGGTTTATAGTTTAATACTAGGTGGAGAATCATATATTAGCACGTGTTTTTGTAATGAGAATTTATTCGTAAGTTAACAAATTCATAATTACAAAAACAAAATGTATTAAATTTTTATCTCAAAGAATCATGGCATTATCTGTCTTTTATAGTAAATTGCTAGAGGAATACCACTTAACTTATTGAATTAATTCGAGCTTAATATCTGGATGCGGCTTATAAAAAGGGATAGGAGTACCACTATTGGCTAGCTATGCGTATGTTAACGAGCCAATTCTCAAGGTTGTTTTACTTTACAGGCGTGGCTTATCAGGCCAACCATGCTCGCAACAGCAAGCCCATGTCATCCACTAATCCCATCGGCACTGCTCCAGTGTTACCTTCAGCGCTATCGATTGTGATAAAGCTCGGCGGTACTCGATGCCTATTTAACCTGGATTCCGCAGTTGACCGCTCGCATAAGAGTGTAGCCAACTATTTCAAAAAAGCATTAAAGTTGATGTGTCTTTTCACGCTCCTATGCATCCATGCATTCGCGAAATAACAGCATCCATGCTGAAAACGCTCCTATGCATCCATGCATTCGCGAAATAACAGCATCCATGCTGAAAACCCAATCGGTGAATCCCGCTACGAACTGAATTGCACGTTTGGGGCGGCGTATATCTGTCATTGCCTATTAGGTAAGGGGCATGAGCAGGACGCGGAAGCTTTTTTGTACCCCCTGGAATAGCTTTCTATTCCGCGTCGTCATGCCTTGATCTACATCACCTCAGACGTACCACAACTCGTCCAACTGCGGATTCCAGGTTTAAGCACTCAGGCAGCATGATTCATCTTTCTAAAGTGCGAAACCTATAACGGTTTTACACCCTGGAGGATCCTCCGGTGGTCTTTCTAGTCTACATGTTCAAAAGCCAAACGAAAGCAGGCAATGATGGGATGGTTTCGTCGAATCGCATGTTTGGTTTGAGTGATATCAATGAAGTACACAAAGAAGATGTACAGTGATAGTACGAGAAACCAATAATTAGCATATCAGCTAAAAATATTAGAGTGCTTTCAAGCCAGTTGCTAAGATTTTCTGAAAATCGTATTTAAAACTACGATTCCAGCCTGAAAGCTTTAACCTGGAATCCGCAGTTGGACGAGTTGTAGTACGTTTGAGGTAGTGTAAATCAAGGAGTTACAACGCAGAGATACGCTACCTCAAACGTGCTAGTCAACTCGTAGGGGATTCACCTGCTGGGTAATTAGATAAACCGACTGTTAAGCCCTACGAAACAGTGGATTACCATCCAGCCCAAGCGGTCAACTGCGGAATCTAGGTTTAATTAACTATCTGTTCGCTCAACTTTAAGGAATAAACTACTCAATAATGAAACCATCCAGTAAGTATGATGAGTTTTTACGACAATCTGGTTTTATTCAGGATGCCGTACAGCAGCATGCCATTTTTTTACTGGATAGATTGTACGAACAACTGGAACCGGTAGAACAAGGAATAATCCAGAAAATTTCTAGTGCAGTTGCCAGATTTAGTGGAAATGGTTCAATAACTAAGGGGCTCTACTTCTGGGGAGGGGTAGGCAGAGGTAAAACCTTTCTAATGGATATATTCTTTGAAACGCTACCTATAAAACAGAAAAAAAGAGTGCATTTTCACAAGTTTATGAAGCAAATTCATGATGAATTAACCCTGGCAAAGAAGGGGCTGGATCCGTTGCGTAAGATTGCCTCAAAGGTTACTGATAATAGTAAGGTACTGTGTTTAGATGAGTTTGTAGTCACGGATATCGGTGATGCTATGTTAATTGGTCGTCTGCTTTCGATACTGTTTGAACAGGGAACAATTCTGGTGGCTACGTCTAATACGCCGCCGGATGAACTGTATAAAGAGGGGTTACAACGTGCGAATTTTCTTCCTGCAATCGATTTAATTCAGCAGCATTGTGATATCTGTAACCTGGATGGAGCTACTGATTACAGAATGCTAGGGTTGAGTGATACAGATTTGTATCACTTTCCGCATGATGAAGAAGCGGTTTCTAGTATAAAGAAATATATCCAGTCGCACATGGTAGCTGGTGAACATCATCAAACGATACTTATCAACAACAGGCCGCTACGATATGAGTACTGTGGTGAAGACACTGTCTGGTTTACCTTTGATGAGTTATGTAAAACTGCTCGCAGTCGTCTGGATTTCCTGGAAATAGCACAATTGTTCGGAACGGTGATACTGACCGGAATTGAACAAATGGGTAATAACTCGAACGATGCTGCACGACGTTTCATTTCTCTGATCGATGTTTTATATGACCACAGAGTCAAATTGATATGTACCGCTGAGGTTTCTCATAATGAACTCTACACAGATGGCTTTCTGGCTTTTGAATTTCAACGTACAGTGAGCCGATTACAGGAGATGCAAAGTCAGAAATATATGCATCAATCTCATCTGATTTAATTACTGCAATAGTTCTATCACGCTGATCAAGGGCGCATGATCTGAAAATTTGAAGTCTATGCGACCGAACTTGATTTTTTGTAGCTTGTAATTATCGCTATCACCAATCAGTAAATAATCGAGTTGCTGTTTGTGCTTTTTATATACATAAGAAGAGCGATGTCTGGCTGGTATCGACTGGGTCAGGTCAATCAAATCTCTTTCAATAAGGTCTTTGCTCTTCCATTTGGGCCTGGTTTGATCTGGTTGACCCCTTAAGGTGCCAATCACATCTACAAAATTGTCCGACACGGGCAGGGCATTAAAATCACCTACTAAGACCAATCTGTGTTGTGGGTATGAAATCTGGAATTGATTTACCCATTTTGCAATCGTTTCGGCCTGAAGCTTTCTTTTTTTGGCTACACGGTGTGCCTCATTTTTATTTCTCAGACCGCGCATTGAGCGTAGATGTAAATTTATAATAGTGACACACTCAGTCATGCAGGCTTCAATGAGTAGAGGAGGCCTTGAGAAAAGAAAATAATCTGTACTGTTTACCTTGAGTTGTTTGAATAGTTGTCTTTGCTCAGTAACGTGAACACCTTTCTTCACTAAAAAACCTACATCAATGCCTGATATATCATTACCTTCCATTAAAACTGCTTGATAATGCAAACCCTCTTTCTTAAGGCGCTTGGCTACATCTTCAAGAATATCCAGATTTTCAATTTCCTGAAGAGCCAGGATATCCGGCCTGGCTAAGTTGGTTATTATTTTCTCGGACAATTTTTTTATGCGCTTTTGATAAGTTTTTCGTTTTACAATTTTTTCATGCCGACCATCATCCTTGTCATCAAAAAAACGATTCATATTCTGAGATACCAGAGTTAGCGTTTGCCCTGCATATAAGGATTGGTTGGTAAAGAGAGTTAATAACGGTAGAAATAGGAAGCAGAAGCAAATCTTTATCGTTGATTGCATAAGTAAAGTCTAATACACTAATATGAATTTAGATCATTATCTGGGGAATATAATGCTCATTCGCTTACAGCAACAAGGATCATCCACCGTCGGACTACTCACAGCAACAGCCATTTTCATTGGTTTACTGGTTTATGCCGATCAGTTTGCATTTAACAAAAGCGAAAACAGTCTTTTATCATCATTTATTAATAACACTCCTGAAATGGTCACAACCCTGCCAGTTGAGTCTTTATCGAGTATAGATACTGATACAATTCAACCCTCTTCACAAGGGATCTTTGAAACCCCAACACTGACTCAGGAAAACAGCAACGAGGTTGCATACTCTACCGAAGCTATGCAGCTTGATAAACAAAACTCTAATGCTTCAACTGATGCTGAAATGGCTGTTCCACCAGCTCAGCCACAAACCACTACGATGCCAGTAAGTTACATGCCGGGTCGATGGTATGGAGACCAGGCGGCGATGTCTTCCTACAATACTCAAAATGCAGGGTTTAACAATAATCAGCAATATTACTCAACTACCAGAGCGAATAGTCGTGGTAACGGTCGCGGAAAAATGAATGGTGATGGTGAATTTAACTTTTCAATGAAATTTAGAGCCCGTGGCCGAATGGATGGGAATAGCGATTTTGATAGTAATCTAGGCACTTATGGTAATGCTTACCAGCAGAACCTTTACAACGTGCATGCCGTATCCAACCCTGCATACAGATATAGCTACTTCAGTTATTAAATAATATCGCTTAAATAGTCTAACCAGAGTTTATGTAATAACTCATCACTGGCGGCTATAACCGGCCTTGGAGTGAGTGAATGATTGAATATTGGCTGTCCTGGCTTTGAGCAACTTATGCCTCCGGCAGATTCTAGCAGCAGGCAGCCAGCAGCATAATCCCAGATCTTTTCCCCTCCATGCAGTAATAACTGTAATCTACCTGCGGCAAGCCAGGCCCATTCTAAAGCACAGGTTCCAATATTGCGTTGTGACTTGAAAGGTATTGACCCAACAATATGCTGACTCACAGCTGGATCAAGTCTTTTAAAATCTATACTTGCCAGACAGTCTTTTAGTCTTCTGGGTTGGACGGGTTTTATCGCAGGGATGCCATTAATGCATAATGGCTCACCTTTAGCAGCGCTGAAGCACTCTCTTCTTACCGGGTCATAAATAACTCCAAGCACGACTTCTCCTTTCTCTACCAGTGCCAATGAAACTGCGAATAGTGGCACGCCGTGATAAAAGTTATTGGTGCCATCAACCGGATCAAGGCACCAGAAAGCCACACCATCCTCAATGATTTGTTGTTGCTGAGAATGAGTCATTTCTTCACCAAGCATTTGTATGTCAGGCATTAGTTGGAATAGGTCAGAAGTAATTGCCTGTTGCATCCGGGTATCGATCTCGGTCACCAGACTGCCATCTAGCTTGATATCTGCGCTGACTTGTCCTGAATACTGAGTTAATAAAGCATCTGCATGCAGGCAGACGATAGATTCTATTGAGGGGATTAGTTTATTTACGGTCTTCATAAGTTTATATTGTATTCCAGTGGCTAATACTTCTGATGCAGAGATTATATTGCTATAGTTAAATATTCTAGTTTACTGATACTGGCCATTATAAATTCAATATGAACGCGCCCGCGTCCTTGAAGAATCCCTTTTTTATTACTCGCCGAAGCGCGAACCTGATGGAAGACCTGCATCGGCAGATCTCAACTGCGGGAGCGATTTGCCTGCTATATGGAGTTGAAGGTGCAGGTAAGACCCGACTTATCAGGCAGTTTATATCGACAAGGCTTGTCGATCGAAAGGTTAAATTTTGTAGGCTCAGCACTGATGGTTTTTTTCTGGGTGATGATAGTCAACGGTATGCTTTTGAAAGCCTGATGCCGGCCATGCATTCTAGTAATTCTATCTGGATCATCGACCAGCTAGAGTTAGCGTCTGTCGCGTTTATACAGCAGCTACTAAAATTCTGGTCACAAAATGCGAGTAAGCTCAATTGCGCTTTAATTCTTGGCTGCAGACCTCGGCACCTCGGAACGGTCTATAAAGTATCAGAAGCGCTTAAACTCAAGATCCCCAGCGTTGAGTTGAAACCTTTATCTAAAAGTGAAAGTTTACAATATCTATCAGCTCAGCTTTGTCCAGATATGAATTCAGTTGTTGTCTTATCCAGCGAAATCAGCAGAGAATTTAAAATAGCAGGTGGGGTCCCTGGGCAGCTAGATCAAATTATCCAGCGATACTCAGGATTAATCGAATGTAGTCAGCAGCATCTGAATAACAGGAAAGTTAAATTCCTGTTCTTAATAGCTGTTTTGATGTTGATACTCAGTCCAGGAATATATTTAAATTCCAGTAAATTTGATCTTTTTGAGAGTCAGTCAATTCAGTCTATAGAAGACGTAAAGGTAAAAGAACTCCAGAGGCCGAAAATTAATCAGTTGGAAAATTCTGAAATTACTGACCACGTTGAGCCGGTTATTTTAGAACGAGAGGAGGCAATACCAGGCCAGAGAGTGCCTGAGTTAGCCCTTAGTGGTGAAATTACAGACAGTTCAAAACAGGAGTTGGGTACAGAATCAGTAGAACTGGTTGCTGTAGAAAACACAGAAATAGAAATTGAACAGATGTCGAAACCGCAAAATGTATTACAGGAGCGTCTATCGGCTACAACCGAATGGTTACAAAAGTCTTCAGATAAAACGGCAAGTATTCAGATTATGAGCTTAGGGACAGACCAGCAAAACTCCCTGAGTGGTTTTTTACGCAAGCTAGCTACTAATGGCATCAATCTGCAGCAAATCTATATTTATGAAATGAATAAAGCGGGCAATCATTTTTATGTGGTTCTGTTTGGAAGCTATGCAGACCGTCCTGAAGCCCGTATTCAGATCAATTCTTTGCCTGCCTCTCTTAAAGCTAATTCACCCATAGTTCGAACTGTTCTGGGCATTAAAAAAGAAATTGAAAAAGGTAAAAATTAAAGGTAGATGGGATATATTTGACGCCATAAAACAACATAAATGATAAGATAAGTTGAATGATTTGAATCAATAAACAGGAACTAAGCTGACTAAATGGTTTATTAGTATTTCATTATATAGCATAATAACCAAACCACTTAACTATTGAAGGGGACAAGAATGTTTAACTATATAAAAACTTTACTCATCGGGCTAGTGTTGATGTTTTCTTACAGTGCCAATGCTTCCGATTTCTTTGGCGGCAACGATTGCCCACCCTGGGCATATGATTGTAATGATTGGCCAGAATGGACACCGATGTACTGGATGGAAGAGATGAGCAATGAATTCGATGATAATGATTATTATGGATACGGTGGCCCATACGGAGGTATGCCTTACGGTGGACCAATGCCATACGGTGGCCCAGCTCCATACGGTGCTCCAATGCCATACGGCGGCCCAGCTCCATACGGAGCCCCAATGCCATACGGTGGCCCAGCGCCATATGGTGCTCCAATGCCATACGGTGGCCCAGCTCCATACGGTGCTCCTAGACCTCCTCAGGGAGCTCCTTTCGGTGGACCAGTTCCTCCATATGGCCGTCCTCCCGCACCACCACAAAAGGCTCCTGCCAAATAAGGCGAGAGCTATTGATGGCTTATCCTGTTAGCACTGCTCCCAGGGTAAGCCGTCAAATCTCCATCCTGCAATGGAACTGCGATGATGTGTATCATCCAGTTCGCCTTCAAATCCTGTATCAATGTTATAAACCCGGTTAAATCCGGCATCGATTAACACCTGCCCAGCTTCGGCAGAGCGTTTTCCACTTCGACAAATCAGCACTACAGGTGCACATTGGTGATCTTCAGTGCAAATCACACCACCAAGTATTAGTTTTCTGATATCGCGTACAAAGTGAGGATTAATTTCCCAGTCTGGCTCTTCTATCCAGGGAATATTAACTGATCCAACCGGGTGACCGATAAATAGAAATTCCATTTCAGATCGAACATCGACAAATACCATGTTCGGTTCTTTGTGTAGCATTTCTGCGGCCTGTTTTGGGCTGATATGTATTAATTCTGGCTTTTTCATGGCGTTGTACTCTTGTTTTTGAATTTTATAACTTAAATTAACCCCGCTTGATACGAACAATTTATTACAAGTTTATAAATTCGTCATTAAGACTGAGAAGAATGGGAGTAAAACCAGCCCCATTTTGAGTTGCTAAATAGATTAATGGATTGGATAAATTGCTCGGAAGGTATGGCCTCTTTGGGGAATATTGAAGTGATTTCAATAAAAATATCTGAATAGGCTGCTGATTTACGCCAGTTAATTTCGCTATTTACACCAGAGTTATTACATTGATCACATATCCATTTGCTGGAGGGAGGAGATGAAAGTATCGATTGCGGGTTTAGTATTTTGTGTTTGCAACGCGGAAAGCGAAGCGTTTCAATCGAGTTACCACCCATTCCATGGGTATTGGTAAACTGATGTAGGTGTATTTCACTTTCGCAGCCACCAGTGGAAAGGGCAGGTGAACAACCTAGATAAGTAATGTGTTCCATCAGCTTTGTTCCTGCTAGTAAATTTTCTGGTTTATCGGTGATTATGGCAAATTGCTGCTGAGAAAAAAAATCAGCTAATTCCTTTATCGTAAAGGGGCGATGCGGTTCAGATGGATACAGGTATAAAGAGAAGCTCATGTCAGCCGGATGCTTGTTGCTGGCTTTGAATCAGAATTTCCAGCCCCTGTTTTAAGGAGGTTTGAGCGGTTACTCCCAGTTGCGTGTTCATTTTTTCGGTAATGGCAAGTGAATGCTGTATGTCACCTTCACGAGGCAGGTCATGGCTTATAACAGGCTGGTTGCCAGTTATTTCTGACAAAACTGAGATTAGATCTAGTAGTGATGTTTTAACTCCAGTAGCGATATTACAGGCTCCTTGAGTGTCACTTTCTAATGCAGCAACATTAGCCTGGGCAACATCTCCAACATAGATGAAGTCACGAGTTTGTTCGCCATCCCCAAATACGGTCAAAGGTAAATTACTGGTAATACGATCTACGAATAAGGCGATAACGCCAGCGTATGGCGATTTAGGATCCTGGCGCGGCCCGAATACGTTAAAAAAACGCTGCCCTAGAGAAGACACCTGATATAACTCATGATACAGCGCTGAATATTGCTCATTTATCTGTTTTTCTAAACCGTAAGGGGATAGTTGAGTTTTCGATGCATTCTCAGGCAAGGGGATTTCGCTAGGTTCTCCATAAACAGCTGCGGATGAAGCATATACCAGTTTTTTAACATTTTGATTTTTAACAGCTTCAAGAACATTCAAAAATCC
This sequence comes from Gammaproteobacteria bacterium, assembly GCA_050292965.1. Classification (GTDB taxonomy): domain Bacteria; phylum Pseudomonadota; class Gammaproteobacteria; genus JACNJF01. Next base: position 39,403 of record JBNKMF010000020.1, on the reverse strand, counting down.
AATGATATTCTGCTGTGCGGAAAACTCAGGATCTTCCAGTGATGCTACAACCGAAACCTGTGCAGCGAGATGAAGGCAGTGGCTTACATCCTTCATGCATTCATTCACCAGTTGCTTGTCGCGGATATCGCCTTCGACAAATTCGAGTAACTTGTTTGCTTCAGGTAGATTGTGGCGAAATCCTGAAGTCAGATTATCCAGAACTTTCACCTGGATACCCTGTGACATTAGCAGATCTGCAGTATGTGAACCGATAAATCCAGCTCCGCCAGTGATAAGTACTTTTTTCATTAAATAACTCCCAAGTTTAAGCTTCGATGATAGCAGTGATTGACAAGAATTTTATTGTCCAGGCAATATATTTGAAAAGTGTAAAAACACGCAGATTTTTTCTTGACAGTTGCTAATCTCGCCATTAAAGTACGCGCTCTCTCGAGGGGCCATAGCTCAGCTGGGAGAGCGCAACACTGGCAGTGTTGAGGTCGGCGGTTCGATCCCGCCTGGCTCCACCAAACAAGCTTTGGCTTGAGAAACAGTGTCCCCATCGTCTAGTCGGCCTAGGACACCGCCCTTTCACGGCGGTAACAGGGGTTCGAATCCCCTTGGGGACGCCACTATTGAAAAAAGAGGCCTTTTGGCCTCTTTTTTTTTACCTGCTTTTTAAAATAAATAAACGAATTCGTAATGTGAAAATGTTTATATGATCAAGTTTTTGCTTACGATGTAAGACCATGTACAATGCGTTAGTTTTGAACCAGATATTTTTCCAGTCATTTTTAATATGTTCCCAGAAGGCGTAAATAAATACCTAAGTGATCGTCGAATTATATTTTTTTCGACCTTGCTATTGATGACTGTAGCGGGTTATCAGCTGTCTATAGTGGTATGGAAAATTATTCCTCAGTCTGGTACAGGAAACAATGTCGTTCTGTCTCAGAAAAATATTGGTCAGGCAGCTCAGGCTACAGTGCCTAGAAGCCAAAAAGTCAGGGAAATTTCCAGTAAACATCTTTTTGGTCAGGTTCGGCAACAGGAAAATAAAACCGTTGTGGTGGAAGACGCACCCAAAAGTACTTTAAGCTACAAGTTGAGAGGGATTTATTATTCAGCCGATGAATCCCTGGCTTCCATCATCCTTCAGAAAAATAGTAACACTACACGTTTTTATAGATTGGGCGATGAGATTGATAACAAAATATTTATTCATCAAATCCAGCCCAATCATGTCATAATTTCTCGCTTGGGCAAGTTAGAGAAGTTAGTGCTTGAAAAACCAAAACTTAAGATGGGTAAAACCGCTGTCCGGGATTTGCCACTAAATAACCTGCCGACCACTGCTACTAGCCAGGTATTGCAGAGTTATCGTAGAAGATATTCCAATAACCCTATGGCCCTGGCCAGGCGCTTTAGAGCGATACCTGTACAGGAAAACGGGAAAAACATTGGCTACAAACTGGAAGCATTACGTGGGGAGCAATTGTTGAAAAAGTTGAACTTACAGGAAGGTGATGTTTTCGTAGAAGTTAATGGTATTGGTCTGGATAAACCGTTTCAGGCATTAGATGCCTTGAAATCCTTAACTACCGCTAAAAATGTTTCGCTGACTGTTTTACGAAATGGAAACAGAGAGACTCTGGATTTTAATTTATAATGACTATGAATTTTTCGTTGGCCAGGATGATTTCACCTATGTTTTTTCGTTGCTTTTTTTTTGCTGTGGCATTGCTTGCAACCACTACTTCCTATGCTGAGGATGTGACACTAAATTTTAGTGATGCAGATCTGACTGCCGTAGTCAATAGTGTTTCTCATATCACCGGGAAAAACTTCATTATTGATCCTCGTGTCAAAGGAAAGGTCACCGTCATTTCTGCTAAACCGCTAAATGAAGATGAAGTCTATAATGTTTTCCTGTCCATTCTGCAGGTTCATGGATTTGCCACGGTACCAATGAAAAATGCCATTAAAATTATTCCTGATGCAGCAGCAAAACAGGGTGCTGCACCGGTAGTGAATTCATCTTATGCCAGTAATGATCAACTGGTGACACAGGTGGTCGTGGTAAACAATGTTAACGCAACTCAACTGGTTCCGATACTACGCCCATTGGTTGCTCAGCAGGGTCATTTGGCGGCCTACGCACAAACTAATGTACTGATCGTTTCGGATCGTGCCTCCAATATCAAACGTGTAATGAAGATCATTAAACAGGTTGATAAAAAGGTCGATGAAGAGCTTGAAATTGTTAAATTAGAACATGCCTTTGCCGCAGAAGTGGTTCGACTGTTAAGCGGTTTGAGCAGTGGCGGTACGCCTCAAAATAAGGGTGCAGCCTCATCAATAAAATTTACAGCTGATGAGAGAACCAATAGTGTTGTATTAAGTGGTGAGAAGAATTTACGCCGCAAATATCGCTCTATTATCACCAAATTGGATCAGCCGGTGGAGTCTACTGGAAACATTCATGTTGTCTATTTACGTTATGCAAGTGCAGAAAATATCGCCAAAATTTTAGGGTCTGTTGGCAAGGATGTTATGGATGCGCAAAAGAAAAATGCCGATGTGTCAAAGTCTTCAGGAGGTGCTGGTTTAAACATTCAGGCCGATGATGTTTCTAACGCTCTGGTGATTACAGCCCCTATGTCCATTTTCAAATCTCTTAGGGCAGTCATAAAACAGCTGGATATACCTCGTGCCCAGGTGCATATAGAAGCGATCATAGCTGAAGTGTCGATGAATGCGTCGAATGAACTCGGTGTGCAGTGGTTGATCGATGACACAACATCTAATGGGCCTGCATTAGCAACAAACTTTGGGACTGCTACCAGTATTTCCTCTGTCGCCGCTAGTGTTGCATCTGGAAATGGGGCAAGCCTTGGTCAAGGCCTTTCTCTTGCTCTAGGTCGGATTGGCGAGTCAACACTGGATTTTGTTACTTTGATTAGAGCATTATCCGGAGATTCAGATAATAACCTGCTTTCAACACCTTCAATTGTCACACTTGATAACCAGGAAGCTGAGATCATAGTGGGTAATAATGTGCCCTTTATAACAGGTGAATTTACGACATCAGCTTCCGGAACTTCAAATTCTAACCCTAACCCATTTAGAACCGTCGAAAGAAAAGATGTGGGTATTAGTCTTAAGGTTAAGCCACAGATCAATGAAGGGAATACCATTACCATGGAAATTGAACAGGAGGTTTCTAATCTGGATGGAGCAAGCACTGGGGTCGATGTCATCACCAGTAAACGGTCACTGAAAACGATGGTGCAGTTACAGGATGGTGAACTGTTGATTCTTGGTGGACTGATTGACGATACCCTGGTTGAAAGACAACAGAAAGTGCCGGGGTTGGGTGACATTCCTATCTTAGGAGCCTTATTTCGGTCATCGATTATGGAGAAGACCAAGCGTAATTTAATGATTTTTTTACGCGCCAGTATTATCAAAGATCCAGAAAAGGCTCGTAACCTGAGTTATAAAAAATATAACTCCCTGAGAGATTACCAGTTGCTGCAAGCTGAGGAAAAGGGCAATAACCCTCCAATACTCGACCAATTAGAACTATATAGTGATCAATAAACATGATCGTTAACGCATTCAGGAATAACTGAGCACCATGGAAGATAAATCTGAATTGTCATACGCTTTTTCTAAAAAGTTTGGTGTGTTATTTCGCCCGGGCGAAGATCCACAGGCTGCGAACGGACAGACACTGGCATTAAAAAAAGAGACAACAGTAAGCGCTTTTATCGAAGCGCAGAGGGTACATGGTATTGTACATAACTTATCACTTGTTTCTGATCAGGAATTTAATGATGAGATTAGCCGTCAGTTTGAACTTTCTGCAAATAACTCAATTTTAACCAATGAACAATTGGGTGGTGAACTGGATTTACAGGATGTTGCCCGGGAATTATCCGAACCGGAAGATTTACTGGAAAGTGATGATGATGCACCCATAATTCGTTTGATTAATGCATTGATTACTGAGGCGATCAAGGAAAATGCATCGGATATTCACGTAGAGCCCTTCGAAACACGCCTCTGCATTCGCTTTCGTATTGACGGTGTATTGCGTGAAGTTATAGAGCCGCCCAGACAGGTGTCTAGCTTGCTGGTCTCTCGTATAAAAGTTATGGCAAAACTGGATATCGCAGAAAAACGCCTGCCTCAGGATGGTCGTATTGCTTTGCGTATTGCAGGTCGACCGGTGGATATCCGTGTTTCAACATTGCCATCAGGTCATGGCGAACGTGTTGTAATGCGTCTGCTCGACAAACAGGCTGGTCGATTAAATTTACGACATCTGGGGATGGGAACTGGTGATGACAAACGCCTGAGAAAAATGATTCAGAAGCCGCACGGTATTATCCTGGTGACTGGCCCAACTGGTTCAGGTAAGACTACCACTCTATATGCCGTATTAAGCGCATTAAACAATAGCAAACGCAACATCTTAACTGTCGAAGATCCTATAGAATATGACCTGGATGGTATCGGTCAAACGCCGGTAAATTCCAAGGTCGATATGACCTTTGCCAAGGGTTTGAGAGCAATTCTACGTCAGGATCCGGATGTGGTCATGGTGGGTGAGATTCGTGATGCTGAAACGGCACAAATCGCGGTTCAGGCGAGTTTGACCGGTCATCTGGTATTGTCTACTTTGCACACCAATTCAGCCGTAGGAGCGATAACCCGGTTACAGGATATGGGAATTGAGCCATTCTTACTGTCCTCAAGTTTACTTGGCATTATGTCTCAACGTCTGGTGCGAAATTTATGTCCAGATTGTAAACAACCCATGCCTCTGACTGATGAGGAAAAAACGAAATATTCCATATCTGACAGTGATACAGTTTTTCAGCCGGTAGGATGTAATAGCTGCCTACAGTTGGGATACAAAGGGCGTTCGGGGATTTATGAATTGATCGAAATCGATAGCCAGTTAGCGACCATGATTCACGATCAGGAAAGCCAGCAAAATATTGAAACCTATTGTCGCTCTCAATCCAACGGCATTATTAGTGACGGTTTACGCAAGGTGAAGCTAGGGATCACCTCATTGGATGAAGTTTTCCGTGTTACGCGTGAAGTTTAGTTTTAGGGAGTGGAATTGTGGCAGCCTATGAATATCTTGCTTTTGATCTTAAAGGTTCTCGAAAAAAGGGGCTGATTGAAGCCGATACGCCAAAACAGGCTCGACAACAGCTACGAGGAATGGGGCTGTCTCCTGTCGAGTTGGAGGTTGTGTCCCAGCAACAGAATAACAAGCCGGGCAAAACCCGACGCGATAAAATCTCCGTTGCCACACTGTCATTGATAACCCGCCAGCTATCGACCCTGATCAGCGCGGGACAGCCCATTGAGTCAGCTCTTCATGCCGTCTCAAAGCAAACTAATAAAGCTCAGGCTGGTAAAGTGATGCTTTCTATCCGTTCCCGCGTGTTGGAAGGTTATGCCTTATCAGAGGCTTTACGTGATTTTCCTCGCGTTTTTGATGCTATGTACTGTGCATCTGTGCATGCGGGTGAGCAATCTGGGCTACTCGATGTGGTTATGGAGCGGATGGCCGATTTTATGGAATCACGTCAGTCGCTACAGCAAAAAACCAAGCTGGCTATGATCTACCCCATATTACTTACTGTGGTTTCACTATTATTAGTGAGCGGTCTATTGACCTTTGTGGTACCGCAAATAATTCAGGTGTTTGAGGGCTTTGATCAGGAATTGCCTGTCATTACCCAGGTATTGATTCATGTTTCAGATTTCTTTAAGGCTTATGGGCTGCAGTTGATTGTATCTTTGGTACTGTTTTCTGTGGCTTACTCAAAGCTGATGCAAATTCGTGTGCTGTCTGAACTTAGAGATCGTTTTTACCTCAAATTGCCTATGATTAGTTATCTGGTTCGTTTATCAAATACCTCAAGTTTTACTCGAACCATGAGCATACTGGTATCCAGTGGCGTACCTGCTTTGGATGCAATGAATATTTCAACAGAGGTACTGAGTAACAGTCAGATCAGCCACAGTGTTCAAATGGCTGCGGAGAGTGTACGCGAGGGAGCCAGTATTACCGAGGCATTATCGAAGACGGGTTATTTCAGCCCTTTGGTTATCCAGTTGATTTCAAATGGTGAGGCAAGCGGTAAGCTGGGCGAGATGCTGGAAAGATCAGCCAAGGCGGAAGAGAGTGAGTTCGAGAGTTTAACTGCTGTTTTCCTGGGTATTTTCGAACCAGCCATGATTCTGGTGATGGGTGGCGTGGTATTAGTAATTGTGCTGGCAATTCTGCTACCTATCTTTGATATGAATGACTTGATACAGTAAGTATGACACCACGTTTGTTTCAGTGGGTGCCGGTATTGGTATTGATTCTGGTGTTGTTCGTGTTTCAACTCATCGGACCAGAACTTTTACGTTACGAAACTGCACTAATACATAAACAGCAGTGGTGGCGATTTTTAACAGGTCACTGGGTGCATGCCAATTGGGTGCATTATGTATTAAATATGACTGGATTTATTCTGTGTGTTGCGCTCACGGAAACTGGATGGAAGCTGACTCAATGGATGTGGCGGATACTATTGCTGACATTGGGTATATCCGTAGCATTCTGGTTGTTGCAACCGCAAATTGGCTGGTACGTGGGTTTTTCCGGCGTATTGTTTGGTTTGTACGTATTGTGTGCAATTACCTCCTGGCCACAGCAGAAGGTCATGTCATCAATTTTGTTAAGTATTATTGCGCTAAAATTAACATTAGATTTATGGTCATCTGTTAAAATTACCTCCGATGAACTGATCGGTATACCAGTGATGGTTGAAGCTCATTTGTATGGAGTGATTACAGCACTTATCATAGAAATGATTGTTTTATCGATTAAATTACTACCTTTTACTAAACAGACAGGAAACTCATGATTAAGCGACAATCTGGTTTTACCCTTTTAGAGATTATTGTTGTGATCACTATCATTGCAATACTTGCTGCCTACATCGCGCCAAAAGTGGCCGGACGTGCAGATGATGCACGTATCAGTAAGGTTAAGAACGATATACAGGTGCTAGAGTCTGCACTAGAACTTTATCGCCTTGATAACTTTACCTATCCCTCGACTGAGGAGGGTTTACAGGCGTTGGTTACTCAACCGAACGATAACGTAAAAAACTATAAACCAGGGGGTTATATTAAAAAGCTACGCAAAGACCCATGGGGCAACGATTATCAGTATGCGAAACCTGGTCGAGATGGTGCTGAGATAGATATTTTTTCCTATGCAGCAGATGGTCAGGAAGGGGGAACGGGTTCGGATGCTGATATCGGCACCTGGAATATCGATTCCTTTTAATTGAAAAACTCATGAATACACAGCGCGGTTTCACTATTCTGGAAATTCTGGTAGTGGTAGCCGTAATCTCGATCATTACGTCTACGATTTTATTAAATACCAATTTAAGTCGCCCAGATGAAGCGCTCAAGCAACATACCAGTCGAGTGAGTAAAACACTCAAGATGTTGATGCAGGAAGCCATTCTAAATGATAAGAATTATGCCCTGTCACTGGTTCCTAATGGTTATCTAGTGCTGGAATTTACAGGCGATAAATTTGAGCCAAGTGAAGATAAGTTTCTGAAAAAATTGGCAAATCAGTATTCTTATACGGACGAGCTGATCATAAATAATCAGATTGTAAAAATCGTAAAAAAGGGAAAAGATGAAGAACCAGATCCACATATACTTATCTTATCCAGCGGTGAAATGATGCCTTTTGAATGGCATATTTCAGATACTGAGAATGAAATTAATAGCGTCATTAAAGCGAATATGCTGGGCGATATTAGTAGCGAAGGCCCGGCGGTGTCGGTTAAATGAGGCAAAGGTTCATAAGCGGCTTTACTCTTATCGAGATCATGGTGGCTTTAGCCATCATCACCATAACGCTGGGCGCAATTATAGAAAATACTACGGCTGCCAATATCAATGCACAATATCTACGCGACAAAACCATAGCTAGCTGGATTGGAATGAATCAAATCTCTCTGATTCGGGCGAAGAGACAATGGAGCAGTGCAACAAGCAAATCAGGTGAAGTGGAGATGGCCGGGCAACAATGGGAGTGGAAAATTAATTTTGTTAAAACACTTGATGAGACTCCGAATTTTCGAAAACTAAAAGTTCAGGTTTTTAAACTTGATGATGAAAAGCCGATTGTGAAGATGTCGGGATATTTGGGTAACCTGTGAAAAAGGCCCGTAACTTAGCCACTGGTTTCACCTTGTTCGAAGTGCTTATCGCCGTGAGCATATTCGCTCTGATTAGCACCATTGCAATGACTAACCTTATTCAGGTTGGTCGAGCCGGAGAAAGAATAAGTAACGCTCAGCAACGTTTGTCCGATATCCAGTTTGCGATGGCTTATATGGCAAAGGATATGACGCAGTTGATCAACCGTAAAGTACGCGATAAATATGGCGATGAGCAAGAACAATTCATGTTGTCAGAAAATGTACTTCAGTTTACTCATGGCGGTTGGTCGAACTTTTTACAGCAAACTCGTAGTCAGCTTCAGCGTGTCGAATACCGGCTGGAAGATGAAATACTATTACGAGAATACTGGCTACAGCTTGATCAGGGGTATAACGATCAACCGGTTAAGCAGTCCTTACTGGATGGAGTAGAAAAATTTGAAGTTCGGTTAATCACAACGGGTAAAGACAAACTCGATGCCTGGCCAGCCTCTTCGTCGACTGGCCAGGCATCGAGTTCGCCTCCAGTTGCAGTGGAGATTTCTATCGAAATGAAGGATTTTGGTCTGGTGAGACGGATCTATGAGGTGAGCAATGTCTTTTAGTAGCCCCCTCAAACAACGGGGTATTGCGCTAATCATGGCAATGCTGGTTGTTGCTATTGCTACAGTAACAGCTGTCTCACTGGTTCATGAGCAGTCTTTCAGTCTACGAAAGACATCGAATTTGCAAAGTTACGATATTGGGTTGCAGTATGCCGTGGCTCTTGAAGACTTGGCAAGGCTAATCCTGAAAAAGGATGCAGAAGACTCCAAAATAGATCACCTGGGCGAAGACTGGGTCATTGGTATTCCTGCATATGATATTGATGAGGGGGGATTTGTATCTGGTTCTATTCAGGATGCACAGGGGTTACTAAACATCAATAACCTGTTAACCAATGCAGCATCACGCCAGCAGTTGATTCGGTTATGTAAGAATCAGGATGTGGATTCGGATTTTGTGCCTGCTTTAATTGACTGGATTGACCAAAATACCCAGGCGGAGATTCCCGATGGTGCAGAAGACGACTATTATACAGCGCTTGAAATTCCCTACCGTACTGCGAATCGACCGATGGCAGATATCAGTGAGTTAAAGTTGATAAAAGGTGTTAATGATGAGATGTATATAAAACTGAAACCCTTTTTGACAGCATTACCTAAAGAGACAGCTTTGAACTTGAATACTATACCTGGAGAGATATTCGATACTCTGGGACTGGGTCAAACCAGTCAGCAGTTTATCGATGAGCGTGATAAGGATGCCTTTAAAAATTTGAATGACTTCGAGACTCGTATGAATATCCCTCTTGATGAGAATCAGAAAGCTTATCTATCGGTTTCTACATCTTACTTTCTTGCCTCAGGTGTAGTGACCATAGGCGAAAAATCAATAACTTTAAATTCTCTGATAAACAGAGATCCAAAAAACGGGCAATCGAAAGTAATAACGCGAAGCCTGGGTAGTATTTTATGAATAAAAATCGAATTCTTTTTCATGACTCTCGTTTGCAACGTTTCGACTGGTGCCGATTTGATTCGGAATCGGAAGAAGTACAAATTGGACATGCTGAAATAGAACAGTTAGGCGGACTTTTTCCGTCAGGCACTCCTGTGACGGTTTTTATCCCTCAGCAAATGATTTTTCAGACTTTTGCCCAAATGCCACCAAAAGCGAACAAGCAGCAGCTTAATGCAATTTCATACGCGATTGAGGACCGACTTGCTGAAGACATTGAAAACTGTTTCTTTGCAATATCTCCTCAGCAGGAAGATGGTAAGGTTCCAGTAGCCGTTATTAACCAGCAAAAAATGGATGAAATTAGCGCACTTATGGCTGAATATCATATACAGGTTAGAAAGGTATTGCCTCAGATGTACCTGTGCCCCTGGCCTGATGATTTAGCCGTAATAGCTACAGTTTGTTCGAATCGAGATGGTTTTCTGGTGCGTACATCAGTTCATGAAGGTTTGTATTGTGAATCATCTGTATTGCCCCAGATATTAAAATTGATTTCCAGACAATCAGAGCAAAAAGACCAGAAAGTTATCTGTTATGGTAATGTGCCGGAGCAACTCGAGATAGCCAGTGTTGAAATTATATCCCAGTCTCAACTTAACTTACTCACTCAGGATATAGATGAGTCTACCTGCCTTAATTTCAAACAAAAGCAACACCAGAGTGCGTATCAATGGATTAGTATTTTGCATCAATGGAAGTGGCCAGCTTTGTCGCTGTCTTTACTGCTGATTATATTTATTTCAAATGCAGTAATCGATTTATGGCAACAGAAGAGATTGTTAAATAGTCTGGTTCAACAACAGAACGCCTTGCTTGAACAATACCTGCCCGAGTTAGCTGGCTCAGATAATCCACGTTTGGCATTGACCAAATACCTGACGGATCATCAAGGCGGCTCTGAACAGGCTGGTTTTGTTGACCAATTATATGAGTTTGTGCGTTTGAAAGAAGGGTTAATACCGCTTAAAACCGGGAAGATTCAATTTCAGAAATCCAGCTTGATCGTAGGTCTGGAAAGCAAAGACCTGAAATCACTTGAATCTCTAAGAGCTAAACTTGGACAGTCCAGTTTTAAAGCTCGAATCGATAACGTTAATATCAATCCAGAAAAGACTACTGGGCGATTGATTATGGAGGAACGCTAATGAAAACATGGTGGGACGGAATTAGTCTGCGTGAGCGCATGATTGTGATTATCGCCAGTATTGTGATGATATATGTATTGCTGGATCTCGTTCTTATCCAGCCTGTGCTGGGCCAACGTCAGCAGCTAATTGAAGATGTTGCGCAGGCAAAAGAAGATTTAGTCTGGATGCAGCAGGCAGTCAGAAAAATACCCTCTGGTAGTAGTTCCAATTCAGCTAAAGCTTTACGGGGAAGTATTGCTACCTATGTTGATGGACAAATTGCGCGCTCAGGTTTAAAGAAAAACTTGCAACAAATGACGCCGATTTTGAAAAATTCCGTTCGAGTACGTTTATCGGATGTGGATTTTAATCAATTACTTAGATTCCTGCTAGCGCTTGAAGCTTCAATTGTTATCGAGGAAATTCGCATCCTGCCGCAATCTGCCCCAGGAATTGTTAACGCAAGTCTTATTCTTAAAAATCCAAAAGCTTAATCATGACCCGAAAACAAATTTCTTTCGCTAGTGCATTGTTTATATTAGCTTTTTTGGTCGGTGCGGTGATAAATGTTCCTGTGAGTCAGTTGTTTCATTTCGTTACATTGCCTAAACAAGTCGCATATCAGGGAGTTCAGGGAAGTGTGACAAATGGCCAGGTAGATATAGCCGGGTTTCAGGGACATACAATTTCCAACCTTAAATATCATTTACAACCGACTTGCCTGTTAAAAATTGCGGTTTGTTATCAGCTTTCATCAGATGAAGATGGAGTTCTACTTAATCTTGAATATTCTCTGCTATTCCAGAGTACCCGTATTTCGGATAGCTATATCGATTTGCCGGCTTCTGTTTTTGATAACATGCCCAATATGCTGGTTAAGCCTGCAGGTGAATTTCGCATTGAAATTGGGCAATTGCAGTTGAATAGCGATCATAAGTTGACAGATTTAAATGGGGTACTTAAATGGGACAATGCAGGTGTCCAGGGTGAAAATCAGGCCATAGGCAACTATATAGCTACCTTAAGTAATTCAAAAGAAGGGATCAGTGCTTTACTAAGCGACCAGAATAGCCTTCTAGGTTTGAAAGGGGATGCTACCTTAAACTGGAATGGGAACTATGAGGCTGATCTGGAGTTTGAGCACAAGCCAGGTCTGAATCCCTCGTTGATTAGTGTACTGGATATGTCGGCAAAAAAATCTGGACTAAACCACTACAAGCTGAAAAAGAAAGGAGTTTTACCCGCTAATATTTTTAATCAAATAAAACGATTTGCGCCTTAGATATATTGAGGTGATGGGCATATGCCCTTATTGAGTGTGACTTATTTCGCGCTTTTTTTATTACGTGAATTGATATTTTTGATGGATGATAGATTTAGTTTTTTTAATGTGAGCTAATTAACAGAAAGGTTTTTCTTTAGAACTAAAATACATTCAAATTAATCAGCTACGGATATGGATATATGTCACCTTCAAAAATCAGTCAATCAAGTTTCGGGTCTCGACTAACGGATTTGGTCGTTCTCACTATTTCATTTTTAATTTTCGTAAGTTTGATGGATATTCACCTGACGGCTCATGTTTTATTAGATTTAATGATTTATGTAAGCGTTGTATTTGTTTGTCTGCGCGTTGCCCGGCGCCTGATTTTTGAGAACCTGAACTTTTCAAAAAGAATCTTCAAAGTATTACTCGGCAATGTCTTTGGCCTTTTGGCGGGGGCAGTATTGCTTTTAATGGCTGGCCAATTATTACCTTTCGCCTCACAAAGTGTCATAGTCGTAATATTTTCATCAATTTTAGCTTTTTTTATTCTTGGAACCCTCTCGCCGCTGATTAAATCGTCGAATTATGATAGGATTATTCATCACTAGAATGACCTTTTAATCACTTTCGAGGTAGCTCCCCGGCATGGCATCAGTTCGGGTTTTCAGATCTTATTTAAAAACGCCATTCCTAATTTTATTGTCAGTAGAAGTCTGCTTGATTTTCTTCTCTGTCTATATTTCGAGTTATCTGCGTTTTATTAATTCGCCAAATCAGTTCCTGAGCCTGCTTGATAGTCTGTGGATACGATCTTCGATTTTCGCAGTAATCACGCCGATAGTGATGTTGGCTACAGGTTTATATCAGGGACATATACGCGAAGGCATGCCTGGGATCTTGTTAAGGTTGTTGATCAGTTTGACAGCTTCCAGTTTACTAGTTGCAACCATTTTTTATCTCTTCCCCAGTTTATATATTGGACGTGGCATCATGGCCATGGCTGGAGTTCTTTCTTTTTTCATTATAGGAACTCTTAGAGCAATATTTTTCGAACTGGTTGACACCAATACATTTAAAAAACGAGTGCTTATTTATGGTGCAGGGAATGCAGCTAAGCAAATTGAATCGCGATTAAGACGGAAGTCAGATCGGCGTTCATTTACTATATTTGGTTATATTCTGCTCGACCATCAGAAGCAGTTACAGGCGGTTGATGAGAGTAAAGTCGTTAAGCCCACCTGTAGCCTATATGAATATGCTGAACAAAATGAGATCGATGAAATTGTGGTTGCGACCTCCGATATACATGCAGATATACCTGTAGATGATCTTGTTGTATGTAAATTAAATGGTATCGAGGTGGTAGATATACTGACCTTTTTTGAGCGCGAAGTGGGTCAGATTCGAGTTGATTTTATGGAACCACGGTGGTTGATTTTTTCAGAAGGCTTTAAACAATCCACTATGGGTGATCATATCAAAAGATTGTTTGATCTCATTTCAAGCTTTATTCTGCTTCTGGTAGCCTCACCCTTTATGATACTGACTATCCTGGCGATTAAAATAGAAGAAGGGTTCTCTGCGCCTGTTTTCTACCACCAGATCAGGGTGGGAAAGGGAGGGGCCCAATTCAAGGTGTATAAATTTCGAAGCATGCGCACTGATGCTGAGGCCAGCGGAGCCGTATGGGCCACCAAAACGGATAGCCGTGTAACCAAAGTAGGGGCATTCATTCGTAAAACCAGAATCGACGAATTACCGCAGATCTATAATGCACTCAATGGTTCAATGAGTTTTGTCGGCCCTCGACCCGAGCGCCCGGAATTTGTTGAAACGCTGGCCAGTGAAATCCCTTATTATCATGATAGGCATCTGGTGAAACCAGGGATAACTGGGTGGGCTCAGTTAATGTATCCCTACGGTGCATCAGTAAATGATTCTTACCAAAAACAACTATATGATCTTTATTACATCAAGAACCGTTCTATTTTCCTGGATTTTTTGATTTTATTACAGACTGTAGAAATCGTCTTGTTTGGAAAAGGTGCTCGATGAAGTCTATTGATAGTGAATTAGGGGTATATGCCCCGAAATGTTGATCTTTAGTCAGCCTTGTTCATAGTAAAAACCGTACGGTCCTCTTAAATTGGAAATCAATCTCTCAATTGGGTTTATCAGTTATGTCTCCAGCGGTTTATTCTCGTTATTTCTATTAATTGTTTATTTTATAGGAATTCAAAAGGGACAGAAGGGTAAACCTTATCTGCTTCTGGTTGTTGCCACATTGGTATGGAGTATTCTGCTGATCATGAGCCAGATCGGTGCTTCGAAAGCATTTGACTTGATCATGGTGGCTGAGCTACTGCGCTATTATACCTGGTTTTATGTGCTGCAAATTGCTGCAGGTCGGCAATTTGAAAGGTGGTTTAAATTTTCAATATCCGATCCACTTTCACCCATCAATATCTCAATATTATTTCTGATAGCCTTGATAGTGGTTTTGCTCAATGAACCGATATCAAAGATATTCCTGATTAATAACCCTATATCTATACAGGTTGCTTTATTGCTACTTCTTTCGATACTGGGTTTGGTGATGGTAGAGCAACTCTATCGTAATACGCCTCAGGCAGAACGCTGGACTGTAATTTTTTTATGTATCAGCTCTGGTGCAATTTTTTGTTATGATTTTTTTGTCTATTCCAATGCCTTCCTCATGCAGAATCTGGATTATGAATTCTGGAGTGCGCGTGGTTTAGTCAATGCTGTGATTATGCCGGTAGTTGTTTTAGCTGCTGTGCGTAGCCCGCAACTGGCACCCAGATTACATGTTTCCAGGACTTTTATTTTCCATTCGTCAACATTACTGGCATCAGGTATCTATTTGATTCTGATGTCGCTGGCGGGTTTTTATATACGCCAATTTGGTGGTGAGTGGGGTAAAGTGCTACAGGCTCTATTTCTTTTTGCGGCCATAGTTATTCTTGTTTTTCTGCTTTTTTCCTCCACGATCAAAACTCGTATCAAGCGCTATCTTGTATATAGTTTTCGTAATAAATACGATTATCGAGAGGAATGGAACCGGTTTTCACAAACCATATTAAGCTCAGATTCTGCTGAGTCTATCTATCAAAGATCCCTTAAGGCAATCGCGCAAATAGTTGAAAGTGAGGGGGCATCACTGTGGATCAACAATGATCGGGATTACATTCTGGTTGCTGAATATCGTGAGCTGGATAAGTTACCCGAGACTGAAAGTGGTAGTTCAATATTGATAGATTTTATTCATAAAAATCATAAGCTTTTTAGCAAGAAGGAATTTGATGCTTATGTGCAAGATAACAGTTCCGAAGAACATTGGTTTTTACAATCAAAAAATAGCTGGCTGATTATACCTTTGTGGATAGGCCCGAATCTATTTGGCTTTGTTCAGCTTCAAAAGTCCATTGTTGGAATGGATATTGATATTGAAGATCAGGATTTACTAACCACGGTTGCCCATCATGTTGCATTATCCCTTTCTTTGAAGGAAACCGATCTAGCATTGCAACAGGCACAAAGGTTTAAGGAAGTTAATCAAATAACCGCATTTCTAGTTCACGATTTGAAAACAGTGCTGAGCCAGTTAACCCTGATGGTAGAGAATGGTAAGGTGCATAAGAATAACCCCGCCTTTATTGATGATATGTTTAATACGGTAGAACACGTTGCGAGTAAGATGCAACGCCTGGTCCAGCAGTTAAAATCCCCAGATCAGAAACCGGAGAAGAAAAAAACCAGGATTGTGGATGTTGTCAAGAGTATAGTATCCAGTTACCAGCATCATGAAATTAAGCCTGTACTTAAGGTTCCTGACGGCCTGGATCTGGTATTGGAGTGCAACGAGGAGAGTCTCACTTCCTGCATCAAGCACATCGTGCAAAATGCGCTAGAATCCTGTGATAGAAATGGTCAGGTCCTGTTGCAGTTGTCATCTGACAAGCCCGATGAAGCTTTGTTGACAGTGAATGATAATGGTAAAGGCATGACGCGAGAATTTATCAAAGACCGCTTATTCCAGCCATTTGATAGTACCAAGGGGGTTTCTGGCATGGGTGTGGGGGTCTATCAGAGCCGGGAATTTTTACGCTCGATTCAAGGTGACCTATCCGTTTACAGTACTCCTGGTGAAGGAACCACCTTTACATTAAGATTTCCGCTAAGCAATGACTAAAAAACTATTAATTATTGAAGATGACCCTGGTCTGCAATCACAGCTTCGCTGGTGTTTTAGTGACTTTGAGGTAGCACTAGCAACCGATGAAGACAGTGCGCTAAAGGTAATTGAGACTGATCCACCGCAAGTCGTCACTCTGGATTTGGGTTTGCCGCCAGACCCTGGCGGTGTGAGTGTTGGATTTTTGATCCTGGAGAAAATATTAACCATTGATCCTACGATTAAAGTGATTGTGGTCACTGGTCAGGAAGACAGGGAAAATGCCTTAAAAGCCGTGAGTATGGGCGCTTATGATTTTTTCAACAAGCCAGTAGACCCCCAGATTTTAACCATGGTGGTGGATAGAGCCTATCACCTATATGTAATCGAAAAGGAAAATGAAGCTCTTTTATCTAAGACTAGAAATTCTCCACTAGATGGAATAATCACATCTAGTCCCGCAATGCTAAAGATCTGTGAGATGGTTGAAAAAGTGGCCCCTAGTGACCTTGCGGTACTGATACTGGGTGAGAGCGGTACTGGGAAGGAGGTCATTGCTCGAGCGCTACATAACTTGAGTCAGTATGCGGATGGTCGTTTTGTCGCGATTAATTGTGCGGCAATCCCGGAAAACCTGCTGGAAAGTGAATTGTTTGGTCATGAAAAGGGGGCATTTACTGGAGCGAGTAGTCAAAAAATCGGTAAGGTCGAAGTCGCTAATGGAGGTACTTTGTTTCTGGATGAGATTGGAGATATGCCTCTCGATTTACAGGCTAAGATGTTACGTTTTTTACAGGAAAGAGTGATCGAGCGGGTTGGTGGTACCAAAGAGATTTCGATAAATACCCGTGTTATCTGTGCTACTCACAGACAGGTAAATGAAATGATTGCTATGGGTAATTTCCGTGAGGATTTATTCTTCCGTGTTAGTGATATCACGATAGATTTACCTCCTTTACGTGAACGGGATGATGATATCTTACTACTGGCCAATGCTTTTATAGATCGCTATTCAAAACAACAGGATAAAGTCGTCAAAGGATTAAGTCAGGCAGCAGAAGATGCGTTACTGCATTATGAATGCAAGGGTAACGTAAGAGAGCTGGATAAGATCATTCGCAGAGCGGTAATTATGATGGAAAGCCTGTATATACAGCCTGAAGATCTTGGGATAAAGATAGAGTCCGAGATAATAGAGGATGATGAAAATCTGGAAGGTGAGTATAAATTATCAGTTATCAGAAATGCAGCAGAGAGAAGGGCTATACGGTATGCCCTTAAAGAAGCAGATGGTAATATATCGCAAGCTGCGAAATTACTTGATGTGACTCGGCCAACCCTGTATTCCCTGATAGAACGCCTGAAAATCCAGCTAGACTAGATTAAGTTGATATGTGTTAAGCCACATTATGTGAACCCAGTTACAGCTTGATGATATATCTGTAATATCTCTTGAAATATAGATTTCAATTGTTACGATACCGATGCCTGAAAATGGCGCATAAAAAATGGTTTTTTTTGATTAACCCTGAGACCCGAATCGATAAGATGATGATTTTTAAAAGAATATATTCTGTAGCTTTTATGCTCCTCATGGTAACTCTGACGGGTTGTTCTTTTACTGGAAGCAATTTGTTACCTCAAAGCGAGGCTTTGGAGTCAACAGACTACCTCATCGGTCCGGGAGATCAGCTAAAAATCTTTGTATGGAGAAATCCAGATTTGAGTTCAAATGTAACCGTAAGACCTGATGGGCGAATTTCATCTCCTCTGATTGATGATTTAGCCGTTGCCAATTTAAAGGCTACCGAAGTGGCGGCCATGATCGAGCTGAATTTGTCTACTTATATTCGTACACCAAAGGTTACAGTCATTGTTTCTGGATTTCACAGTACCTCGGCCCAACAAATCAAGGTAATCGGTAATGCAACAAACCCCAGGACCTTGCCCTACCGTGCTGGAATGACACTGCTGGACGTAATGATTGATGTAAAAGGCCTGTCAGAGTTTGCAGATGGTGATAAGGCACAATTGATCAGAAAGGTAAAAGGTGAGGATAAGCAATATACTGTTCAGCTAGATTCCTTGATACGAGGCGGAGATATCACCAAAAACCGCCCTGTTTATCCTGGCGATATCATCATTATCCCTGAATCCTGGTTCTAGAGAGAAGGCCTTTTCTCTATGGATGACTTAGAAAACTTTAAAGTTCTTGTACTACATTACGTAAGGGGTATATGGAAGAATCGTTGGATTGCTATAGCTATTGCCTGGCCATTGATGCTTACTGGCATTATCGTGGTGGATCAGATCAAGGATCGTTATACTGCTTCAACTCAGGTTTATATCGATACCACTTCAGTATTAAAACCCTTACTCAAAGGACTTGCTATTCAAACAGATTTTAAGGCCAATGTTCGACTGATGGGTAAAAAACTGTTAAGCCGTCCCAACCTTGAGCGTGCTGCGCGCATTATGGATATGGATTTACAGGTCAATTCTCCAGCTGATATGGAAAAAATTATTACTGAAATTCGTAGAAAGGTTAAAATCCAGGCAAGGGGTAGGACAGATACTTATTCAATAACCTACTCGGATCATGATCGAGACAAAGCAAAAAAGATGGTACAAACTCTACTTGATATCTTTGTAGAAGATACTTTGGGGAAGTCTGTCAATGAATCAGATACGGCAATTAGCTTTCTGGATAAACAAATTGAAAAATATGACCAGTTGTTACAGGAAGCAGAAAATCGCCGGGAAATGTTTAAGCGTAAAAATGTGGGTTTAATGCCTAAAGATGGTGCAAATTATTACACCCAGCTTCAACAGGTAAATTCCCTGTTGGAAAATGCACAGCGCGAATTAAATGAAGCCATCAACCGACGTAATAAATTACGCTCCCAGTTAGCAAAATTTAATGCACAGGAAGGAGTGTCATCACCAACAAGTAGTATTTATGACAAACGTATCCTGGCTCAGGAAGCTAAACTGGATGATCTCTTATTGCTTTATACGGATGAGCACCCGGATGTTATCAATGCCCGAATGGTACTGAATTCACTGATTAAACGCCGAGATCAAGATATCAAAGATAATGCAAAAAATCAGCAAGACGTGGGTAAATCAAACAATCCTATTTATCAGGAATTACAGATCCTGGTAACACAGACTGAAGCAGACATTTCTTCACTTCATGCTCGAGTAGCCTCATATCAGAATAAAAGTACCGAGTTAAAAAAACTGGTCGATATCGTCCCCAAGATCGAGGCCGAGCTACAGAGGCTTAACCGGGATTATGATATTCACAAGCAGAACTACAACTCTCTAGTTAAAAGACGAGAGAAGGCCAGAATCTCTGAAGATGTGGAATCAGGTACTGAACAGGTCAAATTTAGAATTATCGAGCCACCGTTTGTCCCGACCAAAGCTAAGTATCCCAACAGACCTTTATTTGATATTGCGGTACTTATCCTGGCACTGTGTTCTGGATATGGGCTCGGGCTAATCATTTCCCTGTTCCAGCCGGTTTTTTATAATACATCAGATCTGAAAAACTTTGTTGATCTGCCCATCCTTGGTGGCATTAACAAGTTTGATACTGATGAGGTTCTTAGTAAGCGCCGTAAGAATCTAATCTATTTTTCTCTCGCAAATTTCTTTTTCCTCGCCGTTGGAGGTGTTTTTGTTTTTCTGCATAGCCAGGAATTATTATTATTGAACACTATCCAGGCTAAGGTGTTTGGCTTATGAGTATCATTTCTAAAGCCATTAATAAGTTGAAAAGTTCTCAGTCAGTTAATTCTCAGGAACAACTGTCCCATTCAAGCACGCAAGAAATTCAGGGTCATGTAGTTAAAGAAGGTGCGATGTTTAAAGATAATGAAATAGATGCTTCTATTGTGGATATCCCTTTGCATGAAAACCTGGACGATCAGGATGATTTTATTGATTTATCAAAACTGGATCTTGAAAACCTTGATTTTGATCTGTCATCTGATAGTGACGATATTACGGGTATATATGGTGAAAATATCCTGTCTATCGATACAGTAAAACCATTTTCACACCCGGTTGATCTTGATCTGAATAATCTTAAACGTCAGGGGTATATTACACCGGATAATGCCAATACAGCATTATCCAACTCTTTTCGTATGATCAAGCGCCCAATACTGAATAATGTCAGCGGAAAGGGGGCAACAGTACTGGATAATGCCAATTTAATTATGGTCACCAGTTCTCTTAGTGAAGAAGGTAAAAGTTTTTCAGCGTTGAATCTGGCCTTAAGCATCGCGATGGAAAAGAACAGGCGCGTGCTGTTAATTGATGCGGATGTTAACAAACCCTCGCACCATAAAGTTTTCGGTCTTGAAATGGAGCATGGGTTGACGGACCTGTTATTGGGTAAGGTTAATGATATGAGCCGGGTGCTGCTAAAAACCAATATTCCCTCTCTGTCCTTAATGTTTGCAGGAACTTTAACCTCTCATGCTACAGAGTTACTGGCCAGTGAAGCAATGGAGGAATTTGTAAGAGAAATCTCTAGCCGCTATCCAGACAGAGTCGTGATTTTCGATTCGCCTCCGCTTCTTTTGACGACTGAGTCCAGTGTTCTAGCGCAGCATATGGGCCAGATAATTATGGTAGTTGAAGCAGAAAAAACCCTGCGCCATCAGGTTAGTAAAAGTTTGAGTCTATTGCGTAATGAAATCATCCTCCTGATGTTAAATAAGATGCGTGAAAAAAATGATGCTTCAAATTATGGCTATTACGGCTATGGGCATCAGGGTTAACCTCCCCATAATATGATGAGTTTGAGAATTACGGGTTGTTTCCTTTGTTTAGTTTCTGGCATATTAATACTGCCTACGGCTTCAGCGCAGTCCCAGTTGACTCCACGCATTGAACTCAATCATGAGTTTATCGAGAACAAAACGGCAAGTGTTGATGAATCAGGCACGGTAACCCGATTATCACCTGGTATCCATTATCTCGCTGATGGGGGGAAAAACTCACTCTCAATTGATTATTCGTTGAATGCAATTAGCTCCAGTGGCCTGTCTCAGAAGGATGAGGTTAATCAAAATTTAAGATTGCACGATAGTTTCACTCATATTCCCAGGCGTTGGACCACGGATGTAAGCAGTAGTATTAGTCAGGCCAATATCAGTACAGATGGTGTCCAGAATCTTAACCCAAATATTACTACTGATAATACACGTGAATTAAGGACTGTTGGCGTTAACACAGCTCTTAATGGACGAGTGTCAGAAACAGTCTGGTTCAAAACCTCACTGGGCGCAGATCATGTAGATTATGAAGGTACTAATGGTAGCGAAGGATATCACGCCAGGTTTTCGCTGGATAATATCAGATCTCTTAAGCCCTTCACCTGGCGGTTAGATTACAATAGTAACCTCTCACAAACTTATTCCAATGAAGAAAAAATCGATACCGCTCATATCAACCTGGACTATCGGGTAAATAATCGAGTTACCACATTTGTGGATGCGACTAGTACTGATACCAATAATGACCAACTGAATCAAACTGAAACGCTATTAGGCTTAAACTGGACCCCCGGAAATAATACTTCGCTACGCATCGCTGCTGGAAAAAGGGGAGATGAAGATAGTTACTCTCTGGATGGCTCACATAAAAACCGCAGGATGACATTAACTGCAAATTATCAAGAAACGGTCACTACTACCCGACAAACTACGCTTTCGTCGCTCTCTTCGAGCTCTGCTTATTCTGGAACTACACAAGCCATCTCAATCATTCCAGTGCTCGTAAAACAATCAACAGTTAGCATGCTACTGACCGGAAAACGATCCAGTTTAATCGTCTCAGTCTTTCAGACTGAACGAGATCAGGGTAGTATAATACAGACTGAAACAACGACTGGTGCAAAAATAGGGTTTAGTCGGGAACTTAGCGCCCGCTCATCATTTAACCTGAATCTGTTATCGCAAAAAAGCAAAACCTCACAAACCAATGAATTGACTAATATAAAAGCTGGGTACAACAAAACTTTATCGAAAAATAGCAGCTATATAGTCACTGCCAGTACAACCAGGCAAGATTCTTCTGATGTTGCCAACGAATATGAACAAGTCGTTCTTGGTATACTGTTTACCAAATCATTCTAAAGTCCCTCTAAATCATGTCCTGACATGATTCCGGATTCCGCAGTTGACCGCTCGCATTAGTAAGGTAACCCACACTGTTTCGTTAACGATCATAATGGACATAGGTAAGGGGCGTGAGCAGGACGCGGAAGCCTTGCCTATATGGACATAGGTAAGGGGCGTGAGCAGGACGCGGAAGCCTTGTAACTCCTTGATCTACACAGCCACACACATCAACTCGTCCAGCTATGGATTACAGGTAAAAACAGGGTAATAATCTGGCTGACTTTCTTCTCTGCGTCCCGCTCTTTGATCTCAGTGGTGAGTGCTTATTAAAGTTCAGTAAATGTGCTTAATGTCAGCTGTAATCAGGTATGTATTAGTATGTAAAAAAAACTGACTGCTTAGTTGTTAAACCTGTCAGATTACTTTACATGAACCTTTAAATATCTAGAAATAAAATTATAAGTGATTGATATTAAATAAATTAATATTATTTGGTATATTCAGTGCATATTGTTAAGCAATGGTTTTATAGGCGCTTCGCCGAATCATTAGATATGTCAGGTAGTTTAATTATCTGGGTTTTTTGATTAACTAACATATGTAACTTAATATAGGTGAACAAATGAATAAATTTTTATTAGGGATGACAGGCGTAGCGGCTCTGTTTATGGCAACTGCTTCAAGCGCGTCTTTTATTATGACTGTTGATGATCTATCTACTGCTGGTGTTGATTTGACTCTGTCAGATAATGATCTCAATGGTTTAATTCTTTCTACTGCAACTGTTGGTTCATGGGATTTTAATGTAGAAACATCTGGTTCGAAACTGCCAGGTAATGAATTGCTATCATTAACAACTTTCAATACGTCTTCAGATGCTGCAGGGACTTTAGTTATCACAGTAACTGATACTGATTTTACCAGTGGTGGCTTTGATTTTGGCGCAACTGCCAATAATTTAACGTCTGGAAATAGCGTTAATATGGAAGCATGGTTAGATCTTGGAAATGTGGAATTTGCTAAAACAACAAGTTTAGGTTCAGCTTCGTTATCAAATATTGGTGCTTATAGCAGCACTTCATACATTGAGCCTTCTGCACCATACTCACTAACTATCGAAACTACTGTTACACACAACTCTGCTGGTACAACTCAGACTACTTCAGCGATTTCTGTACCTGAGCCTTCTGTTTTGGCTCTGTTTGGACTGGGTCTGGCAGGTTTAGGTTTCGCTTCTCGTAAGAACAAGCAAGCTTAATTACTGATCCATTTTGAATCAAAAAACCACCCATCCGGGTGGTTTTTTTTTGACTGTAATCTTTGGTTATGTGATCTCTGGCTGAGTATTTTTGCTCAAGTGGTGTATCTTATTAGGATCATATATTTTTTTGTTAAATCATGCCGCGAATAAATGCCCTGTCCATTGATGTTGAAGATTATTTCCAGGTCTCTGCTTTTGAAAAGATTATAGATCGTAATCACTGGGATTCACTCGAGCACCGAATCGAAAAAAATTTAAATAAAACGCTCGCGGTTTTTGCTAACCAGAATGTTAAAGCTACCTTTTTTACACTGGGCTGGGTTGCTGAGCGCTATCCGAGACTAATCAAATCCATCGTTGAGGCTGGCCATGAACTGGCTAGTCATGGCTATGGCCATCAACGTGTTACTGACTTAACAGCAGATCAATTCAGGGAGGATGTGACGAAAGCCAGGAAAATTCTGGAAGATATTTCAGGGCTAAAGATCCGTGGATATAGGGCGCCAAGTTATTCGATTGGTAAAGACAACCTCTGGGCTTTGGAGATTCTGGCAGAAACCGGTCATCAATATAGCTCGAGTATCTATCCCATTCAGCATGATCATTATGGCTTCCCCGAGGCACCTCGTTTTTCTTTTCGGGATGAAAAAACTGGCTTGATAGAAATTCCTATCTCTACGGTCAAGGTATTGAATAAACTCCGACCCGCTGGCGGAGGTGGTTTTTTTCGGTTTTATCCTTATACCTTGACTCGTTGGGCAATTAATCGAGTGAATAAAGAGGGCGAGTCTACCGTATTTTATCTGCACCCCTGGGAACTAGACCCGGCTCAGCCCAGGCAGCAGGGAATATCAGCCAAAACCCGTTTCAGGCATTACCTGAATCTGGATAAAACCGAAGGGCGTTTGATCCGTTTACTAAAGGATTTTAACTGGGGTACCATGAATGATGTTTTTATCAAGGATAAAACTCTGGGTTCTTATAAGCTGACTTGAAATTCTTGAATTGAATGGATCTGTTTCAGATGTAAAAAAACTCGACAAATTGAGTATAATAAACAAACAAAGTTGTTAAAATTTCTGACGTTGATAGAGTGTCATGTGCTAAAAGTCACTGTTTTAATGTAGGATTGAATTTGTGGCGTATTATTTGCTGTAAAAATATTATAAATATTATTAGGATTGTACAATGAAAATATTCACAGGTATCAAAATTGTATTATTTTCTGTCTCACTGGCTTTCGCTGGTAATGTTTTTTCAGAGGAAGTTTGTGACAACGAAGCATTTAACTTTTTCACCGACTCTGCAAACGGTTGGACACAATTAGCAGATAATGATGGAAATACCAATCCTGGTTCTGGTGGCCAAATATTTGATGCTGAGTACTTATTTTATAAATATGATGAATCAAATAATAATCTTTCAATAGGGCTGCAGAGCGGTTTTGATTTAATAGATGGTCAAGTTGATGTAATTTCTGGTGATTGGTGGAATAGAACAAAAACAAGCTATTTTGCCGGTGACCTTGCATTATCATTTGATGGATTGCCTGGTTATGAGTACGCAGTCGACTTTGGCTTGCTTACCAAAGACTATAATGGAAATGATCTGGTTTCAGCCGATACAGGTTTTGATGATGGAGTAGATGGCGCTGGGCTGTATCGTGTGACTGAGTGGAATAACGATATCCTCTTTCCTGAATCAAGTCCATTTGCAATGGATGAGGGTACTTTGATAGCAGGTGCTTTAACTGAAAACGAAACTGGCTCAGGTGTCACTGGGTCAATGTCAGGGTGGTGTGGTCAATATATCGAATGTATGAGTTATTATAGGGTTGTTACTTTTAATCTCGATGATGTTGTTACTCAAGCGGGCGATTTTACAGTTGATACTCATTGGACCATGTCATGTGGAAACGACTATATCAATGGAAGTGTAGTGCTTTCTCATAATGATAGTGCAGTGCCAGAGCCTTCAATATTAGCTTTATTTAGTCTTGGCTCAATAGGTTTAGTCGCTTCAGGTTGCCGTCGACGCAAAATGCAGAAGTAATTATTAAGAGCTAAATCAAAAAAGCGCGAATTTCGCGCTTTTTTTTTACCTGTCTTTCGTGTTAGCTTAACGAATGATTTAATCTCTTCCTATGGAAAGAACTCTGTTGATGCGATCAATAGCTAAACTTCTTACTTTTCTTATATCAATGTTTTTATCTGGTGCTATCTGGGCTGATAGCTCCGAGTCCTTATTGGCCCAGGCACGCGAGGCTGAATCGCTGGGGCAATATACTACTTCTCTGATTCACTTACGAAATGCGGTCAGGGAAAGTCCGGATAATCTCGAAGTTCGTCTTGAGTTGGTTAAAATGTTCGTGTTCACCGGACAGGGGCAACAGGCTCAAGTGGAGCTGAAGAAAGCGGAAAAACTGGGTGCAAAGCCTGCCCAAACAGCTTTACTGATGATTAAGGCGCAGTTTTATCTGGGTTTGTACGATGAAATCATTGAGTACTCCAGCCTTATTAACCTGCCGCAGCAGCAGATTGGTCAGATTCGAGCGATGCAGGGATTCGCTTTTTTAGAACAGCGGAAGCTCAATCAGGCGCGCCAGATGTTTGAACGAGCTTTGTCTCTGTCACCAAATGTCATGGAATCCCAGTTGGGGAAGGTCAAGTTGTTCAGCTTTCAGGGTAAAGAAGACGAAGAGTTAAAACTGGTTAATCACTTGCTAAAGCAATACCCCGATCATCCTGAGGTACTGATAGTAGCAGCGGAAAGCTATCGTACTCAGGGCCAATATGATAAAGCACTCAAGCTGTTCGAACAGGCAGGGCGTATCCAGCAGGCGAATATCAATGTATGGTTTGGCACAGTGCGGTCTTATATAGGCTTAAATGACTTAAATAATGCTAAATCAGAGATTCAAAAGATTCTGTTCAGTTATCCAGAGCATCAGGTGGCCAATTATCTATTGGCGGTTATTGCTTTTCAGGAAAATGATTACAGCCGCGCCAAGTCGGCTATAGATATCGTTCTGAAGGGGAAAAAGCGCAACTTCGAAGCATTAAAATTATTAGGCACTATTCAATTTCATCAACAGGATTATACGCAGGCTGAAAAAAACCTGAGCAAATATCTCTCTTTTCATGGCAATGATGTGCAGGCAATTAAAACCCTGGCTTCGGTCTATTTAAAACGTCGGCAGGGTACGTTGGCGATTGACCTGTTAAAGCCACTTGAAGAATTAAACGATCCTTACGTCTACTCATTAATTGCTCTGGCTTATGAGCAGATAGGTAATAGTGGAAAAAGTGCCGACTATATCGAAAAGTCATTTCACCTGTCACCTGATGATCAACTGATCAAAAGGCAGTTTCAGATGGCGCAGCTTGAAACTGGGAAAAGTCTTGATATCACTTTCAAAGATAATAATTTTGAAGACTATTATCAGAGTGGCCATTTACCTGTATTGAATTTGTTTCGACAAAAAAAATACGATGCGGCGATAGCCATCATTCAGGGTTATTTAAAAAAACAACCAAAAAGCGGTTTGCTGTATTTCATGCTGGGCAGTGGTTATCAATACAAAGGTGACCTTGAGAAAGCCAGGGCTGCATTTGAACAATCCATACAATTATCAGAATCTCTGTTGGAGCCCAGAATTAACCTTGCTCGTATTCTTGTATCAGAAGGAGATGACAGGAGGGCGGAAGCTATCTACCGCGAAGTATTGAAAATAAAACCACATAACGATGTCGCTCTGGTTGCTTTAGCGGGTATTTTTCATCGCCGAGGTGATGATGCCGAGATGTTAAAGTGGTTGAACCTGTCACGTAGATATAATTCAGCTTCACTAGCATCACGTGAAGTACTGGAAGATTATTTCAGAAGAAAAGGTAATAAGAAAAAGGCATTAGAAGTGTCAGAAGAAATGATCAGTATTCAACCAGAAAATACAGCCCTGTTAAAAAAACATGCCGATAACCTGCATGCAGTTGGCAAGACCGACCTTGCTGTGGTCACTTACCAGAAGATTGTTTCATTAAAGCCGGACTTTGCTGCATCCTGGTATGGTTTGGGACGTATGCAAAGTTTGAATGGTGAGCTAAAAGCGGCTCAGAAAAGTTTTCTAAAAGTCCTTGAACTGGAACCCAAAAGTTTGGTGCCCTGGGTTGTGCTGATTAAGCTCGACCTGCAGTTTAAGCAAACGAATGATGCATTGGAAAAAGCGCGTAAGATGGCTAAACTGCATCCCGATGAAGCAGATAGTTATGATATGTTGGGCGATGTATATATCGCTTTAAAAAAACCCAAAGAAGCCATCAAGTATTACCAGAAATCGACCAGAATCAAATTCAGTTCTGAGGCATATCTTAAATTACTGTCTGTGTATAATATCGATGGTCAGATCGAAAAGGGTTTCAAGCTGTTACAGCAATGGGTTAAAGAATTCCCCGAAGCCATTCCATTAGCCGAAGTATTGGCTTATACCTATCATCAACGGGGTGAGTTGGAGAAAGCTCGTAATTTATATGAAAAAATTATCAAAAAGGCCCCCAATAATGATCGAGTACTCAACAGACTGGCACTGGTAACTATGCAGCAGGGGAGCCCTATGAGTCTTGAGTATGCTGATCTGGCTTATAAACTAAATGCTAAAGATCCTGCTAATATGGATACACTGGGACTGGTGCATTTGAACAATAAGAATATTCCAAAAGCGTTAGCTATACTTAAGGAAGCGTCACAGGCGGCTCCTTCTGACCCTGATGTCAGGTACCATTATGCGGTTGCATTAAATGAGTCAAAGAAAAGCCAGGAAGCGGTGAAACAGCTCTATCTTGCACTGGCAACAGAGGGCAGGTTCAGAAACCGTACAAATGCACAACAATTACTGGATAAGATAAAATAAAATAAAACATTAATTCTGTATCATCACAGAAATTGTCTCAGGTCACAGACATGTTTTACATTTGTTGTAACCTGTGCCTGATTGTTTGAAACTTATTCAATAACCTACAATCAACGATATATAAACCAGGAAGCCAGGACAACCATGAAAGTAATTCAGTATATCATTCTATCTCTTGTCATTTTTATCACTGCATGTGGAGATCAGAAAAGTGTTGAGCAGTATTTGGAAAGTGGTCAAAACTTTTATGCTAAAAAGGACTGGAAAAGCGCAATTATTGAGTTCAAGAATGCGGTGAAGAAAGCCCCTGAAAATGCTAAAGCCAGGGCATTATTAGGTAAGACCTATGTCCAGACTTTTAGTAGTACTGCCGCAATAAAAGAACTTAAAAAGGCCAAAGATTTGGGCTATGGTTCTGATGATATTCTAGTAGCGCTGGGTAAAGCCTATAAACAATCGAATCAATACCAGAACATTATCGATGAAATCCAGATAGAGGCTCAACAAACGCCACAGATACAGGCTGATATTTTAGCTTTAAGAGCAATAGCTTTTATCAAGTCGGATAATGATAAAGAAGCTCTAACCATATTAAATAAAGCAAAAAATATGGATTCTAATGCCACCGATGTTCGTTTGGCCTGGGCTACCTACGAAGCAAAAAAGGGCAATGCGGCAGCCGAGAAGGAATGGTTAAACCCATTGTTAGAACGAGAAGGCGGGATTGCCGATGCCTGGAGTATGTTAGGAGAGATTGAACAAAATGCTTCAAATTTTGAGGCAGCGGAAAAAGCTTACACCAGGTCGATAGAGTTAAGGCAATACGGTCATGTTGATAGTGTAAGGCGAGCCTTAATGCGGATCGCACTGAAAGATTATGAAGGTGCGCAGTCAGATATTGATAAACTTAAAAAACTGGGTGCAAACTGGCTGGTTGTTGGTCATACGGATGGTGTAATAGCATTTCAAACCAATAAATTTGATATTGCGCGGTCACGTTTTCAGGAAGTCTTATCAAAGGCACCCGAGTATCCCCCGTCACAGTTCATGCTTGCGCTAATCTATTTCAACCAGAAAAATTATCAAAATGCAGTGACTTTACTGGAGCGGTACACTTCTACTAATCCAGAGAATGAGCGCGCACAATTTTTGTATATAAGTACCTTGCTAAAACTAGGTCAGCCAGAAAATGCACTGTCCATAATAGAAAAACTTGAGGATCAAATTGGTGATGATTATCGGTTACTTGCGTTAAAGGGTAACGCCTATCTTCAACAGAAGAATATCGGTAAAGCTACTGAAGTATTAAAAAAAGCAGTGGCAATAAAGCCAGAGCAAGCAGCCACCCGTATGCAATTGGGTGCCATTCTTCTGAATGATAAAGCAACTTTTAGTCAGGGGCAGGAGGAATTAATCAAAGCCATTGAGCTTCAACCGGATTTAAAACAAGCTGAATTTTTATTGTTTAAAAGTTATCTGGCTGGTAAAAAGTATCAGGATGCACTCGATCTTGCGCAAAATCTTGATAAGAAGAACCCAGATAATTCCCAGGGTGCCAATCTGGTGGCTTTGACCTATTTGGCACAAAACCAGATCGAAAAGGCAAAAAGTCAGTTGTCTAAAACACTTGAAAGATTTCCTGCGGATATTGTTACCTCAAGTAATCTTGCGCGTATCTATATTAAAGAGAAAAAGTTAGATAAGGCTCGTGATCTGTATCAGAACGTGTTAGTCAAGGATAAAACCCATCTGCAAACCTTGAATCAGTTAGCTCTGATAGCGGCCAGTGAAGGCGATCAGGAGCAAATGATGAAATGGCTTACTCAGGCTTATGAGGGGAATAAAGACGTGCTGTCAGCCCGGTTAAGCCTTGCTGTACAATATATACGCCAGAATAATCCCTCACAGGCAGTTACCTTATTAAACGACGCCAAAGAAAGTGACAAAGAACAGGCGGGATACATTCTATTGTTGGCCCAGTCAAAGTTATTACTTAAGGAACAGCAGCATGCAATCCGGTTATTGAAGTCCCTTATTTCGCAACAACCAAAAATGACTGCTGCCCATTTCCTGTTGGCACAGGCTTATGCTCAGGGTGATCAGCCAGAAAAAATGCGAGAATCTTTACAGAACACGCTCGAGCTAGAACCTGATAACTTACGAGCCAATTTGATCATGGCAAAACTTGATTTGATGGAAGGGAAGTACGAAGACTTTAAGCAACGCGTAAACGGTCTAAGTAAGACTCATCCAGAAAATAAAGACGTTCAGTTCTTAAAAGCCAAAGTTGCCTCAGGCGACAAAAACTATGGGCGAGCAATCAGCGCCCTGGAGTCTTTGATGGAAGAGTCACCTCACTCAGAGGTTGTTGTCGACCTCGCGATTAACCAATGGCAAGCGGGCGATAAACAGAGTGCAATCTCAGGGCTAGAACTATGGATTCAAAAAAATGAAAAGGATACGCGTGCTCTCATGTTGCTGGCACAATATTATCTTGCCGAAAACCGTGAGAATGATGCCCAAACCAGTTATCAAAAACTGGATAAGTTAACTCCTAATAATCCAACCGTACTTAATAATCTGGCCTGGCTGTTGAAGGATAGTAATCCATCTCAAGGTATAAAATACGCAGATCAAGCGCTTAAACAGAATCCTGAAAGTCCATTCATTAATGACACGCTAGCTATGCTATATCTTGCATCAGGTGAAAATGACAAGGCGCTTCAGTATTCTGAAAAGGCGCTGGAATTGGCGCCAACAGTCAGTGATATCCGTTTAAACTATGCTCGAGTACTGATTGCGAATAATCAGAAAGGCAAAGCAAAAACGATACTAAAAGATCTGTATTCCAAAACGCGCTCTGTAGAATCAAGGAGTATCATTCAGGCAGAACTGGATAAATTATAAACTTGTTACAATTATTCAATTTGATATTTTGACAAGGATTTGAACAAGCTAATTCTATCTACCTACAATTAGTCGATTATTTATGAAGAGAGTTATATGAAAGTATTAATTACAGGTGCCGCTGGATTTATTGGGTCGGCATTATCGCTTAGGTTACTCGAAAGAGGGGACAGCGTGGTTGGTATTGATAATCATAATGATTATTATGACCCAGCCCTCAAGGAAGCGCGCCTGACCAGACATGAAAACCACTCAAATTACACTCACGTAAGAATGTCGCTTGAAGATCGTGAAGGAATGGCTGAACTCTTCAAGTTGCATAAGCCCAATCGGGTAGTTAACCTTGCCGCTCAGGCTGGAGTACGTTATTCCATTGAGAATCCACTGGCCTACATCGATTCGAACCTGGTAGGGTTTGGACATATTTTAGAAGGCTGTCGGCATAATAATGTTGAACACCTTGTTTACGCCTCGTCTAGCTCTGTTTATGGCAGTAATACTAAAATGCCATTTTCAGTACATGACAATGTTAACCACCCAGTTAGCCTTTATGCTGCTACAAAAAAAGCCAATGAGCTGATGGCGCATACCTATAGCCATCTATATCAATTACCAACGACCGGTTTAAGATTTTTTACCGTATACGGACCGTGGGATCGCCCGGATATGGCCTTGCAGAAGTTTGCCAAACGTATAATGGCTGGTGAGCCTATTCAATTATTTAACTATGGAAATCATCGGCGTGATTTCACTTATATAGATGATATTGTCGAAGGTGTGATCAGGGTGCTTGATAAGCCTGCTCAATCAAACCCTGAATGGGATGGAAACGATCCAGATTCAGGTACCAGTTATGCGCCATGGCGGGTTTATAATATCGGTAATAACAATCCGGTTGAATTGAAAGATTATATTGCTGCACTTGAAGATGCATTAGGTAAGGTAGCTGAAAAAGAATTGTTACCACTGCAACCCGGTGATGTTCCTGATACCTATGCTGATGTTACAGACTTGATTCGTGATTTTGGCTATCAGCCAAAGACATCGATAAAAGATGGTATCAGGAGTTTTGCCGAGTGGTATCTTGACTATTACAAATAATCCCGGAATCCGCAGTTGGACGAGTTGTAGTGCGTTTAAGGTGGTGTATATCAAGGCGAGATGACGCGGAATAGCGGGCTATTCCAGGAAGTTATAGGGCTTCCGCGTCTCCTGCTCACGGCCCCTTACCTATGTCCCTATAGGCAAGGCTACCGCGTCCTGCTCACGCCCCTTACCTATGTCCCTATAGGCAAGGCTACCGCGTCCTGCTCACGCCCCTTACCTATGTCCCTATAGGCAACGCAGAGATATGTCGCTGCAGACGTGTAATTCAGCTCGTAGCGGGATTCATCTATTTGGTTTTCAGCATGGATGCTGTTATTTCGCGAATGCATGGACGCCTACATGGATGTAAGTGGTAGAGCGAAGCAGGAGCTAGAGCCGATGCATAGGAGCGTTTTCAGCATGGATGCTGTTATTTCGCGAATGCATGGACGCCTACATGGATGTAGGTGGTAGAGCGAAGCAGGAGCTAGAGCCGATGCATAGGAGCGTGAAAAGACACATCAACTGTAATGGTCTACGGAACAGTGAGTTACCCTCTAATACGAGCGGTCAACTTCAGAATCCAGGATAGTGATTAATAAGTAATATTCAAAGATCATTTATCAAAATATCTTCGATCCTGGCATCAGTAGTATTCCCATTAAGCTCTGC
This sequence comes from Gammaproteobacteria bacterium, assembly GCA_050292965.1. Taxonomy (GTDB): domain Bacteria; phylum Pseudomonadota; class Gammaproteobacteria; genus JACNJF01. The sequence goes on along the minus strand of JBNKMF010000020.1, from coordinate 6,027 downwards.
ATTAGCGCCATTTCTGGACTGGATGTTTTTATTGGTTATATTATTTGAAATAATAATGTTAACTGTGGAAGGAAATCGGTACTCAATTGCATTCGGATAGTCGTGAGCTAACCATATTTTGTTGTTTGCGATTATCGTTTCGGGGCTGTCTTCCAGGATAATTCCTGTATCTGCAAAAGGATCATTGTTCTGGTTGTGAATAATGATGTTATTTCTAATTACACCCCCTCTATGGGAATAGGAAATTGAGGGGTGTTTATTTCCTTGCCCCATACCGAAACCGATCCCTCGATCACAGTCCTTAAACGTATTATTTTCCACAAGAGTGTTATAAGCATTATTCCAGGCATGGATAGCATGCTCAGCAATGTGTTGAGAAGGGCTGGCAATATCTTTAAATTTATTGTTACGAATTATCCAGCCATTTCCAGCATGGAGATCTATTCCACCAATATAGTAGTTAGGCCCTATACCTCTGGTGTATTCAAATCGACAATTTTCAACGAGACCATAGTCGGAAGATATTTGAGGTGTTTTATCTTTGTTATAGCTAACTTTTAAAAGTTGTTGATATGAGTCCTGCAATATACAGTTACGAATTACTGGAAAATCAGCATCACTTTCACCGGCTATCTGGATTAAATGGTTTTTTGCATTTCTTAATGTTATTCCGCTGAGGATAAAATGCTTCCCAGTCACTCGAAACAGGTTGCCAATGCCCGTGTTCGGGGACTGGCTACCCTGTACGATGACATCTTCAGCTAACCCAGTTAAAGAGCTGACCATTATGGAGTCAGCCTTTATTTGCAGCGTTTTACTCAGGGTGTAAACGCCATTATTCAATAATAAAAGCGACCCATTTTTTGATTTATTTGCCTTATTAATTGCCTGGGTCAGCTCTTTAGTGTTCTGCACAATAATCTGGTTTAAATTGAGGGGAGGGGAGAACTCGGAATCGGTATATGGGTTTGGGGAATTAGAAAAATTTGGAGCATTAACAAGAGGTTTTACTTCGGCGTTAATATTCGAAATATAGCCATAAAGCGTTTTAAGTTTATTAACTACATTTTTACCACGGTAGCCTGACTGATAAAGAAAAAATAGTATTAGAGCTATAATTGAAAGCGTAAATACAACCCCAAAGGTAAACGCAATTCCTCGGGCAAAGGATGAGCTTAATGATTTTGTGTGAGCATTTTTTTTCAATGTTAACCCCGCCGCCGTAATACTTTAGCAGGATTACCTGCCGCAATTGAGTAATCGGGAATATCATCTATAACAACAGATCCAGCGCCGATAATACAATGATTTCCTACGTTTGACATAATCAAAGAACCATTCCCTATCCAGCAATTTTCACCGATGACTATCTTGATAAAATGACCGCCCTGATCTTTTATTGGTCTTTCCAGGTCACCAAAATAGTGCTGATTTTTCCCACTCATGACATGTACACCACTACCAAGCAGCGTGTTCCTTTTTATTTTGCATGATCCAATATTGGATTGTGGCCCTATATAGACACCTGAATGAATCTCTGTATCACGCTGAGAAAACTGAACAAGAAAAGAGATGACACACTCTTGTTCACACTTCTTTAGAGTGAAAAAGTAAAACCCCAATCGAAGATAATTACCTGTCTTTCCGGGTATCAAACTAAGAAGCTGGGCGAAGCCGGAAAATATTTGATCACTGGGTTGAACTGTATGGAAGATGAAGTAGAGAATCGTAATTGGACTTATGAATAGTGCAGATAGAAAGAGAAGCAGTTTTTTCATTAAGCAACCATCAGATGATTATTTATTTTGAGAACTAAAAAGTAATATTTCGTCCAGGACTTTCAATTGTCCTTCCCAGGAGTAATGGCTTTTTACCAGATCAAGGGCATTTTCTATTAATGCAGCTTTGAATGTTTTATCGGTCTCAAGTTTTTGTACAGCCTTGAGGTAATCCTCGCCAGTCGATGCAATCATTATATGTTCCCCATCTACGCAAGCAATACCTTCTGCCCCCATTTTTGAACTAATAACAGGGAGTCCACAGGCAAAAGCCTGTAACACCTTGTTCTGAACACCACGAGCAATCCTCAGGGGAGCGACAAAATAATTAGACTGATGGTAGTAGGGTAAAATATCGTCAACAAATCCGGTGATTTCAATCCCCGTTGTTTTTGCAAGCTCCTCAATTGAAGTAGTAGGGTTCATGCCTGCTACAAAAAAACGGGATTTGGGGAAATGCTCTAAAATCAATGGCCATACATTTCTGGCGAACCAGATAACCGCATCAACGTTAGGTTTGTAATCCATAACACCGGTAAAAATAAATACGGGGTCTTCATTTTCTGGCTGATGATCCGCTGGGTGATATGCATCGATGTTTATTCCATTGCCAAGTACATGAACATTCTGACTTGAGCCATTTCTCTCAGAATACAAATCCACCTCGTTTTGGGAAATAAAAAAACAATGATCAAAATTGCGCTGGATTTTGTTTTCATATTTAGCTAGTAAAATAGCTTCCCTTTTATAGATCCATTTCATGGGCCAGGGTGAAGAATGAGCATATTGCAGCCATTTATCTGAATCCAGGTCCATAAAATCCATCACCAGCATTGGTCGTTTACCACTATGCAGGGATTCCATATTGAGACCAGACTTGAAGACATATTCAGCCATGCTAGAGCTGGTACAGATAATGGCATCATATTTAGTATTACGGACTGTATGCCTCAGTCTTTTCAGTAATTTCCCATTTTCAAAGTTGCAGACGCTCAGAGGTATATTTCTCAGTAGTCCGGATAACAACCTGAACAAGCGATAATTCAGCTTCTCTTTAATGACTCCGACACTTAAAAGTTTTGCTATAGCATCGCCGAGTTCGTTATCTTCAGTGGTTTGAGAAGAAAAAACGATATCAACATGGTGTCCCTGTTTTACCAGATGATTGATTTGAAAAAAAGTTCTGATTTTTTCGCCTTTATTAGGCGGGTAGGGGATCCTTTGTGCCAGGAATAACAGTTTCAAAGATGACCTTCGCTGAATTATATAGAGGTATGAATAGATAATGATAACAGAAAATAATTGGCCAAGTCTAAATGTGATGACACAACTATATAATCTTATTTCGGACTACGTCAAAACAAGCCATGGGCTTCGAGCCTGTTATGGTTGACTAGTTTTCCAGGTGGAATGCCTTTAATAATGAGAAACGTAAATTAATCATAGTTGCTCATGAAATTAATTAAAAAATGAAAAGCATGTAACATTTTTGACCCGAATTCAATTCATAAGTGCAACTTGACCTGACTGTACGGCTAAGGAAATAGAGATCTCAATTGAATAGTCTCATACCTTGTCAAAGAAAAATTAGTTGAGCAATCGAGTCCTGAGTAAGTATTGGGTTGGTTGCCCAGTGACCACAAATTGTCACTGAGTCATGAGTGTATTTATCAGCAGATCTGGCAGGATAAGCGCCAGGGAGGTGATTTGTTTCAGCACCAGAGACGACAGGGTAAAAAAATATAAGGGTGAGACTTAATCATCGGTTCACCAGTTATTTTTAAATATCAGACTCTTTTGAGACCCGGACTGAGGTATAAACACCGTTCCAGATGATGCAAAGATCCTTTGCTAGCTCAGGAATTTCATGTGTTGCAATTCAGAGATGAATCCGCCTGATTCATAACTTCTGATAAATTGACCAGGTAATTTTACTTACTACTTATGATGCCCTAGAAACACCTGCTTCTCCAGGACGAAACAATGAAACTTATCATACAGATACCCTGTTATAACGAAGAACATACTCTGTCTGAAACCTACGCTGATATTCCTAAACAGATCGATGGTATAGATACAATAGAAGTACTTATTATTGATGACGGTAGTACGGATAAAACGGTTGAGGTCGCCAGATCTTTAGGTGTAAACCATATTGTAATTAACAAACGAAACATGGGGTTAGCCAGAAGTTTCAGGCGAGGTATTGAAGAATGCCTGCGTCAGGGAGCGGATATCATCGTCAATACCGATGGTGACAACCAGTATGCAGGTTGGGATATTCCCAGGCTGATTGAACCGGTGATAAAACAGGAAGCAGATATTGTGATTGGAGATCGTGAAACGCACAAGATCCACCACTTTTCTAGAGCCAAGAAATTTATGCAATGGCTGGGCAGTGGCGTGGTAAGGAAACTTGCCGGTATCTGGGTGCCGGATACCGTCAGTGGTTTTCGGGCGTTATCACGCGATGCAGCCATACAACTGAACGTGTTGTCGTCATACAGCTATACCATCGAGATGGTTATACAGGCGGGAAAAAGAGATATGACGGTGGTTTCTATTCCCGTGGAAACCAATGACAAGACACGTGAATCCCGTCTGTTTAAAAGTATTCCCAGTTTTATTGTCAAGCAGGTGTCAACCATCATCCGCATGTATGCGATGTATCAACCGTTAAAAGTCTTTTTCTATCTAGGGACTGGCCTGTCGATTATTGGATTATTACCGATTTTACGATTCCTTTATTTTTACTTAACTACAGGAGGGAGTGGACACCTACAGTCTCTGGTACTGGGTGGTGTTCTGGTAATGATGGGATTCCTTGCATACCTGGCAGGTCTAGTCGCCGATTTGATTTCATTTAATCGTCAACTGTTTGAGATGTCTCTGGAAAAAATAAAGCGGCTGGAACTTGCAAAGGAAGAAATAAAGTAATTCCCGTGATCTTTAATCTATCCCTGGTTTTTTGCCAATGAATAAACGCGTAGTTTTTATTGGTCCAGTTTTGCCGTTTCGTGGAGGCATCGCTCAGCACACCAGTTTGCTGGGTAGAGCCATGTCAGAAGAAGCAGAAGTATTGATGATATCTTTTTCCCGGCAATACCCGAAATGGTTATTTCCAGGGGAATCTGATCGTGATCCTGCCTATGTCAGCCATGTGGAAAAAAATACAGAGTATTTGATAGATTCACTAAATCCATTGACTTGGCTAATGGCGGTACGACGGGTTAAAAAGTTTAATGCAGATCTGGTTGTAATCCCGTGGTGGACAGTTTTCTGGGCACCCTGTTTTGGTTTTATTGCAAGTTTATTGACACGCAATAGTATTGATGTAGTTTACTTTTGCCATAATGTGATTGAACATGAAACCTCCGCCTGGAAGGCTTTTCTGACTCGCAAGGTGTTAAACCATGGTCGTCGTTTCATGGTTCATACCAAAGAGGATTTACACAATCTTAAGACCCTGATTCCTATGGCCGAGGTCGATGTACATCCCCATCCTATCTATGATCAGTTTCCAGAGGCTAAACAGGAGTTACCCAGACGTAAGTCGCTTGAATTATTGTTCTATGGTTTTGTACGTCCTTACAAAGGACTTGATGATTTAATCGATGCCATGGCTTTGTTAAAAGGGAAAGATATTCAACTTACTATTGCAGGAGAATTCTGGAATGGCGAGCAGGAAACAAGAAAAAAGATTGAAAATATCGGTCTGACCGATCAAATAGAATTAAGACCCCGTTATCATACTGATCAGGAAACTGCTGAACTATTTGCTCGAGCTGATGTAGTTGTTTTGCCCTATCGAAGTGCCACTGGTAGTGGAGTTGTACCGATTGCCTATCATTATAATAAGGCGGTATTGGTCACCAGAGTTGGAGGGTTACCCGATGTTGTAAATCATAAGGAAACAGGGTGGATTGTTCCTGCTGAAGATATAACTGCTCTATCTGATACGATTGCAGGAATAGATATACCCGGCCTTTCGGAAATGTCTAAAAAAATAGAACTGTTTAAAAAGAGCTTAAGCTGGGATTCAATGGCTAGACAGCTGATAAAAAGTCAGTAAAAAATTCAGTCCAAAAGATCCTTTTAAACACATCCTGAAACTAGCGGTCACCATTGCGCTGCTTTCCCTGTGTTTCTATTACCTTGACTTTAGCTTGGTCCTTGAACCTAGATTCCGCAGTTGACCGCTCGCAATAGAGGTTAACCCACTGTTTCATAAATCATTACAGTTGATGTG
>JBNKMF010000019.1:0-60859 GCA_050292965.1 Gammaproteobacteria bacterium | reverse complement strand
GGAGCTGGATCCGGGATGCCGGATGTGCCATCATCCGGACTACAGCCACTTAATACGAAAATCAGAAGAAGAACCACGCTTGAGAATAGCAAGCGTGGCTTTGGTTGTTGACCACGAAAAATCATTATGAACACTCCATCAGGTATTACGCATCGACAGGCCCTTATCGCACCAGTCATGCAGAACAAAAAATTTAACAGCAGCCCCTTCCCAAAAGCACATTCAGGATTCTAATTCCTGGTTTGTGAGGCGCTCTTTATTACTTCATTCGAAAAGTTGCCTAACGCTACTAATCATAAATCCTATACGGTCAATCCCCTGAATTCAAGTAGGGTTATATGTATCGAAATTTATCGACATCAGAGCTTTTTGATACAAAACACACGCCAGTTCTATACCGCCCCCTTTTAAATATAACCATCAAATCCTGTTACATGCAGTGGTAGTTTTATGCTCGTAAATTCATACCAAATATCGATTCTAATTTATTTTTTTAAAGCGCATTTATCAATCAGTCCCCTTTTAAATATTTAGATACAGTACTGTTCATCACCTGCTGGCATAAGACTCATTTTAGCCTTTAAAAACGCGCCTCAACTCAACATTAAGAACAGGGAGATCTTTACGCTAAATTCAACAATCAAATGCTTGGCATTTAAAAAATCAATGTCTCTTTTAATAAAGACAGCCTGTATTCGTAAGAACGTAAAATATTGTGAGACTTTTCGCACAAATCTAAATCAGACTTTTTAACGTATTTAGCCTTTAACAATCGAATGGGGTAATAATTTTATTTAGGTGATTCAGCCTGATCTCTGTGATCAGTGTCCGAAACCAGGTTGAAGTTTTCCTGTTGACCGGGGGTTCTTAAGGCATATCAAATCGCGCTTTATCATGATAAAAAGAGCATGATAATTTTTTAGAAAAAAAGCCTCAAATCATGCGTCGTATACATCACTTTAACTCAGCCCCCTTATTTAATATTCCTCTGTTATCACTGAGTTATAAATACCATCTATTTCTGCTTAAAAGTCACCCAACAAAGCCTTTCTGAGGGAATATTCTGTGACATACTTGACAGGTTTTTAAGTATTTTATTGCCGCAATTTATACTACGTGATAATTCATCAGACGGGCTTTTGTAGCTAACCTTTCAACCTGGAATCCGTATCCAGGCAGGGTTTACCCATCGGATAAGTCACTCTTCAGGGTATACAGTTGCAGTAGACTTTTTGAAATGCGGATTAGTGCTAGTTTTCAATAAATCGTTCAAGCTGCAAGCGATAGCATTGGTTCTCCCGCTCAAGTACTTCCTTTTTTTGCATCAGTTCAATAATCAAGGCGACGGCGATCCAGTCTATTTCCAAATCTTCAGCTAAACGGGCGGCTTTTTTGATCCAGTGAACCGTAGTCGATTCGAATATCCATTCTGCTTCAGACTCGCCCTTAATCGGTTTTACAATGCCATATTCAACCATGTGAATAATTACATCGCTTTCAATTCTTTCCAGTTCGCAAAGTTCTGCAAATGTGATTTGTACTATTGTTGTGCTCATAACAAATTGCTCCACTCAGCTCTTGGATCAAAATTGGCTTTACCGGACAGTTCTCGCCACAGCAGTTGGGTCTCAACATTCGATTCATCAGGTATGACAATTTTGATAATGGCATAGAGATCTCCTTTGCGGGATCTACGTTGCAAGCCTTTACCTGTTATACGCAACTTCTTCCCTGCCGGGGTATTTGGTGCAATTGTAAGATTGATTTTTCCAGTTAACGTCGGCAAGGTGATTTTTGTACCTAGCGCGGCTTCCCAGGGCGCAAGTGGTACTGTGATCAACAGATTGTCTCCTTGTACATCGAACAAAGGATGTGGGACCAGACGAATATGCAAATACAAATCCCCAGACTCACCACCTGCTGAACTGGGTGCCCCCTGGCCTTTTAGGCGAATTCGCTCGCCATCCCGAACGCCTTTGGGTATTTTTACATTGAGATGCTTTTTTAACTGTTTGACCTTGCCGCCGTCATGAACAGAAATGCTGTACTCAATAGAGCGTTGTTTATCTATGATGGTGTCTTCAAGAAACACAGGCAACTCAATCTCTGCATCTTGTCCACGTGGGTGGTAGGGTCTTGAGCCTCTGGAATCGAACTCCGCTCCCAGGCCCTGTCCAAATATCGAATTAAAGAAATCCGAAAAATCTTGAGAGCCTACACTTCCAGACCTAAAACCTCCAGTTGTACTTCGCCACCCCGGTGGTGGCTGGAACCCCCCTCCAGTGCGGTTTCTGTAGTTAAGCAATTCATCAAATTCGGCGCGACGGGCTTCATCCTTGAGCACCTCGTATGCTTCCGCTACCTCTTTAAACTTTTCTTCAGCACCCGCATCCGGATTTAAATCAGGATGATATTTACGCGCTAGTTTGCGATAGGCAGTTTTGATCTCTTTACTGTCAGCACCCTGCTTTACATTCAATATTTTATAATAGTCCTTAAAATCCATACGTTTGGTCTCCGCAAAAAGATTTTACCAGCATCCACAATTGACTATAAGTCGGAATAAATAATGCCCCTAAGTTATGATATTGTATTGATATCATATTTATAGCATTTCTCCGTCATCATCTGCTTCATATACGATTACGATATAGTCACCGGCTAACAGTCCAGACCTCATTTTATAAAGCACCCGAGCGTTTATAATTACTATTTTCAAAGCTTAGGAAATACTGTCAAAAGCAAACACCGATTCTTCAGCAACACCCTGAGTGAAGAATACACAAGTAACTGTAGACGGCTATTATGAGCAAATACCTGGCTCAAATCCCATTATTACTTGCATTAACCATCTTTATTGCCCCTGCCCTTTTTTAATACTCATAGACAAATGAGCTTCAATTTCACATCCTCAATTTAGCGTTTTCGGTATGTTATATTCAGTTTATGATTTAATTTACACAATGGGCGGTTCATCAGTTTTGGGTTCCATGCTTGTACTTTGTACATCTGTGGATTCCATATTAGTCCCATCTTCGGGTAAAAGGTCTCGCTGAAAGGTTTCAACTCCACTGGCAACCTCCTTGATATCCTCAAATCGGGCAATGTTAAACAAGGCCTCACCTTCATGTACCAAAGGCAATTCTAAAGAGCCTATAATTATGCCGCTGAAGTTTGCTATGACTTCAGAGTCTTCACGGCCATAAGGGTCATCGATTAACCCTAGAATATCACCGCGTTTAACCCGACTACCCATTGCACATACCCTGCGGAATACTCCACTAGCAGGAGCGCGTACCCAGCTACTGGAGCGTGCGACAAAGGGCTCATATTGTTTGTTTCGTCGGGAGCGGCTTGGAGGGAGCATGGATAACTCACGCATCACATTGATAATCCCTTTTACACCCGCACGAATGGAGAATTCATCAAAGCGCAGTGCTTCTCCTGCTTCATATAGCAGCATGGGTATTCCATTCTCAGCTGCAGCTTCGCGTAAGGAGCCATCACGAATATTAGCATTCAATAAAACGGGTACTCCAAAAGCTGAAGCCAGTCTGGCTGTTTCTGGGTCGTCCAGGTTGGCCCTGATTTGCGGTAGATTGCTACGATGTACCGCAGCAGTATGGAGATCGATTCCATGTGTACATTTTCCAACAATCTCCTGCATAAAGAGGTTGGCCAGCCGAGCTGCAAGCGAGCCTTTTTTTGAACCGGGGAAGGAGCGATTCAAATCACGACGGTCAGGCAGGTAACGGGACTGATGAATTACCCCATAAATATTAACAATAGGTACAGCAATCAGCGTGCCGCGTAGTCGCTTTAATGCTGGCTGCTTTAACAGCCGACGTATGACTTCGGTACCATTGATTTCATCGCCATGTATGGCCGCACTGACGAACAAACGAGGGCCCTCTTTACTTCCCCTGAGTACATGTACCGGCATGGTCAGGGTCGAATGAACATACAGTGACGGCAGTTCCAGTTCGACAACCTGTCGACTGCGTAATTGAATTGTCTTACCGCCTATAACAATGCTTTCCGCCATTGCTTTTACCCCTTGCCTCGGGTTCTGGAGCGTGATTCGCTGCCCTGAAGCAAAGCAACACGTTTCTCCATGTGTTTGATAATCAATCCGGCAATATCTTTCCCGCTGGCAGCTTCAATACCTTCAAGGCCCGGAGATGAATTTACTTCCATGACAACCGCACCATGGTTTGAGCGCAGCATATCTACACCACACACCTCTAAGCCCATAATTTTTGCAGCTCTTACCGCAGTAGAGCGTTCTTCCGGTGTTAACTTGACTAGAGTTGCACTTCCGCCTCGGTGTAGATTAGAACGAAATTCTCCTTCTGCTCCCTGACGTTTCATTGAGGCCACGACTTTTTCACCTATTACCAGGCAACGCAGATCGGCCCCACCAGCTTCCTTGATAAATTCCTGCACCATGATATTGGCCTTCAAACCCATAAAAGCTTCAACCACACTCTCCGCCGCTTTTTTTGTCTCTGCCAGGACCACGCCTATACCCTGAGTACCTTCCAGTAATTTGATTACCAGAGGGGCGCCACCAACAATTTTTAACAGGTCATTAATATCATCAGGGTTGTGTGCAAAACCAGTGACAGGCATACCAATGCCTTTTCTTGCCAGCAATTGGGCAGATCGTAACTTGTCGCGTGATCGAGTTATCGCTACAGATTCGTTGAGCGGAAATACATTCATCATTTCGAACTGACGCACCACCGCTGTACCGTAGAAAGTCACTGAAGCGCCTATACGGGGAATAACCGCCTCAAACCCCTCCAGCACTTCCCCGCGATAATGCATGCTGGGTTTCATTGATGTGATATTCATATAGCAGCGTAAAACATCAATAACTTGAACTTCGTGACCTGCAGCTGTTGCGGCTTCAACAAGACGTCTTGTTGAATACAGCTTTTTGTTTCTTGAAAGTATTGCAATCTTCATAGGTTTTCTCCTGGGTAAATTGAACTTCCAAACTTTTATTATTGGGACAGGGCTGTTAAGCATTTTTATACTGGCTTAGGAATATCCTTCCAGAATGAGATAATCGGAACCATGTGGTCTATATTGACAGCGTTACAAGGCTCGTTGCAAGCGCATTTTTCCGGCACTTAAACCAATCCCAAAATATCTGCAATCTGTTCCATGGAAAGATCCCACCAATAACGTAAGCTCAGTATTTCCTGGTTTGATGAGCTTATCGAATAGATAAGTTTACCGACAATACTCTGCAGCTCTGCTGTTTCCAGCAGGTCATTAACTGTGTATAACTCATCATCCTGGAATCCGCAGTTGGACGGGTTGTAGTGCGTTTGGGGTGGTGTAGATCAAGACGTAATGACGCAGAATATCCATTTATTTCAAGGAGTTACAAATCTTTCGCATCCAGCTCTTGTCCCTTACCTATATCCCTATAGGCGAAGCAGGATGCCTAAGCCGAGCTATTGTCGAGAGCTAAGCACGACATCAGGAAAGGAGGAGATAGATCGAAGCAGGATGCCTGAGCCGAGGAAGCCAGAGCCGTACAAAGCGCCATCTGAAATAGACAACATAAGTACCATGGTAAACTCAAATAGTGGTCAATGTTGGAAGGTGTCGCTCCTCCTGTTCTAACCTACGATTCCGGGTTAAGGGTTAGTGGAAGTTCTATCAATAGTCGTTAGCCATTGGTCGTTTAATTCGCCGTAAAATCAGCTTTATATTTTTCTTCAACTAAAATCGGTGTAAGTTCCTTCGCTCTATAATTTAGAGAATTCAGGAATCTCAAAGGCTATGGATAAGAAGCTCATGTCTTCAGAACTGAAACAGCCTGAAATAAAAACCGTGTAAACCGTGTAAACAGTTAAGCCGTTAAGTAAACAAATATCTCATTATTCATGAATTTGCCGCCAAAAGGTGGCATCAGGTGCCGCTCTGTGCGTTTGGTGACTTTTTAGTAGACAGTGATCAACTGCTTGCACGAACGGTGGACGATTTTTTAAATATTACAACGACTAACAGGAATAAGAGTAGATTTTAAACTGGATTTCGCAGATTGATATAGGCGCATAGGTCTTTACATACTTCTTATACCTGGAACAGGTGACTAAAATGAAAAAAGGACTATTTTTAAAAATCAACATATTACCATTAATTTTCCTGTTTGCTGCGGCAGGCTGTGCATACGCCGATGTCCCAGCTCTGAGTGTCAGTGGTAATCAAATTCTAAGCGGTGGTAATGTTAAAAGCTTCGCTGGGAACAGCTTCTTTTGGAGCAACACAGGCTGGGACCAGGAGAAAATGTACAACGCCAGTGTTGTGAAATGGCTTAAGGATGACTGGAAAAGCTCAATTGTACGTGCTGCATTAGGCGCAGACGAAAGTGGTTCATATCTTGAAGATCCTGCAGGGAATGTCGAACGGATCTATACGCTTGTGGATGCCGCCATTGCCAATGACATGTATGTCATTATCGATTTCCACTCGCATCATGCTGAAGATAAAAAATCTGAGGCGATCACTTTCTTTCAACAAATGGCGAATAAATACGGCTCATACAATAATGTAATTTACGAAATATATAACGAGCCATTGCAGATCAGCTGGAGTAATGTAATTAAACCCTATGCTGTTGATGTAATATCCGCTATCCGTTCTATCGACCCTGATAACCTGATTATTGTTGGAACCCCAACCTGGTCTCAGGACGTAGATGTAGCATCGCAGGATCCAATCATGGGGACAAATATTGCCTACACGCTTCATTTTTATGCTGGCACCCATGGGCAGTATCTCCGTGATAAAGCATTGACCGCAATGAACAATGGCATTGCCCTAATGGTAACAGAGTGGGGTACTGTTGAAGCTAGCGGCTCTGGTGATGTAGCTGAAGTCAGTAGCAATGAATGGATGGCGTTTCTAAAAGAGCACAACCTGACTCATCTTAATTGGGCAGTGAGTGATAAAAACGAGGGTGCTTCAATAATAGTTCCTGGCGCAAACCCATACGGATATTGGGAAGCAACTGATTTAACTGCTTCAGGTACATATGTAAAAAGTGTGATTTCGAACTGGGATAATGATGACCCTGATGGAGGCACAGAACCTATTCCTCAGGGCAATGTGAACTGCGAACATTTGATTGTTAATACCTGGCCAGATGGCTTTCAGGGAAAAGTTGTTATTACCAATAATACGTCCAGCACTATTAATGGCTGGCAAGTCAACTGGTCTTATAATGATAGCTCAGTGATTACCCAAAGTTGGTGCGCTCAACTAAGTTTCAATGGTAGCTATACCGCAAGTAATCTAAGCTGGAACGCTACCATTGCTCCATCACAAAGTGTGGAATTCGGCTTTAATGGTCAGGGTAAAGGGAATGCTTCAGCTGTAACCGGTAATATTTGTAGTGAAAATTAGCGCCTGGCCAGGGGACCAAAAGGCTATACGATACGAGGGGCAGATATGCCCCTCTTCCCTGTCTTTCAAAATTCAACCTGATAACACAGGTTGCAGTTTAGTTTATCCTGTAAAACCCACCAGAGTGTAAAATCCGCCAAGAGCTGTATAAAACCACATTCAGGTCAATAGCTTATCCGTCTAACTGAATTAACATCTCAATAAATTAAATTTTAATAACTTTCTAAAAGAGTTACTGTAGAGCCCTGACTAGCGATAAAACACGCAATAGCGTGCTATTCCAGGGAGTTACAAAGCTTCCGCGTCCTGCTCTCGCTCCTTACCTATATCCCTATAGGCAAAGCTTCCGCGTCCTGCTCTCGCTCCTTACCTATATCCCTATAGGCAAAGCTTCCGCATCCTGCTCTCGCCCTTGCCTTATGTCCAACACTCTCTAAACTTCTTACAATGTCCATCAGCCTGTAAGCCCGAGATACACATAAATATCAGAGCTGCGTTAATTTATTTCAGCTAAATGATTGCCAAAGTATCCTGGAAGCCATAGCAAAACAGACTATTACGATTACTGGCTTAATCAGCCTGGATCCAATTTCAACAACCATTTTTGCTCCAAGCGTAGCCCCTATCATCTGTCCTATAATCATCACAGCCCCTACCATCCACGCAATTTCACCAAAAAAGATGAAGTACATTAATGCTGAAATATTACTGGTAAAATTCAGTATCTTTGTATTCGCAGTAGCCCTGGGTAGACCAAATCCGCATAAGGTGACAAATGAGAGCGCCATAAAACTGCCTGTCCCTGGCCCAAAAAAACCATCATAAAAACCTAACAGAGGACATATCAACAATGAGAAAGCGATTACTTTCATTCTGCGTTCGCGATCAAGATCTGAAACTCTGGGCGCGAACAGAAAATACAGGCCTACCAGAATTAAAATCACCGGTAAAAACTGCAGAAGAAAATCGGGATTTAATTTCAATATTAACCAGCTTCCCAGAACTGAACCCAGAAATGTCATTAATATTGAAAGGCGCATTTCTTTTAGATTTACAGTGCCCTTTCTAATAAAGTAGAGCGCAGCCATAAAGGTGCCGCTGCTACCCTGCATTTTATTGGTGGCTATAGCTACTGCAGGAGGGACACCGCATAAAAACATGGCCGGTAAAGTCAGTAAACCACCTCCACCAGCTATAGTATCCACCCACCCTGCCAGCAAGGCCACAAAAAACAGCAACAGTAAAATTTCTAAGCTGTATTCCATTAAAAATACTCCGGGGAAAAGACCTGGCCTTTTTCTAACTCTGCCTTAAAAGGGGTAAAGTCAATCGCATCTTGGCTTTGATTCATTCGAGTCAGGCTTTATTTATGCTGGCATAAAGGGTACCAGTAAATTTCGCTGCTATTTCTCCATTACACGGCACTGAAACCGTTGCTACCAAACGCGCCTTACCTCGTTGATTCACTGAATTGAGAAAACTATCCATTTCACTACTCGATACTTCACAATTAGCCAAAATATCACCAACCACCGGCTTACGATATCGAATTGTTCCTTCCGCCATCACCAGCGATGCCTGTTCTGGCAGATGCGAAGTAACCAGCCCCCAGGCCGCCAGGGTGCATACAGTATAAAGTGATCCCGCGAAGGCGGTACCATGGACATTGATATTTTTCTGCCCACCGCCACGCACCTGAATTGAGTTAAAGCCGAGATCTAGCACTCGAAAATCCATTTGTGCCGAAAGGGGAATTCCCAGTCGGATGCGTTGCTCCAGCTCATCTTTTGTCATCATGAATTCGTTTCTCAGGATTGGAATGAATCTTTATAGGTTTGACGCAATTGTACTTTTTGCACCTTACCCATGCTATTACGCGGTAGTTCAGCGACAAGAAAAACACGCTTGGGTTGCTTGAACCTTGCGAGTTTACCCTGCAAGGCTTGCATGATATCAGCCTCAGCCAGCGTACAACTGCCATCCGGCACTACCACTGCGGCAACACCTTCACCTAAGTCGGGATGCGCCAGGCCAATCACTGCAGATTCACGCACACCAGGAATATCGTCGATCTCGAGCTCGATCTCTTTCGGGTAGATGTTATACCCACCTGAGATAATCAGATCTTTGGCTCTACCCACAATACTGATTCTGCCCGACTCATCCATCGTCGCCATGTCTCCAGTTATAAACCAGCCATCCGCACGAAACTCGGCAGCGGTTTTCTCAGGCATACGCCAGTACCCCTTGAATACATTCGGACCGATCAATTCTAGCACTCCGGTTTCGCAGCGCGGCAGTTCATTACCCTGCTCATCAGCGATACGAACCTGGATACCCGGCAGTGCAAATCCCACTGTGCCAGCGACACGGTCACCATCATAGGGGTTAGAGGTAATCATGCCAGTCTCAGTCATACCATAGCGTTCCAGGATTCGATGCCCTGTTCGCGATTCGAACTCTCTATGGGTTTCTGCCAGTAACGGGGCTGATCCAGCAATAAACAAACGCATTTTGCTGCAGGCTTGCGCATTGAAACCCTGATGATCAAGTAAACGGGTGTAAAAAGTAGGCACTCCCATCATCACGCTAGAATCAGGCAAAAGACTGATGACCTGATCTGTATTAAAGCGTGTCAGGAAGTGCACGGGAGCTGCGCCTAACAAGGCACAGTGCAATGCGACAAAAAGCCCGTGTACATGAAATATAGGCAAGGCATGTAACAACACATCGCTGTCGTCCTGCCATTGCCAGTAACTGTGCAGCACTTCAGCATTCGATTGCAGATTAGCATGGCTTAGCATAGCCCCTTTGGAACGCCCGGTCGTACCTGAGGTATACAGAATTGCTGCAAGGTCATCAGCACTACGCTGAACCACTTGCGGATTCGGATCAGCCTGATCCAGCCCCTGCACAAGGCTACCCTGACCATCAGCATCAAGCGTCAGCACATGCGGTACACCCACACGCTCTGCAACAGCCGTTAGTTTATCCAGTGAATCAGCTTGACAAACAAACACCCGTGGTTTTGCATCACTCATGAAGTACTCTACTTCGGCAGCGGTATAGGCCGTGTTCAACGGGATGTATATGGCACCAGCACGCAAACAGGCAAGGTACAGCACAACGGCTTCAGCTGACTTATCAAGCTGTACCATCACTCGATCACCGGGTTCAACGCCTAGTGCCTGCAGACGGCTTTGCATCTTTCCGCAATCTGCATCAAGACTGGCATACATCAACGCATCCCGACCGGGAGTCATCAAGAATGGGCGCTCTCCAGCATGCATAAAACGCTCGCCAGAAAGTCGTAAATACAGGTTCTGGTTTATCATTTCAGTTTTTCTAATTTAACCCCTATCTTGACAGTTATAACTATGAATTATAATTTATGGCTGATATATCACTCCCGATAAACAATAAGTTAACGCTTCGGAGTACGACTTCAAAGTCTTTTAATATGATTTCACCACTCTACCAACGCCCGATATATGTAGAAGTTGCAGAATGCGTTTGTGAATTAATCTACCATGAGACCCCTCGCCCAGGTGATTCCATCGACGACACCGTTTTGTGTGAACAACTCGATATCAGTCAAACCCCATTGCGCGAATCGCCTAAGGTTTTACATGCTGAGAACCTGATGGTCAATCGAGAATTTCATCGCGCCATTCAGGGGCTGCTCGGTAATCGCTGGCTATTCAGAATTAGTCAGGAGTTACGCAATGTATTGCGGCTGGCGCGTCAACGTCAGCTGACAAAACCGGAGCATCTGCAGGTACGCTGCAGGAGCACCAAAAGATCATCGAAGCATTACGAGCTGGTTATGCTGAGGCTGCAGCGGTGGCTATGCACTTCCCCCTCTGTAATCAACAGCAGGCACTCAGTGAGGTTGATGAAAACCTGTAGGTAGTTCGCAGTTATACAGCCTGGATGTATTGGCTAATCTAAAAATTATTAAAACATAATAGACATGAGGAACGTCAAATGAGCATAAACAAGAAATGTACTTCAACCCTGTTGGCAGCTGTCATTGTGGCTGCTACAAGCCTTGCGAGCACAGGTGCAGCATTCGCAATTGACCTCAAAGCATCGCATCAGTGGCCCGGTGGTAAAGGCGATATCCGTGATGAAATGGTACAGATGATTGCACGCCATATGGAGGCCAATAATACCGGTGTGAACATCAAGATATACCCTGCCAATAGCCTGTTCAAATCCAAAGAACAGTGGGGAGCGATGACCAAAAACAAGCTGGATATCACCGCATTTCCTCTGTCCTATGCCAGTGGACGTCATCCTGAATTTGATCTGACGCTAATGCCTGGACTGGTAAAAAACCATGACCATGCAATACGTCTTAATAGCTCTCCTTTTATGCAGAAGATCAAGAAAATTATGGATGATGCGGGTGTTATGGTGCTGGCTGACACCTGGCTTGCCGGTGGTTTTGTTTCCAAATCAAAATGTGTTCTTGAACCTGATGACGTAAAGGGTCAGCGCTTCCGTGCGGCAGGCAAGGCTTTTAACCAGATGCTGGCTGCAGCTGGTGCTACCATCACATCAATGGCTTCTTCCGAGATCTATTCAGGTCTGCAAACCGGCGTACTGGATGGTGCTTTGACCTCGTCCTCCTCACTGGTGTCCTATCGCATCTACGAGCAGGTTACCTGCCTGACAGCGCCCGGAGCCAATGCACTGTGGGTAATGTATGAACCCATTCTGATGTCCAGGGCCAGCTTTACCAGGCTTTCTACTGCACAACAGCTGGAGCTGATGAAGGCGGCGGGTAAGGCAGAGCAATATGCCAGCGAGCAATCCAGAGTGGCGGACCAGAAACTGGTCGATGCTTATAAAAAGGCCGGCGTAAAGGTGGTAGAAATGACACCCCAACAGGGTGCCATGTGGCGCAAGATCGCGGACACCTCAAGCTACAAAGCCTTTGCCGATAATGTCAAAGGTGGACGTAAACTGCTCGATATGGCGCTACATGTCGAGTAATCCCTAAATCGATCCTCTCCACATGCTGGAGAGGATCATTTTAAATGGCTGAAAATTTGTGAAAACCTTCACCCAGGTTTGTACCAACATTTTTCTGCGCTCGGTAGAGACCCTGTCTAAACTGCTGGGTTATCTCGCCGCTCTACTGGTGACTATTGCGATACTGGTTGTTTGCCATATGGTTTTCAACCGCTTTGTGATGAACCTGCCAACCTCGTGGCAAACTGAATTCGTGACCTATACGCTACTGGCTTCAACCTTTCTAGGTGCTCCCTGGGTACTGTTGACACGTGGCCACGTCAATGTCGAATTGATTCCACTCATGCTGGGCCATCGTGGTCGATTTCTGATGGCACTTTTTGCCTATCTGGTTTCGGCTATGCTGTGCATCATACTGACCTGGTATAGCTTCGAGTTCTGGTACGAAGCATGGGATGAAGGCTGGTCGTCGGATACCATGTGGGGACCCAAACTGTGGAAGGTTTACCTGTCGATGCCGGTCGGTTTCTTCGCCATCAGCCTGCAATATGTGGCAGACCTGATATGTCTGATCACTGGCCGTGCTCATCCCTTTGGTATTGAACCAACAACACCACCCGAGGCAGCCTGATGGATCCTTTAATTCTGGGCAGTCTTGCTGCCCTGTGCCTGATCATTTTGTTATTAAGCGGAATGCCAGTTGCCTTTGCATTGGGAGCGACCGCGCTGTCATTTCTGATAATTCATGATGGGGTTAGCTCGCTGATTGTCATTGCAGAAACCCTGTTTGGCTCACTCAATGAATTTGCTCTGTTATCCATTCCCATGTTTCTGGTGATGGGTTCCGCCATCGCAGCTTCGCGTGCTGGTTCTGATCTTTATGAAGCCCTTGATCGCTGGCTGTATAAAGTTCCTGGCGGTCTGTTAATCTCCAATATCGGTGCCTGTGGCATTTTTGCTGCACTTACTGGATCATCACCGGCAACCTGTGCGGCTATCGGTAAGATGGGTATCCCCGAAATGCGCAAACGCGGTTATCCCGCCAGTCTGGCAACCGGCTCCATTGCAGCGGGTGGTACGCTCGGCATACTGATTCCACCGTCCATTACCATGATTGTGTATGGCATCTCTACCGAGACCTCAATTGGACGCCTGTTTGCAGCCGGCCTTATGCCAGGTCTGATGCTGATCGTTCTGTTTATCGCCTGGTCACTTTTTTATGCCAATCTAAAGGGGTATACCTTTGTCGTGGCAGACAAGCATTTCACACTGAAAGAAAAATTTATTATTCTGCCCAAGGTGATTCCTTTTATGCTCATCATCGTTCTGGTTTTAGGCGCATTGTATGGTGGTGTTGCCACACCCACAGAAGCCTCTGGCGTGGGTGCGCTGGTCTGCATACTACTGGTAATGATTATTTATCGGGTTTGGAGACCCAGGAATTTATGGGAGATCGTAAGCTCAGCTACACGCGAATCGGTCATGCTGATGATGATAATCGGTATGGCTGGATTATTCAGCTACATGATGTCCAACCTCTATATCACACAGGGCATCGCCGAACTTATTGCTTCGGCGCAGTTAAGCACCTGGATGCTGATGCTGTATATCAATCTCTTCCTGCTGGTTGCAGGGTTCTTTCTACCACCTGTGGCTGTCATCCTGATGACCTCACCCACTCTGGTACCTATTGTGATTCAGGCGGGGTTCGATCCGATCTGGTTCGGCGTGTTGTTGACGTTGAATATGGAGATCGGCCTGATCACGCCACCAGTGGGTTTAAACCTGTATGTAATCAACGGTATCGTACCGGATGTTGATCTTAAAACGGTACTTATCGGTGCCTTGCCCTTCATGCTATGCATGGTGCTTGGCATTATATTACTGATGCTATTTCCGCAGATTGCGTTGTGGTTACCCGACAAATTAATGGGGCCAGCACAATAAGTAAAGATGTCAAATGACTACGCCATTTAGTTGATCGACCTGAACCAACGCAACGGTTATATACCATCAGATTCTGAATCTGCGTCATTTACTGTTTGATAGAGCGGGAGAGGTATAAAACCACTGCTTATATTCGTCGAATTAAAAAGCAAAACAGTGAAAAAATTCCTTTCTGGATAACAATTATGGATTATTTGGTATTAAGCCTGTCTAATATTCTTCTGTTTTTATATTGACTATTCTATTTTTTATTGACTATGCCCTCTTTAGATTACCCACTGACTATAACCTGGTTACAGCTCTGTTTTTTATACTTAACCTCTCTTTCTGTTTATGCAGCGACAGACCTGACCCTACCCATCAAAGCCGGTTCAAGCACTGCAACCATAAACTCAACCCCAATCAAATTAACTATCGGCTCTATCGCCACTCTAACCGGAAAGGGCTGGATCATTCATAGCGATGAAACTCAGGATGAAATAGCCGTTGGTGCTTCAGTTAAGCAAGGTGACAGTATTCATACGGCCTCACAATCTAAAGTTGAGGTTCAGTTCCTGGATGGATCCAGCGTTACGCTTAAGCCATCCAGCCAGGTGAATATTGTAAAGTATAGCTGGGATGCGAATAGCAAATCGGGGATCTCAATCCTTGAACTAATTAAAGGTACGTTTCGAGCTATTTCAGGCCTGATCGCCAAAGATGACCCAGATAACTACACATTCAAAACCCCGGTAGCTGCCATTGGTGTAAGAGGTACCGATTTTGGTGCACGCTTCTGTGAGCAACTTACCTGTGAGATTCAAACTGGTGATAACAGCCTGACCCTGTCTCAGGGCGTGTATACCGGCGTGCTGGATGGACAGATTACGCTCAAAAGCAATGGATTAGAAACTCTGGTGAATACTGGTAATGCGGTATTTCAGAAAGATGCGAATTCTCCTGTAAAACCGGTACAAAACCTTCCTGGTCTGATTTTCAGCGCTGAAGAAATGAAAACCTATACTGCTGAGGTCAAGGTTCCATTTTGATAAACTCTAAGGATAGTTAGGTCGTTGTATCCACTGCAGTGTGTCTCGCATAGAGCATAATGCAACTGAGAGTTAATAAGCTCTGTAGTTATTAACCCGGCAAAAAATTATTCTGTTATTATAGGCGTCTGCCTGATGGCGCTTCTTATAACCACCTCCATACTGGACCCACATGACTACTACCGACTTTGCTTCGCTCGATCTTTCGGCCGACTTTCTGGCCAATTTGGCCGCACTGGAATACCACACGATGACCCCTATCCAGGCACTTAGCCTGCCGGTGTTACTACAGGGAAAGGATATTCAGGCGCAGGCTAAAACGGGTAGCGGTAAAACTGCCGCCTTTGGTATCTCGTTGTTACAGACGATAGATACTCGCGATGCCTTTACCCAGGCTCTGGTGTTGTGCCCAACACGTGAACTGGCCGATCAGGTTAGCAAGGAAATACGTCGCCTGGCGCGCTCGGTAGCCAATACCCGTATTTTGACACTCTGCGGTGGGACCCCCTTCGGTCCGCAACTTGCCTCGTTAGAATACAGCCCGCATATCGTGGTAGGCACACCAGGTCGGATTATCAAGCATTTGAAAAAACAGTCTCTACAAATTGACCAGCTTAAAGCTCTGGTACTGGATGAAGCTGATCGCATGCTGGACATGGGCTTTTACGAAGAAATGCTGGAGGTCATCGATGCAGCCCCTTCCAATCGACAATTGATGCTATTTTCCGCTACTTTGCCGGATGAGATAAAACACATCAGCCAGAATATTCAGAACAAACCGGTGGATATTCAGGTGGAAAGCCTGCACGATGATAAAGACATCAGGCAGGTATTCTACGAAATCAATAAAGGCGAACGCCTGCAATCGCTTATTGCATTACTGCATCACTATCGACCTGAATCCACTGTTGTTTTTTGCAATCGAAAACAACAATGTCAGGAGCTAGCAGAACAATTGTGGGAAGAGGGTTTCCATGCCATCGCCTTGCACGGTGACCTTGAGCAGCAGCAACGCGATCAGGTACTGGTACAGTTCTCTAACAAAAGCAGCTCAATACTGGTTGCCACCGATGTCGCCGCACGCGGGCTGGACATAAAAGATCTCAGTGCAGTCATTAACTATGACCTTGCTTATGATCCCGAGGTGCACATACATCGAATAGGTCGCACAGGGCGCGCGGGTAATCAGGGTCTGGCTTTCAGTCTGTTCATGCCCTCTGAAGTAAGTCGTGTAAGCGCGATTGAAGACTTTCAGAAGACCCCTGTGACGATAGAAAACACCTCAAAACTCAAGAAGCGAGAGAATTTCAGGCTAAGTCCTCCCATGGTGACATTGCAGATTAGCGGTGGACGTAAAGATAAGGTAAGAGCCGGAGACATACTAGGCGCTCTCACAGCCAATACCACCCTGCCCGGCAAACAGATAGGCAAGATCGATATCTTCGACAAACTGGCTTATGTGGCGGTAGAACGACCAATCGCCAAACAGGCGCTTAAAATTCTCAGCGAAGGCAAGATCAAAGGGCGTAAATTTCGTGTGCGTAAGCTGGGCTGATTGTTAAAGGTTATTCTGTTTACCTGAAGCTCAGCTGAGAGGCTCACCCAGAAGTAGATTGAAAATTACTAATTCTGGATTTACCTGGAAATCTGTATCTTACTTTTAGATTTGTCTACTCCCCTCTTGGTAGCAGTAATCCAGGAATCGTGCGAATTCGGCAGAAATTAACCCTCTAGAGACATTCCAAATTTACTACTAAATTCTGCGTTTCCACAGTGCCTGGCCCAAAACCCGTTATCTTAAGACCTCCCAAATTTTAATATTTCGTTGAACCTAGATTCCGCAGTTGACCGCTCGCAATAGAGGTTAACCCACTGTTTCATAAATCATTACAGTTGATGTGTATAATCACCTAATCGGTGAATCCCGCTACGAACTGAATTGCACGTTTGAGGCAGTGTATCTCTTCGTTGTAACTCCTTGGAATAGCTAGCTATTCCGCGTTGTTACGCCTTGATCTACACCACCTCAAACGCACACTTCAACTCGTCCAACTGCGGATTCTAGGTTGAAGGGTGATATAACTATACGTCCCCTCCAGAGCCCAGCAATAAAATACTATTTCATCCGTATCATCTTGGTTGAAGTCAAAAGGCTTGCTTGATCCGCAGTCTCCAATATTTTTCTAATCTTTACTATTCGAAAAAATAAAACTACCGTCTTTTAGCTCTTCAGCTAGCAAATAAATAACTCCAAAGGGCTTGTCAGAATAATGAGCATCACTAAAAAGTATTGACTTTTATTTGGGCCACTACGAATCTTTCACCTTCAGAAGACAGGCGACCTCTAGAACCCGTCATACATTTTTTTGGTCAAGTATTCAAATCAACCACTGTTTAACACCAACCGGTCCATGTGCAAGCATTTCTAAACACGACTTTTGTGCTCAAAGAAATACCTCTCACCTCATAGATCAAGGTTAGGTCATTACTGTAATGACCAACAGGGATCCCTGTTATGGTTCCATAAGTATTGTAAGTAATTCGAAGCGCATCAGTCATGTCGTTTCCATTGACATCCGATACGGTAATTGACGTTGAACCAAAAGCGTACGATGTAGCAGCGTAATAGGTGTAATTGTAACCCCAATCCGGTGTATTTAGATATTTCACCGCATACATCCCTGGCCCCTTAAAATTCGCAGATAGATCACCTGCTCCATCAAAAACAACACAATCTTTCACATTTACTCCAACCCAGTTGCAATCGGTTACCGGCTGTGGCTCTTTAACAGGTCTCTTCGCATTAACATTCGCTGCTGACATCGAAGTAAGGAGTACTATTAAAACAAACATATACTTTGTAATTTTCATTTTCCATCACCTTCTGTTTTCGTTATTTAAATAAAATAGCTTTGGCAAAAAATTATTTTTCTATTGATTCCGTCAGGTATTGGTCGTTATAGATGAGGAAAATCTTACAAAATACTTCTACTATTTTTATGCTTACTTGAAAATAAGGCTGTCGTAATGGCTAAAGTGTATTTATATACTCCTGTGAGATTTCTCGAATTATTTTTTAAATGATTCTATATATTAAAATGGCGAAGACTTATGGGTAATCAGGAAGAATATAAAGACAATAAAAAACCCTCTGTCGGGGCGACAGAGGGTAAACAGTTTTCTGAGGGGATTGATTACTGTTTTAAAACCAGACTGGCTTCAGTGAACCAAAACCAGGTTTAAAAATCACTTCCAGAAAGGCTTGTTGATTTCCTTTCTCACAAATTCTTCATTTATACCGATATCATGTAACATATGTGCATCTAGTTCAGCAAGTTGCTTACGTTGGTGAGCCACGTCTATCCATTTCTGTATCAGGCTAGAAATGACTGAAAGAGCGTGTAGCAAAGAGAAACTTTGGGACTGTTTGTTATGTACTAAAGCTGTCATATCGACCTCCAAAAATCGAATCAGTTAATTGATGATGCAATAATAGAAGGCAAACTGTAATAATAACAGTTACAATCAATTAAACATGTCACCAGAACAATTTAGGAATTGTTATGCAAATATCAGCCAATGCGGAGTCAAATCAGTTTAAATACGATCAGGTTTCTGACTACATCATGCAGATGATTGGAAATGGCACCCTCAAGCCCGGGGATCGCGCGCCTTCTCTACGCAAGCTGAGTCAGACCCTGAAGGTGAGTATCTCGACTATTAATCAGGCTTACGTGCAACTGGAAGACAAAGGTGTGCTAAAGGCGCGGCCACAATCCGGCTTTTATATCAACGCCGAAATGAATCAGTCCATCGAAACGCCAAAACCCATTATTTCGGCTTCCGTACAACCGCGTAAGGTGCGTTTTGGTCAACTGTTTGAAGATATCTTCATGATTTCAAACAACCCCAGAATCGCCCCATTTGCTGCTGCCAAGCCTTCTATTGACTTAATGCCGGTTAAAGCACTATTACGAGAAACACGCAATGTGATAAGCCGCCACCCTCGAGCCTGCCTGGATTACAGCTTCCCACCTGGCAATGAAAAACTGCGTCATCAAATCGCATTACGCTACAGTGAAATCGGCATCAATGTTCCCGCTGACGACATCATTATCACCAATGGCGCTACCGAAGCCATGTCTCTAGCGCTTCAAACTGTAGCCAAACGCGGGGATATTATTGCAGTAGAGTCGCCCACCTATTTCTCAGTGCTCAGGTTAATCGAAAAACTGGGTATGCTCGCACTAGAAATCGATACCGACCCGGAAACCGGTATCAACTTCGATTCACTGGAATTTGCTCTGGATACCATGGATGTAACAGCCATGTTGATAGTACCCAACTTTAATAACCCTTCTGGCTCACTGATGCCTGAAGCCAATAAAAAGCGCCTGGTGGAAACCCTGCAGGCTCGCAGCATACCTCTCATCGATGATGATGTTTACGGCGATCTGTATTTTGGTGATGAACGTCCAGGGCTGACCAAACGTTATGATAAGGATGGCAGCGTACTGGCCTGCTCATCATTTTCCAAAACCCTGGCACCCGGTTTCAGAATGGGCTGGGTAATCGGCGGCAAGTATCATGATCGCCTGCTGGAATGGAAGCAGGCCAGCTCATCCTCTGCACCGTCGATACAGCAACTTGCACTGGCAGAGTTTTTACGTAGTGGAAAATATGACAGGCATCTTGCACGTTTGCGTAAGGCCTTTAAATCGCAGGTTGATAAGGCACGCTTTATGATTGCTCGGGAATTCCCCGAAGGCACTCGCATCTCTGACCCGCAGGGAGGTTTTGTATTGTGGATTGAACTGCCACGTGGTATCAACTGCTTTGACGTTTACAATCTGGCGCTGGAGCACAACATCGGCATAACACCTGGCATGCTATTCTCTGCTACCCGAAAATTTCGCAATTATATTCGTATCAATTGCGGATCACCCTGGACTGAACAAAACGAACTCGCCATTCAGCAACTAGGCAAACTGATTAGCACTCTGAAGAATTGACTCTTGTCATTTGTTACTCAGAAACTGAATGCTAGATTACAAAAATCTTAAATAAGGGGAAAACAATGTTACCACTAGATGAGCTTAGCTCTGAAAATCGAGAGCTAAAAGATCTTTGTACTATTCTTGGCGTTTCAATCGACCAGTGCAGCTTGAGAAACAATAGCATTATCTGTGAATTACTTGAGCGCTTTGTCAGTAAAGTGAAAGATCATCTTGCACATGAAGACCGTTCCATTTATCGAGACTTACTGAAAAAACATACCCCCGACGCTGACTTACTGGCCGATCACTTCCTTGGCAATACACAGGAATTAAAACGCATTTTCAATAAATACTCCCGCGGCTGGTGTGACAAGCCTCACTCTGAAGAAAATCACGTCAAATTCGTAGAAGAATCTCGTGAAATATTCAGGCTCGTGTGTGACCGTATTGCTTTTGAAGAAAGCAAGATATTTCCTTTCCTGAAACTAGACTAAGGCCGCCTCAAGCTCCACAGCAACGTTTATATTTCTTGCCGCTGCCACAGGGGCAGGCTTCATTCCTGCCGGGTTTCCAGCTCTGGAAACTCGGTGCCAGCATCTCACCACTGGTATACAACCAGCGGCCCTGTTCTAGCACAAACTGACTACGCTCGTGCATCGCCTCAACCGAGCCCTTGCACAGCATGCGGGCTTCGAATTCAACGCTAGCCTGTACGCCTTCAGCAGGAGGCGCATCTATGATGGTTAAGCCAAGCCATTGAATTGATTCATCTAATACCAGTTCGCGTGGGCGATGTGCCTGCTGCCAGCTAACTAACAGATAATCGCGCTGTTTCAGCACATAGGCAGAATATCTCGAGCGCATTAGCTGTTCGGCATTTTCAGGCAATGCCTGTTGTGTTATAAAACGCTCGCAGCAAGCAGAATATTTTTTTCCTGACTGACAGGGACAGTTCACGTCAACACTCAATCTTTAAAATAAAGGAATACTATATCACCATGACACTAGCCCTTGATATCCTACGAGAGCGTTTCGGTTACCCAGAGTTTCGTTTCCAGCAGCAACAAATCGTCGACCACCTGATCAATGGTGGCGATGCTCTGGTGCTGATGCCAACTGGCGGCGGGAAATCGATTTGCTATCAGCTTCCCGCAATTGCACGCGAGGGTGTCGGTATAGTCATTTCACCACTCATCGCGTTGATGCAGGATCAGGTTGACGCGCTGGCACAAAATGGTGTCGCGGCTTCATTTCTAAATTCGACTCAAACCCCACAGCAACAGGCTGAAGTCAAAAGACAATTACGCGATCAAAGCATAGACCTGCTTTACGTAGCCCCTGAGCGCGCGATGACGGAAGACTTTCTTCAATTGTTATCCGTCTGCAAGATCGCTCTGTTCGCCATAGACGAAGCACATTGTGTCTCGCAATGGGGGCATGATTTTAGACGCGATTACCAGAATCTGTATCGTTTACATGAGTTATTCCCCGAGGTACCTCGCATAGCATTGACAGCAACCGCTGACAAGCGGACGCGCTACGAAATAGAGCAACAGTTACAGCTACAGTCGGCAGAAAAATATATACATAGTTTCGACCGGCCGAATATCTTTTATCAGATCAGTGAAGGCCAGAATAATAAACAGCGACTGTGGAATTTTATTAATTTAAAGCACCCTCATGATGCCGGCATTGTGTATTGCCTGTCACGCAAACAGGTAGAAAGCACTGCCCAGTGGTTAGCGCAAAAAGGCCGTATCGCTCTGCCCTATCACGCCGGTCTGGATAAGGAAACTCGTGCCCATCACCAGCGCCAGTTTCTACAGCAGGAAGAGGTTATTATCGTTGCTACCATCGCCTTTGGTATGGGCATAGACAAACCCGATGTGCGTTTTGTGGCGCATTTAAACCTGCCCAAGAATATCGAATCTTATTACCAGGAAACTGGCCGCGCCGGACGTGATGGACAACCTGCGAATGCCTGGCTTGCTTATGGGTTACAGGATGTTATTACACTACGCCAGATGACTCAGGATAGTGATGCTGACGAAAACCATAAGCGCAACGTGCACCACAAACTGGAAGCTATGCTCGGATTTTGTGAACAGACGCGCTGTCGACGTCAGACCATACTTAATTATTTTGACGAAGAACTGCCCGAGCCTTGTGGCCATTGCGACAATTGCCTGAGCCCACCT
This sequence comes from Gammaproteobacteria bacterium, assembly GCA_050292965.1. Classification (GTDB taxonomy): domain Bacteria; phylum Pseudomonadota; class Gammaproteobacteria; genus JACNJF01. The sequence continues at coordinate 38,284 of JBNKMF010000019.1, read as the reverse complement.
GAAACCTGGGATGCTACGGAAGCATCGCGCATGGCGCTATCCTGCATCTATCGTACAGGGCAACGCTTTGGCGTTAATTATGTGATTGATGTTTTACTCGGCAAAGATCATGAACGCATCCAAAATAACGGGCATGACAAGGTTAGCACTTTTGGTATAGGTACCTTTTTGAGCAATAGTGAGTGGCACGGCTTGTTTAGACAGTTAATCGCACTCGGCTATGTGTACAGCGACATGGAAAGTTATGGCGCTTTAAAGCTTAGCAATAATTGCAAACCTCTACTGCGCGGGGAAGAAACACTTACTCTGCGTCAATTACAAAAAGCTGCAGAGAAAGAAGCTTCAACTGGTAAAGCCAAAAAATCAGCGATACGTGTTGTTGACCAGGCACTATTTGAAGCACTGCGCGAATACCGAAAGTCTCAGGCAGAACAACAGGGAGTACCTCCCTATGTCATCCTGCACGATAAAACCCTGCAGGATTTATGTCGTCAACGGCCTGCACAAATTGGCGAGCTGGATGGCATTGTCGGCATCGGCGGTAAAAAATTACAACTCTATGGTAAAGACTTGATCGATATCATCCAGCTATACCCGCTGGACGAGGTACTGGATAATGGATTAAGCAACACCATCAATCAAACGCTTCAAATGTTTCTTCAGGGAGAAGCCCCGGAACACATCGCACAGCAACGTGAGCTTTCAGTGAACACCATTTATTCACATCTCAGTGCAGCGATTTCAGCTCAACTTGTTGAGTTGAATGACGTAATTCAGATTAATCCAGACAGTCTGGAAGAAATCATCTATAGCATTGAAATGAATCAGCAGGAAGAACGCCCAAGCCAGAGAGCCGTATTTGAAATGCTTGAGGGTAAGTATGACTACAATGTTCTAAACTGCGTTAAAGCTAGCCTGATGCTGGAGTGAGGAAACCTGAGAAGTAAACGTCGTAGAAAAAATAAAGCGTGATCGCAATACTGGAAACTATCACAAATGCTCGAACATAGAGCTGCGGCAAACTACGCGACCAGTGGGCCGCAAAATAACCGCCAGCTAGCGTACCCAGTAACAGCAGACTGCCTTCATACCAGACAATGACCCCATCGATGGCAAACAGCACAATGGCTATCAAGGAAACAAAAGTTGATACCAGTAATTTCAGGCCATTCATGGTGTTGATGTCCTGATAGCCTGCCAGCACCAGATAGCTCAGGATAATAATACCCAGCCCTGCGTTAAAAAAACCGCCGTAAACGCACACACCCAATAACATCAGAGACAATAAAACACTGCCGATTAGCGATGCATGCTTATGACTGGAGGCTCTGCGTTTAAGCAAGCTGTTTAATTGTGCCCCCCAGATAAAGAGCACGCTGGCGAATAGCAGCAACCAGGGGATCGCTTTACGAAACAGGTCATCCTCTGTTTGCAGTAACAACCAGGCTCCGAGTATGCCACCCAGCAGGCTGATGGCGATATATCGCCCTAGCTCGTGTCTATGCGCCATCAGTTCTTTGCGTAGCGCATAAGCCCCACTTATATAACCAGAGCAGGATGAAAAGGTGTTTGTAGCATTTGCAGTAACCGGAGGAACACCCACAAATAGCAGCGCAGGAAAGGTTATAAAACTACCGCCGCCAGCAATAGAGTTGACTATGCCGCCAAGAAAACCCGCCACAAACAAAAATATAATTTCAAACAAATTTCTTTCCTTAAATCAGAGAAGATGACCGGCAAGGTTAGCATTAATTAAAAAATGCTTATATAAAAAACAACTTATACATTAATTTTCTATAACGACTTTTTGTAGAAAATATGACCATTTATCCAGTTAATTATATATTTAGCTAATTATTTTTATAATAAATCACTCTATGTTTATGGACATTGATGAATAATGTAACTAATCTTTTTATCAGGACAACCATATAATCAACCTAAGAGAGCAAAAAATGATTACTTATCAGGAACTACACGAACAAATCCATCATATAACCGAAATTTCTAATGTTTTCCTCTATCTAATCGACAACAGGAAGATGTGTGATACACAAATAACCTGTGACCTGTTTTTCGACTATGTTGAAAAAGTTAAGGAACATCTGGAGGTAGAAGACAAATCTCTATACACAGTCATTCTCAAAGGCGGAGACGACAGTGCACGTAAAACTGCACAGAATTTTCTTTCAGGCTCGGTAGAAATCAAACGAATTTTTCAGAATTATCTAAGAAAATGGTCTCATAAGGGAGCACACAAACTGGTAATCGACAATTATGATGAATTTATCACTGAGACTCGCAGTATGTTTGATCTTGTGCTGAACCGATTTCAGGATGAGACTGAACAACTTTACCCATTAGCACGCAAGATCAGCGGGAATATTCAGCAGGTTGCATGATCCTGCATATCAGACTGGAAGATTTAACTTAGGCATATTTTCATTCAGTACCATCCAGTATCTTTTCTGATGGTGAAAATCTGCTTTAAGTTTTTCCACTCTGGCCTTTAAAACCTCAAGATCACAACTCGCCATAACCGAGATCTTTTTAGCCTCCACCCACTGTTTTCTGGCCTGAGAAAAGTCATTAATCCTGCCTAACAGAGTTTCGTATTCATTATGCAACCTATTGATCAACTCATCCGCTTGAGGCAATTGTTCAAGTTTGCGCGATGTCTTGTTCAGCAGCATCTGTGCACGTGAAGCCTCTATACGTTCCAGGGGAGTACGATACAGGTTGCTTGCCAGCCCTATCCAGGCCAGAGCTCGAATCAACCATTTAGTGGGATCAAACTGCCACCAACGTATACCATTACGGTAGTCTCTCTGGAAACTGTGATGATAATTATGGTAACCCTCACCCATAGTTAGCAGGGCAATCACGCCATTATCTCTGGAAGTATTGTTATCAGAATAAGGCTGGCTACCCCAGACATGCGCTAGAGAATTTATAAAGAAGGTCATATGGTGAGCAATGGCCAGGCGTGCCGCTCCCACCAGTAATAGCATGCCAATTAAATCGCCATGCCAGAAACCCAGAACAGCCGGTATACCAAAATTCACAGCCAATACCAGTGGCATATAGTATTTGTGCTGCAACATCACGATGGGATCTTTTTCCAGATCGCGACAATTGCCATAACGATCACTCCTACCCTCGGAATAGTTTCGTAGCATCCAGCCAATATGTGAATACCAGAAGCCTCGTTTAGCTGAATAAGGATCGTTTTGATTATCATCTACATATTTGTGATGCCTGCGATGATCCGCTGACCAGTGCAAGATACTGTTTTGCGTCGCAAAAGTACCACCTATAGCCAGAATCAACCTGACCAGCCAGTGTGCCTCAAAAGCCCGATGTGACCATAAACGGTGATAACCCGCAGTAATCGATATTTCGCAGAATGCGATAGCCGCTATCATGGCGAAAACCTGCCAGCCATCGAAACCATGGATAACGGCATAAAGAGGAACAACAACCAATGTAATAAAAGCGCTAATAGAGAAAACTGAAACATTCAGCCAGATAAGTGCGGGTTTTTGCATAGAAACTACTCAATATGTGCAACTGCCCCAAGTTTACTCACAAATCAGGGGTATGGGAAATAAAGTGTACGGACTCCAGGGCTACCGATCAAGCGCAACGACGCGTGTTCATCGGAGAAGATCGTTAGCCTGCTCGAACCCATACCGACATTATCAAGGGTAGCCGGGGTATTGACTACGGCCACAAGGTCAATTTTACCTCGAAAACAGCGGTTTGATCAGCGTGCTGATGAGTGAAAGAGGAATCCCCAGTAATACGGAGCGTTTTTCCAGTAATCGAAGCCCATCAAGCCCAGTATGGCCGTGTACCCATGACAACCATAGCTGATGCAGGCTATACCAGCCAGGGCAACATCGACAAAGGCAAGCTATTGAGAATTAAACGGGTTGGTTTCCACAAGAATAAGGACATTGCCGTCAGCAAGATGGGGCTGAAAGAAAAAACGCTCAAGAAACTCAGAGACTTCCGCACGGGTATTGAATGAAATATCCCGGAACTTAAGAGAGTCATCGTTACGGGGAAAGCGCTGTGGTAAGGTGAAGATGAGTTCATGTCGTTTATATGGGCATCAGCAATCAGTTATAAGCGGTAAAGTCACTGGGGTACCCCAAAAAAAAGTGACCGCTTATAGATGGGCACTAGCTAAGATTGTGTACCCTGACTGGCTTGATGGGTATTGTTTTTTCATATTATGCGCTTAACGTTATGCTCTGCTAAAATTTGAGAGTGCCTATGAGCAAATTATCCGTAGCTGTGACTTGATAAATCATATTTTATTTTGCATCTTAACTAAAAGTTTTAAACATCCCTGATATAAAAGATGCTCCATATCATGCCGATCAAACATTGGGCGAAACCTTAGAACTCCTCTTACAGAGAAAACCCGTCCAAAATATTTTTCCCAACCCATCTTTTCAGTAATAGAAAATGTCATTTTTGTTTTATCAGTTTTCAGGTTATACAGCCTGGACCTGATTTCTATTTTTGGACGCCAGAATAAAGGGAAGCCTATATCTCCAAGGTCAACACTCATTGCATCTCCAGATTGGAACTTTGGAATCATTACATCTAAAACGAGATCATCATCAAGTGGATTTTTTATTTCAGCAGCAGAAGGTAACGTAAACACCCCTGCTAAAAAGTTTCTAAGACTACTATCCAAATCTTCATGCTCGAAGACTCCCCATTCATCAATTTTTCATTTGAAATCAACTCCAGGGGCACCGCAAGGGTCCCAAGAAATACCCTTGGTTTTTTTTAAACAGATTTCCAAACACTCCATGCTTCCTTATGTTTTTTAATATCCTGCACAGCAGTCGACCTGGAGCGGCGCCAGTAACGAAAAGCTGCACCAAAGATACGATTTGTTACAACCGCAATAGCTCATATTGCCTCACACCCTATAAGCGAGGGGGGGGCTTTATTTAATGACCTCGAAAATACTGCTATGCCCGGATTAAATCAAGATTTTATTGAAGCAAGATACAGTACTTTTACAGATTCCGATGCTCGAATGCCTACTGTTCCCGATGCCATGATTTAGAAACTGGACTGCTTTATATACCGCTCCATAATTTTACATTCTAGTTTTGCAACTATGAATCCTAAACCATTGTTTCTTTTACCGAAACAACCTGAACAAATATACTTTATTATTTTTTATGATTTTTGGAATATATTAATTCTTTTGGAAAAAATCTTTCCGATTTAAATTGTCTCTCTGCTTTTTATTTTTAACGTTTTCCATACTTCTATAATTTTGGCTCAACTAAGATTAAATTTTTCACTATTTTCAGTGTATATCAGCATATTATATTCCTCTATTAAATACTCACTACTTCGCTATATAATGAATATTCGGAGTATTTAAGGTGTCTTTTCCTACTCATTATTAACAAATCTGCTTAAAATATATTTAGTTAATAACTTACCGTGGTTAGTTTTATAAGAATTTTCTACCTGTAATTTTTTTGAATTAGCAAGACCAGTCCCCAAACTTTTTTATTGCTGCCCGACACAGGTATTGCCAGAAAACAGCAATAGTGCACAATTTTAAATAGTAATTATTTCCGCCACATTCACGCAAAAGCGAGATAGTATATCCATTAATGTGTTCCTGCAGTGGATTATTCAGGATTGATAGTTTCCAGGTCTACCGTGCCCGGTTAAGGATCACTTAACTTTATTAAAATCAAAAATAGGTAATCTAGTTATGAAAACGGGAACGTTACTAAATAAAACTCTCTTAGTGCTTGCAGTTTTGTCTGCTCCCATTGGTGTGGTATCTGCTGATGTACCACCCTTGACTGTAAGTGGTAATCAAATTTACAGCGGCGGTGAGGTTGCAGGTTTAGCTGGTAATAGCTTCAATGCAATAAACAGTAGATCAGGTCATGAAAACATGTACAACGCCAGTGCAGTGAAATGGCTACATGATGACTGGAAAAGCAAAATTATCAGGATTGTAGTGGATGTTGATAATAGCACCGCACTTGTGCTTGACGCTAATAGAACTTATAAGCGAGCCATCGCGGTTTTTAATGAAGCTGTTGCCAATGACATGTACGTGATTGTCGATTTTCATACCCATCGTGCTGAAAATAAAGTAGATGAATCGAAACAGTTATTTGAATATGTGGCAGAGTATTTCGGCAAATATAACAATGTTATTTATGAAATATATAACGAACCACTAAACGTTAGCTGGGATAATGTAATCAAGCCCTATGCGGAGGATGTAATTTCTATCATCCGTACATTCGATCAAGATAATTTGATCATTGTTGGCACACCTAACTGGTCGCAGGACGTCGATATTGCTTCTCTAAATCCAATCATGGGTGAAAATATTGCTTACGCACTTCATTTTGATGCGGGTACTCATGGGCAGAGCCTTCGTGATAAGGCGTTGACTGCAATGAACAATGGCATCCCACTGATAGTAACGGACTGGAGCTGCGTTAATCAAAATGGTGGTGGCGAAGTAGACGAAGCCAGTTGCAATGACTGGATGGACTTTTTAAAAGAACACAATCTAACTCATCTGAATATGGCCGTGAGTAGCAAAAATGAAGCCATTTCAATCATAAAACCTGGTGCAAGCCCTAATGGAAACTGGACAGCATCTGATTTAACTGCTTCAGGCACTTATGCGAAAAATATTATCTCAAATTGGAGTTCGTATGAAGTTGATCCGGTAGCCCCGGTTGATCCAATCGTTGATCCAATCGTTGATCCTGTTGATGACCCTGTTGATGACCCTGTTGTTGATCCTGTTGTTGATCCTGTTGTTGATCCAATTGTTGATCCTGTTGTTGATCCAGTTGATCCAGCCGATCCGAATAAAAATGATGTTTTGACTATTATTACGGATCTGGTTAATCAGGTTATTAGTTGGGTTAGTCAAATTAATTGGTTTAAATGGTTTTAATTGATTTAAATGGCTTGATTCTGGGCTTTCAGATGAATTATATAGACTTGATTTTCCATAAGGCCCAGATAACTATCGACCATTATTTTAGGTAACTACGACTAGAAAACATTCTAGTAAAGACCCCTCCCCTGGCAAAGCCGGGGGATTTGCTATTTGGGGCCATATAAAAACGGTATAATCGGGATCACCTTAAGGTGGTTGCGCAGCAGATAAGTCCTGTACGTACTTAAATGTTTCATAAACTAACTCTGACCAATCATGTTTTTTTTATTTCTGGCTTACCGGCTGATTCGATCGTGTGGTATGCGCCTGTCTGGCGTAATGCTGTGATGAACCTTGATTCCGCAGTTGAGCTCTCGTATTTGAGGGTACTACCCACTATTTCGTAGACCTTTACAGTCGATTTATCTTGTTGTGCCGTAATCTTTACCACCCCAAAAACACAACAACTCGTCAGACCGATAAGCATGAATCAAACAGGGGAATTTTACATGGCTGCAGTTTTTCTTCAGTTAGCATCAGAAGGATAGATTGTTACTGAAAATACCACTGGTTCAAGGTGCAGGCTTAATTATAAATTATGCCCACCTCAAATAATTGTTGCGATAGATATAAGAATAACCGTACTCAAACATTCCATGAGCATACGCTTGCTTTCAAAAGATCTAAGTTTTTTTGAATTTGCCTGCTTTATTTATTTTTTGAAAGCATTATATGATCTGTTGAATTATTACCCATAACCTTGTTGAATTTTGCAACAACAGCATTTTTATATCTCATGACTTTCACTGCATACCTGTATTTTGAATGATTTTTTTTCTCACGAGACGCTGTTAATCCTAGATTATATGCGACCAATGCATGCTCAACTGTCCTGGTTTGCTTACGAAGGTGCAAGAGGAACTTTGATGCAATAGTTAGATTAAACCTGTCGTTGGTTAATAATTCAGCAATGAGTTCTTCATCTGTTTTGAATTTCCCCAGGTAAGGGTGCATCCTTAGTACATCTCTTGCTGCAGACACCTTTATCATAGCAACTCCATATGAGCGCTTTCCTACTGGCCGTTTAGTGTCTGCCACTCGACTTAGCTTGCCGGCAATCGTTTCCTGCATGAGAACTGCCTGAAGTAATTCTGCATGATCATCATCGCTTCCAATATCGTAGGCAAGCTGTAGTAATCTTATCTGGTCTTCAGTTAAATATGCTTTCGATAGATTATTCCAGATACGCCGTGTATTTTTCGTATCAGTTTCTACTGGTTTTTCTTCCGTGGTGAACTTAACGGCTTCCTGAGTAATATTTATAGAGTCAAGAAGAGAACATTTCGGAAGATGCGTTATTTTTCTGTCAACTAACTTTGCATAATTTACTTTTGCATAATTCACTGGCACATCGGCTTTGACACCATTAATTAATGTAAAGTTCTGTATAATATCGAGCTGAAGTAAAGTAATTATGAATAATATCAACAGCACCCCTGCTACAGGCTTGCTGATATTGTGACATCTTTGAGTACACGATTTGTTGTTGCTCTCACGCATGGTCTAGCTAGCTTTCCTGGTGTTACTGGCCGGTTTGTCTTCTTTATTTTTAACGATATTTATTGAAATTCATACCCGGCCCAAAAATGATATCCTTACACATATGGAGCGTGAATAATTGAGAGTTATCTCACAATCCACCTTTACTTTTTAAAAAATGTTTAACATAAATATGTGCATAATTAATTTTTTACCTCTGCCCCTCGTATTCGAAAATAAATCTTCAGGATTTGATTTACGTAAAAATCATCTCGAAAACAACTTGCCGCAGCAAAGGAAAACCATGAATTGAAATCCTCTTTTTAATATCGTGTTTATTTATTTTTATGAAATTAAATTAATTTTGATCCAAAACCATTTAGAGAAAATAATACGCAGAGCGCTAGCCGGAATAGTGGGGCTTAAATAGTAACCGCATCCATAGCATTGCTCTGAGTAGCTCTCTTCCAGCAATAATTCAGGTGAATTATTTTATGCGGGTTACCTGATCGTAAGGAGAGACAGTGCCCAGAATTAAACATAATAAAAATATTTATGTCCGTGCATAGGCTAAAAGGGTACGGCACCTGATGGAATCCAATACCATTCCAGTCGAGAATAGATGCCAGAAATAGCTGATGCAACCAAACTTAGTTTCGTCAGGTCAGCCAACCGCAGCGATACATGCTCAATAAATCCTTGTGGTATTAATGAGTTTACGTTAATGCTTTCTATTTCTTAGTTCGAGCCTCTGTAACTCTTGTACAGCAAATGCAATTTTTTGTGATTTAGAAGCATCCAGGTTACAGAATTTTGAACCAATAAATGTAGATTTTGTTTTATTTGAATGGACAACGTGACAAACTTCCAGATCGACTGTTAACGAGCAAAGATCACCTAACTCTATAAAAACATCTGGTATTACTGACTGTAGTTTTAACAAAGTTCTTACGTCCGATGGTACTGTAAAGCCAACACCACAAATTGATATATCCGATATCATACCATTGATAATTTGACGATTATCTTCTACGAGGCCCTTTATCCTGCCATAGATGGCCGTTGGCACTGCTACACGATAATATTTTCTACGCTGCACTCGATAAAGCGCGTTAGGTAAAGGCGTACGATAGAAAATATCTTCTCCTACTTTCTCTCTTGTGAATTTGTTAACCGTAAACCATGTTTTGACTTCTTCTAACATGATAGTGTATTCAGGTATGTCATCGGGGATGAACTGCCCTTGTCTCAGGGTATCAAATAGCAGACTATTATCTGTCTCATTGATTTCCAGAATGGCGCTGGCATGGTTGATTCCGTGAGAGGCGGATGTAATCGTTACAACATTCCTGTTGCCGGACGCTTTTAGAAGAAGGTAGGTGATGTAGGGAAGATTCGAAATTACTTCAGTAGCATTGTTGTCAATAATCATATCAGGACTACTCGGGCTGTGATATAAAAGTCTATAGACGTAATATACCTCATCAATATCAAGGAATAAAAGTATAGAAAATATAAAAGCCCTACCCTCAGCTGTAAATATTATATATTTTATCCAGCTATGCAAAATTTTTCTTTTTATCTGCCATAATATTCATTAACTACTGAAATAATTTTTAATGAATTTTTTCATCAATTTCAAAAATAACCTACTTAATCGAAAAGCTATATCTCGCCGCTAGCTATTGGTAACAACTTCACTTTGAAGTTAACAGTGATATTGCTTGTTCGTACTCACACCCCCCCCGCTTGTAAATATTGGATTTGCGTTGAATGATTTAAGTAGGTGTTATCGGTTATAGGTATTCAGCTAGCATGTTTCACCTACCTCTAATTGAAACACTAGAATCATTTAGACTGACATCAATAAGTAGCTGCTGAAGCAAGAATTGGTACAGAATATGAGCGCAGGTCTTGCCTTTTTACGATATAAGATAGAAGCCGTTAGGCCTATTTTTTAGTAATAGAGGAACTCTCCTTGAAGATACCCCCCGGCTCTTTGCTGGGGGGGGGAGGCAGTGGGCGTGTACCTGCACTTATATGATGAAAGACTTTAATTCTATTCGAAAGAATCCACTATCACCTGACCCATCGTCTTGTCCTTAGCACCTGTGATAAAACGGTATTTACGAAACCAGTCCCACCAGGCACGGGTAGTCTCGTGCTTAGCGGCTACATTAATGGATTTCACTCCACTGCTGTTGTAGTCATCAGTTACGCTCATGGCCAGGGTCATTTCATGCCCGGTCTTGTTTGCCTCCATATCATTATGAGCCGTAGTTGCACTCAAAATAATCGGATAGTGGTAGTCGTAGAGCTGGCTTGATGAAGGCGCTTTTCTAATACTGCTAATACGTCCGTCCATGCGTAGATCCTTAACACATGAGTCATAGTATCCATCAACAGCTGCACCACAGGAACTGTGCAGGGGAACAACGCTGTCATCCGCGCCTTTGATGAAAGCATGAGAAAGGAAACCGAAGAAGGGCTCGTCTCCAGTACCAGCGATACGCAAGTGTGGTATGGAGGGGATATTGGTGACCGCCGTATTACGTGCGACACTGGGCTGCAGATCGGTCAAAATCCCTGGGTCCATACCCAATTCTATATCAAAACCAGCAAATTTCAGTAACGTCTCCGTGACATACGCTCCAACATTTACGCCATGGACCGCATCAACCGCTAGATTTGCCAACTCAGTACCCCCGCCGGCACCAGCCATATCTATGACTGCAGCCACCTTGAAGCGGCTGGCCAGTGACGAACCCAACAAAGATAGCTTATTGGCCAGGACATAACGTGCAACCAGATCACCGGTAGAGTGAGTGATCACAATACACTGGTCATCGCAAAAACCAGATGACAATATCGGCTTTAGTTGCGAGATTATCACAGACGCCGCTCCCCCAGCACCTGAAAGACGATGGTTGGATGGCCAATACAGTATTCGGCTTGTCGCTGGATCTGTCAGAGCTGGTTCAAAATCTGCCCAGTAGGCAAGAGCATCAGCCCGGCCTTCATCACTGGGAGGACTCAAAATATGCCCGATCTTAAAGCCATGAATTAGAATAACGTTTTTACCGGCAAGCTGGGCGTTGACATGCGTCGTTGCGAGCAGTATAGCTGCCCCCATCAACAGGTATTTTAGTTGTTTCATATTACTTCCTAATTTGTGTTATTTTTGTGATATCAATACTCTTTTGTATGAATTAGTTTTTATCTGCAAACCTGCATGGGCAGGATAATCCCCTCCTAATTTTAGTTTTCAGTTTACGCTACCAAACTGGTGCAGAAACTCCAGCCGTATACGCCCTTCTTCATCAACATAGACAACATCATCGTATTCACCCAAGGGGTGACCGGTAATCTCATAGGAATCCTGAGAGGTCTTACCATATGCAGTAACAAAATCCGGGGATGATGGCATACGGGTGAAAACGATGTCTTTCAGCACATAAGGGCCAGAGTCATTACTTACCTTGAGCGATACGATATGCGCCTGTAATCGTATCAACCAGTCCTTAGCCTGTATCTCCTCTTGAGCGGTCAGGTGCATCAATGGCTTGCCGCTTTGCGCACTGTAGAGATTGGCGGATAATTCGTGATAGCCGAGCCTGGTGGTTTTTACGTAAACAGGGATATTGAGATGCTCGCCACTGACCTGAGCCGCCCCCACATGAGTCACCTCAGCGATGCTGGGCACATAGGAAACAGGGATACCAACTTCATACACCTCGCCATCAATACTGACCCTGGCAACAGCACGCAACTCATCCGTACCAGAATTGGCCAATGCATCAAGCTCATTGAAGCTCGTTTGATAGGTCGTATCCTGCTGACTGGAAGCACTGGCATCTGAACTGGCCAGTGTCTTCCCATCTGCTAACAGCAGGGCTTTTATTTCTACCCAGTGCTCGTCGTCCATACCAGTTAAACCGACTGTCACGTCAATGCTGTCGCCAGTGAAATATTGTCGTTTATTGGTCGATAGGTGAATACGAGGGCTGTTCTCGTCTTTAATATCCAATGCCCGCTCAGTATCAAAGCTGCGATTTGGAAGGTATTTCTGTAGAGACTCCTGATCCGGAATCGGTATAGAGTAGCTGGGGTACTTGATCTGTTCGGCGTAGCTCTGTGCCACCTGTTCCAGACGAGCCTTAACTTCGTGATTGAGATAGGGATTTTCCTGCCCGGAATCTGGATTCAATTCTTTATCATTAGTGTTATCGAGAGAGTTTTCCTGCAGGGTTTTGGGGTCAGCCAGATCTTCTTTGCTTGATGCTGACATTGAAACTGCCTGCTGAACATCAGTAGGTTGCGGCGATGCCTGTTGGGCACCCTGCATACGCTCAGTGCCGACTACTGGGTCAGACCTTTCAGCATAAGAATCCAGAAAATATGCTATTGCACCTCCGATCATAATCAGGGCGACAGCTGTTGATACGACCCAAGCTGATTTACCTTTCTTCATAACCAGTAACCATACCTTCTATTGTAATTTATTGTTATTATTTTAATTAAATATTTAACATTAATTTTTTAATGCGTAAGGAACTTTTCAGTCAATACAGTAAAACAGCTTGCGCAATAAAACTTTCAGAAAGTAAAATTGGTCAAGTCTTGTTATTTGTTAAACATCCTTCATCATCTGGATAAATGTTTTCATTAAATGCATTGCAAATAACTTTACCTGATTACCCAGCAGGCTCAGCTAGTGAGCCAGAGGTGTTACATAATAAAAGCTCTTGATCACAAAGGGTTTTAACTATGCCTATCAATGCCATTCAAAGTTATTCCAGTTCCGCTGGAACTCTAGCTTCACTTGCCCAGACTGTGGCAATACAACCTACTGTGAGATTAATAGACGAAAACTGTTTCAATGCCACCGCTGTCATCACCAAACTTCGCTGACTGCAGGATCAATCTTTCATGGTACAAAACCACTACTGATAAAATGGTTTCTCTCAATCAACATGCTGACACAGCGCAAGAAAAGCATCTCTGCCTTACAGTTATCCTGTGAGACAGGCGTTAACTATGACACTGCCTGGACGCTCAAACACAAACTTATGCAGGTGAAGAAATGACAGGTAAACGAGGTTGCGGGTCGCGTAACAAAACCCCTTTCGTGGCAGCCGTTGAGACGCACAACGGTAACCCCATGAAAATTCATCTGCGCCGCGTGGCTGGGTTTCGTAAAGTCTGTATCAAACAATATGCTCAAAACAGTCTACAACCAGGGTCTATTGTTTACAGTGATGGGTTACGCTGTTTCTATGCACTAGAGGATAATGGTTGCGATCATATACCGGCCGTCACCAGTGGCGGAAAACCTAATCCTTATCAAAGAACCTTTAAATGGGGTAATACCATACCTGGTAATCTGAAGAATTCACTAACCAGCACCTTTCATACGGTACGAGAAAAACATACACCTCGATACCTGGCTGAATTTGAAAACAGATTTCATAGGCGCTTTGATCTCGAATCCATGATTCAGCGTTTCTTGTATGTCAGTTTACGGACTCCACCTATGCCTCACAGTCTTCTTAAGATGGCTGAGGTTTATGAGTAACCAAATAACATTATGTTATCAGCAAACTATTCCACCTCCTATCAAACTGGAGGATGGTTTAGTCTATCGGCTTTTGCCTCGGGAGTATTTGATCAATGCTAATAAAAGCCATCCTGAAAGGATTTATCTGTTCAGATAATTTATCATTCTTCTTTCATCCCTGATGCGTTTTCTGGATTACATGCTTCATACTTTTTATAACATTTAAAATTATAACGTAAGCTTTCTTGACTCACCCAGATTCAGACCTACGATATCACTACCTTCTTTAGTAAGCCGTCAATAAATCAGACAATCCTTCGCATAAAACATTTGACGGACCACTCGTAGCTGTATCAGAATCTGTATTCTTGCCAATTTTGCAAGAGGGAAATCTCGGCACTGAACCTGAATATTTTTACTTTGGCTCCTAATAATTAGCAATATTCGTTTAATACGTTTTAGAAATTTTCGTAGTACCAAGATGAACTAGCCGTATAGCCATACCCAATCATGCAAACATCAATTAGCATCGGCAATAAAGGTATGATAAATTGTTTTTTTGCATCACAGTTGCAAAAAAGGGAAACCAGTCGATTAACCATGAATACATGAAAATATCAATACCGCAGCTGATTTCTGTGAACTATTTACAGCCCTATTGTGAACTATACAACTCAAACCTATACTGCAGAATATCTTAAAGATTAGTCGATAATATTTCTCAATTTTGTTTTTATTATACTTAATAAGGATTGATGAAAAGCAACTCAATCATGCCACTTAAAGGCGTCTTTCGCTTTCTTTCCTTAGTTAAAGTTTTAAAAAAATTTCACTTAGGTTCTTCTCATGATGTACTGGACAAGACGCTTCACCACGCGCTCAATAATACTTGCCTTGCTGCTTGGTCTCCAGGCTTGCGGTGGAGGTGGAAACTCTTCACAACCTGATAACTCAACAGGTACAAATAATCCGACAGGTACAAATAATGATAGCTCTACGAGTACTGAGCTTGCAGGAAAAACGATTTACGAAGAGCAATGTACAAGCTGTCATGGCAACATGGGGCAGGGAATATCTTCCAGCACTAATTTACAGAACTGTGATACCTGTGATGACTTTAATGCCATGGCTTCGTTCACTCAAAGCACTATGCCACCAAGCAACCCTGCGCAATGTGATGCCGATTGTAGTGCGAAAGTTACAGAATATATTTTAGCCAATTTCTCTTCTAGCTCTACGAGTGATGGCAATAGCAGTAGCGATAGTTCTACAACTGACAACAGCAACAGCGATAACTCTACAACTGACAACAACAGCAGTGATAGCTCTACAACTGACAACAGCAGCAGCAATAACTCTGCGATAATTTTTTCAGAAACATTTGAAGATACTGACGTTAATTCTCAGCCTGCCAATTGGGATAACTTCCTTAATTATAACTACAATACGACCAACGTAGCTGATGGCGGAACCTATGCCTTAGTCGATAATAGTGTTGCTTACAGCGGTAATAACTCTATACATTTCAAAGGCAGTCTGGCACAGATAGTGCGTAAGCTACCCGCTAATAGCCAACACCTGCACCTGCGTGCATTTGTACGGATGAGCAAACAAATGGGGAATGTAGCCGGCGACAATCATGAGCACATCATGGGCATCAAGAAAACCCAGGACGCTAATAATGAAGTTCGTATTGGCCAGATCAAGGGCGTATTAGGGACCAATGATGTTCCTAGCGACAATATTGCACCCACTTCTGATCAATGGGAATCTGGCACCGCTCTGAAAGCTAATACCTGGTACTGTGTTGAAACTGCCCTCTATGCCGACACCGCTTACGATGAGGTACATCTATGGGTTGATGGCAAAGAGGTGCATTCGATCACTTCGGCTTCGGACTGGAATAATGGTACATTGTCCAGTGACTGGATGAGCGACAAGTTCAATTACGTTATGTTCGGTTTTCAAAGCTTCAGTGGTAATACCGCCGATGTCTGGATGGACGATATCGTCGTTTCTACTGAGCCGGTAGGCTGTGGAGGAATGCCTTCTACAGGTGATGGCAGTAGTTCTGATGGCGGCAACACCTCCACCGCTGATGCAACTCATGGCGCAACTTTGTACGAGGATCAGTGTGACAGCTGTCATGGTACTCAAGGTGCCGGCCCGAAACCCATCATCGCAACCAAAACCAGTTTTGGTAGTAACAACCAGATGTTGGCTGACTACATTGTGGATACCATGCCACCTGCTAATAGCGCAAGCTGTGACGCAGCCTGTGCAGCCGATATTGCCGCCTATATCAAAAGCTGGACGACTAGCGGTGGCTCTGATACGGGTACGGGTACGGGTACGGGTACGGATACGACGGCTTCCTGTGGTGTTACCTATGGTCCGCGTAGTATTCGGGTGTTGACGAAGCGCGAGTTCACCAACGCGGTTGAAGACTTAACCGGGGTGAATGTACGTACGGATCTGGGCCAAAGTACCTATGATACGATTCCTGCTGATAATTTGATCAATGGTTATTCCAATAACATCATGAAGGATATTTCCAGTGGTTCATTGCAGGCGTATAACCTGGTTGTCGACAAGGTGGTGGATCATCTGGCTGCTAATAATTTTTCAGGCGTTATTGATTGCAGTCAAATTACTGCTGATGCCTGTAGCGCAGGCTTTATTGATAATTACCTAACTCGTGTATTCCGGCGTCCGCTTAAGGATACGGAGTTGAGCGCTTACCAGGGGATCTTTGCAAGCAAATACACAGGCGGTAACGTAAACGAAGGCCTTGCTCTGGCGCTGCGCACTGCGCTCACTTCTCCGCAATTCCTGTATCGCGATGAAAGTGGTATTGCGTATGCTGATCTGGATACTGCTAGTACTGGTGATGGACAGTATGAAGCCACAGGGAGTGTTCAGTCGCTGGTTGATACTGAGAAATCGATAACAGCTTACAATCAATTGGGTATAGGAAATGTTGTTTTTACAGGAAATGATCTGGTTACAGTTACAGTTAAAAGTACCCAGGGCTCAAAGGGTACCTGGCCTACACTTAAGTTTGATATGGGAAGTGATTTCGACTTCCCGAGTTATATAATCGACCACAGTTACAATAAAACCTATAGTTTCCATGTACAGGGACTGGTTGATAATTACAAATATATAGCGATAGTGAATGACGCCAATGCAAATGGGAAAAATGATGACGGGCTGCTCATTATAACTCAGGTTGAAGTCTCCCCGGCCCAGGAAGTCACGCAGGCCCCACCGGCAGTCGCGCTTGATAGCGATGCTTACGTATTAACCCCTTATCAGCTTGCATCCTATCTTGCATTCACCTTCACTGGTTCCACGCCCGATCAAACGCTGCTGCAGGCCGCAGGCGAGGGTGGGCTCGAAACCGATGCCCAGATCGCCGCCCAGGTCGAAAGGCTTTTGGGTACCGAGCGTGCAAGAGAGCACTTTGGTAATTTCGCTGCCCAGTGGCTGCGTACAGATCCAGTCCTGAGTGTTGGTAAGAACGCGAGCAAATACCCCGGTTTTACCGACGAAGTTCGCAAAGCTATGGCGGAAGAAGTGCGTGACGTGTTCAATCATGTTGTGCTTGATGAAGGCGAGCCCTTTACTTCCTTGTATGACGGTGATTTCACTTTCGTCAACCAGGCGCTGGCTGAGTTTTACGGTATTCCCGGTGTGACAGGCGATCAGATGCGCAAGGTGTCTAATGTAACAGGCCGTGCTGGGCTGGTGACCAATGGTGCTTTCCTGGCGGTTCATGCACATGAAGAGGAAACTAGTCCAATTATCCGTGCGACTTACCTGCGCCGACGTCTGCTCTGTCATGAGGTACCTATTCCTCCGACTGGTGTTTCGCTGACCGATGATGGCGGAAGTGCTGATTTCGATGCGGAACGAGAGCAGGCACGTCAGGAATGGCAAGCGTATCTTGATGCGCATAACGGTAAAGCCACAGCACGCAAGAAGTACGAGTTCCAGACCTCTGCGTCTATCTGCCAGAGCTGTCATAAGGAAATGATCAATCCTCTGGGTGGCGGGTTCGAGGACTTTGATGCAGTAGGTCTGCCGCAAACCCAGGATAATGGCCAGGATGTCGATGCGTCTGGTGTGTTGTACGGGGTTGACAGTGTTTCGGATAGTAAGAGCATTAGTTTTAATGGTGCCAAAGAACTGGCGCATGCGATTGCTGATCTTGATGTGACACGCCAGTGTTTTGTTGAAACTGGCTTCCGTATGGCAATGGGTACCGGCTCAACCTTCCTGGATCATATTATGGATATTGAACTGTCTGCAGACGAGGTCGCAAGCTATACCTGCGAAGTCCAGAAGCTAGATGAAAAAATGCAGGCCAGCGGCAACAGTCCGGTCGAGTTGCTTAAAGCACTCGGTACCATGGATAGTGTGCGTTACCGTAAAGATGTTGTGCGCTAAGCGGCACACCGGATAAGATTAAACGAGGTTCGATATGAGTCACCAAAAACAAACTGCGTTATTGCAGCGCCGTAATTTTCTCAAATTTATTGGCAAGGCTGGTTTATCACTGCCGCTACTACAGGCTTCTAGCCTTGGGGCAGGCCTGATGTTGTCACGCCAGGCTGAGGCAGCTGGTAATTCACTACGCAAAGTCATTTTTATCTATGTGCCTGATGGCACACCGAATGGGGCATCCAGTACCTTCCTGCCTGATGAGAATATGACCCTGAAAACCTGTTCGCTACCGCTTGAAAGCGTTAAGGATGAATGCGTGTTTTTCAAGGGTGTGGAAATCGTTGGCGGAGGTGGTCACGGTCTTACGCAACGGGTGCTAGGTGCATTCGCCAGTGGAGTGAGTGCTTCTATCGACCTGGCACTGGAAGATACCGTGGGCGCGACATCCCCGATTGCTTCGTTGCGGCTGAGTGTGCGTAATCGAAGGAGTACAGAACAA
The DNA here is from genome assembly GCA_050292965.1 of Gammaproteobacteria bacterium. Classification (GTDB taxonomy): domain Bacteria; phylum Pseudomonadota; class Gammaproteobacteria; genus JACNJF01. The sequence goes on along the minus strand of JBNKMF010000019.1, from coordinate 19,276 downwards.
ACAGAAACTAAAGACCCAATATCGGCACGGTCAAGCTGGTCGGGTTCATCATTCCAGGATAGTCCGCAAGCCGCCTTTGAAACCCTGTTCGGTAGCACGCTCGATAGTAGTGATATCGGCACCCTGCGCAACAACAAAAAGTTGAATGTCAATGAAGCAGCACTGGCCGAAATAAAGACTAAGCTGGGCAGCTATGAATTAAAGCGCCTCGAGCAGCACCAGGCAGCAATTGAAAAACTGCGTAATGATCTTACGACTGCTGCGTCCAGTACGGCACCCATAGGATGTAGCAATCCGCAATTCAACCCGAACGACCTGTCCGCTGAAGAGGTCGATAGCAACTTCACCAATCTGTTCGATCTACAGGTTGAGAATGCGCTACTGGCACTCAAATGCAATATTACCCGGGTTGCGACTATTCAGTTGGCTACGCACCAGTCTGACTTTACCGTTACTGAAGAGAGTGAGTCTTACCATACCGCGATTCACAGTGGAAATACCGATTTCTATGCCAGATACCGTGCCCATTTCTCTGAACGGGTCGCGCACCTGATCCAGCGCCTGAAGGACACCGATGATCCAGCTGGTGGCAAAATGATCGACTCAACGCTGGTTGTCCAGGTCACCGATATGGGTGATGGAGGTGCGCATACTGGTACCGATGCCCCTTTTATGTTCGCTGGTGGAGGCTCTGCGGTGAATCGCGGCAGTATTGTTAGCGTTGCTAATCATCATCAGTTACTGGATACGGTCGCACAGTATATGGGGGTTTACGGTACTATTGGTGCTTATGATGCCAATGGGCCTGCTAGTGGAATACTGGTATAACTGATCATTCTGGAGTCTGCAGTTCAACTCATCCAACTGCAGATTCCAGGTTGACGTTTAATTTATTTTCCAATAGTTGGAATTATTTTCGACGATAAATACTAACCCCACCAGGGTGCTCAAATACAGTTTCCATAAAGTGGCTGAATTTTTTTAAATTATTACTCGCATATTTTTTTCGCTCTAATGTTCCAACAAATACAAAAGTGATGTTGTATTTTTCAATTAAAGTGCGTGTCAGCTCAATATCGCCGGACCCATATAAAGCCTCAATGTCCGGAATCCGCTTTCCTGGTTCATCATAATTACCACGCCATTGTTGCTCATGCCCACCCCATCCAAGTACAGTGGGGATCCCGCTAAAAGTGGAAACCCGTGCAAAATCTGAATATGCTCCACCGGTGGCTTCGAGTACCACAGAATTTCCCTTCGCATTATTACGCAACCACTCAATCCCTTCCCGATCTGCTGGATATCTATTGCGTAAATATGCTGAGCCATCCAGTGTTGGCTGCCTGGAAAAATGATTGGTTTTGATCATCACTGCCACAGAGGGGTAAACCATTGAGGCTGCAATCAATAGAATCAGTGGCAATAAGCAGGCAACCTTAAAACTGGCATGGAACTTCGAGTAATGAAATACCCAGTGCATACTATAAACCCCAGCAACCCCCATTAAAAACCATGTAGTGTAGAAAAACTTAAACACCGTATTCATACGATCGAAAGGAGGATTGAATGAATCCTTTACATGCAGAAACTCACATCCGAAAACTAAAAGTCCAGCGGTAAGCAACAAGATTAAAATAAATACGGTTTCCGGTTTATCTATTTTCGCTGCCAATAAGAAAAAAATACAAATAATAAATAGCAGAGAAAGCGCAAATAAAACTGGCAGCGGATTTATTTCAGAACCAAAAAAATATATTTTTAAAATTATCGCTAGAATAATTGAGCTTAAAATCCCCAGAGTAATCACAGCAGGCACCAGCCAGGTTCCTATTTTTATTGCCGTTATTGGCTGAAGAAAAAAATTAAACAGTGCCAGAATCCAGGCAGGCAGTTGGCTCGTCAGTTGACCATAATTTTCACTGATACACTCTTTATCCGGTAAACGACTACCGCAATGTGGACGATATATTTTGACTGACGAATTTGTTTGTACAGCCTCCTTTTCAGATCCAGATAAAATTGCAACAAACCAGGCGTGGTAACGTGCCATCACAAACGTCATCACCATAAAAGTAAACAGCCCGAAAATCAGCAGAAAATCACCCAGTCGAGTATTCTGCGTTGTCCAGGCAATCCCACTGGCTTGACTATGAAAGTTCATATAAAAAGGTAAATAGGGAATAACCATAAAGCCCAGCATCACTGCCAGTACCTGACCCATATCCTTCCAGGGATATGTTTTCCAGCCTGTGCGCTGCCGATACTGCTGGAAAAATATACTTAATATTGCAATAAAAAAAACAGGGGGCAGATCCCAGCTGTTTATAAAACCTAGCGATCCGATGATAAGACCCCATAATGAAAAGCGAGCAAATTGTTCTGGCATTTTGATCGAAATATCATGAGTCGTAATCAAGAGATGATTTAATCCCATGCCCAGAGCAATCATAATAAAAGGCACCGCCATCATATGCGGATGCATATCACCTAATAAGAAAGAGAAGAATGGAAATTCATTAATTGTATCCGGCACAATCCGAGAAGAGGCCCACCAGTTTAAATCCCAGATCGACTTGATGTTTAAAAGCTGCCTGAACCCATCCAGATTGCCTAGCATAAAGATGGCTAGCCAGCCGCCAAATGCAAACTTAAAACGTCTTATCAGATTATACAGCAGAGTAAAAACGCCAATCCCGGAAAGTGCAAAAAGCATAGCAAGAGATAAGTTAAATCCAACTGCAGGCGCAACCTGCGAGAGCTTGAGTAGCATGGCCATCAAAAAATAGCCAAAATAATAATAGCTGATTGAATAATCACCTGACATCCAGGGATCATAAGGCGGCAGTGAAGTTGCACGGGAAATCGCATTTAAAAATGCCATCTCCATAAACTTTTCTGTTCCTGCAATATCTGGGTTGTACATTCGAAAAAAAGCAAACAGGATAAATACAGAAACAAAAAATAATTCAATGATCAGGATATATCTTTTTTGTTTTACGAGTGCAGCGATGATGTCTTCTTTAGCTTTCATCCCCAGCCAAAGTGAGAACGCAAAAATCAGGGTGATCGAGACAAGTATAGTTAGATTTGAAAAATGTAAAAATCCAGTTAACCATGTCAATAAGCCGACGAGAAGCAATCCCAGTGGTTTAGAAAATCCATATCCCCTATCTGGTAAAAAATGAAAAACTTTTATGCTAACTGGTAAAGCGATAACGCCAAAAATAGTAATCAAAGCCCACCAGACAAAAATACTATTCAAAAGAAGCCCTCCTTACGCAGCATGTGTTTTAAGAAGCCTAAATTAACACACTTTGAATTTAAGCAGTCATTTTCGCAAGATTTTTTCCAATGCGCCTTCCTTCACGGATGGCATAGTTTGTTCCACGATCCTCTGGATATATTTGCGCCATTGAACAGATGTGAAAGCCCTCTAAAGGGCCATCTTCATGAGGGATGAGTTTGCTGTAATGCTTTTCAACAACAGGCTGTGACCATCGAGCTCGCCACAGGTGATATTGCTGTATCCATTTTCTGTCAAACTCAGGAAACATTGTCTTTAAGAAGGGGAACGCAAAATCGAGAAACTCATCCGCATTCATCGAGTAAAGGCGATCTGTGTGGGGCAGGTATTTTGAGAGATAAACGATGTGGCGACCGCCATACGTCTCGGGTTGTTCGAAATTGGTGTGCTCAATAACACCGACAAAAGGGAAACTGGGATCGTTAACATTCAGCCAATAGGTTCTGGAAAGCGAACGGTCAAGCTCCAGAACCAGACAGACATTACCGATGTATTGAATGCGCCTCAGGTCAGTCAGGTACTGCTCAGGTGCCCAGCTACCTATCATGTCGGCTATCAGTGGCAGCGCCGTGGTGAGGACAACACGGTTTGAGGAAAACACGCCTTTCTCGGTTTCCACCATCCAGTTATCGTCATTTTTTTGTACCTTTGTTACCGGTGCATTCAGTTCGATACGCCCCCCCAGTTCACGAATCTTTTCTGCAAGCGATTCCGCAAGGGCTACAAAGCCTCCATTGAAGTATGCCAGGCGTTCTTCTCCACCTTTTCCGCGACTACCGCCTCGTAACTTTAGCTTGTTCCAGAACCAGACAGCGGAAACTTCTTCAGCATAGGGGCCAAACTTTCCTTTTAGTAATGGTTGCCATACAACACGATAAACATTTTCTCCGCCCAACTCTTTTAACCACTCGTGAGCAGTCTTGTTTTCGAGCAGCTTCCAGTCTTTCACGCGCCTCGCTCGTAAAGCCAAAAGGCCAAGACGTATGCGATCAAAAAAACTTAGCGGGGTAAAATTCAGCAAATCCCAGGGGGTGGAAAGCTTAAAAAAATTATTAGCGTAATAAACTCCAGTATTTGTAGGATGCACTTTAACATGGTGACTCAGACCCAGCTCATCTATCAGCCCCATGACCTCAAGGTCATTGGTAAACCAGTGATGATAGAAACGGTCGAGTTTCTCGCCGCCAACATCGAACGCAGCAGCAAGTCCACCGATTTCAGACTCAGCTTCGAGAACAGTAACGGTGATATTCTTTTTTAGCAATTCGTAAGCAGCCGTCAAGCCAGTAAAGCCTCCGCCTACTATCGTGACCTGTGATTTATGAGCTTGATTCATTATAAATCGCCTTAAGCTTCTGCTTCTGTTTGATAGGATTGAATATAAGGTAAAGCCCTCCCGCAATCGACGGAGGAAGCCACAGTACAGCATGTACCAGAAATGCGAATGCAGCTGAACCAGCAGCAGCATTTCCAAGCCCCGTCATCGCCTGGGCTGTAAAGTAGTCGAAAGTTCCAACATATCCTGGAGTGCCAGGTATCACTGTCGCGAGTGTCCCAACAGACAGGGCAAGCCAGGCAGCAACATGATTGGAAATCGAGGGAAGAGATAGAGCTACTAGCCAAAACACAAATCCTTCTGCTATCCAGGCGAGCATCGACCAGAGAATCAACCTAAGCATTGTGTGACCCTTAGACGTATGCTCCAGGGCCGTAAAAATTTTGTGAAATTCAGCGAGGATTTTATTCCCGAATTTTGGCAAAAACCTGGCGAAAAATCGGCCTGACCAAAATGCCATGGGCTTGAAAATAGATGGAAAAAGAAGGAGGAAAAGAATGGCCATACCAGCCATGATAAGAAAACCACCTCCGACGCCTACAAACCTGGAGGACTCCATACCGAAGTAAGTGAGCGCAAGCCCCAGGAACGATACCACCATCAGCAGATCGAGCAGCCTTTCAACAAAAAGCGAGGTGACGGAGGTTGCGGCGCTGACTCCGAGTCTTCGATTAAAGCCAAAAGCACGCAAGATGTCACCTGCTCTAAATGGCAAAACATTATTAGCTGCAACACTTGCCATTAGTGGGCCGGCGCAGTTTTTAAAACGCAAGTCTGGATTTTCATGGATCAACATGAGGCGCCAACGCTCAATCCTGCATGAATAGCCCACAAAAAAAACAATAACGGCAAACCCTAGTACAGCGATGTTGGCTTCACTAAATGCATGCTTTATTTCATCAAGACTGAGTTGCCTGAAAATAAGCCAGAGAAAAATACTTGCCAGTATGAAGCCAAATGTCAGGCGAATTATTCTTTTCATACTTTCGTTATGTTAACGACAGGGCTACGGGACAGGGCCGGAGCTTCATCGACAAATCCAATATATTCCTGGACTACATACAGCGGTCTTTTTTTAATTTCGTTGTAAATGCGACCTACGTATTCACCAAGTATTCCAACACTGATAAGCTGAATACCACCGATAAACAGGACGGCTATCATTAAAGCTGTCCAGCCTTCAACCCAGATATTCGTAAAGATGCGCAGATAGAGCGCATAAACAATACCAACCAGTGAAAGTGCTGCGGACACCATCCCAAGTCCCACTGACAGCTGAAGAGGCTTTGTTGAAAAGGAAAGGATGCCATCTGTGGCGAAGCGCAGCATTTTTCTTAAGGGGTACTTGGTCTCTCCAGCAAAACGCTCAGCTCTTCTATATGGCAAGGCTGTTTGTTTAAAACCAACCCAACTAACCATACCACGTACAAAACGATCACGTTCAGGCATGGCTCGCAAAGTATCAACCACTGCGCGGCCCATCAAGCGAAAGTCGCCTGTATCCAATGGCATCTGGACATCAGAAAGTTTATTAAGCAGCCTGTAGAACCCTCGAGCAGTCGCTAATTTGAAGGCTGACTCCCCAGGTCGTTCAGTGCGGGTGCCATAGATAACATCAAATCCTTCCCGCCACTTAGCTACCATTTGATGAATGACTTCGGGAGGATCCTGAAGATCAGCATCGATCAATACAACTGCGTCACCATTAGCAGCGTCAATTCCGGCAGTTACGGCAACCTGGTGACCAAAGTTACGAGCGAATCCAATAATTCTGACTCGACTGTCTTCTACTGCAAAAGCTTTCAGGTGCTGACGTGTACTGTCGTGGCTCCCATCGTCGACAAATATCAACTCAACTTCTAGATTATCAAGCTCTTGACAGAATGTCTTTAACCGCTTGATAGTCTCTTGAATGACTTCTTCTTCGTTGTAACAGGGGATTACCACAGAAAGAAGTGAATTATTTACACTTTTTTCGGATGTTGAGCTCATTAATACACCATGGGATTAAAAAAATATATTACATTTATTGCTTGTTAGCCATTCTAGTGCATCGGCTTTCTCTACGCGATAAAATGCAACTATTTCACCTTTTTGAACCCATACTCTCGATAATGCATATTGAAGAATAAATGATACATTTCCTAAAATCCAATGATATTGGACAGCGGTTCTCGCGGGTTGCAGGGTATCGAGCTCGCCACCACTATAAGCAGTAGCTGCGCTATCAAATAACAGCAAAGATCGAAAAGCTGAATACTCCCAAATTGCGAGGGTATTGACCGCTATTCCGGTTTGACGAAATATTTCTCGCTTTTTCATACCGATTAAAAAGAGCGCGGAATCAAGCCCTGCAATCAAGCATCATTCGACCATGACGAGATCGCTGAGCAATCTAAAGTTCGTTATTCAACGAATCAGTTGAGCTAAAAGTAAATCTAAATTACAAAGCGCTTTATTGCATAACCTTGCCTTGCTCCGTACTGCGACCCTAGTTATGCGCCACAAACATGTTATCAAGTACTGCTTTGTAATTGTGTAAAAAATATTCCGGCTATATCAATGATATAGAAATTTTGAATTTAAGTTTTAACGGTACCTGGTTTTTCACCAAATGGACGCCAGTGAGTCACGCGAGTAATTACTCTCAGCTCGCAACAGGAATGTTATTTGTCAAGAACCTGGCCAGGGTACTTACAAACTGTAGTTGATGTATGGCCAGAGCTTTTGAGCAATCTGGCTACCTTGAAGCCTGTTCAAGGTACTATTACAAGAGATTAAGGATGCTTATTAATTCTCTAGTAAAATGCGCTTTGAAAATGCAGACCTGCCTACACAGTGGGTTTTGATACACGATCTGTGGTTAGACATACTTCAACCGGCGTTTAAGGTCTGGTTTGAGGTCATTGTAAATTACACTGACCTCATCCGTTTACTGCTCAGTTACCATTCAGATCTATCGATAACCCATCTGGCGCTCCACCAACCGTCCTTGATAGGACCCGCCTTCAACTCCAGTCCTTCATAATTTATATATGCACCTGTCCATCTGTTTTTAATTTTATAGGTTTTACCATAATAGGGATCGTTTTTATCCAAAATAACTGGAATCAATTCCCATTGAGCGCTCCACCAGCCGCTATATATTCTACCCGACTCCAGGTACCCATTTTCAACATGAAGATATTCAGAAGGATGCCAGGCGTTTTTTATACGATAATACGTTTTTCCATATTGGTGTAACTTCTCAAAGAACCATCCCGCACTGTACCAACCAGGTAGAATCTTGCTAGCCTGAATTGCTCCAGATTCATTATTTAAATACCTGTCAGAAACCCAGTAGTTCTGTAAACGAAAATTTCCATTAAATGAAAATCTATCATATACCATTGCACCAACCAATTGACCGGTATCTTTATTAACTGGGTTGTAACCCTTCCACCCCAACAAAATGTTATCCCCTTCGATATCTATACTCGATGGAACAAAGTAGTCATTAGATACCGCAAGTTCCTGTGATAGAGGATTATCAAACAGTCCCGCAATTACCCACTTAGAAGTGGAGTCAAATTGATACATTTTAGGACTACCGGATTGAAACGAATAACCAGCTATTGCCTTAGACCCAGATATCGCCACCAGGTCCGCGCCGAAAAAATTATCTCTGGTCACTCGCTGAATGCTGTAACCCGAGATCTTTAAAAACTCTACAGATGAAGATGATGACACAATGATTTGATCACCACTTATATCAACGGATTTACCAAACTCTGACGCTGAGCCTACATAACTACTTAAGCGATACCAGGAGTTTACTGTTTTTTGATAAACAAAGATTTGATTAGTTGCTGGCTCACCTACTACAAATCTATTGCCATCTATTGCAAGAGCCCCTTGATACGCAGAAAAAGAATGGCCAGTTATAAACGCCCCTGTTTTCTGCCAGGAATTCCCATCAAACTCAAAACTATACACGCCTGTTTCTGACATAATTATCAGGTTATTATCTTCAACCGCTAACGCTTTTACCTTATGGCCATCCGGCACGGGAACCGAATATAGTAAGTTTGAATATGGTTGTGAAGCACCCCTATTTCTTTTTGCCAGGAATACAGTAGGGACCGCCTCTCCACAAGTTCCTGTAGGGTCTTCAGCTGACCATCGTTCGCCAAGTTTATTTGAGTCAAGAGCTACCCAACTATCAGAGATAGCGACTCTTTCTCCCGTAAGCGCACCTTTTGTACTACTCATTGTACAAGCTGTTCCATCAGGCCTGGTGATATCCACACTAACAGGCAGTGAAAAAGTTTGTAACAGCTTGTTCGTACCTACTTCAAATAAATATGCGCCACCCGAGTCGGTATTACGTTCTGCACTGAGAATATAACTACCGAGCAAACTAAATTCAGTGGTCACCCCAACTGATCGACCAGCTTCTTGACCTATACTCGAATGCGGCGCTGGCTTTGGAATTATTAAAGGATTCGCGCTTACAAACGATGTAAAACTAAGCATCACACAGACAACTAATGCACGCGTAATCTTATTAATAAATAGTTTAGACATATAACCTTCTGTTATTTTTAATGTAAAACAAAACTCTGGATCCATGAATCCAGGAGCAATATATACATTTCATCATGTCTAACAAATAATTTATATAAGCTATTAAGCGTACGACATTTATCACCATCGTCCTGTCAGGTAATTAACTCAAATCGAACGCATGTATAAATTTTTCTTAAGGATTGTAATCAATGGTTTAGAACCACTCAGGGATTAGCTATTAGCCGCTCTCTGACAACAGGCAAGCAGATATTTTTCCAGCTCTCTCAGTTATAGAATCTAAGATGTTAAGCATTCTATAAATAATCGTTGCGCAACTAATATTCCAGAAAAGGAGTCTGACTCAATCCATACCAGAAATTGTTTCTGTCTTCTGCAAAAACGCTATGCATCCAGGCCGCTAACCCGTAGTAATCCAGGCAGTACTCTTATTCCCATACCTCATTCGTTTTTAGAAATATTAAGTATCGAGTCAAAAACTATAAAGGGTGAAACAACTTTAATAATTCAATTATTAGGGACAGTGCTAAAAAATTTTCATTGAGTTGTCGCTTCCTGCTTACGCCCTTTGCCTATGTCCCTATAGGCAAAGCTTCCGCGTCCTGCTTACGCCCCTTGCCTATGTCCCTATAGGCAAAGCTTCCGCGTCCTGCTTACGCCCCTTGCCTATGTCCCTATAGGCAACACAGAGATAGGCCGCCGCAAATGTGTAATTCAACTAGTACTGTCATGCTCTTCGCTTATATGGAGACTTATCAACATCCCCACAAATTCAACCGCAAAGAACTTTCGCTTTTTTTACCACAATCTTTTCATTTATTATTGAAGTAAAAAAGTTTTGTTGCGTATATCGAGCAATTTTGCCATGGTATGGGTTGCATTCAGCTATTATGCTGCGACAAATATCACTGTTCCTAATCTATGGCATAGGCTTTTCTGGCTATGTGCTTTATCATGTTCCGCCTATGAATAGTTTTTAAAACCTGCTAGACCGTAATCCATCAATTTGACCACTTATCTATAGAGATTATTCCGTGTATTTAATTTTTCTTGCTTCTACTCTACTACTTATCTGGATAACTGTTGCAGGGATTACTGTGGTCAGCAACCGCTTTCTCTCTGATATCGCTGTAGCGCGCTCAGTCGGCTTATTAATTGTCGCTCTTGTCCTTTTTTTTATCGAACATTTTATTGGACTTGGAAAAATCTTCTGGATGTTACCCATAACAGTGGTTGCAGGAGTTTGGATGATCTGGAAAGTCCATACTAATGAACAGAGTAAATTATTTTGGCATTCAGAGCTGGTATTTGTATTTGCATTTTTATATGGATTATTCTGGCGCTATTCTTTTCCTTCACTATCGCCCTCTTCCGAAAAAATAACAGACCTTTTTTTCATCAGCAACTATTACCCCGGCGATACCTTACCACCGCTTGATAACTGGAACCCACCTCAGTTATTTGATTACTACTACGCATTTCAGCATTATGCCGCAGCTTTACTTGGTCGTCTGTTCAATTTAGAAATTGGTACCTGCTATAACCTTGCTTTCGCATTAATTGTTGCTTTGCCGTTGACACTGGCCTGGTCGATTAGTGGATACTACATTCAAAAAAAGGCACTACGGTTTTTGCTTGTCTGTACACTGGCTTTTGGTGGTACCGGGTTTTCTCCAATTTTATATTTTACACACCAGGCACCCGATGCACCCAGTACACAAAACAAAAACGACTGGTTACAGCACGGCCGCGCCATTGAAAACACATCGCGCCTAAATATCATATCCAGTGTCAGATATATTGGAGGCGAGCTTGATCCAAATTCTCAAACGGACAGGAAAGCCAGTAAATCAACAAATAACGGAGTAACACCTAAAAGAAAAACCCCACTAGTTCTCCCCTCCGAAAATTTTGGATATCAGTTTTTCCTGGGTGATTATCACCCGCCAACTGGAGGCTTTTTCCTACTTTTTCTTGCTATAGCCCTGATTGCAAGTGCAGAGAACAATCGGCAATCGCGTACTAGCCAGGCCTTGCTTGCCTTGTGTGTACCGGTAATGTTGATCACCAATACCTGGACATTTCCTTTACTCGTATTATTAATTTTGGGCTGGTTAGCGTTCAGGTTGATATACAAACTACCTGTTGACTGGGTTGCTCTATTTGCTGGAGGACTGGTAGGAACATTTTTAATTTATCCATTTCTGATTGGTTTTACTTCAAATTCACTGCCGACGCCAATTAAATTCGTTTCTGAAAACTTGCATACACCGATATCTCGATTCATCGGTTTGCATTGGCCAATATTACTTTTGCTTAGCTTTGGATTTTTTGAGAAAAAATATAGACGCCTTAGCTTAACACTTTCTGTAACCTGGCTTTCACTGCTGATCATTTCTGAGTTTGTCTATATTGACGACCCGACGGGATCTCAATATGAACGTACTAATTCTGTCATGAAATGGTGGGGGTGGATTCAAACAGGCGTCATTGCAACTCTTGGAGCGGTCTGTTTAGGCTCTTCAAGAAAATGGATTCGCTGGGCCACTGTAGTAGTTTTTATCATTATCAACATCGCTGCGATAGATCTCGCTAAATATTGGTACTATTCTGGCCGACCATATCAGGGTAAGTTAGCAGGACACTATTGGTATACACAAAACGACACAAACCGAATGATGTTTGAGTTCTTAAAAGAAGCACCGAAGGGTGTAGTACTTGAAAGAATCATTGATAACTCTTTCTGCAATACCAGCATATATAGTATTTTTAATAATAAGCCTGTGTTGCTGGGATGGCCTTTGCACCTCAACACCTGGCATGAAAGTGTTCCCCGCGTCTGGATTTTAAAAGATGAAATCGAGAAATTTTACAACGGTGAAATGGATGATTCTTTGGCATGGCTTATGAGCAATAACGTTGAATATATTGTATTTGCACCAAGCGATAACAATTCGAATTTCAACAAAATCAATAATCAAATAAAATCGCAGTATTCGTGGCAGGAATATAATCATTCACGGCAGCGGCATACAGGTATTTGGGTAAAAATATCCAGTGCTTCTAACCTAAGCTACCGATATTCTCAATGACTAATAAGCTATTAAAATCGCACTACTGTTTTTGACGACTCAGCTATTGGTACGTAAGACAGTGCCATAGATTCAACGAGATAGTATTAAACCATTTTAGACACAGGCCTATATCGGCTACAGCTGATACCCCAAAGATGGGAATTGACTCGACAGGAAGATGGACTCTTACTTAGTGGACCTCTATGACAGTTACTAACAAGTCTACTAAGTAGGGTTGATGCTTAGCGGCTATAGCACGAATAGGTTCGTGTGATGGATTTTTGCACAGGTTAATATCCTGATTCAGATATAGAGATAGGTGCGCTACCTAGATCAATATTAAAAAAAATAGTTGCTCACTACCTTTGGGTCAAGCAAATCATCCATATATTAATCATTTGCCTATACTATGGGCTATATATCAGTTATATGAGCCATTCCTTCAGTTACCCGCATGAATATCATAAGTATGTATTATTAGAGGTTCCCGCATTCAAGCTTTGGATGCTTCTGTTTTTTTAATTTTTGGTGGAGAAACCATTTGAGGGTTTTACATACTTCAGACTGGCATTTAGGGCGATCTCTATATGGTCGAAAACGCTATGAAGAATTCACTGAATTTCTAGATTGGCTAAGCCTTACCATAGAGGATCAAAAAATCGATGCCCTGCTGATTGCCGGCGACGTTTTTGATACCAGTACACCAGGTAATCGGGCGCAGGAATTGTATTATCAATTCCTTTGCCGGGTTTCGGCTTCTAGCTGTAGGCATACCATCATCATTGCGGGTAATCATGACTCTCCTTCATTCCTGAGTGCGCCTAAAGATTTACTGCTAGCTTTGAATGTGCATGTGATTGCTGCAAAAACTGAGAACCTTGAGGATGAGGTGATCGTTCTCCATGACGAGCAAAATAATCCTGAAGCGATCATCTGTGCGGTGCCTTATCTTAGAGACCGTGATATTCGCAGCGTAGAGGCAGGTGAAACTCTGGATGACAAGAATGATAAGCTGATCGATGGGTTAAAACGGCATTACCAGGAAGTATGTAGTCTTGCTGAAAGCAAGAAGAAGGCATTAGAAACAGGCAGTAATTCTACGCTGCCGATTATCGCCATGGGGCATCTGTTTACTGCAGGTGGTCAAACCATTGATGGCGATGGTGTAAGAGAGCTGTATGTTGGATCGTTGGCGCATGTCAGCAGGGATTTATTTCCATCATCTATCGATTATGTTGCTTTAGGGCATCTGCATGTTCCACAGCTTGTAGGGGGTATAGATCATATACGTTACAGTGGTTCACCCATTCCAATGGGCTATGGCGAAGCCAGGCAGCAGAAAAAGGTGATTAGCGTCGAATTTAATAATGCAAAACCAGTCATTGAAGAGATAGATATACCCTGCTTTCAACCCCTGGTACGTATAGTCGGCTCTCTTGATGATATCCATTTACGCCTGGCACAATTGAAGCACGAAGACAGCAGGGCATGGCTTGAGATTGAATATACCGGGTCTGATGTCACCGGTAATCTGCGCGAAATTATTGATGAGGCTCTGCAGGGATCGTTAATGGAAGTCCGCAGAATCAAAAACAGGCGTATGTCAGAGCGTGTTTTCAATGCCACCCATGAAGATGAAACTCTGGATGATTTAAATGAAACCGATGTTTTCAATCGCTGCCTGCAAGCCTTTGATATCCCGCTAGAAAGCAGAGCTGAACTCATCGAATCATACAATGAAATAATCAAGTCTCTTCACGAACAAGATGTGAATGCTGAATAGGGACTCTGCTTATGAAAATACTTGAACTCAGATTTAACAACCTGAACTCTCTTTACGGCGAATGGTTTATTGATTTTACCGATCCTGAGTATACCTCAAATGGAATTTTTGCACTGACTGGCCCAACCGGGGCCGGAAAATCAACCATTCTTGATGCAATTTGCCTGGCGCTTTACGGCGCAACCCCGCGACTTGGAAAAATTACCAAAAGCAGTAATGAAATCATGTCGAGGCAAACTGGCGAATGTTATGCAGAGGTGGTTTTTGAATCACAAAATGGAATATTTCGTTGCCACTGGGGGCAGCATCGTGCACGAAAAAAAGCCGATGGCGATCTACAGGCACCGAGACACGAAATCGCTGAAGCAGATGCGCAAGGAAAAATAATTGAAAGCCAAACTCGTAAAGTCTCTCAAGTCATCGAAGATAAAACAGGTATGGATTTTGATCGATTCACCCGCTCTATCCTTTTGGCACAGGGCGGTTTTGATACCTTCCTGAAAGCAGATATTGAGCAAAAGTCGAAGATACTCGAGCAGATCACCGGCACTGAAATATATTCGGTAATATCTCAGCGTGTCCACGAGCGCCAGCGGGATGAGAGAAAACAACTTGATATTCTTCAAGCCGAAACGAAAGGCATAGTAATTCTAGAGCCAGATCAGGAAAGGGAGATTGAGCAGGAACTTGAAATAAAGCAGGGGGAAGAAGTTAACCTTGCTGCCAGCACAGCTTCGGCAGCAAAGGCCATTGCATGGCTGACCAATCTTGATCAATTAAAAAAGGAAATCAATAGCCTGTCTGAAGAATCGCTTAAGTTGCAAAGACACGCAGAGACCTTCAAACCGCAGCGCGACAAACTGGACAGAGCCATAAAAGCAGCATTATTGGAAGGCAGCTACGCGACACTGACAGCGCTGCGAAAACAACAGCTAGATGATCGCAAAGCGCAGGAAACTGGAGAAGGGAAGCTGCCCAAGCTGGAATCGGCTGTCAGGGAACAGGCTCGAGTATTGAAACTGGCTGAACAACAGGCTGCAAATGCAAAAGAAGGATTGAGGATTGCTGCCCCGCTTCTTCAGAAGGTTCGCTCGTTTGATCAGACACTGGCTGACCAGAAAAAAGCTATTGTGGAAAATGAGCAGAGTTGCCAGAAAGAAACAGTAGAAATCGACAGTAATAAAAGAGCCAGAGTTGAAGAGCTGAGCAAATATTCAGAGGCCCAAAAGGATCTGCAACTTGTTGAATCCTATCTGAATGAGCATACACAGGATAAATGGCTGATCAGTGGCCTGGCGGGTGTTGAAGAACTGTTGAGTAGCCTGCTCTCCAGACAAAATGATATTGTCCAAAAAGAGGCTGAGCATAAAAAGGCCGAACTGGCTTTAGAGCATGCAACAAGCTCAGTTGAAGACTCAACAAAGCATTGCAAGGCTCTGAGTCAGCAACTGGAGGAAGCATTAAGGAATCTCCAGCAAGGTGAAAATACCTTAACTAAGCTGCTGGATGGCAAGCTGTTACGTGAGTATCGCGCAGAGAAGGATGCCCTGCTACGCGAAATGACCTTACTGGCGAAAATAGCGGAACTAGAAGACCATCGGGCCAAACTGGAAGATGGCAAAGCCTGTCCGCTCTGTGGTTCTACAGAGCACCCATACGCGCAAGGCAATGCGCCCGTTGCCGATGAAACCGAACAGCAGATAGAGGCGATCACCAGCTTAATCCATAAAGCAGAGAACCAGGAAGCGGCGATCATGAAGCTTAAAGAAGCTAAAGATGTGGCCCGTAATAATCTTACGCAGGGCGAAAAGCAGGAGGCGGCAGCGACGAATGAGCGAAAGGCTGCCGACAAAGAGTTGGCGGAGTTTAAACAAAGCCTTAAAAAAATGCGATCTGATTTTGCCGAATTGAAGCAGGAGGTATCTACCAGGCTTGTACCTTTGGGTATTACGGAGATCCCCGAGACGCAGGTTTCATCGTTGCTTGAATCTCTAACAATGCGGCTGCATGAATGGCAGGCTCAGGTTAACAAAAAGAGTGACATCGAGAAACAGATTGCAGGCCTGAGCAGTGAGATAAAACGCCTGGATGCCGTCATTGAAACTCAAAGCAATGCCCTGGCAAAGCACACTGAGCGCCTGCAGGTCCTGAAAAACGAATACAGTTCGGTAAGTAACGAGCGTATAGCATTGTACGGTGACAGGAATCCTGATGATGAGGAACGCGGCTTGAACAAGGCGCTTGTTGAAGCGGAGAGTGCAGAAAAACGAGACAGAGATCTGCACAATGAGTTGCAGCAAACATGCAATAGCTCAAAAAGCCATATTGATGCTTTAAAGCAGCGTATCGAGCAGAGAGGACCAGAGCTGAAAAAGGTGGAGACAGAGTTTTCCTTAGAGTATCAGAATGTTGGTTTTTCGGATGAAAAGCAGTTTCTTGCAGCCAGGCTAGGCGCTGAGGAAAGGAATGAGTTGGCTGCAAAAGCGAAGGAACTGGATGACAGGCAAATAGATCTCAGGGCCAGGCAAAAGGATCGAGAGTCACGCCTGGCTATGGAAACTGCCAGCAAGGTAACCGACAAATCACTTGATGAACTGCAACCGCAATTTAAAAAGTACGAAGAATCCCTGCAGCAGCTGCGGGAGAATATTACCAGCCTCAGGTACAGGCTGAGTGAAAATTCTGCCGCCAAAAAACGTATAAAAGAAAAACAGGCGGCCATAGATGCTCAAAAAAGCGAGTGTCAGCGATGGGAAAAGCTGCATGGTCTTATCGGTTCGGCGGATGGTAAGAAATTCAGAAACTTTGCGCAGGGCTTAACCTTTGAGTTAATGGTGTCTCATGCCAATCGGCAGCTAGAGAAAATGACAGATCGTTATCTGTTGATACGTGATGATGAAATACCTCTTGAGCTGAATGTCATTGATAATTATCAGGCGGGTGAAATCAGGTCAACCAGAAACCTTTCTGGAGGGGAAAGCTTTATCGTCAGTCTCACATTGGCTTTAGGGCTTTCAAAAATGGCCAGCCGTAAGGTCAGAGTTGATTCACTTTTTCTGGACGAGGGTTTTGGCACATTGGATGAAGACTCTCTGGAGATGGCACTGGAAACCCTTTCCAGTCTTCACCAGGATGGCAAGCTGATCGGAGTCATATCACATGTCCCAGCCTTAAAAGAACGTATTTCGACACAGATTGAAGTCTCACCAACATCAGGAGGGCGAAGCCGAATTCAAGGGCCGGGGTGTCAGGCGTGCAAGGGATGATCTCAATATGCAATTTAGATCGTAGTGGGATTTTCCAATTGGATTTTCAGCAGGGTGTATAGGAGCGTGAAAAGACACAGCAACTGTAATGATTGATGTGTACTGACTTATATTTGATCTGACAATCAATGAATCAGGTCTAGATTTTATCCTGCAAAATTACACATAAGGGATATTCATTATTCTAGTTGGTATGGTAGCTGTCAACCGGCTCCTGCCATTCCAGATAGGTTGTGCCTCGTTCCCATGCTCTGCGTGGGAATGCATATAGCACCTGACAAAGTTTGGGTTTCACACGCTAAATACTTTTCTAGCTCGTAGTTTGTTCGTGCCTGCGTGCGAGCCTCTTTTTTTGCTTGTCCAATAAAGAGGCGGCGAAAAACCCAGAGATTTCAAACAGAGCATGGAATCTTTATAAGGAGAAAAATTGAATCGGGATATATGTATTTTTAAATCTATGATTCTTTGGGTGTTAAATATGAGCTCATAGGAGACATTAGTTGTTTTTACTGATTTGGCTGGTGTCGACCCGAAGCTGCCATTTGGGAAATAAAAAGTGATCTTTAATACTTGAAAAATTGTTGATAATAAATCAAAGACCCCAGAGATATTTCGAAATATTGAACCTGATACTGTCTTTAAAATGCGCAATTTCAGTGGAATGTAACAATGCGAGAACTGACCCCAGATATTCAATAAATATCAGCAGCAAGATTTGCCGCATAAAGAGGTTCTAGTTCCATTGTATTATTCCCAGTTGCATAAAGTGTACATTAACGATCCAAACTCTCTTGTAACCGCTCCTTCATTCGTCAGTTCGCAAGTAAGTGATATCGGTTTGCCTTTAAATTCACCATTCTCCTCAGGCAGCCGTTTTGAATTTGACCAAAACTCCTGCTCATGGCCGTCAACTACAACATATAACGCTTGCGAAATGACCAGTTCTGAAGAAAAAAACCTTGTAATAGATCTTTCAAAAATTGCGGGGAATTCAAATTTTCCTTCATCATTTGTTGTGGTGAATTCTTCCCTCAGTTCTTGCCACTCCCAACGGCGAATGACTTTCGCATTTGCCAGTGGTCCTCCATTCATCGTCAACCTTGCCTTCACATGTGAAAAAACACAGACCTTTCCGGCATCAAATATTCCCATAGCCAAACCCTCCAGGGAGACAATTATAAGTAGTAAAAGAGGTATCGCGCGTTTCATCGGCAGCACACGAAGTCAGAGATATCTGACAAAAAGTAAATTGAGAAACAAGAAAGTTGCAAGCGTCATGTCCGGGTGTTATTAAAAAACTGGCTCAATACTCTTCCTGATTGCCACCCATAATCCCTGAAAATTCGACAGCCTGAGATGGGGTATGGTGAAACAGTCGCCAACTGAGTTTAATTGGGCACATCCTTAAATACAACTCAGAGGTTTCTCTCCATTTAAAAATCAATCCTATGCCTGGCTACTAATGCTAAACTCGTTAAACACTCACAAACTCTTAGACAAAAACTCTTAGACACCCATAAATAAAAGTTGACAATACAGCCCTTCTTTTCTATTTTCAATACATTCATTAATCTCAAAGGAGTGAGTTATGCCCCAGGCACGGAAAACCCAAATCGCTATCGAATCCACCCCGTATTACCACTGTACCTCGCGCTGTGTTCGACGTGCCTTTCTCTGTGGGCAGGATGCGAGTAGCGGTCAGGACTATGAACACCGTAGAGGATGGATTGAGGAGCGTATCCTTAAACTCTCGACGATCTTTGCAATCGATGTCGCAGCTTATGCAGTAATGTCCAATCACTATCATGTGGTTTTACACATAGACCGAGATCGGGCTCAGCATTGGTCTGATGTTGAAATTTGCACTCGTTGGCTGGAATTATTCTCTGGACAGGTACTGGCTTCACGCTTTGTTAAAGGTGAAGTGCTGGATAGCGCAGAACAGCG
>JBNKMF010000018.1:0-62259 GCA_050292965.1 Gammaproteobacteria bacterium | reverse complement strand
GCGTCAACTCTTTCACTACAGGAGATTAAAGCTAGCTGAGCAATCGCCATCTGGTGTGATGCAAGGAATGCGTCAATAGTCTCTACCGCTGGAAACTGTTGTTTATACTTTGTATACAGTTTATTCACCTCTGTGTTAGTGATGGGAATATTAGTCATTCTGGCAATGGTTTCATTAATTTCATCGAAGGTGCGAACACTGATATCGGATACCGCTTCTGCATCCGTTGCGGGTGTTGCTGCAGTTGGTGCTGGGTCAATATGTGTATGGCTTTTACTGCCTAGTACTTCAAAAGTGAGGAAAAACTCATCGCTTTCAGGGCCTTTTTCTAGCGCGATTACGGCGCCTAATGTTGATAACAGCTGACCACTCTCAGGGCTATAGCTGCTATCGATGGTGGTATTCATATTGGCAAATGCCTGCCCGGCAACCGCTTCTTTACCATTGATGGCAATACGCATACTGCCGATAGAGAACCCTCCTGGGGTCCAGTCTGGGTTCAGGTTGATAAAGGTAGGTTTATCGAACAGATAGCTGAAGCTGTCATATTGAGAGACTTCGAGCATTATGTAGCTGTCAGGGATGTCAATTTGATGAGCAATAGAAAACAGCAGGAAGTATTTTTCACCAACGCCCGCGGTATAATTCTGCGTTATCTGGGCCTGGGTAAGGCTACGGTTATGTATCTCGACCATGCGGATTTGCCCCGACCAGGGCTGGCTGCCAGCAGCACTTCGCCCCAGCACAAAAGCATAGGTATCTTTCCATGAGTTCAGTGCAGTGGATACAGTGGTAGGATCGGCAACATTGATCAGCGCCCCATTGACATAAATCTTACGTCCTGCAACCGGATCATAGGTGGCGACAACATGCTGTAAACTGGACTGTAGAATTTCGCCCGCATCCATGGTGGATAGAAGGGGTTCGCCATTAGCGTCGGACTGGTCAGTTCGGTTATGGAAGTTGTAGTTATACAGGGTTTGAGAAAGGGTAAAATTCTTCTGTGTAGATCCATTGTCATAACTGATGATATTGGCATCTTCCTGGGTGACATTGGCCGGGATGACCCAGCCTTCAATGGAGTATTCACCAGTGGATCTGACAAGATCGTGAATCTTTTTACTGGTGTGTGTATCTGCTCTGGCACCGCCACCATTAAGATTAATGCCATAAGAACCTAACCAGCTGACATTGCCGCTAAGTGTAAGATTAATCGAAGGTTCGATACCGCTACTATCGAATGCGGTAGTTCCACTACGAGTTTTGAACTCCCAGCGTGCAATCATATTGGCTTCATGACGATCACCGCCGCTGGCCACTATGCCATCCTGCATAGTCAATGCCTTACTACTGATCAGCGTGGTATCTACGGCTGTGAGGCTAATGTCTGAAGCAAAACGAGTAATGGCATCCAGCATTTCACCAGCATTGCCATCTATGGCTCCACTTGTATCATTTTTTGAGCCACAGTCGGTCCAGCAGTTATGTGCTTCCAGCAAACGCTGTACAAAGCGTGAATTTTCGGGGGTATCGACGTTAATCTTGGCTTTTGCGGCCGCATAGGCAGCATCTACATCAACCAGATTGGCGAAGAAGGGTGCCTGTTGCTGTACGCTACCTTCTTCGTAATGACAGCTGGCACAGTTCGTTTTAAGTAATGGGTAGATGGTGTTTTCAAAGCTATTGCTGCCGTTCTCCTGAGCCGTATCTGGGTAAGTCTTGGTTGCACCAGGTTCCTTGATTGTGGGTGCTTCAAGGTCAACACCTCGTTTGGTGATACTGTTATCGGTACTGGCCCAGTTAGAAATCATTGCTGTCAACGCATCTGCGCAGACCTGAGGCACGTTTTCCCAGCAGTTGTGACCTGCGCCTACCTTGGTGACCATTCTGGAATCGGCGGGACTTTTCAGGTCGACTATTGCCGCCACTTCAGAGTATGCAAAATTGACATCCCCTGGATCAGCGAAGCCTGGCGAGTTTCCACCATTGATATGACAGCCACCGCATCGATTGGTCGACTTGATGTTGTCCCATAGGTTGACTTCAAATGCGCGTACATCTTCGGTAGCGGCAGCAGGCCCCTGTCTGGATGTTGTGGTATCGCCCAGAAAAGGGTTCTGAATGGTTTCAGTACTGCCACCACAGGCGTTGAGAAGCGTAGCTACGGTAAGTAAGGATAGTGCTGTGCGGATCATTGAGGTTTTACGATAAGGGTTCATGTTATTAAGCGTCACGATTAATTCCCCTTGCAGTAGGCTGCAACATCGCGAAACACCTGTTTCATCCTGAAGCCGGCCTTGAAGTCGCTAACAATGTTGTTTACCTCACTACGGTCTGCTGCGTAGTTATCCGGATCACGAAAACACACGGCTTTAAAGGCTTTCTTAACCTGACACTGGGCAAATGCTTCGCTATAGGCGAGTTCCTTACCCATTGATTTGGGGCCATTACCGTAGGCGTGCCCCTTGGCATCTTTTTGCACATCCGGATAGTCATTCCAGCCAAGCAGGGCGTTGGGGCCGTTGCGCCAGTAGTTTATCCAGCTGTCGTCGGTGGTGATAAAACCCTGTTTGAAGTTATTCGAGTTGATCAGGTACTTGGGCCGGACTGTACCTGCTGTGTATAGCAACTTAAGATTAGCTGCATCTTCCGTAACCTCGCCATTACCATCTTCAGTAGTCAGATCAAGATAGGCATAAGCCCCCAGTAGGCCGTCCATGCCAGCATGGCAACCGACGCAGGAGTTCAGGTAGATCTGGCTGTCGCCACCCGGGCTGCGCGCGACATCCTGATGCACTCGATCAGGGGTGCGTGAGTTATCCTTGATCTGTTCCAGATCGTTACATAGGTGGTTGAGCATGGTAAAGCGAAACAGCGCGCGATTGGTTCCAAGAATCAAAAATGCTCGTGCTGAAGCACGTGTGGTTATGACGCCAGCGGTGGCGGCTTCATCCAGCTGCGTGACGGCACTCTGGGCTTTTTTCTGTAGTATGTTTATGTCGGAAAGATCACCATCTACAGGGCCAAGTGCTTCCAGCTCCTGATAGTGCAAATTGTCTACATTATGGTATGGGGTAATTGGCTGACCATCTTTATTGAGCAGGTTGAAGTTTCCGGTATAAATGATGTCTCCGTATAGAATTTCACGAAAGTCGATATCATCACGTACCATGCCAATCACTGTGGCAGTGTAGTCGTTAAGTGGTGTGAATATTGTTTGCTCTTCGTTGGTCCAGGGAGCGGCCCAGTTTTTCAGTGTGACGTTGTAAAAGGCAGGGTCCTGCAGGGCGATTTCAGCAGCCGTTTTTCCACTAGCGTCCGAAATAAGGGCGGTTTCCATACTGTTTAGAACGCTAGCCGAAGGTGGCACACCGGTAAGACGGTCATGAATACGTTTGGCCTGACGCCTTTCCTGATCCCCGGCAAACAGTGACTGGCTGATCAATAGTAAAAGTATAACGGCGCTAGTGGCGAGAGAACTTTTTTGCATGATTATCGAAGTTCCAGTTTAAAAATGGGTTAATTAGATGTTATAAGTTTGCACTTTTTAAACTAGCAAACCTCTTAAGCATAAAATAAGGATATCTAACCGTGATTAGATCACATAAACTAAATTTGATGCGGGGTAGATTGTTTAATTTGAAACCTATTTCACAATATCTAGGTGATTTTAGCTGTCTCAGTGAAGCGAAGATGACCGTTGGTAGGGATAAAATGTAGATTCATCGGTTTATTTAGAGATCAGACTTACGGATTTGAGTTTTTATCTACAATGCAGCAGGATACTGTGCTTTTATCACTTTCTTTAAACTAAATGTTTTGTTAATCAATGTATCAAAAAAGAAAAATTTTTAAGTGTTAATAAAAAATCATTACCCATTTTTCGCAGCAATATTGCACCTTGCGCTAACTGGTTGCACCGAAAGTACTACCGGCAGTAAGGTGACGGGTGCTGACCCCGGTGTTTTGGAGGCGCCAATTGCTTTTGTTAAGCGACCCATAGCGCTAGATGATAATGGCAACGAATTACAGTCCGATTTGCGCGAACCCCTGTTTTTTATGGCAGGCGGTGATGTTTATTTGCGCAGTAATTCTACCGTCACTGCAACCGAAAAAAATATTACCTTCAGTGTGACCGGCGGACAGGGAGATGTTAAGGGGTTAAGACCATCATTTGATGGCACCAAGCTGCTGTTTTCTCTACGTCTGTTTGATGATGACCTCAATGACGACGTAATTCCAAGCTGGAATATCTATGAATATGACCTGGGTACTGAAACGCTACGCCGGATTATTGATGATAATTTGATTGCAGAGGAAGGCGACGATCTATCACCTGCTTATCTACCTGATGGGCGCATTATCTTCAGTTCTAACCGTCAGGTTCAGTCGGTTGAAATGCTGTCTAATGAAAAGGGTAAACCTTTCAGGGCGCTGGATGAAGACGAGAATACGCTGGCCATGGTGCTGCATGTGATGGACGAGAATGGTGGTGAGCTTCATCAGGTTTCATTCAACCAGAGCCATGATCTGGATCCTACGGTATTAACGCATAACTATTCCGGTGAAGTGATGTTCACCCGTTGGGATAATGCGGGCAGCAATAGTTCAATGAATCTCTATAAGATGACTCCTGATGGAACCAGCCTGCAGGTGTTATATGGCGTGCATAGCCATGACACCGGGGCCAACAATAGTGGTAGTGATGATGCCACTATCCAGTTTACTCAGGCTCAGGAAATGGAAGATGGCCGCATTATTACCATAGCTCGACCTTTTACCAATACCTTTGATGGTGGTGATATTGTGATCATAGATGCGCAGAACTTCGCCAATAATTTTCAGCCGGTAGCGGGTATGAGCAGTCCAGGGCCTGCGCAAAGGTCAGCAACCATTAACCCTGTCTCCACTGAAACAACGAATAATGAGCCATCTCTGGGTGGCCGCTATCGCTCTGTTTTTCCACTGTGGGATGGTTCGGATCGAATCATGTTTAGTAAAAGTACCTGTGAGCTGGATGTGAATGGTACGCGTAGACCCTGCATAGAACCCTATATATCAGATGTGTCAGCGGTTGAAGTATCACCCACTTATAGCATCTGGTTATACGATATGAATCAGCACTCACAAAAGGTCATAGTGCGTGCCGAACAGGGCATGGTGATTAGCGATATAGTTGCCTTACAGGCAAGAGAAAAGCCGGATATTGTTTTTGATAAAGCTGGCGCTGACCTGAATACTACCTGGGCTTCGGATGTAGTCGCAGCACTGCATATAAGGAGTGTTTATGATTTTGGCAATGGCAGCTTTAATGGATGCTTCCTCACACAATGTACATCAGCAAATGGAATTACCAGTGTGAATGATCTGGGTGATCCGTTAAAAGCTGGCGCAGATCAGCGTCCTGCTCGCTTTGTGCGCTTTGTTAAACCGGTTTCCCTGCCAGACCCTGATGACCCTGATCTGGCTAACCCCCCTGATCTGAATCGTGCTGCGTTCGGTCCATTGCGCAATCTGGCCATGCGTGAAATTGTCGGTTATGCACCTGTAGAGCCGGATGGTTCGGTGAAGGTGAAATTACCTGCGGATATTCCACTGGGGGTTGAAGTGCTGGATAAGATGGGCAGACGTATTGGTCCGCGTCACGAAAACTGGTTCCAGTTACGCCCGGGCGATACGATGGAATGCACCGGTTGTCATACGGAAAATACCAGCAATAATGCGGTTCCTGATATTCATCATCGGCGTGACGCAGAAGCCGCGTCAATCAATGAGGGTATTCCAGCCAGTGGTGTTTTTGAAAATACACAGATACCCGGAAGTAGCGATAAATACTGGGGAAATCCGGGAGAAACTATGGCTGAAGTCAGGTTTCGATTAGCACCAGCAGAGCCAGAGGTTAATACTGATATTGTGTATGACGACTACTGGACAGACCCTGCATTGAATGCTGCATTTAGCTATGAGTATGGACTGCTTGATTCAAGCATCAGTTCTCCCGCAAGATCTAGCTGTACACCTTG
This sequence comes from Gammaproteobacteria bacterium, assembly GCA_050292965.1. GTDB lineage: Bacteria > Pseudomonadota > Gammaproteobacteria > JACNJF01. Next base: position 56,236 of record JBNKMF010000018.1, on the reverse strand, counting down.
GACTTATACCTGCCGCATTGTGATCAATTATGAACAGCATATTCATCCATTGTGGAATTTACCGCGTGGAGTAGCTGGCGTAGATACCTGCACCAATTGCCATAGCAAAACGGATTCAGTTCAGATGATCGATAGAGTACCGGCAGCGCAACTGGATTTAACCGATGGATTTTCGGATATTGCGCCACAAATGCACTATAAGTCTTACGATGAATTGCTGGTCGCAGATGCTGGGCAGGAAATAGATGCAACAGGTAGTCTTGAGAACATTCAGATCGAAGTGCCGATACTTGATGAGAATGGTGTTCAGGAAGTAATCAATGGTATACCACAAACCGAGTTTATTCCTGACCCATCTGCTACTGTGAGACCCTCCATGTCAGCAAACGGAGCGAGGGCCAGCTATTTCATGGAAAAAATGACCGAAACCGAGTTGGACGCTGGCCGTACTTTAACTCGGGTAACAAATCCGAATTATGTCGACCATTCAAATTTTATGGACGAACATGAATTGCGCCTGATCGCTGAATGGCTGGATTTAGGCGCACAATATTTTAATGACCCGTTTGACCCGGCAGTGCCGATGAATTAACGTCTGCACTTTGCAGGGAAGAGTTTTATGATTTTAGCAGTCCATTGATTACAAAAATAACAAGCACCGTGCATTTTTTCATTCTGGTTATATTGTTACTGCCCGCCATTGTGCGTGCAGAAACAGACAATGCCCAGCAGTTAACTATTGCCGATCCATATATTGAGATGCACACCGGCCCCGCTTCGGCTTACCCGATATTTCATGTGCTTGATCGAGGTGAAAAGATCAGCGTCATCAAGAGCAAAACCAACTGGTATCAGATACGTTCAAGCAAGGGAACCGAAGGTTGGGTGAATCGGGATCAATTACAACAGACATTGTTACCCAGCGGGCAGCAATTAAAGCTGCGCGATCTGTCGGAACAGGATTTTAAAGCGCGGCAGTGGGAAATGGGGGTATTGTCAGGTGAACTGGAAGGCGCTCCTGTAATATCATTCTATGGGGCCTATGCCTTTACCGAAAATTTATCGGCAGAGTTAAATCTGGGACAATCTGTGGGTTCGGTTTCCACTAGTTTGTTGTATAAACTTAACTTGCTCATGCAGCCATTTCCTGAATGGGAGTATTCGCCGTTTTTTACTCTTGGGCTGGGACATATTAATGTAAAACCCAATGCGACCTTGATTAACCCTGCAGATAAAGACAACCAGTTAAGCCAGATTGGCATCGGCTTCAGGAAATTTTTAAGTCGGCGTTTTGTAGTTCGAGCAGAGTATAACGAGTATGTTATTTTTTCCGCCAGCAATGCTAAAGATGAAAATGAGGATATAGGTGAATGGAAATTAGGTTTCGCAGTCTTTTTCTAAGCCTGTTATTAATCGTATTTTGCACAACGCTTTATGCGGCTGAACCGGCTGCTGAATCTGATCAGCAATCGCTGTTAATTCAAACGGATATTCAGCGACAACAGTTTGATGAAGCGCTGATCAATGCAGATGATTTTGAAATAATGCTGGCACTGGGTTACCTGAGTATTGAAGATTTTGGTGTTAATCCGTTGATGGTTGCCAAGCTTGATTACCATGTAAATGAAGATATCTTTTTACAGATGGCGTATGGACAAAGCAAAGGTGGTACCACAAGTTGGGAAGTGTTGTCTGCAGGGGCGCCGCTGCTTACTGATGCTGAACGCGAATTGACTTATTACAGTATCAATATCGGATATAACCTGTTGCCGGGTGAAGCCTTCCTGACTGAGACCAGAACCTTTAATACCGCTTTTTATCTCACCGCCGGGATGGGTGTCACCGAATTCGCCGGAGAGAGTCGATTCACTATTAACTATGGTACGGGTTATCGTTTCCTGCTCAATGATTCCTGTGCGATGTATATAGATTACCGAAACAACCAGTTTGATATGAATGTATTTGGTGAAACCAAACCCAAAGCCACCAATAACCTTGAATTCACTTTCGGTATCAGCTGGATCTTCTAGAGAGAAAAACTATGAACAAAATATTTTTCTGGATCAAATTATTAAGCGCAGTGTTTACGCTATTGTTTGTCACTTCATTGCAGGCCCTGACGCTGGAAAAGGCAGCGCCAGATTTTACTCTGAAGAGTTTACAGAATAATAATATCAAACTCAGCGAACAGGCAGGCAATGTCGTGCTGCTCAATTTCTGGGCTTCCTGGTGTGGCCCCTGTCGTAAAGAAATGCCACTGCTAAATGATTTGCACAATAAATATAAAGCACTGGGTTTCAGTGTGATAGGGGTCAATGTGGAACAGGAATCCAATCTGGCAAAATCATTCATCTCCAGTTCTCCGGTAGATTTTCCCATTCTGTTAGACGACAGTAATATAGCCAGCAAGTTATATGATGTAAATGCCATGCCTACCACAGTCATTATTGATCGCAATGGTGTGGTTAGACATTTGCATAAGGGTTACAAGGATGGTGATGAAAAAGCCTACCAGAAAGTGGTAAAAAAACTGTTACGTGAATAGCTATATGAAACGATCTATTCGATCTCTAATGTTGTTGACGCTGTTACTTTGCCTGCAGGCCTGTAGCAGTGTTGAGCCCTGGGTCAAGCCCTACGAGCGCGCACATCTGGCCGATCCTGTTATGGATGTTAATCGTGATCCAGTTGCCACTAATTATATCCACCACGTTTATGATTCGCGTGAAAGCGCACGGGGTGCAGGTGTCGCCAGCGGTGGTGGTTGTGGCTGTAATTAATATGCTGATCTGGTCAATGAAAAACGGGTTTTTTCAGCGCCTTTTATTATTGCTGTTGGGTCTGGTGTATTTTTCTAATGCCTCAGCCCTGGTGCTACCAGAAGATCGTGCGGATGTTCTCTATCATAGTTACGATGGTGGCGGTGCCGAGATATCCGGCCCTTCGATACTCATCAGAAAAAAGTTTAGCGAAAATGTATCCGCCTCGTTTAATAACTATGTGGATAATGTTTCCAGTGCCTCTATTGATGTAATGACAACAGCCAGTAAATACACTGAGGAGCGTAAAGAAAACTCAATCAATCTGGATTATTTGCACGATAAAACTCTGATGAGTGTGGGTTATACCAACAGTAGTGAAAGTGATTATGATGCCGCTACAGTCAACCTGAATTTCTCTCAGGATTTTTTTGGTGATCTGACAACCCTGAGTATGGGTTATGCGATGGGTGACAATACGGTGAAGCGTAACGGAGACCCGGACTTTAAAGAAGAGCTACAATCTCGCAGTTACCGTGTATCACTATCTCAGGTAATCACTCAGGATACGATCATGTCCTTTGCGTTTGAATCTATCACCGATGAGGGTTTTCTTAATAACCCTTATCGACAAGTACGCTATCTAAATTCTGCAGTAATATCTGGATATAGTTATATAGCTGAAAAGTACCCTAAAACCAGGACCAGTAATGCTTTTGCGGTTAATGCACGTTACTATCTGTCGCAGCGCTCAGCCTTGCATGCGGGGTATCGTTACTTTAGTGATGACTGGGGGATAGAAGCCGATACCTTCGAGTTGGGTTATACCTTACCCTATGATGAAGACTGGTTACTCGAGTTTAGCTATCGATATTATGACCAGACACATGCCGATTTTTATAGCGATCTTTTACCCTTCTGGGGAGCTGATAACGAACCGCAGACTTTTTATGGCAGAGACAAGGAGCTAAGTACTTTTAACGATAACTCTATTGGTGTGGGTGTAACCTATGAGTTCAAAAAGAATGGTGATGGGTTTATAAAAAGAGGCACTGCCAACCTGTTTATCGATTACATCTCTTTTAACTACGATGACTTTAGAGATTTAACTAAAGCCGCAGCACCCGGTGAAGAGCCTTTATATGAAATGGATGCTACTGTAGTTCGATTATTTGTTTCGATCTGGTTTTAATCTGCAAAACGCAGTTGAGCGTACAAAAGATGAGTAGCAGATTTAATGCGCATAGTCTAAGCCAGGGATGGTTGTAGATAGGGCAATGCAGCGATTGACGAGAAATCAAAAACACCGTTGACACCTGATTGGTGAAGAGTGTGTTTTGGATTTTATCAAGTGTATTTAGGTGTCGCCTAAAAGCGCCTACACTTGGTGTGCAGCCTTTTATGATTCAATTGCGTTTTCCAGGTTTAATCCCTTCGTGCAGGTTTGACAGCCCTGTAAATCTGCCGCAAACTGCTGAAATTCTCTAACAAAAACTATTACAGGCAGGTTTGTATTATGAATCCGGAAAAAGTAGTCTTTGGGTTTTTCATTGTTCTTGCATTAACCCTCAACTTTGGATTTTTTATCGGTGAAATCGATAATCCGGATCATCACCATGTGTATGAACTGTTTGCTGTGGTGGTGGTTAACCTGATCGCCACTGTTCTCAAGTTTGGCGACCGCAGTCAGATGGGGGCAGTATTACTGGCAACCAGTCTGGTCGCTATACTGCAATTGGTTGCTGCAACGCTGGTATGGGTAGCGGCTGAGCACATTACCGGTGTCGGACTAACTCCTGCAGTCACCTCAAGTATTGTTTCACTCTCAGGTGGGGCCATGCTCGCTAACGTAGTGTCGGTGATATTGCTCATCATCGAAACCGTGATGTTACGACGCTAATCCAGGAACGCTACGATGGATAGCATCGTTTTCCTGATTTTTCGGCGCATGCGCCGACCTTTGATTACTCTGCTAATTATCTATTCTATCTCGATATTAGGTCTGGTTTTAATTCCGGGTCTGGATGACAAGGGTAATGTTTGGCACATGGATTTTTTCCATGCCTTTTATTTCGTCAGTTATATGTCTACCACTATTGGATTTGGCGAGATTCCTTATGCTTTTAGTGATGCGCAACGGCTGTGGGTTACTCTGGCAATGTATGTCGGGGTTATAGGCTGGTTATATGCCATCAGTAATATCCTGACTCTGGTGCAGGATAAAACCTTTCAACTAGCATTAGCAGAAAACAAATTTGCGCGACAGATCAGAGGCATGCGTCAGCCGTTTTATCTGGTGTGTGGTTACGGTGAAACCGGTAGTGCATTGGTGCGAGGGTTAACCAATGTTGGTCAGCATGTAGTGGTGATCGAAATCGACGAATTTCGCAGCAATTTGACCAAGCTGGATAACCTGCGCGATTTTGTGCCGGTGTTACATGGCGATGCACAAAAGCCATTGCATCTGCAGGAGGCAGGGTTAGAAAATTCTCTGTGTCAGGCAGTGGTTGCGGTAACCAATGACAACGAAGTGAATCTCAAAATTGCTATCACCAGTAAATTACTTCACCCCCACATCAAGGTCATTTGCCGAGCCGACTCACTCGATATTGAAAAGAATATGGCTTCCTTCGGGACCGATTATATTATCGACCCCTATGAGACCTTTGCGCTTTCACTGGTGACTGCTTTTCAGGTGCCTTGCCTGTACCTGATGCAGCGCTGGTTATATTCCGGTTATGGAAAAGAAAGTCTGGAAGAACCCATTTATCCACCACAAAACAGCCACTGGATCATCTGTGGTTTTGGCCGTTTTGGAAAAGCACTGTATAAACGCATGATCAAGGAAGGGTTAAATGTGATTATCGTTGAAGCGAATTCACAGATGGCAGGCCTGCCCCTGAAAGGCGTGATTGACGGTCGTGGTACAGAAGCTGATACTTTACAACTAGCAGGAATAGAGAAAGCCTGTGGTTTGATAGCAGGGACTGATAATGATGCCAATAATCTATCTATAGTAGTTACTGCACGCGATCTGAATCCAGACCTGTTTGTTGTCATACGTCAGAACCACTCGGACAATAGTGCGATTATTGATGCCGTCAATGCTGATCTAGTGATGCACCCTAGCAAAATCATCGCCGACAAAATCCGTGTATTACTCGGAACGCCGATGCTTTACGAGTTTATTTCGTTAGCAGCTTATCAGGAAAACGAATGGGGCTGTGAACTGGTCAGTCGTATTTCAGCATTAGCAGGAAATCATGCTCCGCGTCTGGAAGAAATTGTAATCAACGAACGTATGGCAGAAGCGGTTTACCGGCATTTGCAGCAGGGAGGTGTGCTTACTATCGGTGAGTTGTTGCGTGATTCCTGGCGGAAAGAGACGAAATTACATTGCATCGTGTTAATGCTTGAGCGGCATAACGATCACCGATTGTTACCAACAGAAGATGTTGAGCTTAGAATAAATGACCGCCTGCTTGTATGTGCCCGTAGGGGTGGGTTTACACGCCTGTTCTGGAATTTACAGCAGGAAGGAACTCTCAGTTATATACGTACCGGTAAAGTCAGAAAGCATGGCTGGCTATGGCGAAAGTTAAGTGGTAGTGATCACTGGCGTGATTAATTTTAAAGTTATATATAACGGTATTGAATTTTTCCAACATAAACAGATTAACCGATAATTCAACTGAAATAGAAAAGGAGGGTAACATCATGAAAGGTTTTGACGGATTTCCCCATGACTGCATCCCCTTTATGGAGGAGCTGGCCAGGAATAATAATCGGGACTGGTTTAATGACAACAAGCAGCGCTACGAATCTCTGGTACGTGAACCGGCATTAATGTTTATCGAAGGCATGGCCGATGGACTTAAAAAAATCAGCCCTCACTTCACTGCTATCGCGAAGAAGAGTGGTGGATCATTAATGCGGGTCTACCGCGATACACGCTTCTCTAAAGATAAAATTCCCTACAAAACCAACATCGGTATCCAGTTTCGCCATGAGCTGGGTAAGAATGTACATGCCCCAGGTTTTTACGTACATATTGCAGCGGATGAATGTTTCATCGGAGTCGGAATCTGGCATCCGGAATCAGATGCCTTGAAAGCAATCCGCGAATTCATCCTTGATAATCCCAGTTCATGGAATGACTCCATGCAATATCCTCCTTTTAGGAGAAACTTTAAAATGGTAGGCGAATCGCTGAAGCGGCCTCCGCGCGGTATTCCGGCAGATCATGAACTGATTGAAGATCTCAAGCGCAAGGACTTCATTGCACTGAAAAGCTTCGATGCAAAGAAAATCAATGACAAAAAATTTATCAAATTTGTCCTCAGTAGCTTTGATCAGGCTGATCCTTTTATGCATTATCTTTGTGATGCGGTAGAAGTTCAGTATCGGGAGGTTTGAATCTGGATTCCGCAGTTGACCGCTCGTATTAGTGGGTAACCTTCTGTTTCGTTAACCATTACAGTCGATTTTTCTTTTTGCGCTCCTATGCATTGACTCTGGCTTCGTGCTTTACCCTAACACCTAAATCTCTGTAGGCATCCCGCCTTAATCTGTGTACTTCATGGTTCAAAAAACTGGTAAATCAAACAGAATCCCTTAAGAAAACTCTAGATTGCGAAATTAATAAGTAATACTTAATATATGCAGTCCTTACTATGGTGTTTACGATGGGTAATAATCAAGAATCACTGGGGTTTTTGCTAGTCGATTTTACTCGACTTATGCGGCAGTCCCTTCAGAACAAACTTTCGGGTGACTTCATCTAAAAGTTAAAGGGGACGGAGGGATTAAATTTTGACCAGCACACAGAAAATAATCCCTCCGTCCCCTTTTACCCGATCGAATGGCCGTATTGCCAAGAAAAACAAATCACACAAAAACACACGAAGAATCAGGGGGAGGTAAGCTTTGAATCTTGAAATCATCGAATATCTGGCTTTACTGGCTATTTTGTATTTCTATTTGAACTGGCGTGAAAGCTCGGGTTTTCTATGGGCTTGTATCTATGTCCTGGTGTTATGGATCATCGAGGATTACACCTCTATGCATTTCGGTTACTCGATAGTTGCGGTTGGGACCGGGATAGGTATTACATTCGAAATACTTAGCTACTTCGAGAAAGACCCTTTTTCGGAAATTCGATTGATCCATGGCATTCATCAGATTTTAAGATTTATCGGCTTTACCCTGAAAAAGCTAGGCGTTCAGCCTAAAACCTCGATTGTTGACCCAAGGGTGGCACTCGATGCTAGCACTGCCATCGAGCTGTTGGATCATTGTCGCTGGGATGAGCTTGACTCATATTTGAATGATCTATCTCCAAATGACAGATACAGAGTCATACAGGCCATGGTAGAAACAAGCGGGAGACCTAAGGTCTTTGATCAATGGCTGGAAGCATCATCTCAATCAGCAATTGCGTTTATTGTCTCGGGACATCAGTACATCCATTGGGCATGGGAAGCTCGTGGCAGCGGTTTGGGATCGACAGTCAGTGATAAAAATATCAGCCTCTTTTTTGAGCGTTTGTTCCTTGCCAGGGAAAGTTTGGAGTATGCGATAGAGCTAGATAATCAATATTCCGATAGCTATGTGGGATTGATGACAATAGCGATGGGTACAGGTATTGATCGGGAACATATCTGGCGTTATTTCGCCAAAGCACTGGTCCATTGCAAAGATCACTACGAAGCTCATCGAAGCATGATTAATGCAGTGGCGGAGAAGTGGGGTGGAGAGCCAGGTGAAATGTTCGTTGTGGCTCGCCAGGCTACCGCTAATGCCAAGTTGGGTAGTCATTTGGCAGGTATTGTAGCCGAAGCGCATATCGAACAGTGGCTGTATCTGTCCATGTGTGATAAGGATGAAGAAGCTGATATTTATTTCCGTGAGAAACATGTCCGTGATGAGTTAAGGGTTGCATACAGCCAAATAAAAGACAGTAGGTCAGAAACTGAGGAAATGACGGCTGCGTTGAATAACTTTGCATTTTGTTTTTATTTGGCCGATCTAAATGATTTAGCAAGAGAGGTCATAGAGAAACTGGATAATCAGTTTTCCAAACATCCATGGGAGTACCTGGGGAACTCATTCATGGCCAATTTTGATCCTGCTTTTGCAATTGACCGGGTCTTAGAGCAATTGAGCGTGGTCACTACCGATATGCCTGATGTTGTTGTACAGCGAGGTCTTTCAAATTCAGATGCGCCAGCAGAGCAAGAGGCAGGCAATGAGGTACGCATTAACAATGTAAGCGATCACTACAATAGGAGGGTATTCAAAACACCTATTGTCGTTCCCATTAGTGTCCTGATAGTGATATTGATCTACGCGGGATATTCGGTGATGGCAATTTTGGGAGAGTCATCAAGTCTACTGGATGGCTTAAAATCCGAAACATTGACACTCTTCGTGTTTTTCTATATTGGCCTGATCGGATTGATCTGGAGTGGTCGTAAACACCAGATAAGATTTCTTGACAAGTATCCGGCGATTCATAATGAGGCGGCATTGGAAGAGTTCAAGGTGATTGCGAGAACCAATATGTTCTCGGCATTGCTGGCATTTTTGTTTCTGGTTGCCGGATCACTAATGGCGATTATGACAATTATTAACTATGGGTGGCTTGAGAGAATTGTAGTTTTCATTTTGATTTTTACTGCTGGAATTATGGTTAACATTTATAACGGATACGAGGAACGGATGAAACAGATAGAATGTTTGGACCCGGGTCTGGAAGATGAGCTGGAAAGCGTGATCGATTGTTGGGTGAATAAAGCATTTCCCGATTTCTAAACTCTCACCCTATTCGTAGCAAAAAAATCAATCAATTTAAAGGGGTTTGAGTGATTGAAAATTGACCAGAGCATTATTGGAAGAGCGATATGGGATAAAAGCAGGCCGGTTGTATCGAGGAAGGCCTCGTAAGCAGCTGGTCTGATCAAAAAATAATCACTCTAACCCCTTAAACGTCTTCTTTTACGTAATAAATAGGTGAATTTATGGCACAAGACCATTATAAGATCTCTGGAAATAGGCTCTACCTGTCGGGAGAGTGGTCTGAAAATTTAGAGAACATTTTGGCAAATAGTAATGTGACAGAGATAGAGTTTCTTGAAGATTGGAAAGATTTCTCTTGTTTTGAAAGGATAGCTAACGCTATTGAATATATTAAGTTATGCGGGTCGACAGTAAATGGGAAAATTAGCACTATCGATAATATTACGGTATTTAGTAATTTAAAAAAAACTTGTAGTGCTATCGAAGGTAAAAAAGGATTATGATTTATCTGGGTTAAAGAGGTTAGAGGTGGTGAATGCTGTTTGGCAACCTGGGTTAGCTACAGTGTTTGAATGTAATACGCTACACTCGCTAATTATTCATTCTCTTGACTCAAGTATTAGTAGATTTACTATCGAAAATCCGCATGTCAAATATCTATGGTTATCTAAGCTAAAAACCGATTCTCTTAGTGGTATAAAAATATTTTCTTGTCTGTCAACCTTGCGTATCAGTGATGCTCATAGAATTGAAACTCTTGCGGGGGTGGAGGACTGCACCACTATTCAGGAACTAGATATTGAGAACGCAAAGCTTTTGCATGATATTAGTAAAATAGTGTATTTGCAGAGTCTCAGTAATCTACGCCTTATAAAATTGTCAAAAGAGCTCGATGTATCGGTCGTAAAAAATTGTGGTTCTATAGATAAGTTATGCATTGGTGGACCTAATGCGCCTGAACTGCCTTGGACTGATTTGCTAAAAAAGCTAACATTGAAAAAAGTGATTGGGTGGTGGGATCCCTTAAAGGTATCAAAAGATGAACTGTTAAGTATTCGGGGGCTAGGGAAAGAACTTCTGACGTTTGATGCCTCTGGTAGTAAGAAGAGGCAACTGCTCAAAATGGAGTTTAATTAATCGATAGAGTCGATTGATTATTTCTTTAACTCGTTTAGCCTGGTCATTTGCAGAGTGCCGGTCAGCCTTGACTGGATTTTGTGGTCAGATTTGGGCGACAGGCCGGTCAGTTGAGTCCGGTGCCTGCAGTTCGATAGAACTTCTTCCCTTATTCTTAATAATGCCTGCTTGCAACTTTGCCTGGTAACGCGATCATCGAGCAAAGTAGGGGTAACTGGGGGTATAGCTCAAATGGAAGGCAAATTTCTCATAGCTGTCGCCGGTTATTTGTTTGAGCAACATGCAGCGAAAGATGCTTTCGGCCGACAGGCCTTTACGTCCGATGTTACAGGTTGGATCCATCACCAGATTCTCTTCTACTAAGGTGAGGATCTCGGAATGTGTATCTAGCAAGTTTGACGGGTCCCTGAGAAAGTCACCAAACTTGTGCTGTGCGGGTTTCTCGAATGGTAAGGCTCTCCGGTTTTGGGATTATTTTTTAGTCGAAAACAGTTCAGCAAAACCTCAGGGCCTTTTTTAATGTCTCCTCTATATTTTTCAGCAATTTGTGTGTTTATGGACGGGCACTAGTTAAAATTCTCCGGTTGAATATTACCCAATCATCTATTTCTCGAGCAATCACATATTCAAATTCAACGATAAATTTTACCGGGTAGCGAATTGTCCCTGACACCATAACGTGCAGATCATTTTCTTCTGTTATTTTTGTGATTTCTATTTGCGCTCGCGTTTTCTCGTCCGCCCAATGCTTTATATACCCACGCCGAATTCTTGGGATAGGGTGTTTTCTAAACCTGTCAATAAAATCAGAGGATGGATAACCACCTAAAACTCGAAGAAAGTATCCTTTAATAGGCTTTAATGTACTCTTACTCTGCTTAGGTAGATCCAGGACGACTACTTCAATAATGTTTAATGCATCTTCAATCGTAAGAGTTTTACTCTCAAAGCCTTGTTCATAGTTCGGTGGATTCAAGAACCATCCTAAGTAAAAAACCAGCCACGTAAGCACAATTATCAAAATGATTTTAAAAATTTTATTAAGCATTCTTAGGACATTGCCTAATATTTTATCTGATAAGCAGGCCTTAATTTTATCCCCGCATTTGCTGCACTTGTACCATTTATTGCTAACCCCTAATAGGCCAACTCCAAGCCTTATAAATTTGAGGCTTTACTGATTACACTTTGGACAAAAATCAGACTAATTTATGATCCCCGGTTCTGTACCTGTGTATTTATGGATTATTTGATCTATTTGCTCAGAAACTTCAGGCTGGTCTGGCTTAATATTTTCACTTAAATGTTGAAGCTCTAGAATAACATCATGCTGCTTTCCCAAAAGTGTGGTTTCTACTTCTTCCAACTCTTTTTTCAACTCTTTAATTGTCTGCTTATCATAGAAGTGATCTATAAACCATCCAGCTATTATCACAAGTATTGTTATAAGTATTACTGTCATAGTATATTAATTATCTCCGAGCTCTAACGTTTTGCCTGACCTGACCGCACAATGTGTTTGCCGCGCAGCGCCGCCATCGTTCACGCGGTCAGGTTGTCACTATTATGAGAGCTATTAGTCACAAGATGATTCTTGTGTTTGAAATTCATACCCGCATTTTCTGCACCCGTACCATGCATTGCTAACCCCTAATGGGCCGACTCCATACCTTATAAATTTGAGGCTTTGCTGATTACATTTTGGGCAAAAATCAGACTTACTTATGATTCCTGGTTCTGCACCTGCGTATTTGTGGATTATTTGTTCTATTTGCTCAGAAACTTCAGGCCGGTCTGGCTTAATATTTTCGCTTAAATGTTGAAGCTCTAGAATAACATCATGCTGCTCTCCCAAAAGTGTGGTTTCAGCTTCTTTCAACTCTTTTTTCAACTTTTTAATCGTCAGCTTATTGTAGAAGTGATTTATAAACCATCCAGCTATTATCACAAGTATTATTAAAAGTATTACATCCATAGTTTATGAATTATCTCCGAGCTCTAATAGCAGAATTCAAAGGCCGATGGTCTCTGAATACATATTAGAAGGATTATTTTTTGTGAAACATATCGTCCATTTTCGTGTGTATGGTATCTGCGATAACCTTAGTGGGGGGTATCAGCGTCGCCATGGATAAGGTATACACCATTTGCAGGATTATTGATACGAATACAATGCAAATGAAGAAGAATCCTTGTATGAGCGGTAACTACTTCGAGCTTTCCTTTACCGGGGACTATGTGGTGTGTAATATGTTTGAGATCAAGGCTTTAAAGACACCCATAGATTGAAAAGGAAATTAAGCTTCAGCTATTCACTATGAGTGTCTGAAAAAATTCATCCCAAAAGATTACTTCGATCCAGGGTGTTGGTTTAAAAAAATCAGTCAAAAAAGGCTAAACTGATAACTTGTTGGGCATTTAGTGAAAATCTATACGGCCCAACCCTGGAGAAATATCAGGCCTTTAGCGGATGGGGTCTATTGGGAAAAAATGGATTCTGTAGAATCGACGACAATATCTTTTCCTAAAAACCCTGATTTCAATTCATCTGTTGGTTGCAAAGGGGGCAATGCAAGTGCTGTCTCCCATTCACTTATACTCATGTCGGTTAAGTCTGATGGATTGCAGCCGGCGGGTATAGAGTTCTGTGCCAGTGTGACAAAAGGCCCGCAGGCCAGGGCGCAACCAACCTGGCCTGAATCGAATTCAGTGATCTTGAATCCCGCGAAAATTTCACGGTATTTTATGTTCTGATCAACACCGCAAACCACGGTGCAATTGGTTACTTTGTGTATGGTGTCCTGGATGAGTTTTTTAACATCCTTGAGGGTTACGCTGCCATCAGAATTGTCAATAATGCCGCAATCCTCAATAAACAGGTTTGACCCCTGTGAACGATCCATAAGAATTGAAAGTGCGATGAATGACCAGGCATATCCCTTTGTTACCAGGCCTGGATCATTTGTAGCGCTTTTGTTGGCGCAAATAACCATGGAGCCAGGTAGAGGGTTAAAACGTCTTTGTTCATTTCTTCCAAACAGGCGCTCGGCTGCATCCATTAAAGGCAGGATACTGTACACGGGAGTTGTAGTCCCATCCGGCCAGGGCTGATCATAGAGTTTCGCATGGTAAAGATCGTCTGCTTTGGCCAGATCGTAGCCCCAGATGGCTCCCATCTGTCCACTGAACGAGGAAGCGGTGAGCATGTTGATAGATCCGATATATGCGTCATTACATTCACAACGGTCATAGGAAACGATGCCTGCTGTTCCCTTATCAAATTCAATTTCGCTGGACCATGGCTGTGATATATCAACCAATCCGGTAGATAATTTTATTGTTGTGATATATCCGTTTCCTGAAGCTCCGGGATTCATATACCCCATGCAAAAGTCTCGCTCACTGGATATCGCGCTGTTTACTACAAATTTGGGGTCATACTTGAATTGTTGTATGTTTTTCATATTCCCATCCTGTTTTTATCTGCTTTGGCAGGAAGTTCTTTCCAAAAGTGTTTAGTGAGTCAGGAAGCATATCTCTGGTTAAATAATAACCTGAAAGAAATTATCACTAAAATATTTCAATAAAACCGGGCAGATACGCTGTTGATTGATAAGACGGTATCTGCCCAGAGTTTACCTGTTCGTTTTAAGGCTTTGAATCAAAGTATTCTAATGGCTCGTAACCAGGGTACTCGCCATTGTTGAAAAGCCAGGTATAAAGCATTTCTCGGCTGATCAACGGTTTATTCATGGGGACTAGATGACCAGCGCCTGGTATGACCATTTGTGTCAGGTTGGCGAAGGATTTAACAAAACCGTTGGTAGCTGAAGGAGGCGTTACCCATACTCTTCTTTTCAACATTTTCCACTGTTTTTTATTTTTCCACTTCAGTTCCTGCAGTATGTTTTCCGTGCCGGTAAAGCCGCAGGAGGACATGTCGTAATCTCCGGTGTAGAAGAGGAGCCGATATTTGGGGGCGCTATTGTTATCCACTTCTTCCAGCAGGGGCGGAAACAGAGGGGTGACATCCTTCATATTATCTTTTATCAGGGCGTCGGTAACAGGCCCATGATCATCGGCGGTGATCCATTTGTAGTGATCGGGAATTCGAAGCGCAATCTTAACGGCATCTGAGTTCATATAAGCTGGAATAGTTTCGCCTGAAGTGTCCGTCCAATAACGAATGTCGTAGACATCGGGGCAACCGCCACAGGCTAATATGGCATTGTTAAGAGAGTTACCTGCCTGGGTGGCTTTTATCCATTTACCTTTTTCACATAACTCGTTAAATATTTTCCACCTTGCTTCCATTTCTTTTTTCTGTCGGGTATCAAGAAAACCCAGGTTAAACGCATAGTCTATCACCCACTTCAGTTGTCGGCGCGGGTCCATCCATCCATCACCAATAGCAAGACCTGCCAGATTTATGTGCTGAGACTTTGGCGTTTTGGGATTATTGTTTCTTTCCATTATTTCAGTTGCAATATTGGGAATATATTTTCCTGCGTAACTCTCCCCGGTTATGTAAAGTTTGCAGGCCCGGTATTCCGGATGCTGTTTATAGAAGAACTGCAAAGCCTGATAAAACTGTTTTCTCAATTCCATCTCGCTTGTAACATATTTTTTCCCACTTTCAGATCGGCTATAGCCGGTCCCCACCGGTTGGTCCCAGTAAATCACATGAGCCTTTTGATTCCATGAGCATGGATTTGAAACTATGGAACAGGCAGCATCGTCTTGTATGTGTAAAGGGCCGTTCTCACTGAAAAGCCCGAATTCAGAAGAGCCTCCCGGGCCTCCGTTAAGCCAGATTAAAAGAGGAATGTCTTCAACGTCCTTTTTGTCAGGTTGCCAGTCGGGATTATCTCTGGGCCTGACCACAGTTTGGCTTTCGAAAAACCAGTAGAATAATTTGCCTTTAAATTTGTAATCAAAAGGGGCTAGTCCGGCGTATGAGCGGACATCAAGATCGAACTCTATGGTATTAAACACGTTCGCCGGAATGCTTTTTATTAAATCATCCTGATGTTTTTTTTTCGTATTACCCATAATATATTCCTCCCATTTCCAGGTTTAAAAAATCTACTGATTTAATTCTGATTCCATGTTGTACTGCGTATTGATATAAAATTTTCTACATCTTCCACAGAAATAATTGTTACCGGACAAAACGCAATGCTTATTCATCACAAGTGTCCGGCTGGAGGTGTGTAGTAATTCTTCTGCTTAATCCCAGTTTATCCTTCTCACTTATCATTAATCGTGGCGATAATACTACCCATTGGAGTGGGATTGGGGTCGGTCTGGTGCTTAACTGCCCTGGCTGCCCATTCTTTGAGAGTTACTTTGTTTTTCTGGAAGATCATCATGTGCGTAGAGCCGCCAAACTCAAAGTGGCCTATCTCAGTGCCACGTTTGATTTTTACAGGTTGAGAGCCTTCATTGACAATGAAGTTTCCTGGTTCGATTACACACGTAGACACCTCAACCATGCCGATGCAGATGAGCGCGACGTAACCAGCAGTTTTATGCTTAAAGATGAAAATGGCGCGGGTTGCTACCTGGCCAAGGTAGGGCTGTGATTCGGTGCCTTCCCAGGTGCCTATGTCCTCACCTTGCCCTGGACGTTGCGCGAAGTAGGTTCCCGGCAGTACCCATGAGCGCACAATCTTTCCATCTAGCGGTGCGTTCCAGCGGTGGTAGTGCGTTGCGGAGAGGAAGCCCTGATAAATCTGGCCACCTTTGAAGAGCTGTGCCCACTGTCTCTCTCCCCCGAACAGATCAAGCAATGAGTATTTGACCTCCTTGGCCCAGAAATCGGTCTCAAGCTCGATGTTGCGCTGGTGTTGCCAGGGTGTGGTCTCACAGCCAATGTTGATAACTTTTTTCGGATTGCCTTTGAACTTACGGGCACCGGGCTCGAACTTGCGGATGAAAAAGTCGTTCCACGAGTTATAGCCATAGCCAGGCTTGCTTTTGTCAAACACCATATTTTCCCACACGCCGGCCTCCCATGCTGCTCTGGAGATCCATGAACCCTCTTTTTCGGGATGATTAATGTCTAGCTTGTCGAGCGAGTCGCTGCTTTTGAGGAACATATTCCAGGTATTAAGAACCTCCTTAAATTGAAGATTGAACGTCGCATCGTGGAATAATGCCAGGCCGGCTTCGGTGGCCATCGCAACTGCCAGGAAACCGTTCATCGGAGTGCCTACCATGGCCGTTGTGTTGAACGAAGGAGAGGTTGTGATGATCTCGTTTATAATCTCGAAGAAACTGTCATAACCTTCAATCCAGATAACATCCCCATCCTCTTTAATCTCTTTTCTGGTCTCTTTGTCAAGGCTCTGGATGAAAGCGTTTGACTGCTCAATCATCGACGAAAGCCACATCCGGTAAACACTGTGTGATGTTACCCATGATTTGAAATTGTGAATCTCAGGTAGTAAAGGGGTGAGCGTACCGGCCTTTTTCCTGGCGTCAATAAGGTCGCGAAGGGGGATGAGAAATCTGGCGGTCGCCCACACACGGTTGGGAAGCCAGAAGCCCATCTGGATAGGCCCTGCTTTTTCGAGCGTAAGGAAGTTAGACCTGGCACCTTCGATGCGAAGAGGGTGTTTGTGGTTAGAGATACCGCCTTTAGATTGAGTCATTTTTTATCTCCTTAATTAGTATATTTTACAGCTAATGCTAGCCATTGGCGGTCGCTTAACCCGAAGCGAAGCGGTAGGCTGAACATTCTGACGAATGACTTTGTGTGTGCCTGCTTCTTAGTGCTGTATATACACCCGGATCAACTTTTCATCCCTAACCGCAGTTGATGTAAAATATACTCTGACCCAGTAATACTGTCCTACATAATTCAAAGTATAGTAAGAATAGACTCAATATCCATACATATCAAGAGGATATTTGATAGCAGTAATCATCCTATCTCAACTCGTGAAATTTTTTTGCTTTAGGGAGGAGTGGTTTAAGAGGAAAATAAATCATCTAAAATAGAGTTAAGTTCCTAAAAAATCCCTTTGCTACAATTGAATTTTTCTACACGTATGTGGTGCTATTTGTGTGCTAATGATTCGAAAACCGGTTAAGATTATGAGGACGGTGGGTAGAGGTTGATCACTTTCATTATCCGGTATCTTTGCAATAAATGTTACTGCTGACACGATTGTGAGTAATCAATATCATGTCAGATTAAATATCGGTCTAAAAAAAGATGAAGTCTGAGTTAAATGTTAGGTTGTGCAACATTGGCACCAATATATTTAAGAGAGGGTTTGTCAGTCCATCCGTTTACTGGCGGGTGTTCCCCATTACGCCTGCTGAAAAAATCAGTTAGCGCTAAAAGTGGAAGACTTGAGATGAGGCTAAATGGATGACATCTAGTTCATGTGTTACCTGAATTAGCCTGTTGCCGTCAGGCTAATCAGTAAGATGGTGACCAGCGCTATACGCCAGCTAAAGCTATGCAAAATTTCTCATTGCAAATTAATGGTAAAAGGATTTTCAGGTTTCTGCTGGATGAAAACTCTCGGTTTCCAGCATGGGATCTGATAATGGGCTAGAGAGAAGTGCCAAAAAGTAACTGCGAAAACTTGCGATGAGGTTAAGGTTGCCTATCCGATTAACTAAATTAATATCTCAATAATTTAATTTTGCAATATCGATCTAAAAGCTACCTGCCTGTCTATCTTTTATTTATTTGCAACCATTTAGTTACGCTTGAATTAAGGGGTTAGAGTGTATAGCATTGACATTGAGCTGCAGTATGCTTGATCTTTCCTGGCTTCTAATAGACGTTCGGGTTTGTGGCTAAACACCCTTAGAGCTGGGGCAATCTAATAACCAAAATTGGAGAAACCCCCATGAATCGTAGAAATTTTCTGCTAAGTACCGCTACCGTTGCTGCCGCTACTACTGTTGTAAGCTTAGGTGGATGTGCTCAGTTCGATAAAGACTCTGCATTATCAACAAATAACATCATCTTCACTCAGGACAATGGAGGCATATGGAGTGAGAAAAAGAGTTCACATCTCCCTAAGATCGAAGTGATTGCAAGAAAGGTTACAGTCCGCACTAATCACAGCCAATCTGATGAACATTACATCGTCCGCCATACTGTATTATTGAATGATGGTACTGTAATCGGTGCAACGACCTTCTCACCTCAGGATGCACCGGTTTCCGAGTACGAATTACCAGACGGATATAAGGGGGTGATATACGCTACCAGCTTCTGTAATAAGCATGACCTATGGATGTCGGAGGTAGTTATCTGATAGGGTTTTGCATCACGAATTCTAAATGAGGAGATAAAGTGATAATTTAGCATGTTGCTACTTCAACGGCGTGTTCGGCACAAATAGCAAGCAGCGAATTCTAGACATAGCTATCAGGTGATCGCTGCATAGCTAAGACCTGGGGCTTTAAAAGGGGGTTGAGTGAATAAATTTAAATAAACTCATGCGGATTGTTTATATTTTAATCACTTGTACCCCCCCTCTACTCTTTAATATAGAATCCAGCTTTTTTCAGGCTTATTTAATTTGACTTAAGGTTTCAGCTAAAAAATCTGCCATTGGGTATTGCCTTGCAATTGGCAAATTAGTGTCAATATCGTTCTTTTAAACTGATGGCAAAAGACAGGACGCCACTCGGTTTACCCACGCTAGAGCAAATGTTAGCGGGTGAATACAATATTTCTACTGGGGTAGGAGCTTTTAAAGCATAGTAGTCAATTTATGTCTATCAGACTTCAGTAGTGTAAGTGTCTCGTGAATCTCTAAGCAGACATTGTTTCAGGTAAATTGGAATACCAGAATGCGCCATATTGTCATTCAAAATATCTAGCTGAACCGTAAGTATATTGGCTTTCTACCACATATATTGACTTCATAATTTAGTTTCGCACCCCTCAAGCTCTTTATGTAAATTGTGTTTGAGACAGTAAAAGGCATTGAGGTAGCTAAACACGCTGGTCAGCGACTATTTTAACAGGATATCTAACTCTTCCCTTATTTCTATCGCTGTCAATCCTTTAATATGGTAAAACATGACATTAACTGTCTATTGTTATTTTAGGAAATCCCATGAGTAATCCCAAAAATATTCTTTTATGGATGTCGATTTATCTGGTTATTGTCGGTATTGTCTGTGCACTGATCTATGCGCCCTTGCAGTCAGCTTTTCAGGCAAATTGGGTTTTTAATACGCTTATTTTCAGCGTATTAATTATTGGTATTATTATATCTTATCGACAGGTAGTTATATTAATCCCTGAGATACAATGGATCGCTTCCTTTCGAACAGGAGATACCAACCTGTCTATCAAACAGGAGCCTCGGTTGCTTAAACCATTGACACGTCAACTGGGTGTGGATTTAAAAAAAGATCGTTTTCGTATGTCAGCCATGTCATTACGTACAGTGCTTGACGGTATTCGCGGGAGGCTTGATGAGTCTCGCGAAATATCCCGTTACATGATCAGTCTGTTGATATTCCTTGGGTTGCTAGGGACTTTCTGGGGTTTGCTTGGAACTATCTCTGCTGTGGGTAATGTGATCATTAACCTGAATGTTGATGGAGGTGACTTTAATAAAATTTTTGGTGAGCTACAGGCTGGCTTGTTAGAGCCGCTAAAAGGCATGGGCACGGCATTTAGCTCTTCTTTATTTGGTCTGGGTGGCTCGCTAATTTTGGGTTTTCTGGATATTCAGGCCGGTCATGCGCAAAACCGCTTTTATGATGGACTGGAGGAGTGGCTGGCAGGTGTCACCAATCTGGTTGATAGTGATGATCACAGCAGTGAAAAAATAGTGGGTGGAGTCGGTTAAATGTTAGGAGGTCGACGCCGCATTGCTACAACGGTTAATGTATGGCCTGGTTATGTTGATGCACTTTCAGCATTACTAATGCTGATTATTTTCATGCTATTGATTTTTACTTTGGCTCAGGTTTTTCTCGCGCAGACTGTTTCCAATCGGGATGCGGAGCTGGAGCGGTTAAATACCCAGTTATTAGAAATCTCTAACGCCCTGCAGCTTCAGCGAGATACAAACGACGAATTATCCTCAAAACTTACCACCCTGCGTAACCAGTATAAGCAGGGTTTGTTTTATCAGGATGCGTTGAAAGAGCAAGTTGCTGAATTGCAAAATACTGTTGCCGCTGACCGCGAGACTATTACAATAAAGCTCGCTGAAATGGCACAGTTACAACAAGACATCATAACACTGCGCCAGGTTCGCAGCGATCTTGAAGCTCATATTGCAAACCTGGCCGATACACTAAGAAACCGTGATCAGAATATTGTTCAACTTAAAAACGAACTGGATAGCCGGTTATCAGAGATCGGAATGATTCGTGATAATAGCAAAGCACTTCAGGCCCGACTGGCAACGGAGCAAAACAGGACGATGTTGGCACAACAGGATATTGCGAAAAAGGAATATCGTATTCAGGATCTGGTGGCCGTTGTTTCAGAAGCACAAACCGCGCTGGAAAGTGAAAAGAAACTCTCTGCCAGTGCTTATGCCAATGTTAAACAGCTAAGTGAACAAATAGATACACTGAAAAATCAACTCGAGAAAATTAGCCGAGCGTTACAGCTGGAAGAACAGAAAACGGCCAATCAGAAAGTGGAGCTGTCTGACCTTGGTCATAGATTAAATATTTTACTCGCAGAACGGGTGAATGAGCTCGAACAATATCGCTCAGAATTCTTTGGTAGATTACGCCAGGTGCTGGTTAAAAATCAGAATATACGCATAGAAGGTGATCGTTTTTTACTACCATCAGAGCTGTTTTTTGCTTCAGCCTCTGCCACATTGGGTGAGCAGGGGAAACAGGAGCTCAACAAACTTGCGAAGACGCTCAACGAAATTGCGGCCGCCATACCTGACGATATCGAGTGGATATTGCGCATAGATGGACACACTGATCAGCTACCTATTAATACGCCACGGTTTCCTTCCAACTGGGAATTATCAACCGCACGAGCTGTCTCAGTTGTGCGTTACCTTGCGACCCAGGGTGTACCGCAGAAACGTATGACTGCCGCCGGTTTTGGCGAGTATCATCCTATTGACCTCGGCCACTCAGAAGCTGCGTATCAACGCAATCGCCGTATAGAGCTTAAACTGACAAAGCGTTAAACAAATTAGAAAAAATCAGGTGCTGCTACTTACAGAATTTATGTTATGTTCATTTACAAAAAAAACATAATTAAGTACGGCTTATTCCCGCTAAACTAACCACGCAGTAAGTAAAGAAATTTTCTTTTCTAAAGAATTTAGAAACTGAGCTGCCCCATAGAAATTTGGGTTTTCCTTATTCAATATAGGGGGGTCAGGATCCTTCTTAGAGTATCTTCCAAAGCGATCGATCAGAGATTTACTATAGTGGTTTGGTGCAAGACCTGACACAGGGGGCGAGTCACTCTCTGAGAAAGTCCATGCTTTGGAAAGAATGATGACTCGGTAACACAATAGTATTACAATGTGTGTGAAATGAAAGTAAGGTTGTCATTCCTAACGGACTGAAGTGTGTTAATGGTTCGTAATTTTTCAATCATGAAAGGGATGTTCTTTCAGTAAAGATCTGATAACAATAAACAAGGAGTCAATTTATGATTTTCAAATCACCCCCCACCTTTAAACACGTTTCTACTTCAACAAAACCCATTAAAGTCGCAATACTCTTGATCATAACCCTTATATCCACTCTGGGCGCTATGCCGGGTTCAGCAACGCCACTTCCCTATTTTAGAGACCCTAATCTGCAGGTCTGTTTCGACGAACAGGCAACTGCCAATGGTTGGCGAACCGCTGAAGACGTGTTGAAACTGTCGTGCGTGGATAGAGATGTACATGAGCTTTTAGGGGTCGAACAGTTACCGTTACTGGAAATACTCGATACATCCGTAAACGGTATTTCAGATCTTTATCCTTTGAACATGATTCAGCAACCTGCAGTATTGCATGAGTTGTATTTAGCCAACAATGCGATCAATAACATCGATCCACTGTTTAGTTACCGCGATCTGACCACTCTGTGGTTGTCCGGTAACCCGGATATAGATCCCTGGCGTATAAGAGACCTGGTTGACCAGAATCCCGGTATTACTCGGCTGGGTATAGGTGGTATAGACATTTGGCAGCCTGATTTACAAAAATTTATTCCCAATAAGGCAAGGCTACTTGAACTCGATGTCAGCCAAACAGGGATTGAATTTCTAACTGGGATCGATAGCTATCCTGAGTTGCAATCATTGGATGCTTCCGGTAATCGAATATATGATCTGAGCCCTTTAGCTAATCTGCCTGATAGGAATAACATGCAGCAATTGCGGCTGTCAGACAATGCAATTACTGATGTCGATCCATTGTCTGGTTTTTTCAACCTGACTACGCTGTGGCTGTCGGGTAACTCTGCTATTGATTTCCGACAACTGCGCCCCATTGTCGATCAAAATCCAAACCTGACTCGCCTGGGTTTGGGGGATGTTACCATTGGTCAACCCACGTTACCCGCCTTCAATTTCAATCCTTCGGCACTGATTGAACTGGATGTTCATCATACAGGCATACAGGATTTAGCAGGAATTGAAGTCTATACCGAGTTGCAAACCCTGGATGCTTCACAAAATGTCATTTCCGAGCTTAACCCCCTGGCGTCGCTGGCTGAGTCCGGAAGCCTGCGCGAGCTGTGGTTGGGAGAAAATGAGATTAGCGATGTTACTGCCTTGTCCAGTTTTCGTAATCTGACCACTCTATGGTTATCGGGTAATTCAGGCATCGATTTTTTTCAGCTGAATTCGATCCTTGAGCAGAACCCGACTCTTACGAAGCTTGGGCTCGGCGACATCGACATGATGAAATTAAGACTAGGAGATATCAGCACTGATCCAGCTCGGATTACCATGCTCGATATTAGTAATACGGGCATTTATGATCTGACAGGAGTGAATCAATTCTACTCTCTGCAGTCACTTGATGCCTCGAACAATGCGATCAATAACATAGATCCACTGTTTAGTTTCCACGATCTGACCACTCTGTGGTTGTCCGGTAACCCGGATATAGATCCCTGGCGTATAAGAGACCTGGTTGACCAGAATCCCGGTATCACTCGGCTGGGTATAGGTGGTATAGATATTTGGCAGCCTGATTTACAAAATTTCCTTACCAATAAGACAAGGCTACGAGAACTCGATGTCAGCCAAACAGGGATTGGGTTTCTAAGCGGGATCGAGTCTTATTCTTCGCTGGAATCACTGGATGTTTCTGGTAACTGGATACATGACCTGACCCCTTTAGCTAATCTGCCTGAGAGGAAGAACATGCAGCAATTGAGGCTGTCAGATAATGCGATTATTGATGTTGATCCATTGTCTGGTTTTTTCAATCTGACCACGCTGTGGTTGTCAGGTAATTCCACTATCGACTTTCAGCAACTGCGTCCTATTATTGATCAAAATCCAAACCTGACTCATCTGGGATTGGGGGATATCGCCTTTGGGGATGATTCGTTACCTGCCTTCAATTTCAATCCTTCGGCACTGATTGAACTGGATGTTCATCATACTGGTATATGGTTTTTATCAGGTATTGAGGCGTATATTGCGTTGCAAACCCTGGATGCTTCACAAAATGGTATTTTCGAGCTTAACCCACTGGCGTCGCTGGCTGAGTCCGGAAGCCTGCGCGAGCTGTGGTTGGGAGAAAATGAGATTAGCGATGTTACTTCCTTGTCCAGTTTTCGTAATCTGACCACTCTATGGTTATCGGGTAATCGGGGTATCAATTTCCATCAGTTGCATCCGATCCTTAGACAGAATCCAACTCTTACTAAGCTAGGGCTTGGTGACATCAATCTGATAGGTTTCAACCTGCGGGATATCATCTCTGATCCAGCTCGCATAACCAGGCTCGATGTCAGTAATACCGGTATAAATGACCTGGCAGGAGTGGATCAATTCTATTCTCTGCAGTCACTCGATGCCTCGAACAATAAGCTCATCAATGTGGAGCCACTCGGCTGGCCTATGAACCCAGGCAGGCTGCATGAGCTGCGCCTGGCCAATAATGGGATCAATAACATCGATCCACTGCTTAGTTACTACAACCTGACCACCCTGTGGTTGTCTGGTAACTCGGGTATAGAATCCTGGCGTATAAGAAATCTGATTAACCAGAACTCAGGCATCACTCGTCTGGGTATAGGTGGCATAGATATTCAGCAGCCTGATTTACAAAATTTACTTACTAATACAACAGGGGTATTGGAACTCGATGTTAGCCAAACTGGGATTGAGTTTCTAAGCGGGATCGAGTCTTATTTTTCGCTGGAATCACTGGATGTTTCTGGTAACGGGATACATGACCTGAGCCCTTTAGCTAATCTGCCTGAGAAGAAGAACATGCAACAATTGAGGTTGTCAGATAATGCGATTACTGATGTTGATCCATTGTCAGGTTTTTTCAATCTAACCACGCTGTGGCTGTCAGGTAATTTCGAAATTGATTTCCAGCAACTGCGTCCTATTATTGATCAAAATCCAAACCTGACTCGTCTGGGTTTGGGAGGCATCGCATTTGAGCAACCCACGTTACCTGCCTTCAATTTCAATCCTTCGGCATTGATTGAACTGGATGTTCATCATACTGGCATACAGGATTTAGCCGGTATTGAAGCCTATACCGCGTTGCAAAGCCTGGATGCTTCACAAAATAGAATTGCGGATCTTTACCCACTGGCGGTGCTAGCTGAGCCCGGAGGCCTGCGCGAGCTGTGGTTGGGAGAAAATGAGATTAGCGATGTTACTGCCTTGTCCAGTTTTCGTAATCTGACCACTCTATGGTTATCGGGTAATCGGGGTATCAATTTCCAACAGTTGCATCCGATCCTTAGCCAGAATCAAACTCTTACTAAACTAGGGCTCGGCGACATCGACCTGATGGGTTTCAACCTGTGGGATATCATCTCTGATCCAGCTCGCATAACCAGGCTCGATGTCAGTAATACCGGTATTAATGACCTGGCAGGAGTGGAACAATTCTATTCTCTGCAGTCACTCGATGCCTCGAACAATAAGCTCATCGATGTGAGCCCGCTCGGCTGGCCTATGAACCCAGGCAGGCTGCATGAGCTGCGCCTGGCCAACAATGCGATCAATAACATCGATCCACTGCTTAGTTACTACAACCTGACCACCCTGTGGTTGTCCGGTAACCCGGATATAGATCCCAGGAGAATACAATACCTGATTAACCAGAACTCAGGCATCACTCGGCTGGGAATAGGTGGCATAGACATACGGCAACCGGATTTGTATAACCTCCTCTCCGATGCTAGCAGGATAGTAGAGTTGGATGTCAGTCAAACGAGGATAGAAAGAATGGAAGGTATAGCTTCGTATTATTCATTGAACAGGCTGGATGCCTCCAACAATCCACTTGTGGATATCCATGAATTAATCGGCCTCCCAAATCTGGGATATGTCGATTTGCGTGGTACGTCCTCCTTGCCCTGCGATCAGCTTGATCAACTGGAGATGCAACTCAACGCCAATTCAGGTGTGCTGATGCGACCTGCAACCTGCATAATTGGCCATGCACCAGTCCTTGATATTAACCAACCCGCTTCGGGAACCACGTTCTACGAGAAACAGGTGATAAATTTGATTGCCAATGCTCAGGATTTAGAAGATGGAGATCTGGGAGTAGGTGTACGATGGTCGTCTGATCTATCAGGAGTATTAGGATCGGGTGCTGTTCTCGATGTTACCTTGCCAGTAGGAAACCACATATTAAGTGCAACTGTTAACGACAGAGACGGCAACACGGTTACCGTTTCTGCCAGCATCACCGTCCTGTTCAATAATCCGCCGCAACTTATTGTCACGACGCCGGAGGAAGGTTTAACAACGGAACAGTGGTTGCCGCTGACATTATCCGGCACAGCTTTCGATCAGGAAGATGGAGATCTGAGTATGAGCATAAACTGGTCTTCCGACCTGGCTGGAATACTGGGTACAGGTAACGAAGTATCGGTAACACTTGAACCTGGTACCCATCAAATCAGCGCAAATGTGACGGATGTATTGGGAAAAACGGTTGCAATAACGCGTAGTGTCAATGTATCAGTGCCACCGGTTATGGATTATTGCAATGCGAGTGGTCGCAGAAATCCATGGATTGAAAGCGTTACCGTAGCAGGCATCACCAACAACTCAGGCTCTCAGGGTGGTTACGGAGATTTTACCGGGCAAGCGCCAATCTATCTTGAGCGTACTACGAACAGTGTTGAGCTGATACCTGGGTATTCTCGTCGATACCGTGAGGCTAACTGGGCTATCTGGATTGATCTGAATCGTGATGGCGTGTTTGACAATGATGAACGCTTATTAACCGGTGAAAGCAATGCTACGATAACCGGCGATTTGGTTATCCCAGCAACGGCCGCTGCGGGTTTGACCAGAATGCGCATCATGGCCAAGCGCAAAAGAATTCGTAATTCGTGCCAGCGTTTCAAATATGGAGAAGTGGAAGACTATTCTGTCGTGCTATTGCCCTAAGTTTGCACACTCGCTATATCACTCACCGGTCGATTTCCATCGGGAAATCGACCGGTGGTGCTTTATTCGTTATCAGGGCTTACCACTTCAACATTATATTCATCAGTGAGTGCACACAGCAGATAACGCTCCAGGTAAAAGATGGCGAAATGACCAATAAATGGTGGCAGTGTGGAGGGGTAGATTTAGAATATTGTTCTGGTTCCCATGCTCGGCTCTGGCATCCTGCTTTGTCCTAACTCCTACCTCCATGTAGGCGTCCTGCATTGATCTACCTTTGCTCATCCTTGAGCTCGTAACACCTAAATCCCTTTAGGAGTCCCACATGGAGCTTCATACTTCTCGCAATCAATTTGAACACGTATGCATTCCACGTGGGCGTGAGAACCAAATCACTTCATTTGTCGATTACCTAAATATTCGACCTAACTAAAGCGCATAGTCAAGCTTCATGTTTAAAACATTCTCAATGCGGACACAAACGGAGAAATGGATTTTCCAGCAAATACAGAAAGTCAGCGTAAGTGGTTTATTGATCAGTGTAATGAAATTGAGACAGATCATCCTGGATTCCGTAGTTGACCGCTCGTATATTAGGGTACTCACAGTTTCATAAACCATTAAAGTTAAGGGAAATGTAATATTAACTGTAAAAAAAATCGGTTAATATGATGAGTGTAATTTCCGAACGGGCCTGCAGAAACAAAGTGATAGACTTAGATATCCGTGCAGCACAAACTAAAGACGTACCTGATATTCTTTCATTATATGCTCAGCCTGATATAGATGATGGCCAGAAACTTGAAATATCAGCTGCACAATTGCTTTTTGAAAAATTCTCAGAATATCCCAATTATAAAATCTATATCGCAAGAAACGCTTCAATAATAGTTGGCACGTTCGCGTTACTCATTATGGATAATCTGGGGCACCTGGGTAAACCTTCCGCAATAATAGAAGATGTAGCCGTGTCACCAGAATATCATGGCAAAGGGATTGGTCGCGAAATGATGAAGAGAGCTATGGAAATTGCCTGCGATGCAGGGTGTTATAAAATGACCTTATCATCAAATCTGAAACGAATAAAAGCGCATAGATTTTACGAGAGTTTAGGGTTTGTAAGACACGGTTATAGTTACCAAATTGCCCTTCTAGATGAATAACTGACTGGGGCGGTTGTTTGCGATAACCTCCATTATCTGAAGTACACTCTCTCCTGATTGACCTCATTGCAGTAAATTACATAATTCGAGCTTCTACAGGTTTATACAAAAACACTACTCAAGCGTTATCAATATAACAAAATTGATTACTGCTTTTTTTCAAAACTATGGGTTAATATGCCCGCTATTAACCCAGTTGAATCGTTAATGTTAGTTTTTGTGAGCCAGCTTAGAGGAAACTACTGTGCCTGATAATTCTCATGATACCTCTGTCATCAAGGGCATAGGGGGGGCTTTGCTGGGTTATGTGATCTTTTCATCGCATGATGCTCTGGTTAAGGTGCTGAGCAATTACTCGGTTTTCCAGATTATTTTCTTTGCAATGTTATTTGCTTATGTGCCGTTTTCATTAGCGCGGATTTTCGAAGGCAGTTCAATCTCCCTGCACCCTAAAAATCCGGGGCTGGTGTTTTTACGTGCTCTGTTGATGGCAGGGAGCGTCTCTTTTGCTTTTCTGGCATTTTCAATGTTACCTATGGTTCAGGTTTATGTGCTCCTGTTTACCACGCCTGTGCTGATATCGTTACTGGCGATACCCTTGCTGGATGAGAAAATTCATACGATGCGTGCTATCAGTATTTTACTGGGATTTATAGGGGTCGTAGTTGTGCTGCGCCCGTCAGCAGAAAATCTGGAATTAGGGCATTTGTTCGGTTTTGCTGCGGCTTTGTGTAATTCTCTGGCTTCCATTATATCGCGCAAAATAGGTAACCTGGAAAACTCGGCGATTCTTATCCTCAGTCCATTGGTGCTGAGTATTTTGCTGAGCGGTGGAGTATTATATTTTGTTTATACGCCTATGCCGATAGGTGATCTTAGCCTGATGTTTTTGATCGGTGTGCTCGCGTTACTAGGGCAGCTATTTATTTTGACCGGGTACAGATGTGCTCCTGCAGCTGTGGTAGCTCCTATGCAATACAGTCAAATTATATGGGCAATTTTGTTTGGTTGGCTATTTTTTAATGAGTCGGTTGATCAGGTGGCTGTGTTTGGATTGATGATTACTGTTTTTTCTGGAGTGATGATTGTCTGGCGTGAAAGTCTTGTCTCGATTAAACAACCCGTATTGCATACGCGTAATATGCGTAGCGTTGCATCAGGACCTATGCCGACTTCTGAGTCGGATGAGCATAGAGACTGATCTGATTGCGAAAATAGGAAAACGTGGTTTTCCTATTTTCTTTACTTGAAATGACTATAAAGTCATATCTTTAAGACGTTTTAAAGGGGTCACCTTTACCACTGTTGATGCTGGGCGTGCTGCCACATCCATGGTTTCACCAGGTCTAAAAGGATTGGGTACGTTCTTCTTGGCTTTGCGAGCTGGTTTTTTGAGTGTTTTGATCTTCAGCAGTCCCGGTAGCGTGAATTGCCCGCAACTACGTTTTTTGATGTGGCCTTCAATGATATCGCTTAATCCATCTAATACGGCAACGACGTCTTTACGAGCTAGCCCGGTAGTCTCCATAAGTGACTGGATAGTTTGGGTTTTAGTGTAAGCAGTTTGAATTGCTTTGATTTTCTTTTCGGCCATTAAAATTACCTTTAGAGTTGAAAAATGGGGCAACAGTAGATGCGCTGCCCGTATAAAGTGTCCATTATCCACGAAATATAGGGAAATCCAAGCCTGTAGATTTAATTTTTTACTTCGATGAAATATTCTTAATAAGGTCTTGATGATTAATTGGACCAGTAATGACTCAAGTTTGAAAGGATTTATTGGTAACTAGATATAATCCGCTTCATCCGCGTGACTATTTTCACTAGATTTATCCACATATGAGTATCTTCTCGTTGAGTGGGAGGGTGTGCTAGACAACCCTTTTCATGTCTGGTTGGCGGCAAAACCCCAAGGTATATTGTCTATCAGCATTATCCTGCCGGGCTAATAGATGTAGTAGAGTGAAGGCCGCTTCCAATGTCTCTTTTAACCAGAATACTGTTTTCGTATTCAATACTCTGTTCATGATGTACTCTCGTATCCTCGAGTTTTGAAGTCTGATGATTATAATCTAAGGCAGTAGCCGATTGTTCTTAAGTAAGTAGGTCAATAGGCGTTGTTTAGCGTCGTTGGAAGTGGCGAGGCACTTTTATGGCATTGTGCGCATTTGCTATAATCGAGGTTACATTTTATGGAGGAGGTAAACCTGTTAACGGGTTTTACGTGCCAGGCACTTTGGCCCAAATACTTCTCTGAGCCTATGTATAGGAACGCGAAAAGATATATTGACTGTAATGGTCGACGAAACAGTGAGTTACCGCTCTTATAAGAGCGGACAACTGCGTATCCAGGTTCAAAATTTATTTCGTTGCTGTGGGGTAGGAATGTCTATACAGGGCTCGTCTATAGGTGAAATACTAGCGCAGGCGTATGAAGAAAATGACGGAGATAAATACTGAGCGTTGATTGCGGAGTTGCATCTTATTCGTTGAGACACAGAAATGCAGCTGAAAGCATAGGGCTGCTTTTTAAAGCTTGTATCAGTTTCCGATTCTAATGTGAGGAGCGGAATTGCTTCCGGTTTAAGTTGCCATGATGATTTGATGAGAGTAGAGGAGGCGGTGGCAAACTGGATTACCGCAACGAACAGGCTTTTCAGGAAATACGAATCCTGACTACCTTCATCGTTTCAAATTCAATGCCAGCGATTAATTCAGCTTGCGGGTAGTAGGTTAAATTTACTGTCGCTCCCGTTAGATTTTTGTAACGTTTTTTACGCTTGTATTTGAACGGGACTTCACAATTTTCAATCATTATCGTATTAATAAACCAGCCATCACTTTGACGTTGTACATGAGAAGTTACTTTCATCATATCCGAGTGGATGAGTTGAAGGTTTTTCTTAAGTAGTTTATCAACCTGGGACTTCATCGTTATTATTTCTCTGATGTGTGATATTTAATTATGTTGCTGTAACAGTCTGTACGATATGACCTTACTAAGGTTGCACTATACTCGCTTAGCAAAAGCTCAATAGCAACCTGGTTGTGATTAAATTTTTTCTGTGCTCGCGGCAGGAATCCAGCGCAGAGGCATGATCAAAGAAATACTTTTACCAGATACACCACTTTGTGAAGCTACTGCGCTGGTGAGTAGATTTTGTCAGTTGTATGCATCAACGCCTGCTAACATCGATGGACTGGAAGTGACTAATATAGTCAGTATTGGCGTTACATATGCGGATAAGATATCGAGCACCTGCTGCATTGTGCAGATCAGGCGCTTTACCAGGCTAAGTCAGCAGGTCGTAACCAGGTAGTTTCTGGAGATTGTAAGGAGCTGAAACAGGCTACAGGTTAATTTGCAAATAGAGTTGTTACCTTTTATATAGCTTTTCTTCGTGCTTTAATCTGTGTCCTTCGTGGTTAAGTAGTTGAACTCACTTAAGTTTGGAAGCCCAAATAGCCAGCTTATGCCGCATGGTGACCTGAGATACATCGATTTCAGGAATGGGCTGGATGACCTTGTCATGAACCAGCAACCGGTAGATATACTCAATTTTTTCATTGGCTGAGTCGGTGGCTTCAAACTCCACTACACCTCTACCTTCTCCGTATTTAACCCCTTCTTCAATCGCCTTTTTGATAAGCTCTTTTTCATTCTTGAGTTTTTTCATGCCAGACCTTTGTGCTTTAAGTAGATGCTGACTAGATTAGTCGCTGCTCTTCGCCCGGTCAATCATCACTGTCTAAGCACAAATTTGCTGATACATCTGCATGGCACTGGAGGACTCGCTGCCTGTCAAAATAAACCCCACAAGCTTGCCATCTGACAGGTACTCAATATGTTGCTCATTTATATCTCGGCGTTCAAGTTCGCCTGGGTTTAACGTATTAGGCAAACATATAGTCAGTGGAAAACTCGGTGTTTTCACACGTACAAGTGGTGATATCGATTGAAAAGGCAGGACATTCCCTCTCAGCTGAGCTGCAATAGTTTCAGCCTGTCGACGTATAGGCTCTATGTACGCAAATATCTGACCATCAACCTCGGCACAATCACCAATAGCATACACATCGGTGACTGAAGTGCGCATCAGGTGATCGGTGATAATACCCTTACCTACAGTCAACCCGGCTTTTTCGGCCAGTTGAGTATTGGCCTGCAATCCTGCCGCTGATAATACTAGATCGGTTTCCAGTGCAGTACCGTCGGAAAGAGTTGCTCGCAAACGGTCAGCATTGTGCTCTACCTGATCCAGAGTTGTACCCAGGTGCCAGTCAACCCCTTTTTGCTGGAGCTGAACCTTTAATTGCTGCGATACATCATCTGGCAACAGGCTGGCTAATGCATGATTACTTGGATCAATGACACTAACTTTGTAACCCGCTGAAGATAAATCTTCGGCAAATTCACAACCGATTAAACCGGCACCCAGAATGGTGACATGTCGTACACCTTCATCCAGACGTGTACGTAATTTTTTATAAGCCATCAGATCGTTTACGCTGACAACGCTATCGCCAGCATCACCAGCGATCGGTATTTGGCGCTGATGTGCCCCAAGAGCGAGAATTAAATGACCATACTGAATTCCGCCTTTGGACGTGGTAATACGCTTTTTCTGAGTATCTATCTTGATCACTCGGGTTTCGGTTCTCACATCGATATTTAATGATGCAGCTTTGCAGGCAGCATCCATATCGGAAAGATCTTCTGCAGTTTTGCCTTTAGCTAGCGCGGTAGAAAGTGCTGGTTTTGGATAGATGATTCCTGCACAGGCTGATACCAGCAGCACTGGTGTTTGCTGATCCAGTTTTCGTACCGCTTCGGCAACTGACCATCCACCGATGCCTGAACCAATAATCACGATGGCATCTGCGCTGCCACGGCTCATTTTATTACTAGTCGGTTTGACGACTTTACTTGCAGCTGCCATGACAGGAGCATCCGGTAACAGGCGTAAATCTGTTTTGGTTAGACCGCATAATGGGCACTCCCAGTCATCAGGAATATCCTCAAAGCGCGTTCCAGCAGCTAGCCCTGAATCAGGGTCTCCAACGGCTTCATCATAAATAAACCCGCAAGCATCACATACATAACGCCGAAACTCTGATACGCTCATAATTAGCCCTCATCTACCGAGTTAATAATATTACTGAAAATTTCATCCAGTTCATGGCCGATGGCGTCAAGCTCTGGCGAGTTAAATGGGCTGAATACTTCTCCAGGCATACGGCAGGCAACGATAACGTCTTCATCCTGCTCATAAATATGGATTCGCAATGGAATATCATGCCCGGCTGCCTTGCAGGCTTGCCACACTCGGATGGCAAAATCAGGTCTGAACACTTCCAGGATTTGGTCGGCGGGTACGGTTTTACCCATTTTAGCCGCATTTGCTTGACCATTAATATGTGCGACAACACGCATGTTCTGCTGCTCAATGGCAGCGAGTAACGTGTCTACTGTTTGTTCTGCCGACTGATTTGATTTGATTACTTTCACCGCATTCTCCATTTAATGAGGGGCTTAACACCCCTCGTGACAAGACTCAGGCTGCGACGGCCTCGGTATCGAGTTCTTTGCGCAGATGTTTGATTGCCGGTGTAACGATGGCAATAAAATAGGACTCACGTAGTTTTCTCTGTGCGGGAGCTTCCTTTAAATAACCCTTGGCACCTGTGTGCATCATGGCGGATTGAGAAGCCCGGATCGCCAGCTCGCCTGCAGCCAGACGCAGCTGCAAAATCTCGCGGAAAAACTCGTCCGAGGTTTCGAAAGGATCTTCAGCCAGTGCCAGAGTAGCCTCAACAGCGTCATCCAGTTCTTCCTGAAGTTCGTCAGGTCTATCTTCAAGATAACAATTGACGTGACCCAGCAGTGGCTCGACCTCACGACTAATGTCGATACAGGATTGAATATTTCCAACACCCATACCAAACTGTAGCAATACCATTCCAGCACGGATACGTTTCAGGAATGCAGCGCCATCGTGATCGATAATCATTGAATCTGGAATAAATACATTGTCAAAGATACAGGCGAAGGTTCTGGTGCCTTCCAATGCGGTAAAATGCGCGGAAAGTCTTAGAGTAAAACCTTCCATTGAACAATCTACCAGGGTCATCACTGAGCGACCATCTGCGCCTTCCAGTTCAAATAAGGTGCCAAAGACGTGATTCTCTCCAAGATTGGAGACCCAGGGCAGGGATCCGTTCACGATATATCCACCGTCAACTTTTTTACCTTTAAGACGCAAAGGTTCAATACCAGCGAATGCTTTCATGGTATTTGACATACCTGTACCTGCAAGCACTTCACCACTGGCAACCTTAGGTAACCAGATATCACGTACCTCTGAATTTTCTGCATTTTGCAGATACCATCCACAGGTATCCTGGCACCACATGGTAAAACCTGTCGACAGACATTCATGCGAGACGGTGGCCATCGCCTGAATAGCAGCACCCATATCATGTAATCCATCAGGACGTGCAAAAGGCAGATGCTGTTTAAACGCACCGATGGGTCCGAGTTGATGCAAGATTTCTTCAGGATAATATCCTTCTATATCAATCCTGGTTGTTAATGGCTTTAAACTGGTATCGACAATCTGCTGGGTCGCGACTAATAGTTCATCAACCGATAGCAAGTCATCAGATATTTTTATTGCTGCTTCATTCATCGCTATGACTCCTTTAAAACCGCAATTATGCAGGCTTAACTTCAAGCTCTACATTGTTACGAAGGGTATTTGCAACAGGAGACCAGACATTGGAATGCCCGATAATTTCATCGATCTCTTCTTTACTACCATCGCCTTCAGCATCAATCTTGACACGTACAGCTGAAAAACCCAGCGTCTTGGCTTCATCCAGATCACCGGTTCCCCATACAGCTGTTACATTGATATCACCTTCCAGCTCTAATTCAAGTTTACTGAGTTTGATACCACGAGCAGTAGCGTTGGCATGTACGCCCACTGCCAGGCAGGCTCCCAGAGTAGCTAGTACTGCTTCTGATGGATTTGGTGCATTATTTTCGCCTAGCAGATGAGGAGGCTCATCGATCAACATAGGCTCAAGGTCACGTACATAGGTTTGCATACGAAATTGACCTTCACATACGGTCTTGGCTTTCAGGGTCACTACAGACTCAGGATTGGCTTTACCTTTTTCACCCAGCTCTTTTAATCCATCACTGTCCAGTGGACGCAGGCAGCTCATATTTTTTGCAATTGTTTGTTGGTCTACACTCATGTTAATTCTCCAAATGGTTATTAGTTAAACATAGTGGAGATATTGCAACGGTCGAGCCAGAACAGATTTATACCTTTAAAATCATGCACTTATAAAAATATTGGACACAATTCAAAATACCGGTCAAAGATGTTTGTCGACATTGTCCATTTGTTGTGGACACTTTGTCCATCAATGTCACTGGACATTGTCAAACGTCCAGCTTCAACTTCTTGATTCGATATCTAAACTGTCGTGGAGTCATCCCTAAACTCATTGCGGCGCGTGTCTTATTACCCTGCTGTTGCTCCAGGGCCTGCAGAATTTGTTCGGACTCGTCTTCTCTTACCCTTAAATAGGGTCTGAGTCCATCGGTAGCTATAGAGCGCTGATTGAAATCTGCTACAGGTATTGTTACATCCGAATTTATTTCTACAGGAAGCGTTTTAACATCCGGCATATCTGGCGAATTGACACCCACTTCTTCATCCAGAATTTGCTGTATCAGTTCTTGCGATATCTGATTATCTAAACACAATAACACTGCTCGCTTGACCAGATTTTCAAGTTGTCTGATATTGCCTGGCCATGGGTATTGTTCCATCACTCTTAAAGCACCTGTAGTAAAACTTTGATTGCGCCCATACTCCTCATTGGCCATATTCATAAAGAATTTACACAGGATAGGTACATCCCCTCTACGCGCACGCAAAGGAGGTAACCGGATTGGAAAAACATTTAACCGATAGAAAAGATCCAGTCTGAAGCGATTTTCATTCACCGCTTCCTGCAGGTTTTTATGTGTGGCAGCCAGTATTCTGACATCGACTTGAATATCCTTGCTGCCACCGACACGCTGTATCACTTTATACTCCAGCACCTTGAGTAGCTTGGCCTGTAGATCAAGGTCCATATCACCTATCTCATCCAGAAACAAAGTTCCGCCCGATGCCAGTTCTATCTTACCCTGCTTGGTACCGACCGCACCGGTAAAAGCACCTTTTTCATGCCCAAATAATTCTGACTCGATCAATGCGGATGGGATAGCTGCACAGTTGATACTAACAAAAGGTCCCTGAGATCTCTTACTCGCCAGGTGCTGCATGCGTGCAAACCTTTCCTTGCCGGTACCTGACTCACCTAATAGAAGAACTGTAGTATTGGTATCAGCGACCTGTAATGCCTGCTGGATTGATTGATGCAAAGCAGGGCTCTGACCTATTATTCCGAAACGTGCACCCTTACTTTCCAGCTTATTTTTCAATAACAGGTTTTCAGACATAAGCTGTGCCGTGCGCTCAGACACCAGCTCATTAATAACCAGAACCTGCGCAATAAAGGTAGCCATAACCTGTAGTAAGGCCAGGTCTCTGGCAAAAGGTCTTTCTCTGATACGCAAACGATGAAAAGCAAGTACACCAATCGGAGACTCATCAGCGATGATAGGTACTGCCATATAAGAAACTACTTCATCTGGCAAGGTGCTACGATCAACGGCACGAGCCAGATAGGTTGGTTCTTCATCGATATCCTGAATCAACGCAATCTGACCTGTTTGATATACCCTGCCAGTAATACCTTCACCGATCATATAACGCCCACGATCACGCTCATCTTCAGTCAGCCCATAGGAATATGTAATTTCCAGGGAGCCGTTTTGAATATCAGGAAGTAATACACGTCCTCGGTTCAAACCGAGTAATTGGGAAAGCAATCTTAATATGCCCTGTATGGCAGGTTCGGGCTCTACATATTTGGTAATCAGCTTGGATGCTTCGTGTACAACCAGTAATTCTGATTCAAGAATGGATGACTCACTACTTAGATCCATAATCTACTCCTGACAATGTCGACAATGATGTCAGTATGCGGATTAACGATAAAGAATCTAATTTTTGCA
The DNA here is from genome assembly GCA_050292965.1 of Gammaproteobacteria bacterium. GTDB lineage: Bacteria > Pseudomonadota > Gammaproteobacteria > JACNJF01. The sequence goes on along the minus strand of JBNKMF010000018.1, from coordinate 18,655 downwards.
AACTATACGGAGATGTTCACAGGTTTGGTGCATTAAAAGTGGCTGGCGCAATAAAATAGTGCGCCAGTCATTCAAAATAAATACTCAGGATTAGTCCTGATTATGCCAACTAAAACTGCGGGAATTTGTTTCGTTTATTTATAACATTTTGGCAGTTGTCAGGTCATAACCGGCCCTAAGGGTTTGGGTCGACTTATGGCTAACATCATGCACCGTCTGACTGATTTGAATCGCGCTATAACTTAAATACAGACGCTCTACAGGAATAGCCCCATCACGACTAGTAACTACAAATCGATAAAATGAAGGGATACAATCAAAAAAAGTGCAAGTCATTATTTCAAGCAATTGGCTTGCGGCGGTTCGCACAAAGTGCAATTTGAGTTCCCGGCCCTCTGTCGAAGCACACATCTGTTTTAATATTAATGGTGTTGATTGTTCGAGTTTTTTACCGGTTTTAAGCACCTCAAAGGACGGTATAGCATACTCTCGGTTACTAAGTTCACCGGGTGTCATTTTTATACTGCGTTTAGTGTCAAACAATGCAAAATCCAGTTTAATCATGCCCTCATAACCGGCTGCTGTCACATTACCCTTGATGCCTTCATATTCCATATAAATCGTCATGATTTAATATTCCTGTTGCTTTTCCAGTTTGATACCAAAGAGTTTATTTTGCTCAAGTATATTTTTAAAGGTATTTGGACTACTGTCTTCGTGATGTTCGGCGTAATAGATCATGGCCCGATCTTCTGGGATTGTAAATAATTTGGCATGAGGTACTTTTTCTGGAAAAAAGCCCGCTTTTTGCAGATAACCGACTGAACTATCCCGATAGATTTTATACTGGGAGCTAGCCTTATTCATTGCATCAACTTGATTTACCACGTTCAGAAAATACCATATCTCTTCACCCACCGGAACGGGTAGTAATTCTGCGATATCACTAACTGCAGGAACTAATAATTCTTTTGTACGCTGGTTGACTAGTAGGCTAGCTGCCATAGAGATATAGGTAATATCAGGATCTTTATATTTATCTAAATTTCGACCATCATCGTCAAACCATCTGATAGGCGGCGGGTTCCAGGAAGTAGCTTTTTTCTTTCCTAGACAGTCAAAAGTCTCAAAATCTAATTTACTTGTACCCTTAACCACGTTGTTAGGGTCTTCATCAAAAACAAGTATTTTTTTATTAGCTCTATCTGCTTTAATAGTATAAACAATCATAATGTCACCATGTCATCAGACATGGAAATAACCTTCTTCCAAATCTTCCGCTATCTCTCGTAATGCTTTCTCAATATCTTCACGAACCGCGCCAGGCACGTCTACACGCACTAACACTTCAAGCACACCTTCGTAATAACCATCTGTGTGAATTTCACTATGCGCTTTCGCGTTCTCCATTTTAGGATGTGGCTTATGTTCTTTGTATTTAGGTAACAATACTAGATTAACTTCATCATTAGGCAAAATTCCATATTTAATCAATATGTGTAATGCTCTTAGTGCTCTAGTATCACCCCAGGCAACAATATGATGAATCGATACATTTTTATACCATTTTTCATAACGGCCGCTTAGTTTTAAATTTTTCCTGGACTGTCGCTGTGCTCGCCTACGGGCATGGCGTTTGGCACGATCTATGTCATTACTAATATCGTTAAGAATTTCTTTAACATCCTCGCGAGTACGATCAATGACCTTGTATAACAGTTGGTGAGACAGGCCGAGATTACCTGCGGTAATTTGTAATAGACCTTCAAGTAGTTCTTCTTCCTCAATAATTTCCAGTTGCATTCACTCTTCCTTATAATCCTTTTGAATTGTGAGGAATATACAGTATCTAACTGCTGATTAAAAACGAATTTTCCAATTCAAAACATTGGAGGATTATAGAAATTAACCGAGTAATTGCTCAATAGCACAAATACCTGGATAAGATTTTGGAGAAGTTTAAGTTGCAATTTCATGGATTGTGCACACACTGAACAGTGTGCACAATCTATTTATAGGAGATCGCTATTTAGTCCTGATTATGCCAACTGAAACGTTTTATAAAGCTGACACAGATTGCATCGAGAAAGAATCCAATAACTCCGATGATTACCACCATAGCTGCCAGAGTATCGTATTCTAGTGTATCGCGAGCATCATTGATCGCATAACCCAAACCGCTGGTCACACCCAGATATTCAGCCGGAACCAGTACGATCCAGGCAACACCTACAGCCAGACGAATACCGGCAAATACATCCTGCCCGATAGCCGGCAAAATGATACGCCATAACATCTGAGTACCACCGGCACCCAGGTTTTTAGCAACCTTGAACCATAATGGATCAATACGTCTAACGCCCTGTGCTGATGAAAATATAATCGGCCAAATTGCCGCAATGGCAATCAGGAACACAATTGCGCCATCCCAGGTAGCAAAGGCCAATACCGCAATGGGCATCCATGCCAGTGGAGATATCATTCTCAGGAACTGAAAAGGCACATGGGTTAGCTCACGCATACGGGAAAATAACCCAATAGTTACACCAACTGGCACTCCAATCATTACAGCCCACAACAGCCCATAACCTATTCTTTGCAAACTGGGTACAGATGCTTCGATGACATATCCGCTAGTAACCAGGTCAATCAGGCGACTAAAGGCGGGGCCTGGAGCAAAATCTGCAAATGATTCGGTATCAGGGTTGTTAGCTATAACCCAGCCACCCAACCACCACAGACCCAGCATTATCAGAATACCTACTGCCGGATAACCCAGGCGGCTCACTAAAAACTCTCCAATACGCGGCCAGTTTATGGCCGCCTCAGGTTTGCTTGTTGCAAATGTCATTGCGGATTGTGGTGTGCTCATATCTTCACCACTTCTTTACGTTCATAGGGATTCGCTGCATCTACACCTGGTGAATTCTCCCAGCCTTTGTATTTTTCCATCGCTGCTTTTACATGCTTGTAATCAACCAGATCATCCGCCACAAATTGAGGGTCCAGCTTCTTGATAAAGGTGTTGTCACCACTAACCAACGTATCGCCCATTGCATCCACAATCATCTTGGTAGCGGATGGGTATGGAAAGGGTGAGAAGTCGATACGGCCATTTTCAAACGCAGCCTTGTTACGGATCGCATCAGGCTTAGCGTATTTATCTTCATCGTAGTAGGTCATGGCTCTAACCACTGCTTTGCCAGGCATAGGAAGATATTTTTTACCATCTCTAGACATCATCATCGCGACTTCTTCCTTATTTTGCTGGGCATAAACCTCTGCACGCACGATGGCATTCATTACTTTCTGCGTCCATTCAGGCTTTGCATTGACGGTATTTTCATTCATGCAGATAACGCAGCAAGGATGGTTCTTCCACATATCACCCGTGAAGCGTAGCACCTTACCGCCTGCTTTCATTTCTCCGAAGGCATTAAATGGCTCTGCAACGATGAAGGCATCGATCTTTTTAGCAGCCAATGCAGGTGGCATGTCTGGTGGTGGCATGATCATAAGGTTGACTTCATCTTTGGCAAGCTTGGCTTTTTGATCTTTGATAACTGGTTTCAGGCCAGCACTACGCAGGCCCATCTGCAGAACAATATTGTGCATGGAGTACCAGTAAGGAACCGCTACCTGCATGCCGCCCAGATCTTTGAAATCTTCTGCGCCAGTATGTTTACCGACCACCAGAGCAGAACCGTTAATATGCGCCCAGGACATGATCTTCACTGGAAAGTCATTGTTGTAACGCATCCATACCGGGATGGGTTTCAGGAAGTGTACCAGGTTGAATTTACCGGCAGCAAAACCTTCGACCAGAGGAGACCAGCCGCGGATTAAGGTTGGTTTTTCTGCCTTAAGACCTTCGTCTTCAAAAAAGCCCATACCATGTGCAACCAGCAAAGCGGTGGCATCTGTGATGGGTAGATAACCGATCCTGACCACTTCGTCATCGGGTGGTGTCATACCAGCAAGGCTCATACCTGGCATTGTCAGTCCGGCGGCTAGTCCGCCCATCGCCATCATGTCGAGCATAAAGTCTCTACGGCTCATTTCATGCTTGTAAATATATTCTAATTCATCATCTTTTTGCTTAGTCATGGTAATTCTCCAGGGTTAACAGGTTTGTTTGTTTCAGGCAGCTTTCTGATCCGGATCTTTATTGTTTTGGGGAGTTGGAGCTGCTTCAGATTTTGTTTCATGTTGGTGAGTATCACCCACCAGGCCTTCAAACTGAGCCATCAACTGTTCGCGTTGGCGACTAAATTCAGCCGAAGCCCTATTGCGCGGAAAAGGTAAATCGACTTTCATCTCACCAACAATCTTTCCTGGGTTGGCCGACATAATGAGTACTCGATCAGCCATTGCTACCGCTTCATCTATATCGTGGGTCACTATTACCATTGTCAGACCTTCCTGGATGACGATATTTGCAACATCGTCCTGCAGGCTGCCACGGGTAAAGGCATCTAGTGCTGAAAAGGGCTCATCCAGTAACAGTAACTCCGGTGAAGTCGCCATAGAACGTGCTACTGCTACTCGTTGCTGCTGACCGCCTGACAGGCTCTGTACATTGGCATCAGCCTTATCTGACAGGCCCACCATGGCTAATAAACGATCGATTTTTTTTGCATCTCGTTTACCTGTGAATATCAATCCCAGCTCAGCGTTTTCTCGTACGCTCATCCAGGGGTATAAAGAGGGTTTCTGGAACATCATGTTCCATTTGGCGCTGGGTTTGGTCACGGTATGCCCATGAATACGCACACAACCTTCGGAAGGCATCAGTAATCCCGCCAACATATGTAGCAGGGTGGATTTTCCACAACCACTGCGCCCGATGAGAGCGATTTTTTCACCCGGTTTAATCTGTAACTCGATATTTTTCAGGGTTGGCTGTTTCTGCCCTTTAAAAGTGTGAGTGATAAAATCGATACTTAAATTTGCACTCATGGCAATACCTCAAAACATAATTGGATATCTCCAATGCAGGTATCATGCCATACGGTAATTTGTTAATAACAGCCATCCGATTACGCTTTTTTCTACCTTTGTCCATCCTGACTTGTCCACATTGTCGACTTTGTCGGACAAACTTTGCGCTCTTTTATATCCCTTATACCTGTTTTTATGTATTCATCTAATAACTGTCACAAATAATCACTCTGGCATTGCATTTGCATTGCAGCAATTACCAATAACTGAATCGTTACTAATTAACCGAGGTAAATATCTATGAATAAGCACGAAATGAAAGAAGCCATACTGGCTGCAAAAAAAGACAAAGGTCTCAGCTGGGCAGCGATTGCTGAAGCAGCTGGGCTGGCTCCTGAGTATGTCACTTCAGCCTGCCTGGGTATGAATCATCTGGAAAAAGAAAATGCTGATCCAGTAGCTGAAGTTTTAGGCCTTGGTGCAGACCTTTCATCTGCTTTGCAGGATTTCCCGAATAAAAAATGGGAGCAGATGGTTCCTACAGACCCTGTTATTTATCGCTGGTATGAGATAGTTGGTGTGTATGGCGAAACCATTAAAGAACTCATCCATGAAAAATTTGGTGACGGCATTATGTCGGCTATCGATTTCACTATGAATATCGACAAGCAGGAAGATCCTAAAGGTGACAGAGTTGTGGTTACTCTAAATGGTAAGTTCCTGCCTTATAAATCCTGGTAAACACCTGCTAACAGCTTGACTACAAACCCTTACTCCTAAGCGTTAATTTAACGCTTGGGAGTGATTTAAAACAGGCTCAGCATTCACTTGTGGCTTGTTAATTCGTATAAAGCCGCATCCAGTCGCATCCATTCCTGATCTGTTGCAGGTAACCCAAAACGCAGACTATCTGGCTGGTTAAACAGCCGAGTCAGGATCCCCCGCTGCGCCAGGGCCTGATGCAGATCACTGGCACTGTGGGTACATACCCATTGGAATAGAGCACTACCACCGCCAGGTGTAAGCCCATGCTGCGATAGTAAACTGTATAGGCGTTCGCCCGCTATCATGAGCTGTTGACGCGCCGCTATCTGCCAGTGCTGATCATTCAGTGCGGTAGTGGCGACCCAGCGCGCGGCGGCGTTGATACACCAGGGTCCAAGCAGGTTTTGTAATGGGTCGAGCAGGGATGAATGGGCGCAAACAAATCCCACTCGCGCCCCGGCCAGGCCAAAAAACTTGCCCAGCGAACGCAACACGATCAATCCCTGATTGTGACTATGGCCGCACAGGCTGTGTTCTGGTGTGACATCCATAAACGCTTCGTCAATGACCAGCCAACCCCCGCGCGCCGCGAGTCGTTGATGCCAGTCGAGCAGTTGTTCTGACGTAAAGCAAACCCCGGTAGGATTGTTCGGATGGATCAGAACCAGCACATCTATATGCGCTATCACTTCATTCAGTTGTTCTGCTGTGCAGGCACTAACCTCGTGACCGGCACGCCGCCATGCAGCAGCATGCTCTGCATAGCCAGGACTAAGTACCGCCACCCGCGAATGCGCACGCAAACGCGGCAATGCCTGAATGGCCGCCTGGGAACCGGCCACCGCTAAGATAGGCCCACTCGCATAATACGCCTGCGCAGCCTGTTCCAGGCCATCATCCTCCTCAGGTAGACGCGTCCACAGCGAAGCGGGAATCTCGGGTAGCGGCCAGCCGTTAGGGTTGATACCGGTGGAAAGATCGAGCCAGTCTTCCAGCGCAATATTATAGCGCTGCGCCGCCTGGCGAATTTTGCCACCATGCTCAAGCATAAGTCATCAAGCCTCCTGCAATCACTAGTACAACAAGCCACAACAGCACGCCATTGCGCACCAGTGACAGTGCCCGTTCGATGTCATTGCTCTGTGGGGGATGACCTTGACCCAGTTGGGGGCGTTGATGCCACTCCCCCCGGTAACAGGCCGGTCCGCCCAGGGCTATACCCAGAGTACCCGCTCCGGCTGCCATGACAGGACCCGCATTGGGGCTATCCCAGACAGCAGCCTGGCTCCGCCAACAGGACAGAGCGGTAGCAGGCTTACCAACCAGCGCATAGGTCAGGGCCGTGAGGCGCGCTGGAATATAGTTGAGCAGGTCGTCAAGGCGCGCCGCCGCCCAGCCAAAATGCCTGTAACGGTCGTTGCGGTAGCCCCACATGGCATCCAGTGTATTGACCAGCCGATAAAGCACTACGCCCGCACCGCCTGCGATCACAAACCAGAACAGCGCACCGAAAACGCCATCGTTGCCATTTTCCAGCACTGATTCGGTGGTGGCGAGCGGGATGTCCAGTTGCTCGGGATCTCGGCTGACTATGCGGCTGGCCAAATGGCGAGCTCGTGTATCATCACCATTGCGTAAGGCCTCTACTACCGGACTGGCGTGCTGATGCAGGCTTTTATGTCCGAGGGCAAAGTACAGCAACAGTATGCTGATGAAGTTGCCGATATAGGGCAGCATGACGAATACAGCAGCGATCAGCGTAATCGGTAGAACCAGTATTAGCACGCCCAGAATGCCTCGTAGACGGCGCTCGCCTGAGCTGACCCGCTCAGCGCCATAGATAATCCGTTCCAGCTGTATGACTAGTTTGCCGAATCCGACCAGCGGATGCCATCGCCCGGGCTCGCCCAGTAGCCAGTCCAGCAGTACCGCAGCCACTGCCGACAGGGCCAGACTCAACATGGCTGTTCCTCTGCATAGTTGTCCCAACTGTTTTCGAATACAAACTCCTGCCACTGCTGTCTTTGTGTCCAGCCGTGCATTTCCAGCATCGGTTGCGGATAAAACTCCTCAACATGACCGAGACAGAGGATAGCGACAGGTCGAGCACCGCTGGGCATGGCCAGTAGTTGCGCCAGTGCGAGTGGGTCGAACAGGGAAACCCAGCCCAGCCCCAGTCCTTCGGCGCGTGCCGCTAGCCACATATTCTGGATCGCGCAGGCGACTGAAGCCAGATCCATCTCCGGCATGGTGCGGCGACCAAACAATAGTCGTTCACGTCCATCCATCAGCGCCACCACGAAAAGTTCACCACACTCGCGCACGCCTTCCACCTTGAGCTGCATAAACTCACTCTTGCGTTCTCCCAGCGCGTCAGCTGTACGCAGGCGCTCCTTTTCCACCAGTGCGTGGATTTCCTGACGCACTTCTGTATCGCTAATGCGGATAAAACGCCATGGCTGTATCAGGCCGACACTGGGTGCCTGATGTGCCGCTTCTAGCAGACGTTCTAGCACCGCTGGATCCACGGAGTCTGGCAGGAAATGGCGCATGTCACGCCGTTCGCGTATGGCGCGATAGACGGCATCGATTTCACTTTCTGAGTATCTGTTCATGACCAAAACAACCCGGTGCATGCCTCGTCACGTGCAACTGCAATGCTATCGCCCGGCATGGCCGCACACAGCAATACCGTCACACCGATATAACATTTCTTCATTTTCCCCTCAGGCACGCTCACCCGCATGCAAAACCAGATGATATATATACAAGACGGGGGAAACAGACGCAAACAGGAGAGATAGAAACCCTGAAGCCTGAGCATAGCCCACCGCAATGCTAACCTTACGGCTTCAGGTCGGTCTCCGGACTCGTGAGTGGTCTTATAAAGACCTGGCGGATCGCCTTCCCGCGTACAAACACAGTGGCTGAATGATCCGCCGCAACTCACTTACCGTTGCGGGGGCAGTGCCGGAATTGCTCCTGAGCAGAATGTCAGGTACGCACCGGCTTCCCGTTTAATTCCCTGGATGGTTACCCTGGGGACACCTGAAGCAGATTTGCGCAAGGTATAGAAGCTCCAAAGCGATGTCAATCATTCACAATAGCGGCTCGTGCAGTCGTTGCCTGGATGGCTTTTAACAGGCGCTTCATTTCATCGGGTGATTTCACGGTAACCTGTTGCAGACTCTGGTTCTTCAAGGTATTCCAGCTCAGCATGCGGGATAACCAGAAGCGGCAGGCGGCTAGCTGACGCATCAACGGTAATGCCTGTCGTTCATCCCGGCTCAATCGACGCTTGCCCTGATAGCCGTTGATCATGGCATCAATACGGCGCTGATCAAAACTCTGACCCTGACGACACCAGTCGTTAATCATGATAGCCAGGTCCAGCAGCAGATAATCCCTGCAGGCAAAAGACCAGTCGATGACTCCAGTAAGCTTGCCATCATCAAACAGGGCATTATCATGGAATAAATCGGCATGAATAATACCGACAGGAAGCTCCATGCGCGTTAATTGCTCGAGCTGATCCAGGCTGCGGTTGAACAGCTCGTAATCCTCCTCCGCCATCCATTCACGATATTGACGATGGGCCAGCAGCCAGTCGAGACCGAATGGATTATACCGTTGAATACTCAGATCCTGCCCAGCCAGGTGTATCTCACCCATAGCATTGCCCATTTGTGAACAATAATCCTGAGTGGGTTGGCTAACATGGTGACCGTCCAGCTTTTTAAACAATACCGCCGGTTTATCGGCGACAAGTTGTAGCGCATTGCCAGCCGTATCGTGCATTGGTTCGGCGACTTTACAGTTTGTTGACTTGAGATGATCAAGGAGTTTCAGCAAAAACAGTAATCCCCGCTCAGTCTGGTTTTCAAACAGTGTTAGAACATATTCATCCTGTGTCGTGGTAATAAAAAAACTGGAATTGTCTGTACCGGCTTCGATACCTTTAAAACTGATCAATTGTCCCAGGGGATAAAGCGATAAAAACTCATGCAACTGAGCTTCGGTAACGGGGGTGAATACACTCATCAGGTTTTGGGTCTGGTTTAACTCAGGACTCTGGCTACAGAGGCGTATTGATAATGCTCTGAATTCATCATTTGGGCAGGGCAGCTCGATTTAGCGCTATCACCACCAGGGTGAGGCATTCCACTATTACCAGCATAGCGTCAGCGATGGCACAGGATATCGATAATTGTGGCGTATTCTTTCATTAAGGCCAGTAGTGCGGGGGCTAAAGCATAATTAATCAAAGAAATCCTAATAACATTTAGCCTGAGTCAGGCCTTTATTCAAGCGCTTGCCATGCTTATAACCTTTCCAGTATGAGACTTTCGCTTCTTCCTGATACTCCTCAGGCATCTGCGAAATGACTTCATTAAAGTCACGGCTAATCACTTTATTATTACCACAAAATTTACGCCTGTAGGCCAGCTGACCCGAGAGTTCGGCAATTCTCAGTTGTTTAAGTTTGGGATCTTGAGCCACAACCGGTTCGGGTTCAGGCGCAGCTTCTGGCTTTGCTTGTTCAACACCATCCACTTTGGCATCGACTTCTTTATTGCCACGGCTACGTGATTCAGTCAGACGCGCACATTCATCTTCGGATAACAGAGGTGTTTCTTTCTTGCCCTGCTCAAAGCCTTCCTGAAATGCATCACGCAAAGGGTCACGGAAATCCTGTGGCAGTTGTTGAACGCGCTGGGTAAATTCGGCCAGTACTTCAGCCTGGCCACACTGCAATCGGGAATAACTCAATTTGCCCAGTGTGCGTGACAGATTGACTATAGTCCCAGATGCTGCTTGCTGATCTTTCTTCACCTGTTCAGGATCTGCATTTTCGTTTTGCGAGGATTGGTTGTTAATTTTTTCAATCGCAAGATCTATGATCGACATTATCGAGCTTAAACCCTGATCAGCTAGTGCATGAGCTGAGGTGGGTATGAGAAAGAATTGTAAAATCAATAGTATGGAAACGGATCTGATCATTGAACTATAACTCATGGTTATTATTTGCTGTTAACAGCCCCAACTGCATTAAAGCATGTTAACCCGTTTTCATCCACTCTAATGGTTAGGGGTTAAAAGATGCAGTTTCTGACTCTACTAAAGCTGCTTATTCTATCGCTCTGATTAGTGCCCAGACACCACTAATATAAAGCAACAGATATGACATCATCAGGTTTTCAAGCAGTGGGCCAATATTAATGCCCCAGAGTAAGCATTTGGAACGCCCATGAGCCCCGACATTCCCACCAGGCATCCGGGCAAGTATCTCAGCTATCAATGGGAACACTATTGGGGCGGGGCCGAGAATGAGGCTATAAATTGTCAGTTGTCCCGGAGATTCAAGCCGAATAACATCTCTAAATAGCCACCAGGTTGCTGATGCGACGAAAATTACAATGGCAATGGCTAAAAAGAATCCGCCGCTGAAAATGATACCTATGCAAAGCTGGACCAGAGGTTTTTTTTTGTAATTTTCGGATCGGTGCTGGGGCCGGTTTTAGTGAGCAGACTTAATACAGAACCTGTTACCGCGAGGACAATGCCAATTCCGAAGGAAAAAATCGCGTGATAGATCTTTCAAAAATTGCAGGGAATTCAAATTTCCCCTCATTATTTGTTGTGGTAGATTCTTCCCTGAGTTCTTGCCACTCCCAACGGCGAATAACTTTCGCGTTTGCAAGTGGTTCGTCACTCATTGTCAGCTTTGCTTTGATGCGTGAAAAAACACAGGCTTTTCCGGCATCAAATACTCCCATAGCAGAGCCCAGCAGAGAGGTGATAATAAGTAATAACAAGCTTATTGCACGTTTCAATGGTGGTACATAAAGTCAGAAGCATCTGACGAAAAGTGAATTTAAGAATGGATATATTGCAAGCATCATGTCTGGCTGGTGTTCATTTATAATCAGGAAAACATTTGTCCAGAGTCAGGCCTTTATTCAACCGCTTGCCATGCTTATAGCCTTTCCAGTATGAGACTTTCGCTTCTTCCTGATACTCCTCAGGCATCTGCGAAATGACTTCATTAAAATCACGGTTGACTACTTTATTATCACCGCAAAATTTACGCCTGTAGGCCAGCTGACCAGAAAGCTCGGCAATTCTCAGCTGTTTAAGTTTGGGGTCTTCCTCTGCAACCGGTTCAGGTTCCGGCTCTGGACTGGCTTCTTGTGTCGTTTTTTCAACACCATCCACCTTGGCTTCGACTTCTTTATTGCCACGGCTACGTGATTCAGTCAGGCGCGCGCATTCATCTTCGGATAACAGAGGTGTTTCTTTCTTGCCCTGCTCAAACCCTTCCTGAAATGCATCACGCATAGGATCCCGGAAATCCTGTGGCAGTTGTTGAACGCGCTGAGTAAATTCGGCCAGTACTTCAGCCTGACCACACTGCAATCGGGAATAACTCAATTTGCCCAGTGTGCGTGACAGATTAACTATAGTTCCAGATGCTGCTTGCTGATCTTTCTTTACCTGCTCAGGATCTGCGTTTTCGGTTTGCGAGGATTGGTTGTTAATTTTTTCAATCGCAAGGTCTATGATTGACATTACCGAACTTAAACCCTGATCGGCTAGCGCATAAGCTGAGGTGGGTATGAGAAAGGATTGTAAAATCAATAGTGTGGAAATGGTTCTGATCATTGAACTATAACTCATGGTTATTTGAAGTGTTAAACAGCTCCAGTGGCATTAAAGCATGTTCTCCCGTTTTCATCCACTCTGTTAGCCGAGACCTTATTACAGCCTGGTGTTTACATTGCTGTTTCATAGATGCTTTTTCAAGAATGACAATATCTTTTTGCTGCCGTGACTATCCATCGAATATCAAAAATCAGTGCTATCGTGATAGGTTTCCCTGTTCCAGGCCTATTCGATTCGAGCGGGTTTGCGCCCCAGAACATCAGCAAACCTCGTATCTTGAGCGTAAACTGGCTGGTAGCCTCTAGAATTGTAGACTTTAAGCTTTTGATTCATAGTCATTTAATTTGCTGTTTAGGGGATTAGCAATGCTTATTAAAAAAGCATTGATAAACACAATGCTATTTTTAATGGTTACTATTGGAATTCACTACAGGAAAATCGTGCCGACAGTCGTTAATATCACTGCTCCAAAATTGGGTAAATCCAACAAGATTCATTTCAGGACATTATCATGACGTTTAAAACTGCAGATTTATGCGATGACTTTGCCGACCAGATATGCGTAGTTGAGCCCGGCTTTTCCGATTTTGGTGGAAATACGGTATTTTGTGGCCCAATCTCAACCATCAAATGTTATGAAGACAATTCAAAGGTCAGGCAACAATTATCAACGCCCGGCAATGGTCGCGTACTGGTTGTGGATGCCGGTGGTTCAAAGCGTTGCGCCATGCTAGGTGATATTCTGGCCGATAAGGGTGTACAAAATGGCTGGGCTGGCGTGGTCATGTATGGCCTTATCCGTGACAGTCATGACATTAGCCAGATGCCTATCGGGGTCAAGGCATTGGGTACCCACCCGATGAAAAGCGAAAAGAAAGATATCGGCGATGTCGATGTCGCTGTGCACTTTGGCGGGGTCACTTTTGTGCCAGGTGAATACCTCTACGCAGATCATGATGGCATCATCGTATCCAGCAATGCGTTAGCACTAAAGTAACACCCACCCTGCACCATGTGCGCAGGCTAAATAAATATATCGAATAAAAAGAAATCAAAACTGAGGAATAGAGAATGTCAAAATATAGTGAGATATATCAACAATCTATCAATGACCCAGATACCTTCTGGGCTGCTGCGGCGGAAGAGTTACATTGGTATAAAAAATGGAATCAGGTCCTGGATAAAGATGCTAAACCGGTTCCCAGATGGTTCACGGGTGGTGAATTCAACACCTGCTATAACGCAGTGGACAGACATGTAGAGTCGGGGCGAGGCGATCAAACTGCCATCATTTATGACTCACCTATCACCAGTCAGCAGCGTAAGATCAGCTATGCAGAACTGCTGGAACAGGTGTCAAAATTCGCAGGAGTATTACTCAGCCAGGGCGTAAGCAAAGGTGATCGCGTCATTATCTATATGCCGATGATCCCCGAAGCTGCGGTTGCCATGCTAGCCTGCGCTCGAATTGGCGCCATCCACTCGGTGGTTTTCGGTGGTTTTGCTGCTAACGAACTGGCCACCCGTATCGATGATGCAAAGCCCAATGTAATCGTCAGTGCTAGCTGTGGTATCGAACCTGGACGTGTGGTCAAGTACAAACCGCTACTCGACGAAGCTATTGAGATTGCCAAACACAAGGTAAGCAGTTGCATCATCAAGGCACGCCCTCAGGCTGAAGCCAGCCTGATCAGTGGCCGTGATATTGATTGGGATAGTGCAGCCGCAGCCGCTGAACCAGCTGAATGCGTTCCGGTACTGGCTACGGATCCTCTATATATTCTTTATACCTCAGGTACAACTGGACAGCCCAAAGGCGTTATTCGTGACAATGGCGGTCATGCAGTTGCTATGCACTGGACCATGAAAAACCTTTATAACGTTGACGCAGGTGACGTGTACTGGGCAGCGTCAGATGTAGGCTGGGTGGTTGGGCACAGCTATATTGTCTACGCTCCGCTGCTGAAAGGCTGCACCACTATTTTCTACGAAGGCAAACCTGTCGGTACCCCCGACCCCGGCGCTTTCTGGCGTGTGATCAGTGAACATAACGTGAAGGTATTGTTTACCGCGCCTACCGCATTTCGCGCGATTAAGAAGGAAGACCCAGAGGGTGAGTTCCTCAAGAAATATGATATCTCCTGCATGGATACTTTATTCCTGGCTGGAGAACGCTGTGACCCGGATACCCTGTTCTGGGCTCGCGAAAAACTCAACAAGCCGGTTATCGACCACTGGTGGCAAACCGAAACCGGCTGGGGTATCGCCGCTAACCCCATGGGCATAGAGCCAATGGAGGTTAAACCCGGATCACCAACCGTAGCTATGCCGGGATATGACGTACAAATTCTATCAGAAGATGGCGAACAAATGCCCGATGGTGAAATGGGCAATATCGTCATTAAATTACCCTTACCGCCATCCTGCCTGCCTACTCTTTGGGGTAATGACCAGCGCTTTATCGACTCTTACCTATCCAAGTATCCGGGCTATTACCTGACTGGCGATGCTGGCTATAAGGATGCCGATGGCTATCTATGGATTATGAGCAGAACCGATGACGTCATCAACGTTGCTGGACATCGTCTATCGACGGGAGCGATAGAAGAAGTGCTGGCAGGTCATGCGGATGTTGCCGAATGTGCCGTTATCGGCGTCAGCGATCAACTTAAGGGACAGATGCCGCTAGGACTGGTGGTACTGAAAGCCGGTGTAGAACGTGACGATGCCGAAATCATACAGGAGTTGGTGCAGCGTGTACGTGACCTGATTGGACCAGTTGCCGCTTTTAAAATGGCGCACGTAGTCAAAAGATTACCAAAAACACGCTCCGGTAAAATCCTGCGCGGCACCATGGTCAGCATAGCCGATCAAAAGGAATGGAAAATGCCTGCCACCATCGATGACCCGCTCATTCTGCAAGAAATTACAGAAGTCCTGCAGGACATGGGCTACGCCAAATAACCTTTACGAGAATTACTATGTTTACAAACTCACCCGGAAAAAGATTCCGCAAATTAGTCGAGAGCGAAAAGCCATTGCAATGCGTAGGCGCGATCAATGCCTATCACGCGCGTATGGCACAGGCCTCTGGTTTTAAATCTATCTATATCTCAGGTGGTGGCGTTGCAGCCGGTTCCTGTGGCATCCCTGATCTGGGTATTACCACACTGGAAGATGTACTGATTGATGTACGCCGTATTACCGATGTAACCGATCTGCCCCTGCTGGTCGATATCGATGTAGGCTGGGGTGGCGCTTTCAATATTGCGCGTGCCATACGCTCCATGACCAAGATGGGTGCCGCCGCAGTACATATCGAAGATCAGGTAATGCAAAAACGTTGCGGCCATCGTCCTAATAAAGCGATTGTGTCATTAGAAGAAATGGTGGATCGCATCAAGGCTGCAGTAGATGCTAAAACTGACCCCGACTTTGTCATCATGGCACGTACCGATGCACTGGCCGTGGAAGGACTGCAATCTGCTATAGACCGAGCCTGTGCCTGCGCCGAAGCAGGGGCCGATATGATCTTTCCTGAAGCAATTACCGAGCTTGAAATGTACCGACAATTTAAGCAAGCCGTAAAGGTGCCCATACTGGCGAACATCACAGAATTTGGCTCGACCCCCTTATTCAGCACAGAAGAGCTGGCTTCTGCCAATGTGGATATTGCTCTGTACCCTTTATCGGCTTTCCGCGCAGCCAATGCTGCGGCACTCAATGTATATAAAACGCTGATTGCTGAAGGCACACAGAAAAATGTGGTAGATACCATGCAAACCCGCGTCGAGTTATACGAATATCTCGACTACTACAGCTATGAACAAAAGCTCGACGCCCTGTTTTCGGAGGATAAATAGAAATGACTCAAAACCCAAACCAGGTTTTACCGAAGGCCAAAAAATCGGTAGCGCTATCCGGCACTGCTGCAGGCAATACTGCCATCTGTACTGTAGGACGCACCGGCAACGATCTGCATTATCGTGGTTATGACATTCTGGATTTTGCTGACAAGGCTGAATTCGAAGAAATCGCCTATCTGCTGATACATGGTCATCTGCCAAACGCTGCTGAACTTAGCCGCTATAAAACCAAACTTAAATCCATGCGTGGATTACCAAAGGCGGTAAAAAAAGCACTGGAAGCTTTGCCTTCTACCTCGCATCCAATGGATGTTATGCGTACCGCCTGCTCAATATTGGGTACCTGCTTACCAGAAAAGGAAAGCCATCCCACCAGCGAGGCACGCGATATTATTGATCGCCTGATGGCAAGCTTTGGATCAGCATTACTTTACTGGTATCACTTCGCGATAAATGGCAAACGCATCAGCGTAGAAACTGACGACGATTCAATTGGCGGACATTTTCTGCACTTATTGCACGGTGAAAAACCACGCGAATCTTGGGTGCGTGCCATGCATACCTCGCTGAATCTCTATGCAGAACATGAATTCAATGCATCCACATTTGCCGCGCGCGTCATCGCCGGTACCAATTCCGATATATACTCAGCCATCACTGGAGCCATTGGTGCATTACGTGGACCCAAACATGGTGGTGCCAACGAAGAAGCCTTCCGTATCCAGAGTCGCTATAAAACAGCCGACGAAGCTGAGACAGATATTAGACAACGCGTAGCGAACAAAGAAATCGTAATCGGTTTCGGACACCCTGTTTACACCGTAGCTGACCCACGCAACGAAGTTATTAAAGCTGTCGCTAAACAACTATCTGATGAAGCTGGAAATAGCAGGATGTACGATGTTGCCGACCGACTGGAATCTGTGATGTGGGAAATCAAAAAAATGTTCCCCAACCTGGACTGGTTCTCTGCGGTATCCTACCACCAGATGGGCGTACCTACAGATATGTTCACTCCCTTGTTCGTCATCTCACGCGTCACTGGCTGGGGTGCGCATGTGATAGAGCAACGCGAAGATGGCAAGATTATTCGACCCTCGGCGCATTACAATGGGCCAGAAAATCGGGAGTATGTTTCTATCGATAAGCGATAGGTTTTTATTGTTAACCACAGAGCACACGAAGAGCACGAAGGGGGTTCTTTGTTGTGCTTTGTTGATTACCGGGGCTTGCTGGCGCTGCGGTGACGTCCTAGCTGATTGAAAGAGGTATTTAAACCGCAGAAGGCACAGATAATAGCAACTTAACGTAGTCCATAACGTTTACTCATCAGTTTTTAACTTTTTAGATTTTACGAGCCCTTCCAGCGGACTGATGACACCCTTTCCACCACGACCAATGACGTGGGTATAGATTTCAGTTGTTCTCACATCACTATGCCCTAATTGTTCCTGTACAGTACGTATGTCCATTCCCCTTTCTAGCAGGTGTGTAGCAAATGAGTGGCGCAAAGTATGACAGGTAGCAGGTTTTTGAATACCCGCTTTGAGTACCGCAGACTTAACCGCTTTTTGCAGAGCAGAAGCATCCAGATGGTGTCGACGTGTAATTCTGCTACGAGGATCAACACTACGTTTGGATGCCGGGAAAACATACTGCCATCCCCACTCCCTATCAGCATTCGGATACTTCCGAGCTAACGCATGTGGTAAATACACCTTACCGAACCCATCAGCCAAATCCTTATCATGCACATTCTTCACCGCTGATAAATGTCGTTTCAATGGAACTACCAAATCCCTGGCGAGCGTCACAACCCGGTTTTTCCCGCCTTTTCCGGCAATAATCGTTACCGACAAATGATCGAAATCAAGGTTATGGATCCGAAGCCTCAAACACTCCATCAACCTTAACCCGGATCCATACATCAATGCTGCTGCAAGCCACTGACTACCATCCAAATGTGCAAACAAGTCGGCGACTTCCAAAGGTGTTAAAACTACAGGAATCTTTGGGCGCTTTCTCGCACGGACGATACCTTTTAACTCACCCAAAGGGCGCTCAAGAACCTTCGCATACAAAAAAACTAAAGCATTAAGCGCCTGGCTTTGCGTTGATGGAGCAACATCACTGTATACAGACAAGTGAGTGAGGAATGTGACAACATCCACTTCACTAAGGTTTTTGGGATGAGTTTTGTTATGGAACAGAATAAAACGATAAATCCAGCTCATATACGTTTTTTCAGTAGTAAATGCATAATGTCCAACACGTAAAACCTGGCGAACACTCTCCATAAAAGGTGATTTTACTGGGTGACTTTCTTCCATATCTAGCCCTCATATTGTTCTCAGTTTGTTCTCATTCAGACCATAATGAATTTAACTTTAAATTTCAAGCTTCTCGTTCCAATATCATGG
>JBNKMF010000017.1:45496-67248 GCA_050292965.1 Gammaproteobacteria bacterium | reverse complement strand
CCGATGGCAAACACCTGCCACAACACGTCAACTCCCGAAAGGCGTAGCCCTGATTGAAATACACCTACTATAAGTGCCCCTACCAGTGGCCCCATGATTGAACCACGCCCACCAAACAATGAAATCCCACCGATAACTACAGCGGTTATCGATTGCAGGTTTCCTTCATAAAAACTTTGCGGTGATACCGAGCCCACACGACCAATCGATGCCCAGGCACCTAATGCACAGATAAAACCTGCCAGCATATATACCGAGATCACCGTGCGGTCGGTTCTGATACCGGATAGCTCTGCCGACTCCTTGTCATCGCCTATCGCATACACATGACGACCCCAGGCGGTTTGTGTCAGCATATACCACATCACTATGAAGATAATTAGCATCAGGAAAGAACCATACGTCAACTGTGCACCGCCAATATTGATGGAGTGGCCAAAGAATTTCAGCAAAGGCGCTTTGGCGTCTATATCCTGGCTGCGAATAGATTGCGCACCAGATAGCCAGAGATTGAGGGCAAAAAAGATATTCCAGGTGCCCAGCGTGACGATAAAAGGTGGAAGTTTTAAGCGCGTAACCAGCAAGCCATTTATTAACCCTGCAGCGCTACCACCAGCGAAAGCAACCAGCAATGCGAGCGGTGCCGGAACACCCATGTTAACTGCCAGATTACCCGCAATTACCGACATTAGCACCATGATGGCAGCTACCGATAGATCAATACCTGCAGTCAGCACTATGAGACTTTGAGCCGCCGCCAATATGCCAATAATGGATACCTGCTGGATAATCAGAGACATATTGAATGTCGAAAAAAAGCGTCCACCTGCCACCACACCAAATATAGCCAGACTTAACAACAACACAATCACTGGAATCATGGTTGGGTAGCTGTGCAGATGGCGCTGTATTCTGGTTAATGCACCACCATCTGCCTGCTCAAAACTGGCAACCTTGCTGTCTGCCTTATCAATGACCTTCTCGAAGTCCTGCTTAACATTTGTCTGTGAGTTATTATTACTCATAAACCTTTCCTCCAATTCTTTAAAGAATGGTGAAATATCAGAGGAGACCTGACCTGCCCAAAGTAGCAGATCAAGGAGCCCCTGTTTATTAAATCATTAGAAATTTGGGCTTATTAGCCCCAGCATTTATCCAGGCCTTCTTTTGAGTTTATAGATGGCAAGCCTTTAACAGGTTGATCAGTAACCAGTTCAACACCCGTATTAAAAAAATCGAGACCAGGTGATGGCTTTGGTTTTACACCCTTCTCAGCCCAGTTTTTAATAGCTTCAATACCTTTTGAAGCCATCAGCAGAGGGAACTGCATAGAAGTTGCACCGATAATACCTTCCTTAACGTTTTGAACGCCAGGACATCCACCATCTACTGATACAATAATAGCTCCTTTTTCTTTACCAAATGCTTTCAACGCTTCATATGCCCCTGCTGCGGCAGGCTCATTAATGGTGTAAACAAGATTGATATCAGGGTCTAGCTGCATCAGATTTTCCATCGCTTTACGCCCCCCCTCTTCGTTCCCATTAGTTACATCATTTCCAACGATTCTCGGATCGGTTTCATCGCCCATACGTTTAGGATCTTTAATATCGATACCAAAGCCATGAAGAAAACCATTATCACGCAGGTAGTCAACTGAGACCTGCGAAGGATTAAGGTCAAGTAGTGCAATTTTAGCCGTAGCGGCTTTTGCGCCCATTTTGGCTTTGGCCCATTGACCGATTAACACTCCCGCCTTGAAGTTATCTGTAGCAAAGGTCGCATCAGCGGTATCGGCTGGATCAAAAGGTGTATCCAGTGCAATTACCAGTAACCCCGCCTTACGTGCCTTATTCACAACAGGTGCCAGTGAAGAAGA
This sequence comes from Gammaproteobacteria bacterium, assembly GCA_050292965.1. Lineage (GTDB taxonomy): Bacteria > Pseudomonadota > Gammaproteobacteria > JACNJF01. The sequence continues at coordinate 65,369 of JBNKMF010000017.1, read as the reverse complement.
ATCAGATGGTGTAATCAGGATGCCTTTAGCGCCCGATGCGATACAGGTTTCTACCGCAGAAACCTGAGTTTCAACATCACCGTCGAGCTTGCCGGCAAAGGTTTGCAGTGAGATACCATTAGCCTTCGCGCCTGCCTGTGCACCTTCTTTCATTTTCACAAAAAAGGGATTGGTGTCTGTTTTGGTGATTAAACAGGCACCAATATCTGTCGCCATAGAAGGGCTAGAACCCAGCATTGCCAGAACGGCGAGAGCCCGTGTGTTTTTGATTAAGGTTTGATTTTTCATGAGTTTTCCTCTGTTAATTTATAAGATTTTTAACGGTGCTGAGAACTCAGATGAGGAGGTAGAAAGATCTATCACTCAGCAACATAACAAGATAAGAGCACACTCCAGAGCACTATGTCAATTAATAAATCATTTATATTTAATAATTATATCTACCTAAAAGCATAGTTTTTTTAATTATTAATTCAATTATAGTTATTAATTGACATATGATTTGTATGCACATAAGGTAGGTTCTTCATCTGGAAGAAACTCGGTTATCAATTCTTGAATCAAACGAACTCAGGCACCATCAATCGCATTAACATGGGTACCAATCAGAGTGGCATGCGAGCCTATAACGAACGCCTTGTACTGACGTTAATACGTCGACACGGTGCTTTACCCAAATCCGATATTGCGCGTATGACTGGCTTATCTGCTCAAACTGCATCGGTAATCATGCGAAATCTGGAGAAGGATGGCCTGGTTAAACGAGGTGAGCCAACACGGATTCAGGGCAAAGTAGGGCAACCCTCGATACCCATGTCGTTGCTCGCCAACGGCGCATTGTTTTTCGGTCTCAAGATTGGACGCCGACGTAGTGATCTTGTGTTAATAGATTTTCTCGGCGATATTGTCGATATCTCACATCTGAGTTATGGCTACCCTACACCAGCCAGTATTGTTGAGTTTGTTAAAACAGCCATTGACGACATCTGTAGCCGACTCTCAAAAAAACAGCGTAGTCGAATCTCGGGTATGGGGATAGGCTTTCCATTTCAATTGTGGAACTGGCCAGAACTCATTGGTACCACTCAGCTTGCCATGGATAGCTGGCGAGTGGTTGATATCCGTAGCCTGATTGCTGATCATTGCGAGTTCCCAGTTTATATGGAAAACGATGTTTCTGCTGCCTGCGCAGCTGAACTGGTGTTTGGCCGATCACAACTGCCACAAAACTTTCTGTATTTTCATATCGGTTACTTTATCGGAGGAGGGGTTGTGTTAAATGGTAGCCTGTTTACCGGGCCTGGCGGCAATTCTGGCGCTTTAGGCTCAATGCCTATCCCTGTGGAAGGTTGTCAAACTCAACAGTTAATCGATTTGGCCTCTGTCGCAACACTGGAAAAAGCCATAGATGCAGACGGAAACGATTCGAGCGCATTATGGGCAGGCGACAAACAATGGGATAGCGAATCACCTGTAGTAAGACAATGGATACAACAGGCCGCACATGGCATTGCGCATGCGGTTGCATCTTCCATTTCAGTTATTGATTTTGAAGCCTGTGTAATCGACGGCTCTTTACCCAACAATATTCGAAGTAAATTAGTTAACCTGATTCGACATCATCTGCAGGACATGCAGCTAACTGGGCTAAAAGTGCCACAAATTTTCGAAGGCAGCATTGGGGCAAATGCGCGCGTGTTAGGAGCCGCTAGCCTGCCTCTGAGCGAACGATTCCTGGTTGATCAGAATGCCTTTTTGCAGCAGTAGAAACTATCTTTAAGCGATAGCGAGCAGAAATATAGTGTTGATATTATGTGCTAGAAGTTCAAATACTTTTTAAAATGTAATACATTAGACGCCAGGAGAAAGTAATCCTGGACGTCTAATGTGGTTTTGCGTGATATCAATGTTAGCCCGGTAAGCAACTAAGCATAGACATTAATATTCTGGCCAATAGACTCTGTTACATTTGCTGAATTATTAACATTTGTAGTAGCAGAAATGTTACTAACATCATCCCTGTCACGGTCACCGTCAGGGGGATTGCCTTCTGCTGCACTTTCAGCGCTAGTCAATAGTGGCTGCAATACCTGCTGGGCACTTGCACTACCAATTGATGAAACAAACATCTCAACTCTCCAGATTTAACAACTTAATTGTAGATTACTATTTCTATATCGACCAATGATATCGTCCATTTGTTCCTGACGAGTCACTTCTTAACTAATCATAGTCTATTTTGTAGAAATTTTTTGCTAATAATTTGGACCATATTGTTTTAACCGGCACTATTAATGATTGGTACGCCATTGAAAAACACAGTTTTATGGTACTGAAAATATTATCTGCATTATTGAGTTATATGGCATACACTAAACAATGTTATATGCTGTACCAGGTAGCGTAAAACTACTTTTCAATAGAAAAGCGTAGCCATAATGATCGAAGAATCAAAGGAAATAAGGCAGCAAAGTCTCACCAGCGCTAGAGAAGAATATACTCCTGATATTCGTAGACTACGGGTAATTGAACAGGTACGTACGCTATACCTCCAGGCACCTATATCGAATAGCGCAGTAATAGTTCTAGCGTTATTGTTTGCCTTAATTTTAAAGCAAAGACTTGATTCCATTCTTATCAATATTTGGGTTTTGCTGCTTTACACCTCGGTAATAATTCGATTATCTATCTGGTATCTACACAAAACGAAGCCTGAGGCGTTTTCCCCAGAGAGGTGGCTCAGATATTACCTGCTTGGTAGTGCCATGGTGGGGTTGTCCTGGTGCATTATCTTCCCGCTGATGTATATCGAAAATGATATTGTTGTTACCATGACTCTGTCATTACTTGTATTCGGTATTGTAGGAACTAGCGTGATGACATTATCAATCTATTTTCCTGCCTTCATCGTCTATACCTATCCACAGTTTTTTTCTTTACTGGTTACCCTGTTTCTTTTTAACGATCTTCCTTATTATCTGCTGTCATTGGGCGTTATTATCTATTTGATCACGATTACCCTGTTCACCTTAAATTTAAATCGTAGTGCCATGAGAGCATTAGAGCTACAACAAAAGAATATCGCTTTGATCAATCAGTTAAATGAAGAGGTAAATCAACGGGAAGTATTAATTCAGCAGAGGACTATTGAGTTATCAGAAAAGAATAAGGCTTTAATCCAGGAGATTTCCGACCGTAAACATATAGAGCATGAATTATTAAAGAGCGAACAGCTATTGTCTTCCATTTTTAGCGCATCACCCACAGGGATGGCTCTGCTTAGCACTGATTTACGCTACCAGCTCATCAATGAAACATTAGCGGAATTGAATGGAATTAAAGTTGAAGACCACATCGGTAAATCCATGCAGGATGTTTTACCCGATATTTATAACGAAGTTTACCCCTGTTTCCAACAGATTCTTGAAACCAAAAAACCAATACTGAATACAGATTTTAGTGTTGAAGCTCCCTCTAACCCCGCTAAGACCGCACACTTCAGCGTATCTTATTTTCCTGTGCTTGATGGCAACAATCATATCATCAGTTTAGGTAGCGTAGTCATGGATATTACCGAACGTAAGGAAGCAGAGCAGGCACTAAGAGCAAGTGAAGAGCGGTTTGCCCTGGCGATGAGGGGAGCCAATGATGGACTATATGACTGGGATCTGGTGAAAAATGAAATATATTACTCCCCCCGCTGGAAAGGTATGCTCGGTTATCAAGATGACGAATTACCCAATGACTTTTCAATCTGGAAAGACCTGTTTGTTGCGCCAGGTCAGGTGCAGAGCTGGAACATCATGAGCGAATTTATAAATGGCTCTCGTGATAACTTTAATCTCGAATTAAAAATGCGTCATAAGGATGGTCACTGGGTAGATATTCTTTCTCGGGCCTATGCCGTGCGTGATGAAGAGGGTACTGCGATAAGGATGGTCGGTACTCATCTCGATGTGACAGAGTTAAAGAACAAGGAGTCCATGATTAGAGTACTTTCTCAGGCTATAGAGCAAAGCCCATCAAGCGTTGTCATAACCGACACTGATGCTAACATTGAATATGTTAATCATAGTTTTGAAAAGATTTCAGGTTTCACTCAGCAGGAGGTTAAGGGTAAAAACCCCAGTATTTTCAAGTCTGGTCTGACTCCATTAAAGCGTTATAAAGAAATGTGGGGCTGCTTGTTAGCGAAGAAACCCTGGGCGGGTGAGATTCAGAACAAAAATAAAAATGGTGATATTTATTGGGAATATGCACGTATTGCACCGGTAATTGATGAGTCTGGAGAGGTCACCCATTATGTAGGCGTTAAGGAAGACATTACTGAGCAAAAAAAACAGCATGAAAAGATGCTCTATCAGGCTCATTATGACAACCTGACAAATTTACCAAACCGATTTTTAGCACTTGATCGATTGAGCCTCATGGTCAGGGAATCCAGTCGAAACAACACTAAAGTGGCAATACTGTTTCTTGATCTGGACGGATTTAAGCGAGTCAATGATTCCATGGGGCATGATGCTGGAGATAGGCTGCTGGTGATGGTGGCCCAGCGCCTTTCAGAAACGATTCGTGAAATGGATTCTTTGTGTCGACTTGGTGGTGATGAATTTATCATTCTATTGCATCGAATTAGTAAGGTCTATGATGCCCAACTTGTTGCAGAACACCTGATATCGCAGTTCAAAAATGTTTTTACTCTGGATGACAGGGAGCTGGTCATTACGGCAAGCATAGGTATCGCCTGTTATCCAGAAGACGGTTCTAGCGCAGACGAGCTATTACGAAATGCTGATACAGCTATGTATCGCGCAAAGGAAATGGGACGTAACACCTATCAAAATTATACCGCTTCAATGAATAAGGATGTCTCCCGCAGACTGGCTCTTGAAGAGCAATTAAATGGCGCTTTAACACGCGATGAATTTACCGTTCTTTATCAACCGTTAATTGAATTAAGAACCCGTATGATTATCGGCGTAGAAGCCTTATTAAGATGGCATAGCTCAATATTAGGTCCGATTGAACCTGATGATTTCATTCCTATTGCCGAACAAAGCAGTACAATCGATAAAATTGGTCAGTATGTTTTATCCGAAGCTATGGCGTGGACCGCTAAATGGAGAGCAATGACAAATAATAAGTTTTCGACCGCAGTCAATTTATCGCCGACACAGTTCAGAGATCCAAAACTCCCAACAATGATTGTAGATCTGCTTACAAAGCATGATTTACCTGCCAACGCATTAGAAGTTGAAATAACCGAGGGCGTACTGCTAAGTGGCTACACTTATCTGGATGAGACCATCAATACTTTTAAAAATATTGGAATAGGAATTTCGATGGACGATTTTGGAACAGGGTATTCCTCGTTAAGTTACCTGAGAAGTTACCCATTCAATACTTTAAAAATCGATCGTAGCTTTATCAATGATATTTCTGTAGATAAAGCTGATCGAGAATTGATAAATGCTGCCATTTCAATGGGTCATGGACTTGGTTTGAAAGTTATCGCCGAGGGTATTGAAACCGAAGATCAGCTTGCACATTTGATAAGCCTGGGGTGTGATATTGGTCAGGGGTATCTCTTTAGTAAGCCGGTAACTGGAGAAGAAATCTGTGAACTTTTGTCAAAGGGTAGCAAGGTTTGACAAAATCTAAGAGTCGAAATGTCTGATTTACATAACCAGCCAATTCAAATCAAGATCATTTCTTATTTATCAGTAGTAAAGATGTCTTTTCTAGTCATTTAGTTATTGGCTCGTTAGGTTTCCTGCAAACCCATTGCGAAATTACCCCTTGAAGGATTGTTTTCATTCAATATCTTCTAATTCATTAGCATTAAATAAGTACAAGCTCCTGTTTTTTGCGCCAATACCGATAGTGTTTTGGATTTACTCATTAGATATTATTGAACAGCTAAGATAAAAAATGAATAGCTATGGATTACTTTGGGGTATGGTAGAGATGATTATGAGTAGCGTACGCTAAATAGCGTACGCTGTTTAGCTAATTGTAAGAAGGTTGTTTATCATTTAAATTTAAAAGGATATATTTAATTTCATAGTGAAAGTGCTAATAGTGGTGGTTAGTTAGTTTTTTTAAGAATTAAATGCTATTTGTGATCCAACCATAATTTGGCCAAATATTCATATGGAGTAATTACTGTCCCATTTACTTTATAAGTGGAATTGGCGGTGTTGATATTTAGCACGCATAAGTTTTTAGTTAAATACCGTGATGATAAAGTGACAGGGGAACCTGCCAGATAATACTCGAAGTAACTAGATGTAAGTATAATAGGTTAAGTGTGTATATTAAAACGCAATGGGATTAATAACTTGAGTAGGGGCGGCATGAAGCTACAGATTCAGGTTAAAGTAAATAAAGGCCTGGAAGTTTAGGGTACACAATGTTAGCGCGTATTGATAAGTTACATTTTACGCTCTATGACTAATCTAGTTCTGAGATTGAATTTTAAATAATAATGCGTGACGGGAAGAATCAAAAAGTGCAAGTATTCGACTTTTACAAAAGACAGGATCATTCGGCAAGATGTAGCGTAAATATACCCGTTTAATCTATATGGAGTTTATTGGGTTCCCCGTGGATATCTGGTGAATAAAATTTATTAGCTTTTTGAATTATTTATAATAAGGAGTTCCAGATGAATATTGACGGGTTGCAATTGCTATCGCTTTCGATGGCACAGGCGAACAATCAAATTACTGTTATAAGTCAAAATCTTGCAAACATTAATTCAAATAATTATAAAAGCTCTAAGTTAAATCGAAATTTTTTATCCTATCTTGATAGCTCAAATCCCATCTCAAGTGTAGTCACCGACTATTCAGCAGGTTCATTAAATCAAACCGGTAATAAATACGATATAGCATTATCCGAAAATGCTTACCTGAGCGTCCTGGTTAATGGGGAGCCTATGCTATCTCGAGGTGGTTCCTTATATTTAGATGCTGCAGGGAAATTATTAACACATGAAGGATATGTAGTGCAGGGTGAATCTGGTGATATTTATTTACCTATTAATTCAGAGCCCGTTATAACTGAAAAGGGTGAGATTATGGTCGATGGTAAATTATTTGAACAACTACAGTTATACCAAGTGAGTGGTAGTCATCACCCCTCAATGGTTAAATTGAATTTATATCAGCAGGATGGAGAAGTACTAAAAGAGCCTGAAAATATTGCGGTAAGGCAAGGTTATGTTGAGACCTCTAATACGAATGCTGCGGATGAAATGCTTGGTTTGATTAAAACTATGCGGTATTTTGAGGCTCATGCTTCGTTGGTAAAGACATATGACGATATGGTATCAGGCGCTATAAGCTCTCTGGGAAAATTTTAATAATCTTAATATAGTTAAATATAATGTTAGATTCTTTTTTTATTGCATCGACTGGTATGCATGGGCAGCAACAACTTGTGGAGATGATCTCTAATAATATTGCTAACCTTAATACTATGGGGTTCAAAAAGACAACTGCTCAATTTGTTGATCTATTACAAAACCCGCTGATGAACAAGCAAAATGTAAATAAGGCACAAGGCGTTTCTATTTTGGAAATGTCTCCAGTGTTTGCACAAGGAGATTTTAAGCAGACTGGAAATATGTTTGATGTGGCTATTGATGGCTCAGGTTTTTTTGAATTGATGACACCAGATGGAGATTTGATATATAGCCGAAATGGGTCTTTTCAAACTGATGAAGAGGGATTTTTAATTTCAGCGCAAGGTAACTATTTAAAAGGGATGATACAGATACCGCCATCTGCCGAGCAGGTAGTTTTCTCAGAAAATGGCGATGTTTATATCACCGAGTCTGGACTAGATAAACCACAACTAGTTGGGAATATTGAGTTGGTTCAGTTCATGAATGTTAAAGGACTAAAGGCTATGGGTGGTGGCCTGTATCAACCGACTGCACAATCTGGTGATGCCCAATATATTGATTTAGTTGAATCGGGTGACCGATTGTTACAACATTATCTGGAATCTTCCAATGTGGATATGGTACAAGAACTGACCAACCTTGTGTTAGCTCAAAGAGCTTACGGATTAAATTCAAGAGTTATCCAGGTCAGTGATGAGATGATGGGCGTGATTAATAGTTTACGTCGCTGATATTTTTAATTCCATGAAATTTTGGTTAGCGATATTGCTGATGGTTTTGTCTCAGCACAGCATGGCAACAACAATTCAGTTAGAAAGTTATGTACAGATTAATTCTTCAAATATCAGATTATTTGATGTTGTGCATAACAGGAAAGATCTTCCTGCCAGACTTTTAAACGGTGTGATCGATCGCGCACCGCGTTTTGGGGTAACAAAAAAAATATCAAAAAAAGTAATTAAGCAGTCAATCATTGATTCTGGATTTCATTTCGAAATAACAGGGCCTGAATACATATTGATTAAGCCTGTATTTAAGCAGTTTGATGTAAGTGATTACTGTAATTTGTCCAGAGATGCGTTAAGTGAAAAAATAAATTCTGATATTAATGTTCAGCGTATTCCTGATGCCGAAGTGATATTAGAAAGTGTAGGTAAGCAAAACCTTTAAATCTTCCCGAGGGAAAGTACTCATTTAAGATTGATAAAATTACACCAAAAAAGATCAATTCACGCATGTTTGTTAATGGGTCAGTGTTTGTGGATGGGGTGTCTTATCAAAGCTTACAGTTTGAATTTGATGTCAAGGTGTATTCATATGCGTGGCAAGTGATCAATGCAGCAGAAAAAACTGGGCGAGTTAAAGATTATGTAAAACGTAAATGGGTTAATGTCTTGGCTAATCTTGAGGATGTGTTTTTATCAGAAAAAATAAATGACCTGCGTTTTTCATATGATGTACGTGCCGGTAATCTTTTACGTGATAAATATGTTGAAAAAATTCCATTGATAGAAAGCGGGAATAAAGTGAGGGTTATTAGTAGTATTGGTCAGATATATATTTCCGCTCAAGCTACGGCAAATAGCGATGGCGAACTAGGTGATGTTATTGAGCTTTATCGTGATGATGAACATAGAATATTTTCGGGTAAAGTAATTGATGAAAAACAGGTTGTAGCGAATACATGGTGAAATTTAAATGAAGATATTGATAAGCATTTTGATGCTTTTTGTTTCACAGGCATATGCTGCTAGTTTGTACAATGAGTCCAGCTATCAGTCGATTGTAGGACAGAAAATTGATTATAAAATTGGCGATTTACTTACCGTTATAATTTATGAAAGTTCTACAGCTTCAAATACGGCTTTAACTGACACATCAACAGGAGTGGATGTTGGATGGACATTAAATGATGGGACTCCAGAAATAAATAAAAATTTTAATGCAAACAGTGATTTTGAGGGGGGTGGTAAGGTAAATCGCACGGGTAAAATTATTGCAAGCATTTCTGTGTCTGTAACAGAAATTTTACCAAATGGAGATTATAAAATTAACGGTGAGCAAAATATAAAGTTAAATAATGAAGAGCAAACAATTCGAGTATCGGGATTAGTTCGACCAGAAGATATCACAAGTGAAAATTCTGTATTGTCCACTCGTATTGCTAATGCAAATATTGATTTTAAAGGTAACGGGTTGCTTTCAAATACAGAAAAGCCAGGGATTATTACTCAGTTTTTTAACTGGCTTTTTTAGCAATAATTATATAATTCGCTTACCAAATTTTATGACACACTTAAAAATTGTAATTCTCGCATTGATACTTGTCGTTTTTGCAGATATGCCGAATGTATCCGCAAATGAGGGTGTACGGGTCAAAGATATTTCTAGATTGAAGGGTATCAGGGATAACGTACTAATTGGTTATGGGATTGTTGTAGGTCTGGCTGGAACAGGTGACTCCCCCCGAAGTAAGTCTACGCTTTTATCAGTGGCCAATGCATTAAAGCGTTTTGGAGTAAGGGTTACTGATAAAGATGTAAGAAGTAGAAATGTCGCAGCTGTAACAATTACCACAAAATTACCCGCGTTTACAAATGAGGGAGATACCCTGGATGTGGATGTTACTTCAATTGGTGATGCGAGAAGTTTGGTGGGTGGCACGTTATTGATGGCTGACCTTAAAGGCGCTGATGGTAAAATCTATGCGTTGGCACAGGGTCCACTTACGGTAGGTGGATATAAATTTGAATCAAATAATGCGGTAAATCAAAAGAACCATCCAACTGCAGCTGTTATCCCTGGTGGTGCAATTGTCGAAAAAGAAGTTAAGACAGATATCAGAAATACAGATGGAGATTCTGAGCTAATACTCTATCAATCTGATATTACGACGAGTGTTCGTGTGGCTGAAGCAATCAATTCGCAATTGAAAGAAAATGTGGCGGTATCTGTTAGTCCTTCAAAGATAAAATTATATACCTCAAAGATGGATCAATCAGAATTGATATTTTTTATGCGAGATGTGGAAAAAGTAGTTGTTACACCCGATTTAAAAGCTCGTGTAGTAATTAATGAACGAACCGGAACTATTGTTTCAGGTGGTGGTGTCAAAATCAGCGCAGCTGATATTACTCATGGCGATATAAAAATATCTATTTCTGATGATACTAAGGTGTACCAACCATTGGTAATATATCCGCATACGCCGCAGGAGGCAGTTGTGGTACCAGATTCACGAATCAATGTTAAAGAGAAAACATTGCAGCCCTTATCTATTTCTAACGGTGGAACAGTGTCAGACTTAATCGTTGCGCTTAATAAGATTAATATCAGTAGTCGAGAAGTAATTTCAATTTTACAGACTTTAAAAACAGCTGGCGCTCTACACGCCGAGCTAGTCGTCCAATAGAGAAAAAAATGATAGATAATTCTTCCAAAGAAATGCTTGTGGTCATGTTAGATGCCGTCATGCATCAACAAAAATTACTAGCGGAAAATATTGTTTCTATTCATAACAAGGCTGAAACAGCTAGTTATATTTCTTTTGATAAAATAATGGATGAGCTGTCGACATCTAGTGGGGCACGTACTGAATTGAAGAATATATCAGATCGAATCAACAACCATGATTTTGACACCACTGTTAATAACTCCGTAGCCGGTAACCTGGATAAGGAAATAGCTATGATGTCGAGCAATGTAGTGCGATACAAAGCATTATTAAGCGCGATGAATAAACACGGTTCGATAATGAGAACTGTTATCGATGCACAAAGATAATTAGGGGTGATATTGTGGATTATTTAGCTTTATTTGAAATCGGTTCAATTGGAATGACGGTAGAGAAAATGCGTGTTGATACCATTTCTCTCAATATTGCCAATATGAATACGGCGGCCAGAGTGGGGGAAAGTTATAAGCCACTGACTGTAGATGTAGATTTTCGTTCCATCGGTGAGGTTAGCTTTAATGATGTAATGTTTAATCAAAACAATATGCTCAATATGGTCCCGCAAAATTCGACAGCAAAGCTAGCTTATGAGCCTGATCATCCACTCGCAAATTCCGAAGGATATGTTGAATATCCCGGGGTAGATCATGTGTCAGAGATGATAGCAATGATAAAAGCAATGCATGCATACAATGCCAATGTAAAAACGATAGAGTCTGCTCGCGTATTAGCGGAAGAAGCTCTAAAAATAGGGGGGTAAAATGGCGCAAAATCTTCATTCAATCATTCCATTAACTGAAATTCAGGGTTTAAATGGCGATTCAAAAATCCTGAAAAATAATGTAGAAGGCATTGGATTCTCAAACTGGATGAACTCTCAATTGTCAGAGTTGAATCACGTTGCACTAGATGCGGATAAACAGCTTCAGGCTCTGGCTCTGGGGAATGTAGAAAATCTTCATCACGTCATGATTGGCCTGGAAAAAGCCAAGTTGACATTTAACCTTGCCGTGCAAATTCGGAATAAACTGTTAGAAGGATATCAGGATGTTATGAGGATGCAGGTATAGTTATGAGTGGAGAAGATAAAAGATTATATCTGCTCCTGGCGGCGTCATTGATTATCGTTATCAGTGGCCTGTTGGCCTGGTATTTATTGCAACCTAAAATGGAACCAGTCATGCAGCAGGCCAGTGAGTCGCAATTGGCGTTGGCTATACAGGAATTAACGAACGCCAATATACCATATCGTATAAGTGAAGATGGAACCGTTTTAATGGTACGCGAAGATTACGTCGCTAAAACCAGATCGCTGATTGCTGATCTAGGTCTACCATTTGATCAAAGCGTCGGTCTCGAAACTTTCCAGAATAGTGATTTCGGAGTGACCGAATTCGCCCAGCAGATCAACTATAAAAGAGCGCTCGAAGGAGAACTGGTCAGGACCATTTCTTCGTTAAAAGAAGTTCGCTATGCGCGAGTCCATTTGGTGCTATCAGAGAAAGGGATACTACAATCCAAATCAGTGGCTGCTACGGCTGCAGTTACGCTTTTTTTACGTGAAGGAGCAAAGTTAACTTATCAACAAATACAGGGTATTCGTCAACTTGTTGCTTCATCTGTGCCACAACTGAAAGAAGAATCTGTCTCTATACTGGATCAAAATGGTATAGCGCTGGATACTCCTGATCTAGGGGGGAGACAGGGGTACAGCTCGGTAATGCGCATTAAGGAGGACATAGAAAAAACTCTTGAGTTGAGAATAATTGAATTGTTAGAGCCAGAATTTGGTTCTGACACGGTTTTTCCCAGTGTCAATGTTGATCTGGACCTTGATGAAATTACTCGCCGTAAGGAAGAGTTGATCACTGATACTGCTGGTAAGGGCAAGGTCCTTAGTAGCAAGACTTCTAAAAGCTATCCAGATAAAAAAAATGGCAAAACTAATGAGAATAGTGAGTTGCAATATGGTTATGGGCGTCTCATCGAAGAGGTAATTGTTAAGCCGGGTGCTATAGCCAGAATATCTGCTGCAGTTAGTGTTAAACGCGATCTGAACGAGGAGACGAAAAATAATATCCATGAGTTGGTTCGCCATGCAATTGGAGTTTCCGCACAAAGAGGAGATAGTTTGTTTATTCACGCTTTCCAGAACGAAGCTGTACAGGCAACAGAAAGCACACAGGAGACTATGTCCTCTAAAGACAGTGATGAGGGTTCTCGAGAAGAATTACCAGTCAGTGATGGGAGCAGGAGAATAAAAGGCAAGCCGTCAATTACTGGGCAAATGGCAAATAAAACAATTCAGCAATGGTTGTTGCAATACTGGAGCATTGGATTTGGATTACTAGTCCTGTTTTCTATGATGCTGATTTATGTTGTCAAGATCAGGTCAGTGAGATCACTTACTGATAAACAGCGCGAAGAACTTTTGGGTGATATTAAACAATGGCTTCAGAGCTAAAATCGAATACCGGACTAGATCACGATTTTATCGACCTGTTTGATAGAATGGGTCTGGCTAGTAGTGAGCAAAAATATAAACGCATAGCTTTTTGTCTGGCAGGTTTGGCGAGCAAGGATAGAAACTGGATATTGTCACAGATACCTGAAACTGATCAATCCAGGGTTGTGGCAGAGATTAAATCATTGAAGAGGCTAGGGATCAAGGTGTCTCCTGAAATGGGCAGAGAACTACTGACCACGAAACGTTTAAATACATTAGATTCAGGCAAACAGTTTAGTAAGCTGGCAGACTTGAAAAGCGATATTGCTAGCCAGGCTTTAATCGCAGCCTGTACAGATGATTTTGATGCTAGTAGTGGTGATTTAGACTTCAGCTCAAAGCACAGAATTGAAGTGTTAAGAGAGAGCCTGGTTTCAACATTACCGGCGACTTTAAAAGAAACCATCAACAGAATCGGTCACTAAATTGAGTTGCGGGACAGGGGTAGGATATATGAGTCGATACAAGTTGCCTTTAGTTGAAAAGAAAACCACTTCTGTTACAAAAGCTGCGGTGTTTCTACATGAGGGAGCAGTAGGTCATGAACCAGTTGCTCATGAAAATGCATTGAGGCAATCAATCCCTGATGAGACAAAAAGACAACATAGTCTGGATGTTTCAAGCGAGATTGAAGAGTTGAATCACCTGAAAAACCGAGTAAAGGATCTGGAAGCTGAGAATAACGATCTAAAAGATGGTTTGAAGCAGATTGAAGATGATTCCCGGCAAGCTGGATATCAGCAGGGCCTGGAATTAGCACAGGAGCATTTTGCAGAAGAACTGGAAAGTCTTTCCAGCTTGTTTGATCAAATAGACTTAAGTCTGCAAAACGCCATGAAATCAATATCGGAAGATATTGCAACTGTCGTTATAGAGGCAAATACCAGAATCCTGGGTAAGCAGATGCTGGAAAAAAAATTGGCTATTGACGTAGTTCTGGAAGTGTTAAGAAAAGCGGGATACCAGGAAAAAATGGTAGTCAATGTTTCACCTGATGATCATGAGTTATTAAGTAAGCATCGATTAAGACTTTCCTCGATAAAAAATATTGAGTTTGTGTCTGATGAAAAGGTCAAGCTGGGAGGCTGCATTGTTAAAACCGATAGTGGCATGATTGATGGTCGGTTAGAAGTCCAGCTACAGGCGCTTTATGACATATTACATGGAGTGAACAGTGCAACTAGATCTAGCGATTGACCCCTATCTGCAGGCAATCCGTAGCGGAGAATTGACACGAAAGGTCGGGCGTCTGATTCAGTTTTATGGGCTAGTACTCGAGTCAGATGGTCCGGATGTCTTTTTAGGAGAGCAATGCAAAATCTACTCGGATATCAATAGTGAGCCGGTAATTGCAGAGGTAGTAGGTATCAAGAATGGACGTGTCATTTTAATGCCTTATGGCGTGATCGGGGGGATTCGTTATGGCAGTGAAGTTATTGGTACAGGTAAGCCGGTGCTTGCCAGTGTTGGACCTGGCCTGTTAGGAAGAGTCGTAGATGGCTTTGGACAACCGTTGGATGATAAAGGTGATTTAACGCTAGAAAAAAAATACCCGGTATATGGCGAAAAAGTGAATCCATTGAGCAGGCCTGATATAGACAGCATTATGCAAACAGGTATCAAGTGTATCGACTCTTTATTGACCCTGGGCAAAGGTCAGCGTGTAGGGATATTTGCAGGTAGTGGGGTCGGTAAAAGTACCTTACTCGGCATGCTAGCAAGAAATATTGATGCTGATATCAATGTTGTTGCGCTTATCGGAGAGCGGGGTCGTGAGGTATTAGATTTTATTCAAAATAATCTAGGAGAACAGGGGCTCGCAAAATCAGTGGTCGTTGTTGCGACATCTGATCAATCAGCACTGGAGAGGACGCATGCTGCTCTGTACGCAACCGCCATCGCAGAGTATTTCCGTGATTGTGGTAAACATGTGTGCTTTATGATGGATTCGGTCACTCGTTACGCTATGGCGCAGAGGGAGATAGGGTTGGCAATAGGAGAGCCTCCAACTGCGCGTGGATATACACCATCGGTATTTGCCTCTTTACCTAAACTGCTGGAAAGATGCGGTGGTATTAAGGGGAAGGGAGTGATTTCGGCGATTTATACGGTGCTGGTCGAGGGTGACGACGTTAATGACCCGATAGCTGATAACTTAAGGGCAATTCTGGACGGGCATATTGTATTGTCGCGGGACAATGCACAGAAAGGTTTGTATCCAGCAATCGATCTGCAGAAAAGCAATAGTCGGTTGATGAAAAAGCTACTTTCACGTCAACAACAGGAAAATGCTATCAAGTTGTTAAGCATGATGTCGACTTATCACGAAGCAAAAGATCTTCTGGATGTCGGAGCCTATAAAGCCGGGGTGAATAATGAACTTGATGAAGCGTTGAAGTTGATGCCTGAGATAAAAAAAATTCTCTATCAGAATTACGATGAGTGTTTTGATTTTGATAAATCTATCTCTCAAATATCGGCCATTATTAATTAAGGATTTTAGTTTTAATGCCCTATGAAAAATCGTAAACAGATAAATGGTTTGAACTCGATCAGAAAATTCAAAAGTCATCTCTGTGAGCTGTCAAAAAATGAGTTGTCCGAAAAGTATGAAAGAGTAATTAGAGCTAATCAATTGTGTGAAAATTTGAGTGAGGAAATTGATTATTTAGAAAGCACTTACAAACAGATTATTAATAATGAGAATGGTGTGGATGTTAGTCTGCTTACAGCTTATTCCGAAATGATTAGCCAATCTCAGCTAAAGCTGATTGAGGCTAGAAAGGTTCAACAGCATGAATCCAATGAACATCAGGAAAACGAGCGGGAGTTGCTGGAGCTGCAGCAATCTAAAAAGATTCTGGAAAAATTGATAGATAGAAAGGTAGTCCTTGAAAGTATCGAGCAATCGCGGCAAGAAGACAAAATCATTGATGAAAGAATGCTGTTGAGGTTTGAACAGGCGTGATGACTTGCTAAGTGAATAATTTATGATGAATGCAAGTAAACATGAGTCGTGTAAGTGTAGATCTACGAAAAATAGGTAAGTGATTTATGACGCAAGTAGTAGACAATAATCTAGCGCAAATAAATTTGCATAATGTGATGGCAGATAGTCACTCTAGTAAAAACAGTGGTAAAAAAGTCTGGGAGAGAGAGTTTTTGTCACAGCAAGTACGTTGGAGCCAATCGGAAAATCTGCCACCGGTTGGTCATGATAATAAGGGGGCTGGATCGCATGAATCTATGAGTGAAGAAGAGAATTATGCAGGTCGGAATGTTGATACTGGGCATGCGGATTTGTGTAATCAGCAGCCTGGTTTTGATCGCAATCAATACCGGGCTAAAAATAACTTTCCTTCAGAGAGAGATATACTGATAAAGAGTGAAGTACCATCGGTTGCACAAATTGGACAACATAATTCAGAAATTAAACTGGGTGGAAACAGGTTGCTGGCAGAGGGTAAACTCATTGAAATGTCGGCCAAAGTCAATGTGGATGATTGTTTTAGAACAGTGCTAATCGGACAGGCTGAAAGGCCTTCTTTTAAAAACAAAAAAATTAACAGGGACTACGGAGGTCTTGCTGTGTACCGGGGCAACAGGCTGTATCTCTGGTTAAGGTCAAAAAATCCTGAATTTACCAGAAAACTATACAAGTCCATGTCCGAGTTAGGAATCAAACTCATGCGCTGGGTAGTCAACGGACATATTATTAAGAGTTAAATTTATCGAGGTGGTTATGGCAATTGAAGCGATCGCGGCAACACAGCAAGATACGGCGGCTAGTACACAACAAACTATGATAGGGCAGGATGACCTGTTCCAGATCCTGCTGACACAGTTAAATTATCAGGATCCATTGAAGCCAATGGATAACCAGGAGTTCATTGCGCAATTGGCGCAATTTACAACCCTGGAACAGACCCGCCAGCAGAACGAAAAATTTGATAATCTCCTGTCGATGTTATCAACTAACCAGGCTGTATCCATGCTCGGTAAGGTCGTTCAGGTGCAATTAGAGCAGACAACAGAAGCAGGTAGTGTGATTGGGATCGATTTTGATAAAGGTGTACCGCAGCTAACAGTGCGAGCCTCAAGCGGTGAAGTCTTTAATCAGGTCAAACTTCCACAGTTATTAGCGATAACAAACCCATAAGAGATTGATGAGATGACCGTACTTGGCACTATCTACAACAGTATGTCAGGCCTGACTGCTTTTTCAAATGGCCTTAACAATATCAGTACTAACATAGCTAATCTAAACACGCCGGGATACAAGCGAAGCGATTTGAATTTTCGTGATTTTGGTTATCAGTATAATATTAATTATACCGCTGAAAAAAATTATACCAGTAATCAAATGGGCAAAGGTGTAGTTGCTGAACAGACCAGCATCAATTTTTCTCAAGGTGAAATCAGAGATACCGGAAATGATACTGACCTGGCACTTGATGGACCTGGCTTTTTCATATTGCAGGATGTAGATAGCGAGGAACAGTTATATACCCGAATCGGCCAGTTTGAATTTAACCCAGAAGGATTTCTGGTAAATACGGATTCGGGTATGAGGGTTATGGCGATTGATGATCGTGAAGAACTGGTCGCTATCAATATAAATGATCTGCGCTCACAGGACCCGCAGATTACAACAACTATCAGTTTTGTTGGTAACCTGTCATCGGGGGCAAATTCTCATACAATTAATGACGTTGAGATCTTTGATGAGGACGGTGGTAGCCATCAATTAAATATCACCTTCACCAATAATAGTGTCAATCTTGATCGTAGCTGGCTGGTGCAGATACGCGATGAAAATGATGACATTATCCTGCAGGACGGTGAAATACGTTTTAACGGTAATGCTTCACCAGCAGAAGGCTACAATAGTTTAACTGCTACTCTGAGCGGCACGGATTTCCCGGAATTTAGTGTTGAATTACAGTTTGGTGAGCCCGGAACCTTTTCACAGCTTACAAATTTTTCAACCGGTACCAGTTCAACAGCTGCATTTGACCAGCAGGATGGATATGCACCAGGTATTTTAAGGGAATTTACCATCGATCAGGATGGTTATATCGATGTAACCTATTCAAATGATCAGTCGGAAAAAACAGACAGAATCGCAGTGGCGAATTTTGATAATCCTCAACAATTAATTCGCCTGTCAGCTGGTTATTTTCTACCCCAGGCAGACCAGCAGGTCAGAATTGGGGCTGCTGGTGAGCTTGGTAATGGAAAGATTTCGTCTCGAAATCTCGAATTGTCCAATGTGGAATTAACTGAACAATTCACCGATATGATAGTCATTCAGCGTGGCTATCAGGCATCGTCACAGTTGCTGACTGTATCCAACGAAATGATACAGCAATTGATCGATTCTACGAAGGCAGGTTAATGGTTACCTCACAGTATTATTTCCTTTGCGAGACAATACAGGGTAGCTTCAAAGAACAACTGGAAGCGGCTGTATTGGAATGGCATTCCGACTGGTTAAATCTTAATGTTGATATAAGCCTGGCGGAGATCAATGGCAAGGTCAGCTTAGAGAATAATTTGCCAGAGTATGTGTTGTATTTTGATGACGTCCTGTTTAGTTGTAAGGATCAACAGTTGTTACAGGAGATGGTGGTTGGCAGGGAGTGGCCAATAAGCGAGCAGGAAAATAGTGATACTTTTGCGAGCCTTATACAGCAGCTATCTACTGTGCAGATAAGTAAATTCATCATGTTGCTTTGCGGTGAAATGCCTGCTGATAATTCCGAGCACAGGATTTTACCGAGCCCTTATGTTGAAGTGAAATTGCAGATCAATGATGGTGAGATTAGTTTTTACTTTAGCTCGAACTGGATGAACAAGCATTTCCCGTTGAAATATGACTTATCAGGATTACCGAAGTTGGCAGCCCTGCCTTCGGCACTTTTAGCTACACAATCCAGTGTGGAGATAAAGGCAGGTCAGATCAAAATGACTTATGGTCAATTAACAAAATTGAAAGTTGGAGATGTACTCCTTAGCAATATGCTGGTTGGAGATGTCTTTACTGCAGAGATTCATCATAAGCCGGTTTTTACCAGTTTTCTCGGTCAACACGAAGACAATAAAGCGATTATTGTTGAAAGTATCAAGTTTTAGAGGTGAATAATTGTGGCAATTGAAAAAGTCGAATATCAGGATATCGAGTTACAGGAAATAGATATCGATAATGAGAGTAATGAAGAGGTCAATAATAATTTTGATCTTGGGTTGATTGCAGACCTTGAAGTTAAAGTTGACATTAAGGTCGGAGATGCCAGTTTAACTGTGTCCGAATTGAATAACATGTCTGCCGGAAAGACGTTCAAACTTAATCAGGCGATCAATGAGCCGGTACAATTGATTTTGAATAACAAAGTCATTGGTGCGGGTAAGCTGGTCGTAGTTGGTGATCATTTCGGCGTAGAAGTCATCAAAATTTAGAAGCAGAAAAAGTAACCGCTAACTCATGCTTTTCAAGCCA
>JBNKMF010000017.1:0-45491 GCA_050292965.1 Gammaproteobacteria bacterium | reverse complement strand
GTGGTTGGTGATCATTTCGGCGTAGAAGTCATCAAAATTTAGAAGCAGAAAAAGTAACCGCTAACTCATGCTTTTCAAGCCAGGCATAATCTATATATTTATCATCGTGACTCTGTTTGCTTCAAAAATACAGGCCGAGCCAATTCAATTCAAATCGGATCGGGTAATAGATACGGGGCAGGTATGGTCGGTTATGGTCTGGCTAGTTGTTTTGTTATCAGTCGCTTCACTGCTTGTTTACCTGTTAAAAAAGCATAAAACCTTTAACCGTTTTAAAAGCGTAGATTATAAACATGTCGATGTCAAAACCACGCAGTTTATGGGTGCCGGACTCAAAATTCACCGCATTCGCTATTACCAAAATGAATATCTGCTTGTTGAAAAGTCAAATAATTTGATCCAGCTAGATTTGTCCAGAGGTAAGCGAATAGACAATGAACAACAAGAAGATCAATAGATGTCTGTCATATTGTTTATAAATCAAAATAAAAGAATATTTCTGGCGCTATTGATGATTTGTTTTTCTGAATTATCTTTTGCGCAAAGCTTCCAGTTACCCGGGATAGATTTAAATTTTAACGATGAAGGCGTACCGGATCAGATATCGAATGTTATCAAGGTTTTTGTCCTGTTAACAGTTTTAAGTCTGGCTCCAGGTATTCTTGTCGTGATGACATCATTCAGCAGAATTATCATCGTACTTGCCCTGATGCGACAGGCATTGGGTATGCAACAGACGCCACCCAATACGGTATTGATTAGTCTGGCACTTTTCTTAACTATCTTTAGTATGATGCCAGTCTTTAAAGATATAAATGAAAAGGCATTTCAGCCTTATTCGAACGGAGTCCAGTCGGCTGAAGTTTCTGTAACAAAAGCCACTCGATCAATGAAGGAGTTTATGCTGAAGCAAACACGAGAAGAAGATTTGTTGCTAATGGCGGAATTAAGCAAGCGGGACTCCCTGCCTTCAAGCATTGAAGAGGTTGATATGGTCATGTTGGTACCGGCTTTTATGCTTTCAGAAATGCTTTCGGCGTTTCAGATAGGGTTCATCATTTTTATCCCTTTTGTGCTGATTGATCTGGTGGTATCCAGTATTCTGATGTCTATGGGGATGATGATGGTACCGCCAATGATGATATCCTTACCAATAAAGATATTGCTGTTTATACTTATTGACGGCTGGAATTTAATTATTCGGTCACTGATGCAAAGCTTTTTATAGCATTGAGCAAAAATGACATGGAGGAAGTGTTGTGGCAAAACTGGTTAGCAAACCGGCAACAAAAAGATCTTTGGCCACTGGTTGAGTTTTATAGTGAGTTTAGTCGTGATGTCGCCAGGTACATGCATAGCCAACTGTATTTTACTGGAGCCGATTTAGATGACTTTATACAAACTGGCCTGCTGGGACTGGTTGATGCTATAAAAGCTTACGATAGCAGTCTAGGTGCAAGTTTCAATCATTATGCTCGATTCAGGATCAGGGGCGCTATCCTGAACAGCTTACCGAAAAGCAGTGAGCAACAATCCATAAAAGCCTATTATAAAAGACTTGAATACGAGAGGAATAAATCGATAAAGTCGGGCAACAAGTTAGCCGGTGTTGAAGATTTAGCCAATCTGGTCATCCAGTTGAGTTATAGTTATTTGCTGGATGAAATCCATGAAAAAACTGATGACTCTGATTCCGATAAACCCTATCAGTTACAGCATATGAAAGAATTGAAATCACGACTGCATAATGCCGTTGATAAATTGCCCGAGCAAGAACGTCAGGTTATCAAGTTTCACTATTTCAGTCATGATAGTTTTGAATCTATTGGACAGTACTTGCAGCTGTCAAAAGGACGGATATCACAGATTCATAAAAAAGCTATTCTCAAGCTGCAGTCACTGGTACACGAAAATTATAAATCGATCATGTGATCATATGGTCACGATAGCATTACTCTTGATCTTGATATTGTTCGGTACTTCGGACATCGAAATAACATTGAGGTGGGTCAGGTTACGTTGAGTCAGCTGTTTAATATATCGTCTTAATTCAGCTGCGCATAAAAGTACCGGGGTTTTGTTATTTACCATCATTTCTTCAACATGGCTAGCCAGACGGCTGACAAGTTGTTCCGAAAAACGAATGTCTAATGGCGTGTTGTTATTCACATTGGTCTTGATGGTTTGCTCGATATTTGGATCTAATACCAGTACGTACAGGGTATCCTGTTTGTCGGTAAGCTTCTGGCAAATAGCGCCGCCGAGCTTTTGTCTGATCAATTCAGCTAATAGCCCATGATCTTTAATTTCTTTACCATGCTCGAGCAAAGTCTCCAAAATCTGTTCCAGATTAAGGATAGAGATATTTTCTTTTAACAAAAGTTGTAAAATCTTTTGCACATCGCTAATTGTTAAAATATTCGGAACTAGATCATCAACCAGACTGGCATGGGTTAGTTTTAGTCGCTCTAGTAAACGTTCGGTTTCAGCGCGACTGAGCAAATTGAAAGCCTGCTGTTTAAACAGCTCACCTAAATGAGTACTTAAAATGGTTTCTGCTTCTACCACTGTGAAACCTTTTTCGATTACCGCCTGCTCAGTTGATTTATCTACCCAGACAGCATCTAGCCCGAAAGAAGGGTCTTTGGTATGAATGCCATCCACGGTTGTGTCGATATTGCCCGGGTTGATCGCCAAAACTTTGTCGGGGTAAAGCTGGCCAATTCCAGCCGATACACCATAAACATAGACGCGGTATTCATTGTCACCCAGTCTGGGGTTTTCATGAACATTGATGGGCGGTATAACAAAGCCGGAGTCCAGTGCAAACTGTTTTCGGTGGTAGGTGATACGATCCATTAACAGGCTGTCTGCGCCTTCAGCTAGTCCGGTTAATTGCTGTCCTATCTCGATCTTGAAAGGATCAACTTTAAGCTCCTTATACAGCTCGGAGAGTTCGTTATCCTTGTCGGTGCTATCAGTTTCGGGTTCAGAGGGTTCAGATCCTTCATTCCTGGCACGGTTAAAGGTATAAAACGTAAGCAGGCCGATAATGGAAAGCACAGCGAGAGTGGGTATGGCTGGTATTCCAGGTATTAACAGGGTCAGTAGCAGGCCGATGAAAATCATCATCAGCGCCTTAGGATAGGCGGTGATCTGGCGACTAATCTCCTTACTTAGAAACTCATCGGAAGCGGCCCGGGTCACAATAATACCCGTGCCGGTGGCTATAATTAGCGCGGGAATTTGGGTAACAATGCCATCACCCACAGTCAAAAGTGTATAGGTATGTAATGCTTCGCCCCATGGCATGCCGAGTTGTGCGACGCCTATGGTCAATCCACCAATGATGTCGATGAGTATAATAATGATACCTGCAATCGCGTCTCCCTTGACAAATTTACTCGCCCCGTCCATAGCACCGTAAAAGCTGCCTTCTTTCTCAATTTCCTTGCGCCGCTTCTGCGCCTCCTTCTCATCGATGATACCTATATTCATATCGGCATCGATAGCCATCTGTTTGCCCGGCATGCTGTCCAGTGTAAACCTGGCGGCAACTTCGGCTACCCGCTGCGCACCACTGGTGACCACGACATACTGAACTACGATAAGAACGATGAAAACAATGAGCCCGATTACATAATTGCCAGCAACAACATGTTTACCGATAGCATTAATGACCTGACCAGCATTCGCGTCGTTCAAGATCAGTCTGGTAGCAGCGATGTTCAGGGAAAGCCTGAACAGGGTTGCAATCAATAGCAAAGAGGGGAAGGTGGAAAATTTAAGCGGCTTTTCAACATAAAAGCATAAAAGCAGAATCAAAAGCCCGAAACTAAAATTGGTGATGATCAACACGTCGAGAAGTGCTGAGGGTATCGGAGTGAATAAAATCATCAATATCCCGACCATGGATAATACAAGTAATACATCCGATTGCTGAGTTAAATTCTTTTTTAGATCTGACCACATAATTATTTGTCGTTTTTAACGCTGTAAACCCATAATAAAATTTTGGCTATATCCGGAAACAGGTCGGGTGTAATAACCTGGTTGATCCCGATATTTGAATAAAGCTTGCGTGCGACCGGCTTGTTCTCGACGAGAATCAGGCCGTTATCAATAGCGATTTGTTTGATTCGTTGCGCCAGTTTGTCCGAGCCTTTAGAGATTACGGTTGGCGCCGCCATTGTTGCCCGGTCGTACTGAATGGCAACTGCAATATGTTCAGGGTTGGTGACGATGAAATCGGCATTTGGCACTCTTCCTAATGAACTGACCTTTGTAATATATTCTTTCTGCAGTTGTCGGCGTTTTGATTTGATATGAGGATCACCTTCTCGACGCTTGACTTCGTCCTTAACCTCGCGGCTACTCATACGCATTTTGAGCGAGTAATCAAATCGTACATAGATAATATCCAGAATAGCGATGAAAAAAAACAGGCTAATCAGGGTGAACAATAAAATGAAGCTGGCTGAGCGAATGAATAGTAACAGACCGTGAGGATCAATCCGATTGGCCAGCAATAATTTCGGTAATAACTGCTTGAGCACAAAATAACTGATCAGGATGATCAAAAAAAACTTGATGATTGTCTTGAATGCTTCGAACAGCATTTTTTTTGAGAACAGACGCTTGAACCCTGTTACAGGGTTAAGACGTTTAAAATCGGGTTTGAGTGTATTGAAGGTAAAGATCGGACCAATCTGTATAAGCGAAGCCATGATACCGGTGACGGTTAATACTAGAATCATGGGCCAGAATATGTCGAGCACAGAGTTGAGTATTTCAGTAAATATTTGTGAAGAACTGGTAAGGCTAAGGTGTAATTGATTGGCGTTGTCGAGTAGAAAATAGGACAGCTTCTGAATGCTGGCAACCAGCTCTGGGCCGCTAAAATAAAAAATTAGAAAAGCCGAGCTTAGGATCAGCCAGGAATTGAGTTCCAGACTTTTCGCAACCTGGCCGCGTTTACGTGCTTCCTGAAGTTTAAACGGCGTGGCGGGTAATGATTTATCCTGATCTTCTTCAGCCATTTACAAAGCCGATAAATATTGAAAAATTGACGCGTAGATTTTTTGTAAAAGTGTCTGTGATGTTGTAATAACGACTGAAAGTATCAGTATTCCAGTGAATATCTTGACTGGAATACTTAGAATAAAAATATTCAACTGTGGCATGGTGCGTGCGGCAATCGCCATAACTGCATCAAGTAAAAACAGAAAAATGATGACTGGTATCACCAGAGAAGTCGCGAAAATAAACATAAGGCCGAACTGGTTAATAATCAGGTCTATGCTTGTGAAATTCCATTCACCGACAGGCAGGCTACTAAAGCTATGTTGCAGTGCTTTGAGCAGCAGGCGGTGCCCTCCCTCAAATACAAAAATAGCGATCCCGAAAAGACTCAGGATAGAACCAATCAAAGCGCTTTGCTGCCGAGTGGTCGGGTCGATGAGTGCGGCTACGCCAAAACCCATCTGAAGATCGAGAAAGCGCCCACCGAGCTGGAAGGCGGCCAGCGCAGTCAGAACTCCGAACGCCATGATAGCGCCGACAAAGACTTCATTTATAAAAAGCAGTGGAAGACTATCCAGGGAAAGTGCAGATGGACTTATGGAAAGAGTAGGCAGCAGAAAAAAGGCTAGCATGAACGAAAATAGAATGCGTATTTTCACAGGTAGCTGAATGATACTGAACACGGGTAATAGCAGGAAAAATACATTGACTCTTGTATTCACCAGTAGCAGAGCAATAATAAATCTGGAATCAATTGTGATATTTAGCATTATCAGGGCGTTCCTAAAAATACTGCGGTATATTGCTAATTAATGTGCGTGCATATTCGACAAGGGTGGATAGCATCCAACCGCCAAAAGCAATCAGGCTTAATGCCGCTACCGCCAGTTTGGGAACAAAAGTCAGAGTCATCTCCTGCAACTGAGTAACTACCTGAAACAGACTGATTAGCAATCCAACGGCCATGCTGAGGCCGAGAACCGGGGCCGCTATTTTCATGGCTGTCCACAACATATCGCTGGTAATCATAATAGCAAAATCACTGTTCATGGTTTTAAAGCTGCGTATTGCGATTAATGATGGCAGAAATGTCGATATTCTTCTTTTTCAGACTCCGGTCGATCGCATCGATTAGTTTGGGACGACCTGGCAGGGGGTGTTGTTCCAGTAGTTCGGCTAAATTCTGCGTGGCTTGATCCCTGTGTCCTTGCAGATAATTCAGCAGGGAGCGGGCGTAAATACCTGCAAAGCTGTGCTTATCAAGTCTTTCGGCTCGATTGATGCTTACCCTGGCTTCATCGGTTTTACGCTGCATCAGTAACGCCACAGCCAGGCCACCGTGTGATTCAGCAAAATTGGGGTCGATTTGAACCGATTGATGAAAGATATTTTGTGCTTCGCTATATTGACTGTTATTGATAAGCGCCCAGCCAAGAGTGACCAGCAAGCCGGTATTTAGCGGTAACAGGTCGACAGACTTTTGCAGATACTCGATAGCTTTTTCCTGCTCCCCGTTCTGCATATAGACCAGCCCCTTGCCATGCCAGCCGCGTGCATCGTATGGGGCATATCTGGTCATGATGTCGTAATAGGCTTCGGCTTCCTCGACTTCAAGATTTTCGGTATGGTGGATCGCCATCACTGCAGCGGCATCGACATTATGGGGATTAAGTTGTAATACCTTTTGTGCCCGTTCAAGTGCGCTGTCGAGCCTGGTGGCAGTATATTCGATGACTGCCAGATATCCGTCGATATTATCGTCGTATTCTTCTTCTAGCAGTTGCTTGCAGGCTTTAATCGCTTTGGACAAACTGCCCTGTATATGTTCAATAGAAGCCAGGTGTAAACGGCTGGAGCGGTTGGTCACCATATGGTCGACTAATTCGCTAAACAGCTTTTGTGCCTCATCGAAACGATAACTATAAAAGTGGCAGAGTGCAAGGTTGTGTTTGAGCTGGGGATTGTCAGGGGTGATCTCCAGTAGTTTTAGATATTCGCGTATGGCTTCATCAAAGCGATTTTGCGAAATCAACAGATTGGCCAGACGACCGCGAGCTATCTGGTTGTCTGGTTGTATATCCAGACAACGCAGGAAACTCTGTTTAGATTCACTGAAAAAACCAGCCTGATGCTGGGTGTCGCCCAGAGTGATCAACAGGTGGCAATTTTCAGGGTCAACCGTTAAATATTCTTGGTAAGTGGAAATTTTTTGTTGTAATTCTTCAGGATTGATCATTAGTTACATCGGTCCATTAAAACAGGCTCTGGCGGAATGCAAGGGCTTCGTTGAGCAAGTCATGATCTGCGGGCATAGCGTCGATGCAGCGTTGGAGAACATCACGGGCGTGCTCGTCATTGCCAATAGCATGGTAAGCCTGGCTGGCAAAAAATTTACAGATAAATTCCTCATTAATTTCAAGCAGGGGGTTCCAGATATCAAGAGCTTTCTGGTGTTCGGCTTTATTATAAAAAAGCATGCCGTATTGAAAACGTGCCAAAGCATTGTTACTGTCCAGTTCCAGCAATTTGCTGTATTGCTGTTCAGCCTTGTCGAACATTTTAAGTTCAGCGTAAGCCGATGCCAGCAAACCATTGACCATAACATCGTCTGGATAAGATTGCTGGAGTAGTTTTAATTTCGGCAGTGCGTTGTGGAAGTCCTGCTGGCGCATTAATTCTGCGACCGAAGTCAATTCCTGCGCCAGTGCACTGGGTAATGGTTTATTCATGGGTATTAAATCTTTAATATTTTATGTAAGGCCTTACTGGACTCTTCGTCCTCAATCAGAAAGTTAACGATCTTGTTGACCAGTAAATGATGCTTATTATCGTCCAGTATTTCGTAACCGAACTCCCAGGCTAATATGGATTTTACAAACAAATTAGTAGTTTGTTCCAACGATTTATCATCTAGTTGTTCAAGGCGTTCAGACAGGCTCCTGGCGAACTGATCGATGGTCTGATTCGACTGTGTCTGACTGCTGCTGGCAGCCTGGTTTAATTTTAATCGCCTATCAGTTTTGAGATCCTGGCGAATGATACCGAACAGACGGGATATATGATCAACTTTAGTCATGTTCGCAAATTCACAACGAAATAAGTTTAGTTTTTGGTTGATTTATCGTAATTTGACAGAAGAAATTTCGCACTACTCGCTTTTTTTGTCGCATTACTATCAGGAGTCCAGTTTTGTTGAGCTTTAACTGATTCGATTACATTTTGCATATCCTTGTTCAAAGTCGGTAGCTCCAGGTTACTGTTAATACCCTGTTCCAGTTTTTCGATGCACTGCTCAAACTGGTCGCGCACTAGTGCTAGCATACCTGATTTGAACAGTTGCAGAGGATGGTTTTCCGATAAATGATCGAGTGCCTGCCATGACTTTTCGGCTTCAGCGAAATCACCGGATGTCAGGTGTAATAGTCCGAGCTGGAAGTGTGCCGTGATTAAATCAGGGCTGCGTTCGATCGCCTCTTGAATTTCGACTTTGGCCTGATCATACATACCAATCTGTGCATGAAGAGCTCCGAGGATATAGTTAAGCTTGCTGTCTTCAGGATAAGCACAACTACCTTCTTTTGCGACTTTCAGTGCCTGTGCATATTCTTCCTTATCAGTATAGTGGGTGGTGAGAAACAGATATTCCTCGGCATCCAAAACATGTTCCACTATCTATCCCCTAATAATTTTATTTCGTTCAATACTATCACAGATTATTCCGCAAATTTAAGCAATTTCTTCCCGAATGAATGGGTTTGCCTTCTCGGCCAAAAAAAAAATTATTTAGCGCTAAACATTTTTAAATTTCGTTGGATAGTTAAAGAAATAAAGATACTTTTGCGACAAACGCAAAGGTAGGGCTAGCGCAATGAAAGCGCGAGAATAAACTTCTGGAGCATACAATGAGTGCATCTTTAATTGGCGGAAACGAATTAGGTCTACTAGATACTTCCCTGTTTATACTGAATCGCAACGACGCGACTGGGAATCATGTTGTAGGTGGTGACGAAAACCTGTTTATTAATGTGTCTAATGGCAATCTGATGATTCAGCATCAGGATACCTATATGCCTAGTCGCGGACAGGACTTCAATCTGATGCGCACATACAACGTCCGTGGAATTTCGTCTTATGACCTCGAGCATAAACATGATCAATGGTTTATGAGCAGCTGGATCAAGCTGGAGAGGTCGCTGAATGGTAAGTGCCTTCATGTGCATTACGGTGATGGATCCGTTTTTGATTACCACTGGGATGAATCACGTGGACTGTTTGTATCCACCGATGGTAATGGGGCCTATGAAACGATTGAACAACTGGATGTACATTGTGATGAGAGTCCAGCCTATATTTTAACCCGCGCAGACCAGAGTACTGTTGGTTTTAGCAGGTGGGGTCAAATGGTGTTCACCGAGGATGCTAATGGCGTTCGTACGGAATACTTCTATAAATTTAACCGCCTGTGCAAGATCGTGGATGATACCGGGCATGTGGTCAATTATGAGTATAAGGAAGGTCATTTATATCGTGTAGTTGATGAAACCGAGGGTGTACTTGTCAAGTATATCTATAAGTGTGGCAAGCTTGTAGAAGTGATTGATCGCTATGGACATAGTACCAGATACAAATATAACTTCGAAGGTTTCCTGATAGAAATCGAGCTGCCCGAAAAGCAGATGGTGAATGGCAAGTTACAGACCTTCGGTGAGCGCGAGATCAAGTTCGAATATGATCGTGTCTGCCTGAAAGGTGACTTTGGAAAAATCTCGGTCGTCTTGACAAAGATGATCGATGCGCAGGGAGGAGTTACAACCTTTGATTATAACTATGAGCAGAAAACAAAACAGGATCATGATAGCAGTTACGGTAACTGGAATCACGGTGACTGGAATGAAAAAGCTGAGAACAGCACCCGAGTTGTAGATGCATTAGGTAATGCGCGCGCTTATTCAAATAAAAAGGAGTATGTCGCCTGGCGAACCGAGAATGGTTTTTACGCCATCTATCGAGACAGAAGCCACAGAATAGCTGCTGAAGCAGAGGTTATTCGTAGCCAGCATGCTATGACTTATACCTATTTGTCGAACGGTTACATCAGCGAGGTTGTGGATCAGAAAGGATTTCACTCTTCCTATGAATATAACCAAAAGGGCGATCTTATCGCCATGACTGACAACAATGGTTGGGGGATAGTCCATAGCGATAGCGTCTATTATCGTGATTTGAGAAAGGCGCAGGGCGTAGTCGATCTGGCCGGAGAGGGCAAGTTGAGCTGCGATTTGACCTGTGCCGAATCTAAAGCGTTGGAGGAACTCTATACCTCTCATTATGAGTACGATACACATGGTAATCTGATTCGCCTCGAGGATAACAACGGATCGGTATCTACTTTTACTTATACTGACTTCGACAAGGTTAAAACAGCGACTTCTGCCGAAGGTAACTCACTTGTCAAAGACGATGACGACTATTCTCGCAGCCAGCGTGTCGAGCTGGGGTTTGCGGAATTTGTGGCGGATTTGAGTGATGCAGACAAGGATGCCATTCTAGCCTTGTACACTAGTTACTTCGAATATGACGCTAACACAAACCTGATACGGAAAACTGATGCTGGCGGTGATATTACCGAATTCAGCTATGATGAGTACGGTAATCAGATTCAGCGCACGGTTTACCTCGACGCTAATGACCTGCTTGATCCATCCCAGCAGCAGGTTACACAGTATGATTATGACATGTTTGGTAACCTGATCCGTGTCACCGATGGCGAAGGCATAGTGACCAGGTCGGCATATGATCATTTCGGTAATCTGACCCAGTACACCGACGGGAACGGTGGGGTCACTTATTACACTTATGATGCTGACAATCGCCTGCTTTCAGTTACTGATCCCGAAGGTAATGTCACCACTTATGCCTACGATGCTGTGGGTAACCGCATAAGCACGACAGATGCCAGGGGGCACACTGTCACGCGAATCTATGATTTGAACAATCATCTGATCAAGGTGTTCGACCCTTCAGTAGATCACACTGGCAGCCGAATGACCCGATACTGCTACGATATCCTGGGTAACCAGACCGTAGTGATCGATGCCGAGGGGCGCAAGACCCGGTACAGCTATAACGTCCGCAGGGAACTGATCGAAGTGACTAGCGCTAAGGTTGAGGATCAGGAGCAGGGTGCTCGTTGCTACACCACAAGCTACCAGTACGACGGCATGGGTCAGCGTATCGTTATTAACGACAACAATGGCAATCAAACCCAGTTGGTATATAACGAGGATGGCCTGCTACATCAGCAAACCGACCCGATCGGGCATATCACCCAGATTGTTTACGATGACAACAACAACCAGATTACGATCATCGCAGGTTTGCAGTTACCTGAAGCACGTCGTCAGATCACACGCTTTGCCTATGATGAAGAAGACCAGTTGATTCGTAACATCGACGCCGAAGGTAACGAGACCGGTTTCGAATATGATGCGGTCGGTAACCGTGTTGCCCTGATTGATGCGCGTGCCTATGCTGGTGACACCTCCAGTAACTTCCGTACTGAATACGAGTACGACCTGGCTAATCGCCTGATCCGCGAGATCAAACCGGAGGTGGTCGATCCAGAAACCGGGCAAGCGGTGCGTTATACCCGTGAATATCAGTATGATGCTAATGGCAACCGTATCTCCATTACCAATGAGAATGGCGAAACCCGCCATTTATATTTCGACAAGAACGACCGGCAGATCCTGCTCGAAGATGAAAACCAGGTCTTTACCGCCTTTACCTACGATGAGCTGGACAACCGCACCAGCGTGCAGATCGGAGTGGATATCGCACGTAACCTGAACGGCGAACTGGTGTTCGTAGATCCGGGGCAGACTGAGGCTCAGATCGACAACACCGACAATGCTCAGGTCATGAGCTATGTCTACGATGAGTTCAACCAGCTTATCAGCCAGACCGATGGTATGGGTTATGCGCTAGCCTTCAACAACACTACTTTGTATCAACAGTTGCGGGCAGAGATGGGATATGCGGCGGATGTGGCGGCGTTGTCGCAGGCGGACAGGGATGCGCTGCTGGAAAGCCGTACCCAGCACTTAAGCTATGACCGGGTGGGTAATCTGTTGCAGCAGATCGATCACCTGGATCGGAGCAACAGTTTTCAATACGATGCATTGAACCGGGTCATTAGCACAACCAATGCGCTTGGTGACACGGTCAAATCCAGCTACGATGGAAATAGCAATCTGCTGTGGCAGCAGGATGAGTTGAATCGTATTTCGCGCTTTACCTACGATGGCAATAACCGCCTTACGCGCATTGCAGAAGCAGTCGGCAGCGCGATCGAAGTCGCGACACGTAATGTTTACGACGATTTCGGCAACCAGATCGAACGTGTGCGTGCCGATGGCAGTGTCGATCAGCGCTCAGTGAAATATCAGTACGATCTAAACAATCGCCTGACTGCAACCATCAATGAGGAAGGTCATAGCGAGTCCTATGAATACGATGCGGTCGGCAACCGAATTGCGCTCACTGACGGGCGTAATAATCGCACGCAATTTGTTTACGACGCGCTCAATCGCAATATCAAGATCATCGATGCAAAAACCTTTGAAACGCGTTACGAGTATGACGGTGTAGGTAATCGAATTTCCATTATCGACGCCAATGGGCATGTCAGCCGTTTCGATTTCGATCCAGGCAACCGCATGATTAGCACTAAGCAAATCATGGATGAAGGCGCTGATCGCATGACCACCTATCAGTATGACGTACGCGGCAATCGCATCGAGATGCGCACCGCAGTTGGTACGGGCGATGAAGAGCTGACCACCTTTGAATATGACGCGCAGAACAACCTGATCAAGGTAAGCGATGCCGAGGGCGGAGTTAGCACCTCGCGCTACGATGCAGTGTATAACCTGGTACACAGCACCGATGCTGAAGGCAACAGCACCAGTAGTGAGTTCGATGCACTGAACCGCGTGGTCCGAGTTGTCGATGCACTAGGTGGCGTAACGAGCTACAGCTACGACGCGGTAGGGAATCGTTTAAACGTCACCGACGCCAACAACAATAGCGTCAGCTATGTCTATGATGAGCGCAATCGTAATACTATTATGCGTCTCGACAGCGATGGTGTTGAAACACTTTACAGCTATGACGATGTCGATAATCGTACCTCGATTACCTACGCTGCGGGGCTGCCGGAACAGGCTATTGAGCGCTTCGAATACTACGCTGATGACAAGCTGAAGGCGCGTATCGACGGTGAAGGCAACCGTACTGAATATACCTATGACGAGGCCAATAACCGCACCTCTGTCACCGATCCCTCGAACAATACGACCCAGTACGACTATGACGCCAACAACCGCGTCCAGTTCATCACTGATGCGGAAGGCAATGTCGTCGAGTACAGATACGATGGTAATGGCAACCGTATACAGGTTATAGATGGTGAGGGTAATCGCCAGACCAGCTATTACAATGCGGCCAACCAGATCAAGTACACCGTGGATGGCGAAGGTTATGTCACTCACTATGCCTATGATGCCAATGGCAACGTCAGGACGCAGACCCTGTACTACGATGCTGTAGCAGTACCAATGACTGATACCGAACTGGCACAGGAACCTGTACCCGTTGCCAATGCGCAAGGCAGGGATCAGGTTCAACATTTTGAATACGATTTGTTAAACAGGCTTACAGCCAAAGTTGATGGCGAAGGTTATCGCTTAGAATATAGCTACGATAAGGTGGGCAACCGTACCCTGACGCGTCAATACATGACGTTAGATGGCTCACGGGTGCAGGAAACCCGCAGCTATTACGACGACCTGTACCGTGAGACCCATATGGTCTCCGCCGAAGGTTATCTGACCGTTATGGAATATGACGCGCTGGGCAATATGCTCAAGCGCAGCCAGTACGATTCCCCGGTAGTAGTTCCGGTTAGTGGGTTGCCGCAGCCAAAGGCGGGCGATCAGGTTCGGGTCACGCAAATGACTTACGACCATAACAACCGGGTTACGCTGGAAATTAGTCCGAAGTTGATACAAACGGTTCATGTTTATGACAAACGTGGCAACCGGGTGAGCACAACTGAAGCGGCCAATACCCAGTTGGCACGTACCACAGCAACTGTTTACGACAAAGCCAACCGAGTCACAGACATTATTGAGGCACAAGGTACGGAGGTCGCAAAAACCACCCACTTTGAACTTTATGCCAATGGTCAGGTGCGTCAGCGTCACGATGCTTACGGTAGCGCTGATGTGGTGGTCACCGATTTTATCTACGACGGTAATAACCGCGTGGTTGAAAAGCGCATGCCGTTTGGTGATGGCGAGCAGGTGATAGAAACCTATGGTTACGATGGTGCCGGTAATCGCACATCCTGGATACGTGCCTTCGGTACTGCAGATGCCAGTGTTTATTACTATGAATACGACAGCAATAACCGAATGGTAGCAGAAGACCTGCCGTACCTTGGCAGTGAGCGGGTACTCAATACTTATAAATACGACGCCGCTGGAAATCGTGTGCTAGCAAATTATGCGGTCGGTTACAATGAAGCACGCAGCCAGAGATGGGATTACGACAACGATAATCGTATGGTCTCAATAATCGATGGTGAGGGGGTAGAGACGCGTTATGTCTATGATGGCGCGGACAATCTGGTCAGCAAGCAGCAAGCCTACGGCCACCCGGACGAAGCGATGCGTGAGACGAAGTATGAGTATGATCTGGAAAACCGCCTGATCAGGGAAACCAGTGCAGAACTTCTGACCACCGAATATGAATACGATGTACTGAACAATCGTACCCTTGTTAGAAAGCTGGTTGATGAAAGCAGTGGACAGTATGCTGAAACTCATCAGTATTTCGACATCCTCGGTCGTCAGACCCATACTATCAGCGCCGAAGGCTATCTGACCGTCATAAGCTATGACGATCTGAACCGTGTGTCGTCCAAGACGCTGTATTCTGACAGGGTAGCAGTACCACAGGCGGGTTTGCCGCAGGTGGATATGGATAACCTGGCTCGTCCGACAGAATATTTCTACGATGCACAGGACCGCGTAATAAGGGAAGTCCGCGCCGATGGATTTATCACCGAATATGGTTACGATGTGCGCGGCAACCGCCGCTATGTTTTCGAAGGCGTTAGCTACGATAACAATGGTACACGTCTGGGTGAGTTACGCACGACTGAATACCTCTATTCCGATGCTGATCAAATCACCGACGAGATTCGCGCGCTGGGTACCGATGCTGAAGTTCGCACCCACTATGACATCAACGCACATGGTCAGGTATCTGCACGCTACGATGCCTATCTGAGCACTGACCAGCGAGTTACAAGCTTTGAATACGATCATCAGGATCGAGTGATTCTGGAAACCCTGCCAGTGATCAGCGATGGTCAACCCTTCGATATACAAACCCGGTATGAATACAACGCTTTTGGCGAGTTACGTTACCGTACCGATGGTCTGGGCAGTGTAGACGAGCGCGTCATCGAGTACCGTTACGATGACAAGGGGCAGCTAACTCTTGAAATCAATGGCGAAAACGAGGCCACTTTCTACGCCTATGATGCGCTCGGTAACCAGACTACGATAACAACGGGCTATGGTTCACTGGACGTGCGTACCACCCGTTATGAATTCGATCTGGACAATCGCCGTACCGCCAGAATCGACGCTGAACAGGTTCGTAGTGAATATGTCTATGACGGCCTGGGCAACCTGATCGAAGAAACCCTTGCAGCTGGAACCCCGGAAGCGAGAACCACGACTTATGAGTATGACCTTGAAAGTCGTCTGTTGTTGAAAACCACCCCTATGGGTGCGACAACAGAATACGTTTATGATGTGCTGGGTAACCAGACCAGAATTATCCAACTGCATGATTTTGACGACCCGACTACTACAGTTGATGAGAGCCGTTACGCCACCACCTATCAGTATTTCGATATCCTGGGCCGGATGACCGACAGTGTTTCGCCTCAGGGTTACCTGACGACTCACCATTACGATGATCTGGGTAATGTAACCGATACATGGCTATTCGCTGAACCCGTGGTGGTCACCGATGATTCGGTTGCGCCGCTAGTCACGCCTGATGCGACAACACGCCATACCCAATACATCTATGATGCACGTGACCGCCTGATCCAGGAAACCAATCCGCTCGATCAGACCACAGCCTACCGCTACGATGCGCGCGATAACCGTATCGAAGTCCTTGAGATGTTCGATGTAAATACCCAGGTGGGATTGCGTAACACATTCTTCGAGTACGACAAAGCTGACCGTCAAACGGCGATTATCGAGGCGGCAGGAAGTATCGATGAGGTGCGTAGCGAGTCGATCTACAATGCGCACGGAGAAGTCATCGAACAACGTGACGCCGTTGGAAGCGCTGCTGAGCGCAGCGTCCAGTTCGACTACGACAAAGCAGGCCGTCTGGTTACTCAGCACAACTGGGTCACCGATGTATACGGTATTGATCACCAGTTAGTAATGGCTTATCAATACGATGAAGTTGGCAATCTCCGTTTCGAATATGCTGGAGAGCAGGATGCCTCCGGTAACTGGATAGTTGATCCTTATAACGGGCAGCAACTTTTTCAGACCGAATACCAGTACGATCTGGAAAACCGCCTGCGTTTCGAATTACGTGGCAGCAATAGCGCCGATCTTGAAACCACCGAAACAGGCTATGATGCGGTGGGTAACAAGACTCTGACCCGTATAGTCCTTGGCAGCGAAGAAATTATCGAAAACCGATTCATCTATGACCTGGATAACCGGGTTGTTGAGGCCTACGATGGTGAAAATGTGCTCACGGTATATACCTACGATGCGCTCGGCAACAAGCTGACTGCGGAACTGGCACCGGGCAATGCCACTGAAGCGCGTCTCACCAGATACACTTATGATCTAGCAGACCGGGTTGTTTCAGTGAAGGATCCAATGGGCGGTCTTACTGCTTATGTTTATGATGTATTGGGTAACCAGACCCTGATTATCGGTGCCGATAATGTGGCTCAGGAAAACCGTTTCGACATGCTAGGTCGTCTGGAAGTCTCATTGTCGGAAGGCGGGGTCAAGACCGTCAACCACTACGATGAATTTGGCAACCTGATTGATTCCAGTCAGGGCTGGGATGATGGACTCGGAATCGCTAGTAAATTGTTCGGCGGCGATGTGCGACTGACCCGTTATGACTACGACTTGCGTGGAAACCAGACTCGCATTACAGATCCAGAGGGCTACAGCACACTGATCAAATACGACGAGCTGAATCGTCAGACCCGGGTCGAGAATGGCCACTATCTGCCGCAGCCAGGAGATCCCGATTACGATGCGTCGCTGGCAGCCCTGGAGCATATCTCCAGTAGCGATTTTGACTATGACGCCAAAGACCGCGTCATCATGACTACCGACGGAGAAGGCAACGAGTCGGTGTCCCAGTACGATGCGCGTGATAATAAGGTGCGTTTTACTGAAGCATTCAACGAGTTGGCCAACACCATCGCCAGAACCACCGAGTACGAATATAACACGGCTGGTCGGGAAGTCGAGGTGCGTACACCGGAAGGTGGTATCACAATCAGCGACTACGACGCAGCCGGACGTCTAATTGAAAAGCGTGTGCTGCAATCATTAGATGGTGAGTTACAGGCCTGGATAACCACTTTATACAGCTATGACGGCAATAACAACCTGGCGACAGAAACTGATGACTATGGAACCGTTACGCGCCACGCTTACGATGTTGCGGGCAATCTGACTGATACCTGGATGGCCTGGGGAAGTGTGGACGAACGCCATACCGGCATGGAATATGATTTGCTCAATCGTAAGACTGCCGATATCGATGGCGAGGGTAATCGTACTGAATACCGTGTTGACCTTGTTGGTAACCAAACCCAGGTCACTGATGCAGAAGGTCGTAAAGCTTATTATTACTATGATCAGGGTAACCGTCTATTGGCAGTAGTTGATGCGCTGGGGCTGGTGAGCACTTTTGAATACGACTCTGCCGGTAACCAGACTAACCTTTACGCCTATGCCAATAGCATAGCGCAATCTTTTAATAATCTCTCAGCTGCGGAAAAACAGGATTACAGTATCGTATCGGCCCTGTTCTCAGCAAATACGCAACACGACCGCCAGGTCATCAATGAATTTGATGGTAATAATAGGGTCATAGTCACGATTGCGGCAGATGAGTCTCGCACCGAAATCACCTACGACGGCGCAGGCAACAAATATACTGAGATAAACTATGCCAACAGCGCTGAACCACGCACGCTAGAGTACCGTTACGACGCTGATAACCGTTTGGTGGAATTCACCGATATTGACGGTGCCGTCACAACCTTTGGTTATGATGCGGCCAACAACAAGGTACTCGAAACCATCACTGCCAACGCAGACTCGATCGATCCGAATAAAAAGCGCAGCACACGCTACGAATACGATTTGAATAACCGTCAAACCAGGCAGATATTTGATGAATTCGGCCTCAACATCGTTCAGCAGCAGGCCTATGATCTTGTCGGCAACCTGATCAGTTATATTGATGGTAACAACGCCGAAACGCGCTATGAATATGATTTGAATAATCGCCTCAAAGCAGAAGTTGATGCGCTCGGCAATAGTCAGCTATACGAGTATGACCGCGTGGGCAACCGTACCTCCTACATCAATAGACGCGGAATTGAATTTACCTATGCTTACGACGATAACAATCGCATGCGCTACGAATATCTGCCTGCGCAGAATGTTGTCAGATACGATGGACTTGACTGGAAAGAATCGCTCAGAACCGATCTGGTCATCGAACACCAGTACGATGCTTTTGGTAATGAAACCCGAACCATCGATGCCAATGGCAATAGCACGACACGTTTCTTCGATGCTAACGGACGGATGACCACTGAAGTGCAGGCTGATGGTGTTTTACATACCTACGAATATAACGCTTATGGTGACAAGAGGGCTGAAGTTATCTACATGTCTCCAGGCCTGTTGAACAATATTCATGGTCAGGGTAATCCTCAACAACCAGATCCAGCGGATTACGCTACTGTCACTAAGCGTGAATTCAAATACAGCTATGACAGAGCTGGGCGTCTGGTGCTCACCACCTTGCCGGAAATCACGGTATCCAGTTGGGATGAAACCACTCTAGCCATCACCGATACTACGCTGCGTCCGACAATCGAAAATATCTACGATGACTTTGGAAACATCATCCTGACTATTGACCAGAAGGGTGCAAGAACCTTCAACTACTACGATAACCGAAATCGTGTCACCAAATCGGTTGATGCTGAAGGATATGTCACTGCCTGGCTCTATGATGACCAGGATAACGTGCTGGAACAGCGAACCTACACAACAGCTATCGACGCAGCCTATCTGGCGACGATGAATGAAAACAAGCTCGATTTACCGGCGAATCTTGGCCCATATCATCAGGTAAACAGGATGTATGATGCTGCAGGCCGTATGCTGTCAGAAATGCAGCCTGAAATTAGCGTCTGGCACCATGGAGAAATTGCACCGACCCGAACCCGCCCGGTAACCACTTTTGAGTATGATGCTGAGGGCAACCAGATCCGAAAAACACTGGGTGCAGGCAGCCAGGTTGAGCAGAACGAATACTATTTCTACGACGCTAGCAATAATATGCGAGCCTTCATCAACCAGGGCGGAGTCGTACATTATTATCAATATGACGGTAATGGCAACGTCACTACTCAGGCCCGTTATTATACGCCAATTACATCAAACCTTGCCGACCTGACTCTGAGTGATGTGTTACAACATATTGCTGGCAATGCTGATGTCGAAAATGACCAGATCACCAGGTTTGAATATACTACCCTGGACAAGGTCAGCAAGGAAACTAGCCTCCTGATCGACGGTAATATCGACACTAAACGTGACTATGATGCAGTGGGCAATGAGACCCGATCCATGGCTGCGCAAGCTGCTGATGAAACCGTAGCTTATACCACTCATGTCGCTTATGACGCAATGAACCGCCTGGTGCGTACCGAAGCGCCCGATGGTACTGGCTCGGTTATCGAGTACGATGCTGTCGGCAATGAAGTCAAAAAGTATACTGGTGACATCAGCTTTGTTCCCAACACTCCTCTGGCTTCCGAGATCACTGCTTCAATGGCAGATAGCTTGACAATCACCTGGAAAGACGCGAGTAGTTCATCCAATGCTTCAACCAATGGACGTCGCTTTGTAGCCTGGTCTACTACCAGTCATCCAAAGGCTGTCGATCTAAACGGATATACAGCGAGTGGAATGACCAACAGCGATGATATCGTGGTCGATGTAGGCAAGCAGACCGAACAGGTTTATTTTCGTGTAGTATCCGTCGATGCCGGTGGCAATCGCAGTGTTTCCGAGGAGTTTAGCCTCAAAATTCCGCCACGTATTTCGGAACTGAGTGTCACTCAACAAGGCAGTCATTCGTTGATCACAGCATCCTTCAATATACCGGAAGGGGTTGATATCAGTCCGGTGTTACATACGGGTATTGATTCTTATGCTATGACAGCAACTGCAGATGGTTACCAGGCCGCAGTGCCAACAGCATTATTGGGTGACTACAGCATCAGCTGGGATTATAACGGCCAGACCTATGACAGCCGCAGCTTTAGCCTTGCTTCCAGTGCAGAACATTATTTGACTACTACCGATATCGCTCATGTTGGTACCGTCAATGATGGAACCGGCACCATGCACGAATTGGCATTTAGTGTTAGCTTGCCTGACGGACTAACCGATTTGGCCGGGTTATCGCTTGAGTGGGAATCGCTGGATAATGATGCAATTTATGGTGAATTGTCCCAGTTTGAAAACCTGACTGGCGGTAATACGGTGACCTTCACCATGAATGATGGCGAGACTCAGGGTGAAGAAATTCCTGCAGGGCGATACCAGATTTCGGTTGTTGGCACCGACCATGAAGGTAATATTGTATTGGACCGCTTTGTGATCGATCTGCAAAGCGATGGCACGACCACTAGCATCACACCATCGAGTAATTTGGGTTTGACCATTGCGGTTAATCCCGAGCTGGCGTCCAGTGAGCAACTGGGTGGCTTACTGGTCGTCGACGGTAAAGCGCTTAACATGGTTGATGAGCAGGGCTATGTTTCGGCGTCGTTAGAAGGGGCAGGTAGCAATTATGATCTATTCATCGGTGAACAGTCCGTCTCTCCACATCTGACCTCTATCAAGCGCAATGATGTGCTCGACAATAACGTATTGACTGAATACGAATTTGTGGTTCAGGTTGAGCTGGATCAGCAGGAAATCGACACCATCAATGGTGATCTGATGCTGGCCTGGAGACCGGCAGGCAGTGGAACTGCATTTACTAATCAACAGGCGCTTACACAGAATGGGGTCAGTTTTAGTTCCACCTTGAATGGACTCTCGCTCGATGACTACGACTTCAAGATCTACTACAGCAACAACGATGGCAATGAAGTCATCGTCGACTGGCTGCGTGTTAGTGAGGCTGACAGTGGCACCGTTTTAAGTAATGCCAATTCCCTGACCGTGTTGGCTGAAGAGCAAAATGGCAGTATCAATGGGGATGTCGTCACTACAGGCAACTACTTTGGTAAAATTTCACAGGTCAGTGACCCTGAAGTTGCAACTATCAGCAGTGTTGCAGGTACTCAATTATTTAACATAGTCACCTCAGGTACAGAAAACGGCTATTACACCGAAAAAAGCTATAACGCGCTCGATGCCGTTATTGCTGAAACTG
The DNA here is from genome assembly GCA_050292965.1 of Gammaproteobacteria bacterium. GTDB lineage: Bacteria > Pseudomonadota > Gammaproteobacteria > JACNJF01. The sequence goes on along the minus strand of JBNKMF010000017.1, from coordinate 23,636 downwards.
CTGAAGACGGAATAGTCAGAACCTTCAAGGTCGATGCTGCTGGTAATCAGGTGGTTTCCTGGGAATGGGGGCTAGAGGGTATTGGGCATAATCAAACCATCAACGTGGACAGCTACCGTGAGTTCGACAACCTCAACCGTGAAGTGCGGATGCTGGGTCAGTCAGTAGAGCTGAGTGAATATGTATTCACAGGTAGTTTTAACGAAGGCGTTCTTACTCAAACGCAAAAACGTCTGGACAGCCAGAAGGTATATGATTACGCCGGTAATTTGATCAGGAATATCCAGGATGATGGCTCTATGATGGAATACCGCTTCAATGCGGTCGGTATACAAACCGCAGAGTTCCATCGCAACTCAGCGGGTACGACAGAAAAGGGCAACTTCAAGCAGTTCGACGAACTGGGTCATGTCACTGCCGAGTACGATCATCTTGGGCATGGTCAAGCCAATGCCTATGACAATCGAGGCCGTATGATCGCTCAATACAATACACGCTTCGACCTGAATGGTGTCAATCTGAATCAAACCAGTGATTTCAACACCGCTATTAACCTCGTAGTCAATGGCGCAACAGAAGTGACCCAGTTCGGCTATGATGATTTTGATCGCCAGACCAGTACGACCGATGCGCAACGAATCAAGGGCGATCTGAGCAATGATGGTGTTCAGGTGGTAAGCCGGACACAGTATGACCAGATGGACCGGGTTGTAACCCTGACCGATGCCATTGGTGGAACGCAACAGTTTAGCTACGATGGGCGGGGTAATCGCATTGAGCAGATATTCCCCAACGGCTACCGCATTGAGCAGGTCTTCGATGCCTTTGGCAGGGTCTCACAAACCATACATCACTATACCCGGTATACCAACAACAATACCCGTGTATCAGTTAACAGCGCAGGTTATCAAACCGTGGCAACGGAATCCCTGGAATACGATATCTTCGGCAACCAGATTAAAAGTGTCGATGCCGAAGGTCGGGTGGTTAGCAGACTCTTTGGGCCTGCTGAGCGTCTGTTACAGGAAACCGACGAGAATGGAGTCACTACCTTCCATGAATATGATGACTGGGGCCGCTTAATCCATAGCTACAGCGACAAGCCGGTACCGGGTGCAAGCCAGAAAAAGAATATATTTCGCCAATATGACGCACGCGGCCTGCTGACTGAGATCCGTGACGAGGCCACCGGCGTAACGACAAACTACAGTTACAACGACGACGGCCTGCGTAGCAGTGAGTATGTGCATACCGGCGGCGCCAATGATCGAGACATTGTCTACAGCTATGCTGACAATGGAGACCTGGTACTGTGGTATGACCGTATCAGCGGACTCAACCTGCATTACCTCTACGACACAGCAGGTAATCTTAAGCAGACCCAGACCATGAACTTCGACAGTCAACTGGGCGGATTCACTGAATTCATCCAGTTGGTTGACAATCTTCTTGTCGACATCGCCGATGATCGTACCCAGGTTAGCTACGAAGCGTCGCATATCTCTGTAAGCGATGGTGAAGGTGGAACCACCTCCAGGATCAAGAATGGTTACGTGGCGGTTGCTAATGGTGAGCCAGTCAATCCGTTCAAGCATACCGGTTATGACTACTTCCGTATTGACTACTACGGCAGTGACGGAGAAAAACTGAGGCAGTGGGTAAAGGATCATCACCCTGAAATCAACCTTGATCAATACGATACCTATTTCGGCAAGCGTGTGGTGGAACTAGATTTCGGTGATGATGGTGGTTTCTACCATGGGAGTAGGGTAGTCAGCAATTATCAGGAAAACCGGGTTCAGGATATTCTGAATGGTAGCTCCCTCAAACTCAGGACCTCCTATTGGAGTAATTTGCGCGCCCCAGAAAACCGACTCGCGCTGCTTGGCCTGTTGCGTCAGGTCGGCTTTGAAGCCGAACTTGGGGCGTTACACCGCAGTGGAGATCAGGTTTTCAGTGAAGTCGTTTATGAGTATGACGATGCCAATCGTCTGACTAGCGCAAACGAAACCTTCTACCAGAGTAACGGTAATGTCGACCAGTCCCGTACTAACAGCTACAGCTATTTCGCCGATGGTCGTCGTGCCAGCTGGACTGTCACCAACGCTCTGGGTGATCAGAAAACGGGCACCTATGTGAGTAATACGACGCATAGCTACGAATACAACGAAAGAGGATTGCTCAAGCGTTCAATAAATACGTCGGGCAATGTAGAGGCCACCTGGTCGTACGATAGTAACGGTAATATCACCTATTATGAGGAAAAACATAATGGTAATACCCGTTATCGCCAGTCCACGGCTTATCAAAGTAATAACGTCGCATATGAAACCAACACGCGCGCGCTCGATGATGACAATAAGCTGGCACCAAACACCAGACGCACAAGTTACTTTGACAAGACCGGGCGAGAACTGCGTTATTACAGTGATGGGGAAAGCGATACCTACGGTTGGACCGATTACTACGCAGATGGTCGTAAAAGTCGTGAACACCTCGATGGCGGAGGTAAGATCAAACACACCCAGACCTACTTCAACTATGATGCCAATGGCAAAATGTCGCGTTTTGTCAAGGACAGAGGAACCAAGCAAGACAGATCAGAAGCAGCAAGTTTTGTTTATGACAATGATGGCAAGATAATCCACAAGGCCTATACGCCGCCGAAGGGAGGCACGGTTCGAAAGGATGCCGACTACTTCTATGCCAACGGCAATGCCATTGGCCAGGTCGGTAAGGCTGAGGACAAGCCCATGGCCGGTCTGCGCAATGTCGAAATTGGCACCGCCAGCTACAATCTGGTCGACCAGTTTGGACGCGACATGCCAGGCAAAAGCGTCTCCAGCTTCACTGCCCAGGGCGGTGAAACCCTGCAGCAGGTGGCCAGTATTTATTTTGGCAACCCCAGCCTGTGGTTCGTCATTGCCGAAGCCAACGGCCTGAGCCCGACCGCAACTCTGGTCGCGGGCCAGAGCATAGAAATTCCAACGCATATTGAATCTGGTCGCATCACCAGCGAGACGCATAAGGTCTACAGCGAGACCGAAATCATTGGTAATACCACGCCAAACGTTAAGCAGAAAAGTAGTAAATGTGCCAGCTTCATTATGATCATCATCACTATTGCCATAGTGGTGGTGGCAGCGATGGTGATTGGGCCGCTGGCGGCTAATATTGGCGCTGCATTATTTGGAGCTGCTGCCGGAACAGCTGCTGCGACTGTTGCCAGCTATGCAATAGCAGGCGCGATTCTCGGTGCCGCCTCGTCGATAGTAACTCAGGGCGTGGCAATAGCTTTAGGCCTTCAGGAAAGCTTCGACTGGGGTAAGGTTGGACAGGAAGCGTTGGCGGGTGCACTTTCGGGTGCGGCTACCGGGCTTGGTCAAGCCGTTAAAGCAGGGACCATCAGTAAGTCTATGGCGGATATCGCCCGGACATCTTCCAAAGCCTTACAGGCGGCATCTGCTGCAGTTAAGAGCATGGACAAAGATGGCAAGGTCACCAGTTGGACCAGTGTCGTCGCTGCCTATATTGCTGGTCCCAGCGGGTCACAGCTCGATGGTAGTGTTGGCCCCATTTTTCAGGCGGAAGGTTTGCAGGCAACCTTCCTGCAATACGGTACGCCATGGCTGGGCCTGGTGGAAACCTATGTGCGTGAAGGTGAGCTTACTACTGATGACTGGTTGGGTGCGATCGCATCCACAGTGGGCACAGTAATCGATGCAAATGTCAAAACAGGTGGGTTTGAAGGTGTTGCGCAACGTTCCGCGCTCAAGGCGCTAGCCGGTGGTGCCATTGGGAGCTTTAGTGATACTCCGGATTTTGCATTTGGCTTGATCTCTAACAGTGTGGGTAATGAACTGGGGAATTATCTAGGACAGAGTATTGTTAAGGCCACTGGGTTGGATGTGGCGAATGCTCGGATAGCGGTGGCGCAGAGAAAAATGTACTTCGAAAACAATCCGGATGCATTTGATGCTTATCAAAAGGATACTCTTAATGAACTTGTAAATGTCATAGCTGAAAAAAATGGGGAAGAATCCGTTAAAAAGCTTCGTGCAGGAATTGAAAATGGCAGTATAACACTTGACGTACTTATAGCAGATATTGGTAAAGATAGAGGACAAACCCTCGGATCGAATGTAACTTTAAACAGTGCTTTAGTAAACGATTCAAATAATAGTGACATTTCAAGTGCCAGTGCTATAGGTGTAGGAATAGAGGAAATCTATGAAAGGTTGTTTAACATAATAGATCCTGCAGACACTATTAAAGGTGATGAAGGTGCGATTTATGCGGCCCGCTTTATTAAAGGAGTTGTCGATAGTGGGGCTCAGAACTTTAGTTTTTTTGTTAAAGGTAATAGTGGAGTTCTGGGCTTTGCATCTACGGCCAGTTCATTACAACGAGTGTTAACAACACAATTTACACCGGCTAGATTAGCTGCTGATATCGAATTTAATGGTATTGAATTCTCGACTGATAATATCAGAGGGCTTTTTGAGAGTGCAGAAGAATATGCTAAAGCTAGGGAGACGTATACGGCGTTTGCTGATAACGCAAATAATTTATCTGAGTTAGCAAACAAAGTAGAAAGTGATGATAATTATTATGATGTTTTCATAGCGGATTATAATGAAAATGGGACAGAATCTTTAGCATATAAATTGTTGACAAGAAGTATTGGGGAACAGGGTATAGAGTATTTGAAAGGAAATCGAAAGGAGATGTCGAAAATTATACGTTTCAAAGCTAAATATTCCGAAGCACTAGCGAATGAAGGATTCACAGCACTAGGGTTAAATACAATATCAATAGGTGATCTGGGTATATCAGAAAGATATCAAAATTTTATAAATGAACATGTGGAAGGAATTAGCGATAATGCCATAAGAGGGATAGGATTACAGGAATACGAAATACTTGATAGTAATATCCCGTTTTTTGTTAGCAAAGATTACAGAGATGCTTATCATGCTATAGGATTGTCTGGGGTGATTAGTGCGAGAGATGCGAGCGATGCTATAGTCAATCAAAATCGCCAAATGCTGAAACTTGTTGATGCTGCAGCAGATTTTCCAGTAATAGGCTCACTGGTGAGTGCGGCTCAAGGTAGTATTGAGTCAATGGAATTTGCTGCTTCCATAATTGATCTGCAGCAAAAGATAACGGAAAGTGGCGCTGATACAAATACAATAACAGGAGGTGTCGCAGCTGCCGGTACGACGGCAATACTCAATAAAGTTGCAGATGAGTTGGGAGGGGTACGAAATCCAGCGGTTCAATCAGCATTGAAAAAGGCTATTAAAATTGGATTTAAGGTTGCCAATAAAGGGGAAAGCGCTTTAACATCGTGGTTTAAAGTGCTTAAGTTTGTTCCTGGTGGTAAAAAGATCGCTGACAAAGCTCTGAATTTACCGACTGGCACAAAGGCAGAAGCAATTGTTGGATCGGTTTTCTCATTGTCTGGATTGTTTGATGAGGTTCATTCCTATCAAAATCCAAGTGGTTGGGGTGTAGATATATTAACAAAAACCCATCAAGGAGAGTGGATCGGATTCGAAATTAAAGCCTCAACCCAAAACAAGTGGTTAAAACTTTCTAAACAACAGAAAAAAGGTCCAACAAGTTATATTAATAGAAAATTAGATGAAGGGCTTAGTTCATATCGCAATTGGAAGAGTGCAGATACGGAAACTATTGACTTGGCAAGAAGAGTTCGTAAAGAACAAAGATTATTTAATGATCAATATAATGAAAGTGCTGGAGGGGCATTGACAAATCGTGACCGAAATTTCTTTGATGGATTTGTCATACACGCAAAAAATATTGAAAATAATAGAAAGGTTGATGTTCGATTTACTGATTGGATAGCGAAAACAAAAAAATAGATGATTTGAGATGTCAGAAAAACTGTTTAATAAATTCTACAAGGGTTTGAAAAAGAATGCAGAGTCAACAATTTCCCATCGTTTTAGTGACGAGTTGGCAAACACTATTTACGAAGATCTTTGTAACTTAAACCCCATTAATTTGAATATCGATACTGATTGTGAAATATATAGTGCTGGAGCGAAATATAAGTGTATTCTTGAAGCATATGTAAGCGAAAAACCAAATCATCAGCTATGTTACGAATCAGTGCGCTTGGTGTGCTTGGCTTATACGATTGGTTTGCTGAAAACTAAAATAAAGGGGTTTGATTGTGTAAGTCATAGCTATGCCTTTACAATGGAGAGCATGTTAACAGCGTATTATCTAGGCAGTTTAGAGATATTCAATTGCCTAAAACAAACCATCGAGTATGGTCTTGATAAGGGCGATGTTTATGAGCAAATAATCGATACTAACTTTTTGCGGTTTGTAGAATATTTTCTCGAGGTGGAGGAAGCAGGGAAATGGGGTATTTCAGGTGGAAAAGATAGCTTTTATTTACCATATTTCAGTGGTGAGAAGCTTTCTGAAAATGCATTAATAGAATTATGTGACTTTCATCTGATACATACGGAAAAGACAGAGTTTAAAGCTGAAGAAGATGTCTTCTATGCCTTTAGCTGTTATCCAATTTATCCTTTTGAAGTGTTAGCATACAAAAATCTAGTGGAAAAAATTGAAGGTGATTTTAGATTTAATCTAAATCATAAATTGTTAAAACCTTTTATTGAACCAAATTATAGAAAAGAAATAACTGATGAGCGAATAAGACCAAGTATCGAGCTTATGGAGCAGGCAATTAAGGAACTGAATGAGATAATTGTGGTGAAATCTTTATAGACACCTAGGGGGTATTAGGGGGCAGTTCTCGCATTGTAACAATTAGAGAGGTGTATTTATAGACACCCAGAGAACTGTTAGGGGTCAGTTCTCGTATTGGAACAGTTAGCGAGATTAGTGCAGGCTTCTATACCCGTGCTAGACCAATCTTTATAGACACCCAGTGATTGGAAAGGAAATTAAACTTCAGCTATTCATCTATGGCTTCCGTTAAATGAAGGGGGTTTTAAGTCAAAAATTTTAAGCTTAATGGGTATTTTTTCTTCGGCTGAGTTTAAAGGACAAAATGATCCTGCAACCTTTGATACAAGGTTGGTGATTGAAAGAATTTTCAGGGGGGGGGATGTGTCAGGGAAAACTTCAGCAGAGCGCTTCACACCATGCACCCAGTTCTTTCCCATTTGTTCGCAAGCTTGTCTGATTTTGAAAGCACTATCTACTAGTGATTTCAATGGGCTTTCAAAATCTTGTATCAGGTAAACCCAGGGTATTTGGGGTCAGTTCTCGTATTGTAACAATTCAATTTTTATAGATACCCAGTGATTGGAAATGAAATTAAACTTCAGCTATTCAGCTATTCAGCTATGGCTTAAGTTACTTGATGAGGGTATTAAGTCAAAAATAGGGTTTTGTTTAACCCTATTGGGTATTTTTTTCCTGACTTGCTTCTCAAAACAAAATGATCCTGTAACCTGTGATACGAGGTTGGTGGTTGAAAAAATTATCAGGGGAGGGTGGCATGTGTCAGAAAAAACTTTAGCACAGCGCCTCACACCGTGTACCCGGTTTTTCACCATTTGGTCACAGGCTTGGCTGATTTTATACAAGCTACCAACAAGTGATTTAAACGGGCTTTCGAAGTCCTTTTTCAGGTAAGCCCAGTGCCTGGGATCAATATCAAGTAGGGTCAGTATGTCTGGTAAATGGTCAGGAATGTATCCCTTTTTATCATCTCGCAGAATACGTCCAGTCCACAAATTTAATGGATAAATTTGCACAGCTATGCTGCCCTAAGGGTGAGCCTCAGGGATGAGGCGAATAAATCTACCAGCTCAAGGTAATCGATGTAGCGAAAGGGTAGACCTTTTGGCATTTTGTTACGCGGGTAGCCTGCAAATGGTAGTAACTCACAGGGGGGCACGTATTGCTTCTGGGTTAACTGGACTAGTCTGAGATTGGTGTTTGATGCGTTTCTTAACAGAGGTGTGATCCGATGTTTCAGCTGTCTCTGCCATGCGGGAACGAATGAGATTCAGGTCAACATAGGCCATGCAAGCAGCCAATGCTTTTTCATCCAGCAGGGCATGTGATTTGAAACGTCCTTCTCACAAAATAGTCTGGAATCATTTTGAACAGCTGAATGATGAAGCTGGCCCAAAGGGTAAATGCCAGGGAAGGTATTTTTAAAATCGGCCGGTTGCCTTATCTTCCAGGTTAGCCTGACGTGCGACAGGATATTCGTATCATCCATGATACTCACCATTTCAGGCCAGAAGAGCTGTTCAAATCATTCCAGATAATTTTGACATTCAAACAACGCATGAATCAACTGATATCCATTAGGCGTTGTCACCAATCTTTTAGTTTTAGCGTTAACTGATTTTTTTCGGAAGGCGATAAGACATCACCAGCCAGAAAAAAGATGGATTGGCTTATACAAAACCCTGAAAACAATTGACGTAAAGCATTTTGATCAGCAATTCTCTAACGATATGAGGAAAAACCCAGGCGCTCGCGAATATGACGATAATAAACAATTCTTGCAAAAATGACAGGCAAGTATAAGATAGTCAAGACTATCATAATATGTGGTTTGCTTAACCTGTGGAGGAGATGTTATGTTCAATCAAGTTTTCATTCGGTTCTTCAGTGCATCGCTCGTATGGCTGACGACACTCTTCTGGTTCAGTCTTACCAGTGCAAACACCCTCTCAGGATACTCTAGCGAATCCGATTTGATACAGCCAAAAAAGTCGCTCAGTAATCCCTCCACAGAAGTATTATCCTCTGAGTTTGGCGGAGGAAGTACCTATTTAATCGGCTCAGGTATATACGATATAACTGGCCCCGCTGGCGAGGTGGTAATGATGGGATATGCCGATGAGACGCAAACAACCGAAGGCATACATCTAAGATTGAGATCAAGGGTGTTTATTGTGGGTGATGGGACAAAACGAGTTGTTTTCGTCAGCGCTGATCTTGGTATGCTTTTCCAGATGGTAAAACTGAAAGTATGCGAAAAAATTGCCAATGACCCGGATCTTTTACCCTACTATAACGTAAATAACGTGCTCCTTTCTGCAACTCATACCCACAATGGCCCTGGAGGTTACTCAGGGCACTTCTTATATGACGCCACAATAAAAGGATTTGTAAGGCAGAATTTTAACGCCATCGTTGACGGCATCTATCAGTCCATCAAAAGAGCACATAATAATTTACAGGAAGGAAAGATATTAATAAATCAGGGGACCATAGAAGGTCTCGGCGGAAACCGCGCTATTGAGGCATATAACAATAATCCTGCAGATGAAAGGGCTCAGTACAGCAGCAATACCAATCAAATCATGACGCTTCTAAAATTTGTTGCTCTGAATGGCGAAGAGATCGGTACCTTAAACTGGTATGCGGTACACGCGGACAGCATTGGACCAGATAATCACCTTATCAGCGGAGACAATAAAGGCTGGGCTGCATATAAGTTCGAAAAACTTAAAGGAACGGATTATTCAGCTTCCAAAACATTTGTAGCAGCCTTTGCGCAGACAGACGCCGGTGACGTAACGCCAAATATAGGCTATGGACTGGCCCCCAAAGAAGTGACATTAGCGGAAAACCCGAGCCTTGAAAATGCAGTAAACAAGCAATATAGCAAAGCAGTTGAACTATATAATAGCGCTGCAGAAGAATTATCCGGTTCGGTTGATTTCAGACATGAATGGGTGGATATGCGAACGCTCTATGTTGAGTCTGTCGGTACCACCACCTGTCCCGGAGCCATGGGAGCGTCTTTCTCGGCAGGAAGCCCGTTTGATAACCCCAGTCCCGCATCATTGTTTCCTAACGGCACGACCGTTGACAGCGTAAATTGGAACGAAGATGCGGCCACCGCTACCTTGAGTGGCATACTAAATTTAGCTTTCCTTTTTGCATGGCCGGAAACCAATGATCCTGTTTACCAGGAATGCCATGCAGAAAAACCAATACTCATCCCAACTGGTGTTGCGCATCTTAATTTCGGCGGATCGACCATGACGCCGAACATCGTTCCATTACAGGTACTGAAGATTGGAAATCTGGCGATTGCAGCATCTCCCAACGAGGTGACGACTATGGCAGGACGTCGTATAAGAGATACCCTTATGTCAGGACTCGAATCAACCGGTGTTAATTATTCGGTAGTAGCAGCTCTTGCCAATACCTATACCTCATACATGGCCACCAGAGAAGAATACGCCATGCAGTGGTATGAAGGAGCCTCCACACAATTCGGCCCCAATGAACTTGCTGCTTTCAGGCAGGAATATGCAAAGCTGTGTGCTGCGATAGCAAACGGCACAACCGTTGAACCGGGGCCAACACCGGAAGATATTACAGCCGGGGCTGTGGATTTTAGTGTATATGTAGCATTTGACGATGTGCCAATAGGTAAAAATTTCGGCGATGTTGAAAAGCAGCCAGATGCGAGTTATAAAATTGGCGATAGGGTCAGTACAGTTTTCTGGGGTGCGCATCCCAATAATGATCTCATGATACAGGACACGTTCCTTGTGGTTGAGAAGCTGGTTAATGGTAAATATGAACCAGTGGTAAGAGACTGGGATCCTGAAACTACTTTCAACTGGGCACGCGATTTTAGTGCTTATTCAAAAGTAACAATCACATGGGACACTGCAGACGCCACTGCCGGAACATACAGGATTCGTCACAAGGGAAACCGGAAATCATTTTTTGGTGATATAAGCCCATATGAAGGCGTGACCTATTCATTTACTCTCCAATAGCAGAAGTATAAGTAGAATAAGCGTCAGAATCTCATCTGAAATTGCCTGGTAATCCAGTCATCATCACTTCATTATGCTGATTTACCGGCTAAATTTTTGTTATTCCGCATTTTCAGGCCCTCTGTCTTGAATCAGGTAACAAGCCACTGGACGACCTATCCAAATAAGTTGTCGTAATGTGTGATGAAAGTGCAAACTCAGGAGACAAGTGTTCAATATCTGGGTGTGCGCGTTTACCTTGTGCCAGCAAAACGAATGCCGCGCTTCTTGCGGTTGTCTCGTGTCCCATACACCGGATCACCTAATATCACCTCGGGATAATGCCCATGCTGGCGGCGGTACGTTTTAACCTGATTTATCAGATCATCCTCTTCATGAAAGGCATACCATCTCAGGTGATTTACACAAGCTACACCGTCTCCAATGAGACTGACACTGAGTTTTGCGCCAATCTCCACTGGCTAATCCAACTTACCCCGGTTAATTCGTGCTAAACGGTTTTATCCAGGCAATACTAAATAATCCCTGCATTCAGGCTAACCGCCATTAGCAATCCCAAATCGTGACACTGGTCCTTGAACTCACTACTATATTTGCCGTGTAGAATCATTGCAGGTTGAACTGGTTTCCACCTTAGGCCTTTGCATATGTTTTCAACGGCCCGTTTGGTTCCTGTGCCGTCGAGACCGGCGCGAATGTACAACGCATAAGGCAGGGCATCGGTCTTGTCCAGGCAGGGATAATAAATCCGGTCGAAAAAGTCCTTTAATGCTCCGCTCATGTAACCGAAGTTTTCTGTTGTACCGAGGATGATCGCGTCGGCCCATAGCACGTCATCAGCGCTGGCTTCGAGCGGTGGTATGAAGCTGACTTTGATACCAGCCAGTTCTTCCGTACGAGCACCACGCAGCGTTGCCTCAACCAGTGTGCGGGTGTTTGGAGACGGTTGGTGAGCCACGATCAGCAGTTTTTTATCATCGCTCATGGTAAACAGGGAAAATTCAGTTGAATAATGAAAGGCCTCTACATAACGTCTTAATGCACCAGGTAAAATCAAAAAACGCTCTTCACCAGTCAGGTTTTCAGCAGGGATGCTGTTATATCGCGAATGCAGGATGCACATCAACCTGTTAGGCATCTTTTTCATGCTCAACTGATTTTACCAGGTTGAAGAGTCAAATGTGAGTTTGGTAGGTCCCGTTGCTATCACGATATTAGCCACAGTCTCTTCCATTAGGAAAACCCGGATCAGAGAATAATATTCTCAAAGATTAGAAAGAATTGCTTTCTGCACCAGGTTTTCTTTCGCAGCATCCTCGACACAATTAATCACCAGAGCAAGTCGATCAGCATCTCGTAGCTGTGAATACGCTACTCGTCTAACTACCAATAATAGGTTTTACCGATACTAATACTAAGAATAAACGATTTTACGAATACATTGCTCGAGCTGATACTGAATCCTGTCAATCACACAAGAGGAGAGCAAAATGACACACAGTAAATGCCCGGTAATGCATGGAGGCGCGACAAAAAGCGGTATGTCGAACATGGAATGGTGGCCTAAAGCCCTGAATCTAGACATCCTGCACCAGCATGATCGAAAGACCAATCCGATGAGCGAAGGCTTTAACTATCAGGAAGAGGTCAAAAAGCTGGATTTTGACGCGCTTAAAAAAGACCTGCTAGCGCTGATGACCGATAGTCAGGAATGGTGGCCGGCTGACTGGGGCCACTATGGCGGCCTGATGATCCGTATGTCGTGGCATGCCGCCGGTTCCTACCGTATTGCGGATGGCCGTGGCGGCGCCAGTACCGGTAACCAGCGCTTCGCACCACTCAACTCCTGGCCCGACAATGTCAATCTGGACAAGGCGCGCCGCCTGTTGTGGCCGATTAAAAAGAAATACGGCAACAGACTCAGCTGGGCGGATTTAATCGCCTATGCCGGAACCGTCGCGTATGAATCCATGGGCCTGAAAACCTTCGGTTTCGGCTTTGGGCGCGAAGATATCTGGCACCCGGAAAAAGACATCTACTGGGGCTCCGAGAAAGAATGGCTCGCACCCACGGGGAGCGAGGGCAGTCGATATTCCGGCCAGCGCGACCTGGAAAATCCACTCGCTGCAGTGATGATGGGGCTTATCTATGTCAATCCTGAAGGTGTAGACGGCAAGCCGGACCCGCTCAAAACTGCACACGACGTGCGCGAAACCTTTGCACGTATGGCGATGAACGACGAGGAAACCGTTGCCCTGACCGCTGGCGGTCATACGGTCGGTAAAGCACACGGAAATGGTGACGTAAGCAAAATTGGACCCGAGCCGGAAGCCGCCGATATCGAAAACCAGGGATTTGGCTGGGAGAATAAAAACAGCCGTGGTATTGGTCGTGACACGGTATCAAGCGGTATCGAAGGCGCCTGGACAACCAATCCGACACAGTGGGATAACGGTTATTTTCATTTGTTGCTTAACTACGAATGGGAATTGAAAAAAAGTCCCGCAGGCGCCTGGCAGTGGGAACCGATTGATATCGCAGAAGAAGACAGACCAGTAGATGTGGAAGATCTGACCTTACGCAGGAATCCCATCATGACCGATGCCGACATGGCGCTGAAAATGGATCCAGAGTACCGCAAGATCGCCCAGCGCTTCTACCAGGACCCCGAGTATCTGTCGGAGATATTTGCGCGCGCATGGTTCAAATTAACGCACCGTGATATGGGGCCGAAAGCCTGTTACATCGGACCCGATGTGCCGCAGGAAGATCTGATCTGGCAAGACCCGGTACCTGCCGGAAATACCGATTACGATATACAGGCGGTTAAAGATCGTATCGCCGCCAGTGGGCTTGGCATCACTGAAATGGTGACAACCGCGTGGGATAGTGCGAGGACGTTTCGTGCCTCAGACCGGCGTGGTGGGGCAAACGGAGCTCGTATCCGTCTCGCGCCGCAAAAGGACTGGGCAGGCAATGAGCCTGAACGTCTGGCAAAGGTACTCGCAGTGCTCGAACCGATTGCCGCTGAAACGGGTGCGAGCCTGGCTGATGTGATTGTGCTGGCGGGCAATCTCGCCATCGAGCAGGCTGCCAGTGCTGCTGGGTTTGATATTAGCGTTCCATTCTCCCCTGGACGCGGCGATGCCAGCGCTGAAATGACCGATATTGAATCGTTCAAAGTGCTGGAACCCCTGCATGATGGCTTCAGGAACTGGCTCAAGAAAGACTATGCAGTCAGTGCCGAAGAAATGCTGCTGGACCGCGCGCAACTAATGGGCCTCAGTGCGCAGGAAATGACGGTACTGATCGGTGGTATGCGTGTCCTCGGTACTAATCACGCCGCCACCAGACATGGCGTATTCACCGATCATGTGGGCGTGCTAAGCAACGATTATTTCGTTAACCTGACGGATATGCAATACAGCTGGAGACCGAGTGTGCAAAACCTGTACGAAATCCGCGAGCGTAAAAGTGGTGCAGTTATGTGGACCGCCACACGTGTCGATCTGGTATTCGGGGCCAACTCCATTTTGCGTGCTTATGCTGAAGTCTACGCGCAGGACGACAATCAGGAGAAATTCGTCAATGATTTCGTGTCGGTCTGGAACAAAGTTATGAATGCTGATCGCTTTGATCTATCTTGATACTTGTCTCATATCCCGCGCCGCCGCTGTTTGCGGTGCGGGATTTTTTTTCGTAAGAATCTCTGGGTTTTCTTTTTGCCGATTGGAAACCAATCCAGCTGATTAATTTCGCCAGGGTGTGAAATAATTATCATATACATATCAAGCATGTTGATAATACGGCAATAGTATTGATAATGCGCCTTTTTGGGTGCTTCACCATGTATTTGATTCGACACCTTTTTGTACGGGTAACTTTAGTCGCTTTATTGGTTGGACTTCAGGCTTGTGGACCCGGTGGAGCCTCACAGAACGGTAACAACGATCCAGTTGCAACCTCCGGAGATAATTCAGGAGATTCTGATTCGGGAAGTTCCACTACGGAGGAGACTCCGAGTACAAATACGGGAAATGACGGATCATCCACTGGCGGCAGCAATACCGGAGACAATACCACCGGAGATAACACAACCGGAGACAATACCACCGGAGACAATACCACCGGAGACAATACCACCGGAGACAATACCACCGGAGATAACACCACCGGAGATAACACCTCCGGAGATAATACCACCGGAGATAATACCACCGGAGATAATACAACCGGAGACAGTACCTCCGGCGATGGCAGCAATACTACCACAGCTGATGCAAGCCATGGTGCGGCTTTATACGATGTCCAGTGCGCCAGTTGTCATGGTTCTGAAGGCGCCGGCCCGAAACCCATCGATGCGAGCAAAATGAGTTTTGGCGGCAATAGCCAGATGCTGGCTGAGTATATCGTCGATACCATGCCCCCCAGCGATACAGTCAGTTGCAGTGGGACCTGTGCTGCAGATATTGCAGCTTATATCGAGACCTGGGGATCTGGCGGTTCCACCAGCGACCCTACACCTCCTGTTGCCTGTGGGTTGACCTATGGCCCGCGTAGTATCCGTGTACTCACACGTAGTGAATTCGTCAATTCCATTGAGGATTTAACTGGTGTAGATATACCGGCTGATCTGGGACAGAACACCTACGACATCATTCCTGTCGATAATATGGTCAGCGGCTTTTCCAATAATGTGATGACTAGTATTTCAAGCGGCTCTTTACAGGCCTATGCGCAGGTTGTTAATAAGGTGGTTGAGCATCTTTCCTCGAACAACTTTGCCGATGTTTTCGATTGTTCTCAATTAACAGATGGTGCCTGTGCTAACAGCTTTATTGAAAACTATGTCCCCCGGGTTTTTCGTCGTCCGCTTAGCGAGGATGAATTCATAGCCTTTCAAGCATTGTTTACCGATGAATATACGGGCGGAGATATTCATGAAGGCCTTGCGCTTGCACTGAAAATCCTGTTCACCTCGCCGCAATTCCTCTATCGAGATGAAACTGGTGTGTCGGTCGCCGATATCATCAATGCTAACAACGGTGATGTTCAGTACGAGCAGGCTGGCAACGTACAGACTTTCATCGATAGCAGCAATCCGCACACCCTTGGACTCGGGCAACAAGGGCAAAACGCCAGGTTTACCGGGAATGACCTGATCACCGTTACCGTCAGGGGAACCCAGGGACCAGAAAATAAACTGTGGCCAACGATGACCATCGAAGCACAGGACCAGGTGATCGGGAAAGTGCTGGTTAACCACACGTATAGCAAGACCTATCAGTTCCATACCACGGCATTCCAGGGAGACTACGTATATTTCACACTGTTCAACAAGCGCATCGATGCGCCTGATGAATACAAGGGCGGACAGAATCTGATCATCAGCAAGCTTGAGCTGTCTGCGGCTCAAGAGGTGACGCAAACCCTGCCGACTGTTGATCTTGACACCGATGCCTACGTCCTTACGCCGTATCAACTGGCTTCCTATCTTGCATTTACCTTCACTGGCTCCACACCGGACGATATCCTGCTGCAGGCCGCCGCTGACAAACAGTTGGAGACGAAGTCCCAGATCGCGGCCCAGGTTGAGCGTTTGTTGCACACGCCGCGAGCGCGTGAACATTTTGGCGATTTTGCCGCGCAATGGCTGCGTACTGACCGGGTGTTGGATCTAGCGAAAGATCCCACGCTCTATCCCAACTTCACCAATGAAGTGCGGCAGGCGATGGCGCAGGAAATCCGTGAAGTGTTCAACCATGTGGTACTGGACGAAGGCGAACCATTCAGCGCGTTGTATGATGGCGACTTCACCTTCGCCAACTCAGCACTCGCCGACTTCTACGGTATCGGCAATGTCAGCGGGAGTGAATTGCAGAAGGTTTCAGACGTAACCAGCCGTGCAGGCCTGGTCACCTCGGGCGCATTCCTGGCCGTTCATGCCCATGAGCAGGATACCAGTCCGATTGTTCGTGCGACCTATTTGCGCAGACGCTTTCTGTGTCAAGAGGTTCCTATACCCCCAACCGGCGTGTCCCTGAATGTAGACTTCGATGAGCTGCGCCAGGACGCGGTTATTGAATGGGAAGCCTATCTGGCAGCGCATAATGGTCTTGCCACAGCACGGCGAAAATACGAATTTCAGACTTCTGCCGGAGTCTGTCAAACCTGTCATGCAGAGATGATCAATCCGCTGGGTGGTGGCTTCGAGGACTTCGATTCGGTAGGTCTGCCCCAGATTCAGGACTATAACGGGCTTACCATCGACTCACAGGGTGTCATGTATGGTGTCAACAGCCTTAATGATGGCAACACCATTACCTTCAATGGAGCCAAAGATTTCGCTCACCAGATCGCCAACCTGGATGCCACGCGTCAGTGTTTTGTTGATACCGCCTTCCGCATGGCGATGGGTACCGGCTCCAAACTCCTGGACCAGACGATGGATATCAATCTATCGGATAGCGAGGTTGCGAGTTATACCTGCGAGGTTCAGAAGCTGGACGAACAGATGCAATCCAGTGGCAACAGCCCGTTCGAGCTGCTCAGGGCACTCGGCACGATGGACAGTGTGCGCTATCGCAAAGATGTCACACGCTAACGGAAAAACTCGAAATATCATCTTTCTGAGGTCACTATGAGTCACGCAAAAGACGTCGCATCACCGCAACGCCGTAACTTTCTAAAATTTATTGGCAAGATAGGCTTGTCCGCACCGCTGCTACAAGCATCCAGCCTGGGCGCCGGTCTGTTGCTCTCGCGCCAGGCAATGGCTAATGAAAACTCTCTGCGCAAGGTCATTTTTGTCTATATTCCCGATGGGACTCCGAATGGCGCGTCCAATTCGTTCCTGCCTGACGAAAACCTGGAGTTGAAGGTTTGTTCGGCGCCACTAGAGGATGTGAAGAATGAGTGCGTGTTCTTAAAAGATGTGGAGATTATCGGCGGAGGCGGCCACAGTGGCGCCCAAAGAGTTCTCGGCGCATTTGCTGAAGGTGTGAGTGGTAGCATCGATCTTGCTTTGGAAGAAACCGCGGGTGCGGTCTCTCCGGTGGCTTCGCTGCGTCTGGGTGTGCGCACGCGGAATCTCAACCCTATTTCTGGACGCTCTTTTTCCGGGAGTACCGATTTTCAGGATAATCCGCAGGCCGCCTTCGAGAGGCTGTTCGGTGGTGCGGTTGATCCCAGCCCGATCGGACTTAAGCGTGATAAGAAGGTTCAGGAGTTCAATCTCGCCGCTCTGGAAAAAATTAAGACCAGGCTGGGTAGCTATGAATTACAGCGCCTGGAGCAGCATCAGGTTGCAATCGAGAAACTGCAGGCTGATCTGAATAATGCTGCGACAGGGCTGGTACCTATGGGTTGCAGTAATCCCGTATACAATCCGGGCAACCTCTCTGACGAACAGGTCGATAGTGAATTTACCAACCTGTTTGCACTGCAGACTGAAAACGCCATCCTGGCGCTTAAATGCAATATCACCCGAATCGTTACGATGCAAATGGGCAGTGACTCGGCTGATTTTACTGCGACCGGATTTTCCGAACAATACCACTCCGCAATTCATGGGGGGAGTTTTGATAACTATGCTGCTTACCGCGCCTACTTCACAGAACGAGTTGCCCATCTGATCAAACGATTGCAGGAAGAGGATGATCCAGCCGGTGGTAAGTTGATCGATTCTACTTTGGTGGTGCAGGTCACCGATATGGGTGATGGTGGCGCACATACTGCAACCGATGCGGCTTTTATACTTGCGGGCGGTGGCTCTGCGGTGAAACGCGGAAAAATCTTTAATGTTCCTAATCATCACCGGCTGCTGGATACGGTTGCACAGTATATGGGGGTTTATGGCGTCATCGGCAGATACGATCCTAATGGCCCCGTCAGCGGCATACTGACGTAACTCGTTGGGTTGAGCTTAATGGGTCAGATACGAAAGCCGCTTACTTAAGAGCAAAATGTTATCGCGACGACTGCATGGATGCAGGAGGTCGTATGTGTCTGGAGTGTTCATCGAGCGTCTGCGCGCGGGAGTAGCTATGGATTTGCCGCATGCGGACCTGAGGATGGAATCTCTAAACCGTGCAAAAACCATCTGCCAAAAGGGATTAGATCCGTTGCTTGTGTAAACGCGACATCCCTGTAGCACTCCTGCCACGTCGAAAACTCGGCACCTGCAAAAGCAGATACAAAGAATCAGGAATTATTGACAGCCAAAATTGGTGTCAATGATAAATGTGACTCTCATACACGAGCGCACTACACAATTACCAGTGACAGCGTACAACTAGTGAATGAAAACTATGGTGATGTCATCAAGTTTTACGCTCCGGGCCAGGAACTAAGCCTCAGTACTGAGTTTTACAAATATCTTTGGCTGCCATCTATAAAACCCATTTTTGTAATCAATACAATTTTCTGGTGGCTAAAAAGTGCTAACTGGAAAAAAGTAGACGGATAAATACAAAGTTTCGACATCGTGCAGGAATATGACTCACCAGATTCTGGTGTGTCTGATCATAAAGGCCTTTTCCGCTATAGAGTTAATATTGAATATACATATAATTTTGCTGGTCAGCAATTTGAGACAAAATCGGTAGTGATCATAATTTTAACCATTCTTTCGGTAATTTTGTTTGTTGGTGGCGGAGTATATGTTTTTAATAAAATATAATCTGTGAGAACTCTTTTACCATCCATCAAGGAAATCATTATATGGTTGCTGCCCTTTGTAGGGTTGCATTTCTACCTGAATGATATCTATAACCTGACTTTATATGATCTTGCATCATGGTGGTTAAATAGCTTTTCCACTACCGAAGATGCCTTTGCCAGAGTGATCGCATTCACTATTTTATTTCTGCTATTTTCAATACCTGTAACCAGTCTTATCAATACGATTTTTTTAGGCCTTTTAGGACAAAGGCAGACATTGGTTTTTTTAGGTTACTCTTCAAAAAATATGGCTATGTACTATCTGGCGGATGATAACAATCACACCGTATTTTCCGGCTACGACTATGACAGAGAATTTAATTATAGTTTCAATGATGTCAATCGCTTGCAATCATTTATAAGAATGCCTTTCGCTGAAAATACCACCGGCATAAAAAAACAACATTTACACCCTTATTCAATCTTAAGTCGAATCATGTTTTCGGTGTTTTTATTTTTACCTGCATTAGCTGCAATTCATGCAGTCGCATTGCCTGCTTATATTCCTGTCGCTAATGCAGGGCTTGTGCTAACAGGTGACTCGATGGCGAGTTTTGACCAAGTGATGTCTATTTTTTATTTAGATAGGCATTCATCAACTGTAGTATTTTTTGGCAGTGTATTTCTAGCGATGTTTTTTTCAAAAAAACTTCAATATGATGAAACAGAAAAAATAGTAAAGCTGTTACCGAAAAACATCTCGGCAAGGAATATTGTTGTTGGTAAACCTTTACAAATTGAACCAATATTCGATAAACAATACGATCAATTTAAAAAAAAATATGTGACATTTGATACGGGTTTCCGTTGTGTTACATTTGAATTTGGGGATCATTTCAATCCCCATGTCTATGTATCTTTTAAATTCGATAAAAATATATATCCGGATCTTTCTGATCAGGTTAAGGCGAATATTAAATCTGCTACCTCTATGGAAATGGCAGTAACGGATACGTTGAGATTGAAAGTGATTGAAGAGGAGGAAGAAGGCAAGGAAAAGGCACAAAATGGAAGCCACAAGTAAGCCTTAAAGTTTGCCACGGGGATAAAAAATAATAAGGTACTTCTGATTCTTTATTTTGTATCTCTGGCAAGAAGTAGTAACGCAGAGTGCGCATCAGCCAGTCAGCTCCGTAGGGCGAGCCCTGGAGCACACAGCTTCGGCGCTTCATTCCTTAAATAAGCGCCATTTCGCGGTTAAATCACAGAATATTCTAATATTAGAGTAAATTGTGATTCCCCCCCGGATTGCACATGATCCTGACCGATTGCCATTCTTTGCCGCATAAAAAAGTACGCCGAACACAGCGGGAAATACAAGAAAATAAGGAGGAGTTTAGATAGAAGCCTGAGTTATCCAGGCTTTAGGTGTAATGCACTGATTACAGTTTTTTATATATGGATCCTTGTTTATTTTATCAAAAAGTTAAATTTTTTGAATTCCCCAGTTTTTTTTAATATTTGGACTATGCTACCAAATTGGGTTAGCTGGATACTTCAAGTACAATGCGCCTCCCCCGGAATTACCCCCCGGTTTTTGTCAAACAACATCAGCCTGTGCGATATGGCTGATGAGGCATTTTTTACCAGGAAAACTTGTTTATGAGACGTATTAGTTTATTTGGTGTGCTCTTTGTAAGTATGCTATCAACCACATTATTGTTGACTGCCTGCGGTGGTACAGGATCAGGTGACAGTTCGTCTAGTGGTACTGACGGTTTGTCTGATAGCGTCTCAATCTCTGCAATAGCCAACACTACGGCACAGAAACTGACTGTTAATGCGGAGATGACCAGCTTCTCGCCCTTGACGCCCAGTGGAGGCGTAACGCCGTATATTTTCAGCATTACATCAGGAACACTACCTGCGGGATTAAGCCTTAACTCTAGCACCGGCACCATATCAGGAACACCTACTGCAGCCTATACAGCAGCGAATGTAGTCTTCTCGGTGAAAGATGCCAACAATGTTGTGGCCGGTACAACCAGCACGGTGAGCTTTAGCGTCGCAGCGGCACCAGTGCCTATTACTGCCACGGCAACCACCACCGAACAGAACCTGACGGTTGGCACGGCGATAGCTAGCTTCTCGCCCTTGACGCCCAGTGGTGGCGTCACACCGTATAGCTACAGTTACTCAGGCACATTACCTGCTGGTTTAAGCTTTAACACCGGCACCGGCGTAGTGGATGGGATGCCAACCGCTCCATATGCAACAGCGAATGTAGTCTTCTCTGTGAAAGATGCCAACAATGTTATGGCCAGCACAACCAGTACCGTAAGTTTTAGCGTAGCTGCGGCACCAGTTCCTATTACTCCTATTACTCCTATTACTGCCACGGCAACCATCACAGCACAGAACCTGACGGTTGGCACGGCGATGACCGGCTTCTCGCCCTTGACTCCCAGCGGTGGTGTAACGCCTTATACCTTTAGCATCACATCAGGAACACTACCTGCGGGATTGAACCTTAACGCCAGTACCGGTGCCGTATCAGGAACACCTACTTCCACCTACACAGCGGCAAATGTCGTGTTCTCCGTGAAAGATGCCAACAATGTTGTGGCCGGTACAACTAGCACGGTGAGCTTTAGCGTCGCAGCGGCACCTGTGCCTATTACTGCCACGGCAACCACCACCGCACAGAACCTGACGGTTGGCACGGCGATGACCGGCTTCTCGCCCTTGACGCCCAGTGGTGGTGTAACGCCTTATACCTTTAGCATCACATCAGGAACACTACCTGTGGGATTGAACCTTAACGCTAGCACTGGCGCCGTATCAGGAACACCTACTTCCACCTACACAGCGGCAAATGTGGTGTTCTCAGTGAAAGATGCCAACAATGTTGTGGCCGGTATAACCAGCACGGTGAGCTTTAGCGTCGCAGCGGCACCTGTGCCTATTACTGCTACGGCAACCACCACAGCACAGAACCTCACGGTTGACGCTGCGATGATCGGCTTCTCGCCCTTGACCCCCAGCGGTGGTGTAACGCCTTATACTTTCAGCATTACATCAGGAACACTACCTGCGGGATTGAACCTTAACGCCAGTACCGGTGCCGTATCAGGAACACCTACTTCCACCTATACAGCGGCAAATGTCGTGTTCTCCGTGAAAGATGCCAACAATGTTGTGGCCGGTACAACCAGCACGGTGAGCTTTAGCGTCGCAGCGGCACCTGTGCCTATTACTGCCACAGCAACCACCACAGCACAGAACCTCACAGTTGACTCGGAGATGCCCAGCTTCTCGCCCTTGACGCCCAGCGATGGCGTAACGCCTTATACCTTCAGCATTACATCAGGAACACTGCCTGCGGGATTGAACCTTGACCCCAGTACCGGCGAGGTGACAGGAACACCTACTGCCACCTACACAGCAGCGAATGTCGTTTTCTCTGTGAAAGATGCCAACAATGTTGTGGCAGGCACAACCAGTAGCGTGAGCTTTAGCGTTGACCTGGCTGCATCTGTGCCACCCTCAACGGGATGGACCAATGTAAAGATGGGCGGTGGCGGATATACCCCCGGTGTCATCTATCACCCGACCGTGAACAAATTGCGCTACGTCCGTACCGACATGGATGGCGTGTACCGGTGGGACGATAGCATTTCTGAGTGGATTCCACTCGCCGACGCATTTCCTCCAGAGGATGCTAACCATCAGGGTGCCGAGAGCATGGCTGTCGATCCGACGGATGCAAACAAGGTGTATATGACGACCAGTATATCGGTCTCATATGGAAACGGACGGTTCTATTACTCGTCCGATCAAGGCGACTCATGGAGCTACGTGGATCTTCCTTTTGAGATCGGTGCGAATAACCTGGGCCGGGGGATCGGCGAGCGGCTGATGGTCGACCCCAATCTACCCTCGACGCTGTTTTATGCATCGCGCACACAAGGACTTTGGAAAAGCACAAACTCCGGTCTGAACTGGAACCAGGTCACGTCGTTGTCCTCCTATAAGATGTCGGCAGGCGACATCAGTAATTCCAACGGGGGAAGTCCCGTCGGGGTTGAGTTTGTTATGTTCGACGCCACTGTCCCGACAACGGGCTTCACGCCTACTGGGAGCGCCACTCAAACCATTTACGTCGGGGTTGCCCCTGACTACAAAGCCCTTGCAGGT